>JAUIJU010000012.1 GCA_030431095.1 Gammaproteobacteria bacterium | reverse complement strand
ACCTGGATGCAGCGGCGGATTTCCTCGTCCCGGCCAATCACCGGGTCGAGCTTGGTCTGCTCGGCCCGCTCGGTCAGGTCGATGGTGTATTTCTCCAGTGCCTGGCGCGACTCCTCGGCATTGGGGTCGGTTACCTGCTCGCCGCCGCGCAGTTCGTCGATGGCCTGTTCGATGGCGTCGCGGTTGGCGCCGTGCTGCTTGAGCAGGTCGGCCAGCGGACCCTTCAGGTCCAGGGCGGCCAGCGGAAACAGTTCGCTGGCGATGTACTGGTCACCGCGCTTCTGCGCCAGTTTGTCCATCAGGTTCAGGATCTTGATGGTGTCGTTTGACAGGTTGACCTCGCCGGCGGCGCCGGACACTTTTGGCAGGCTGTCCACGCGCTCGCCCAGCTGGGAGCGCAGCGAGTTGATCTTGACGCCGGCGCGCGTGAGCAGGTGGCGGATGGAGCCCCCATCCTGGTCCATCAGGGCCAGCATCACGTGGGCCGGCTCGATCAGCTGGTGGTCCAGGCCGACGGCCAGCGACTGCGCGTCGGACAGGGCCAGCTGGAACTTGCTGGTGAATTTGTCCATTCTCATGGTGAAAGTCCTCGAATTTTGCGGGGGCCATTGTGGCCCCGGAATGCTTACAATTTTGGGTCTTTCGGACGCGTAATCAAGCGCTTAGGCAGGAATAATCGCGTTCTCCCGGGTGCGCCGAATTCGACGGGAACGGGGGTTTCGGGTGATACTGCGAGCATGTCGGATTCCTTGACCCGTAATGTTGCCCGCTCGCGCTTCGGCGCGGCGCTCGCCTTTGTGCTGGTGTCTACCGCGGCATGGGCGGAGCGCGTGTATGAACCCCAGGATCCACCCCGCGAACTGACCCCGGAACAGGCCGCCCGGGCGGCGGAAAATTACCGCCAGTACTGCGTGCTGTGCCACGGAGAAAATCGCGAGGGTTACGCCAACGATCACGCACCCTCGCTGCGCAGCGCCAGCCTGTTCGAGTCTGGCGTGCCGCACGCCATCCTGCGGCCCCTGTCCTATGGCCGCGAAGGCACGGCCATGGGTGGATACCTGGACGAAATCGGCGGACCCATGACCCTCGACGAGGTCTGGGACCTGACCTACTGGCTGTTCTGGGAGTCCGGCGCCGAGCGCGTCCGGCTCTCCGAGGCGCCCGTGTCGGGCGACATCGAGCGTGGCCGCCAGGTGTACCTGGACAACTGCGCGGCATGTCACGGTGAGCAGGGTGAAGGCGTGAATGCGCCGGCCCTGGCCAACCCGTCCGCCCTGGCGCACAACAAGGACGAATTCATCCGTTACGCCATCGAAAAGGGCCGCCAGGGCACCCCCATGGCGCCGTTTTCCGGGACCCTCTCGGAGGCGGACATCGACAACGTCACCGCCTACATCCGCAGCCTGGCCGGCGAGGAGGTCATCGGCAAGGTGGAGCTCCGATCCCTGCCGGAACCGGAAGACTACGTGATCAACCCGGGCGCCCCGGATCCCGAATTCGCGCTGAAGGACGATCGCTATGTCCTGGCCGCCGACCTGAACGAAGCGATGGTCAGCGGCAAGCGACTGGTGCTGCTGGACACCCGGGTGGTCTCCGTGTGGCAACGCGCACACCTGGCCGGCTCGGTGCCGTTCCCCTACTACAGCGATCTCGAGGAAAAAGTCGGCCACCTGCCCAAGGACGTGCAGATCGTCGCCTATTGCTCCTGCCCCCGAGCCGCCTCCGACTACGTCATCGACCGGCTCGGCGAATTGGGCTTCCACCGCACGGCCGTGCTTTACGAAGGCATTTTCGGCTGGATGAACCAGGGCTTCCCCGTGGTGCGCGCCGACGTCGCAGAGACCCGGGGGTCAGAGTAAGGGGTCAGAGTAACGGGTCAGAGTAAACCGGGTGACGACCTTTTACCGGCCTCCAGACCCCGAGTCGGTTTACTCTGACCCGTTACTCTGACCCCTTACTCTGACCCCATCACTGGGTATAGGGCCTCCGGGTCGAACCCTACTGCCAGCACTTCGTGGCCTGCCATGAACACCGGCCGCTTGATCAGCGTGGGGTGCGCCAGCAGCAGGGCCAGCAGGGCCTCGCCGGTGGCCGCCTTTTCGGACTCGCTCAGGCCGCGCCAGGTGGTGCTGCGGCGGTTGACCAGTTGATCGGCGAAGCGCGAGCCGAGCCAGTCCTGGACCAGGGCGGCCTCCAGGCCATCAGCCCGCAGATCGTGAAAGCGGTGTTCCAGGTCCTGTTCGCCCAGCCACCTGAGCGCCTTGCGACAGGTATCGCACTGGCGGATGCCGTACACGGTGATCGGGCGTTGTGCGCTCACCGGTGGTCGTATTCCCGCAGCAGCTCGTTGACGCTGGTCTTGGCGCGGGTCTGTTCGTCCACGCGCTTGACGATGATGGCGGCGTACAGGGAATGGCTGCCGTCCTTCGCCGGCAGGGTGCCCGGCACCACCACGGAGCCGGGCGGCACGCGGCCGCGCAGGATGTCGCCGGATTCGCGATCGTAGATGCGGGTGCTCTGGCCGATGAACACGCCCATGGACAGCACGCTGCCCTTGCCCACGATCACGCCCTCGACCACCTCGGAGCGGGCGCCGATGAAACAGCCGTCCTCGATGATGGTGGGATTGGCCTGCAGGGGCTCGAGCACGCCGCCGATGCCGACGCCGCCGGACAGGTGTACGTTGCTGCCGATCTGCGCGCAGGAACCCACCGTGGCCCAGGTGTCCACCATGGTGCCCTCGCCCACCCAGGCGCCCAGGTTCACGTAGCTGGGCATCAAGACCGTATTGCGCCCCACGTGGGCGCCGCGTCGCACCACGGCCGGCGGCACCACGCGCGGACCGGCCTGCGCGATGCCACCGTCGGAGCGCCCGGCGTCGTTGCCGGCCCAGCGCACCGGCACCTTGTCGAACCACCGCAGGTAACCGTCCTCGATCACGGTGTTGGGCGTCAGCCGGAAATACAGCAACACGGCTTTCTTGAGCCACTGGTTAACCTGCCATGCACCGTCGCCGCCCGGTTCGGCCACGCGCAGGTCGCCGCGCTCCAGGCCATCGAGCACCTGCTCCACCGCCTGGCGCAGCTCGCCCGTGGCCGAGTCCGGCGTCAGCTCCGCGCGCCTCTCGAAGGCTGGTTCGACCAGGGCTTTAAGCGCTTCGTAATTCATGCTCCCCTATTCCAGGATGTCGCGGATTGCCGCTTCGAGTTCGGCCTGGGCGGCCTTATCCAACGGACGGTTGCCGCGGTCTGTGAGGTAAAACGTGTCCTCCACGCGATCACCCAGGGTGGTGATCATGGCGTCGTGGATATTCACCCGGCTGTGCCGCATGGCGGCGGTCAGCTTGGACAGCAGCCCAGGCTGATCGGTACAGCGAATCTCCAGCTCCGTGACCTGGCCGTCCCGGCCGGCCCTGAACTGAATCTCCGGTCGGGTCACGAACGGCCGCAGGCGACGTGGCATCGGCCGTTGCACCGGCTCGAGCACCTGCTTGTCGGCCAGCGCCGCGCCCAGCTTGTCCTGCAGCCATTCGGTATCGCTGGCGTCCAGCGGTTCGCCCTGCCGGTTCATGACCTGGAACAGGTCGAAGCTTCGCCCGTCGCTGCCCGTCGCGACGCGCGCGGACAGCACGTCAAGGCCCATCTGGTCGAACACCGTGGTAATGGTGGCGAACAGGCCGGTATAGTCTTCCGCCACCACCAGCACTTCGCTGACCTTGCGCTCCTCGCAGGGCCGCAGCGCCACGATGGTGCGCTCGCCCGGTGCGCCCAGCACCACGCGGGTGGCCCAGGCCAGCTGGGCGGCGCTCCAGCGCAGGTAGACGCTGCGCGGCAAGGTGTTCCAGAACGCCTCCACGTCGTCCCGTTCCACCCCGTCGTTGGCCAGCAGATGCAGGGCCGCGACCCGCGACTGGGCGATGGCCTGCTCCCGGAACTGCGGGGTTTCCGGATCCTGCGCCAGCACCCGGCTGGTGACCTGGCGCAGCTCCCACAACAAACCGCTCTTCCAGCTGTTCCACAGCCTGGGACTAGTGGCGGAGATGTCCGCGACGGTCAGCAGGTACAGGTAGTCAAGTCGCAGTTGGGTCTGCACCTTGCCCGCGAACTCACGCACCGTGGCCGGGTCGCTGATGTCCTTCTTCTGCGCCGTCTGTGACATCAGCAGGTGCTCCTGCACCAACCAGGCCACCAGCTCGGCGTCCTCGGTCGGCAGGGGCAGCTTGCTGCAGAACGCCAGCGCGTCCACCGCGCCCAGCTCCGAGTGGTCGCCGCCGCGGCCCTTGGCGATGTCGTGGTAGAGCGCGGCCAGGTACAGCAACTCGGGCTTGCGCACGCCCTGGAACACACGGGGGGCGCGGGGGTAGATGTCCTCGAACTTGCCGTAGGCCAGACGTCGCAGGTTGCGCACCACGAACAGGATGTGCTGGTCCACGGTGTAGACGTGAAACAGGTCGAACTGCATGCGCCCGACGATATCGGCGAAGTCCGGGATCAGGCGCGCCAGCACACCGTAGCGGTTCATTCGCTGCAACTGCGAATACACGCCCTGCGGCTGGCGCAACAATTCCAGGAAGCAGGCCAGCACCTCGGGATCGTTGCGGTATTCCTCGTCCACCAGGTGCAGGTTGTCCACCACCAGGCGAATCGTGGATGCGCGCACACCCTTGATGAACTCGTGGCGCGCCAGCATGAGGAACAGCTCCATCAGCGCCAGCGGGCGACGACGGAACAGTTCGGAATCGCGCACTTCCAGGTAGCCGTTCAGCAGCTGAAAATCATCACCAAGCGGCTCGGGCGGTAGCGGGTCGTGGCCCAGCAACTCTTCGCGAAACAGCTGCAGCAATCGCTCGTTCAGGCGCTCCAGGCGCGTCACTTCGCGATAGTAGCCCTGCATGAACTGCTCCACGGCCTCGTTGCTGGCCGGGTCGCCTTCGTAGCCGAACAGCTCGGCAATCTGGCGCTGGAAATCGAACAGCAGCCGGTCCTCGGCACGGCCCGAAATCAGGTGCAGGGCGAAGCGCACGCGCCACAGGTAGCGCTGGCCTTCCACCAGCTCGCGGTACTCGGACTCCATCAGGAAACCGTGGCGGACCAGGCCGTACAGGTCGGTATCGCCGTAGCGCCGCTTGGCCACCCAACCCACCATCTGGATGTCGCGCAGGCCGCCAGGGCCTTCCTTGATGTTCGGTTCCAGGTTGTAGGCGGTATCGCCAAACTGGGCGTAGCGCGCCTGCTGCTCCTCGAACTTGGCGTGAAAAAACTCTCCCGGGGGCCAGACGCGCTCCGGACTGATGGCGGCCACCAGGTCGTTGTACAGCGATTCCGGCCCGCACAGCAGCCGAACCTCCATCAGGCTGGTGGCGGTGGCCACGTCAGCTTTGACTTCGTCCTCGCACTGCGCCAGGCTGCGCACGCTGTGGCCCAGGTAGAAGCCGGCGTCCCACAGCACGGTGACGAACTGCTCGATGGCCTCGCGCGCCGGCTGGGGCAGCTCATCGCCGTCGAACAGCAACAGCAGATCGATGTCCGAATGCGGGTGCAACTGCCCGCGACCGAAACCACCGACCGCCAGCAGGGCCATGTCCACGGCCTCGGGCATCAGGGCGTTCCAGGCGAACAGCAGCATCTGGTCCACGGCCCAGGCGCGTGCCTGCACCAGCTGCTGGATGTCGGCGCCGTCGCGAAAGCGGGCTTCGAGCTCGCCGTCAAGGTGCGACAGGGCGGATTTCAGGGAAGCGACCACCGGTTCGACGCTGTCACCGGTCAGTGACCGCGGGTCGAGAATGTCAGCCGCGAAGACCGGCGTGGGCAGGGTTCCCCGGCACAGGGGAAGCGCGGTTTCCGCCATGCCAGGCTTAGAGGGGGTCGCCGGGCAGGCGGGTGAGGACATCGTAACCGTCCTCGGTCACGGCCAGGGTGTGCTCCCACTGGGCGGAGAGGCCGCGGTCGCGGGTGACCACGGTCCAGCCATCGGGCATCAGGCGGGTTTCGCGACGCCCCAGGTTGACCATGGGTTCGATCGTGAACACCATGCCCGGCACCAGCACCTCCCCGGTCCCCGGACGGCCGTAGTGCAGCACCTGGGGATCCTCGTGAAAGCCCCGACCGATGCCATGGCCGCAGTATTCACGCACCACCGAACAACCCTGCCCTTCGGCAAATCGCTGGATCGCGTGCCCGATGTCACCCAGGCGCACGCCCGGCGCCACCATTTCAATGCCGGTGACCAGGGACTGGTAGGCGATATCGCAGATGCGTTTGGCGCGGATGGTGGGCTCACCGACGACGAACATTTTGCTGGTGTCGCCGTGCCAGCCGTCCTTGATCACGGTCACGTCGATGTTGACGATATCGCCGTCCTTGAGTTTCTTGTCCCCGGGTATGCCGTGGCACACCACGTGGTTCACCGACGTGCAGATGGACTTGGGAAACCCCTTGTAGTTCAGGGGCGCCGGAATGGCCTGCTGGGTCTCGGTGATGTAGCGGTGGCAGATGTCATCCAGCTCGCCGGTGGTCACGCCGGGCTGCACGTGCTCGCGGATCATCTTGAGTACGGTGCCGGCCATCTGGCCGGCGACCCGCATGGCCTCGATGTCCTCGGCGGATTTGAGAATGATGCCGTTGTCGCGCGCCTGGAGCATGGGGATGTCCGCTGTCGTTGAACTTCAAACCCTTATTGTAACAGTCGATACCAACCTATGCCCTATGGCTCGCCTTCACGCGAACAGGGGATAATACGAATCCTGTGGCCCGAAGATGGCCGATGAACAAGCCGTTTCCGTGAGCTTTCTGAAAAAATTCTTCCGTTACATTCTCCCGCTGGGACTGATCGTGGTGGCCGTCGTGGCGGTGGTCGTCATGGTGATCATTTCCCGCGGCCAGCGACCACCGCGCGTGGATTCCGGCCAGTCCGCCGTGCTGGTGGAGGCGGTGCCGGCCCGCGCCCGCTCCACGCGCTTCACGGTAACCTCGCAGGGCCCGGTGCGCTCACGTACCCAGACCGTGCTGGTGGCCGAGGTGTCGGGCCGCGTGGTCTCGGTGTCCGATGATTTCGTGGCCGGCGGATTTTTCCGCGCCGGCGAGGTTCTGTTGGAGATCGATCCCAGTGACTACCGCACGGCGGTGAAAAGCGCCGAGGCCGCGCTGGCTTCGCGGCAGGCACAACTGGCCGACGAACAGGCGCGCTCGGCGCAGGCGATCAAGGACTGGCGCAACCTGGGGCGCAGTGGCGAACCACCCGCCCTGGTGGCGCGCGAACCGCAACTGGCGGAAGCCCAGGCCAACGTGCTGGCGGCCGAGGCGGAACTGGAGAGGGCCCAGCGCAATCTGCAGCGCACCCGCATCACGGTGCCCTACGACGGGCTGGTGCGCACCAAGGGCGTTGACCTCGGGCAGTTCGTCGCCGCCGGTACGCAACTGGGCGCCACCTTCTCGGTGGACACCGCGGAGATTCGCCTGCCGCTGTCTTCGGCGGATCTCGAATTCCTCGAGTTGCCGCGGGCCACCGACCTGGACCCGTCCGACTATCCGGCGGTCAGTCTGCAGGCGGAAGTGGCCGGCACCACGCGGCATTGGGACGCACGCCTGATCCGCACCGAGGGCGTGATCGACGAGTCCAGCCGCGTGCTCTATGCCGTCGCCGAGGTGCGCGACCCCTACGGCCTGCTGGGCGAAAGCACCCAGGACGAACTGCGCATGGGCACGTTCGTGCGCGCCGCGATCGAAGGCCGGCGGATCGAGAACGCCGTGGTGCTGCCACGCCACAGCCTGCGTGCGGACAGCACCCTGCTGGTGGCCAACGACGAGCGTGAACTGGAAGTGCGCCAGGTAACCGTTGCGCGGGCCGAGCCTGACGTGGTGTGGCTCAGTGACGGCGTGTCCGACGGCGAACTGGTCGTCACCACCAACCTGGACGCGCCGATTCCGGGCACCCGGCTGGTCATTGCCGGCGAGCGGGACAATGCCGCACCGACCCCTGGCTCGGAACCCGTGGCCGCCACCGGTGACGGCCAGTGAGCCAGAATCCCTACACCGCGCTGATCGACTGGTTCGCGCGCAATTCGGTCGCCGCCAACCTGCTGATGGTCATCCTGATTCTCGGCGGTCTGTACAGCGCCTTCACCATCAAGAAGGAGGCGCAACCGAAGATCGAGACCAACCTGGTGACGGTGTCCATGCCCTTCCTGGGCGCCAGCCCCGCCGACGTGGAAGAAGGCATCCTGGTCAAAATCGAGGAGGCCATCGAAGACATCCAGGGCATCGAGGAGATCATTTCCACCGCGCGCCGCGGCAGCGGCACGGTGCAGGCCGAGGTGATGAGCGAGTACGACGTCGCCGAGGTCATGGATGAGATCAAGTCCCGCGTCGACGCGATTCCCACCTTTCCCGACAACACGGAAAAACCCGTGGTCTCACGCACCCGCTTCGAACAGCAGGTCACCATGGTGACGGTTTACGGCGACGTCGATGAGCGCACCCTCAAGGAATTCGCACGCCAGACCCGCGACGAGATCGTCACCCTGCCCGGCATCACCCGTGCCCAGGTGCTGGGTGGGCGCGATTACGAGATCAGCATCGAGGTCAGCGAACACACGCTGCAGTCGTACGACCTGACCCTGGCCGAGGTGGCCCAGGCGGTGCGACGCGGCTCGCTGGACCTGCCCGCCGGCGCGATCCGCGCCGAGTCCGGCGACATCCAGCTGCGCACCAAGGGCCAGGCCTACGTCGGCGCGGATTTCGAGGACATCGTGATCCGCACCAATCCGGACGGCACGCGGGTTCTGCTCAAGGACGTGGCCGACATCCGCGACGAGTTCGTGCAGTACGACAGCTATTCCAAGTTCGATGGCCGCGACGCGATCACCATCCAGGTGAACTCCGCCGGCGACCAGTCCGAACTCGACATCTCCGCGACCCTGTCCGAGTGGGTCGAGGCCAAACAGGCCAACCTGCCCGAAGGCATCAACATCGCCACCTGGGCCGACATCTCGCACTACCTGCGGGGCCGCCTCGACATGATGCTGGAGAACCTGGTGATCGGCGCGGTGCTGGTGTTCCTGTCGCTGGCGCTGTTCCTGCGCCTGAAACTGGCATTCTGGGTCATGGTCGGCCTGCCGGTGGCGTTCCTGGGTACGTTCCTGTTCATGCCCAACCTGGGCGTGACCGTGAACATGATCAGCCTGTTCGGGTTTATCGTGGTGCTGGGCATCGTGGTGGACGACGCCATCGTCGTGGGCGAATCCGCCTACACCAACATGCGCGCCAAGGGCCACTCGGTGGAGAACATCGTGGAAGGCGTACACAAGGTGGCCGTACCCGCGACCTTCGGCGTGCTGACCACCATCGCCGCCTTCCTGCCCACGCTGCTGGTCACCGGCACCAGCGGCATTTTCTTCGAGGCCATGGGATGGGTGGTGATCCTGTGCCTGGTGTTCTCCATCGTGGAATCCAAGCTGATCCTGCCGGCCCACCTGGCGCACATGAAGATCCGCCACTATGACGAGAACACCCACAACCCCTTCGTCCGCTTCCAGCGGGTGTTTTCCGAGGGCCTGCACACCTTCGTCGACCGCTACTACAGCCCCTTCCTGGCGCGTTGCCTGCGGCGGCGCTACCTGACCCTGTCGGCCTTCGTGGCCGCCCTGATTCTGTCGATCGGCCTGGTGGTCGGCGGCATATTGCGCTCCGTGTTCTTTCCGGACATCGCGGCGGACTTCCTGCAGGTGGACCTGCAGATGAACGAAGGCACGCCGGCCCACGTGACCCACGATGCCTTGACCCGCGTCCAGGCCGGACTGTGGCAGGTCGATCGCGAAGCCAGCCAGGACCTGGGTCAGGACGCCGGCGAGGTGGTGCAGCACGTGCTGTCTTTTGCGCGCAACGAGACATCGGGCCAGATCATCGCCGAACTGGTCAAGGGCGAGGTCAATCCCATGGATGGCCCGGAAGTGCTGCGCCGCTGGCGCGAGGCCGTGGGCGAGATTCCCGGCGTCAAGCAGCTGGGTTTCAGCGGCGCCACCGGCCCGGGTGGTGGCCCGGCGATTTCCATTCAGCTGATCGGGGCCAACATCGACCAGGTGGGGCGTGCCGCGCAGGAACTGGAGCAGCGTTTTCGCCGTTACGAGGGGGTGTACGACATTCGCAACAGCTACGAACGCGGCCGGCCGGAAATCCGGCTGGACATCAAGCCCGAGGCCGAGGCGCTGGGCCTGACGCTGCAGGACCTGGCACAGCAGGTGCGCGCCGGATTCTACGGCGACGAGGTGCAGCGCGTGCAGCGCGGCCAGGACGAGGTGCGCGTCATGGTGCGCTTTCCCGAGGACGAGCGCGACTCGGTGGGCTACCTCGAGAACATGCGCATCCGCACCCCGGACGGCGGGCGCGTGCCTTTCGAGGCGGTGGCCAGCATCGAGTTCACCGAATCGCCGCTGCTGATCCAGCGCTTCGACCGTGAACGCGCGGTGCGCGTGACCGCCGAGGTGGACAAGGACACCGCCGAACCCGAACGCATCACCCGTGACATCATGAGCCGCGAGCTGCCCGAGGTGCTGTCCCAGTTCCCCGGGGTTCGCCCCCGGCTCAGCGGTTCCAGCCAGGACCAGCAACAGGTCATGCAGGAACTGACCCGGGGCGCCATGCTGGCGCTGTTCCTGATATTCGCGCTGATGGCGATCCCGCTGCGTTCCTACACCCAGCCTCTGATTATCATGTCCGTGATCCCCTTCGGCATCATCGGCGCCCTCTTCGGACACCTGATCCTGGGCATTCCCGTGTCCATGTTCAGCTATTTCGGCATCATCGCCCTGTCCGGCGTGGTGGTGAACGACAGCCTGATCCTGGTGGACAACATCAACCGCAAGCGGGCGGAAGGCGAAGGGGTGGTGGAGGCCGCCCTCCACGGCGCGCGTTCACGCTTCCGGGCCATCCTGCTGACCTCGCTGACCACGTTCCTGGGCCTGGCGCCGATCACCATTTTCGAGAAAAGCCTGCAGGCGCAGCTGGTGATTCCGATGGCCGCCTCGCTGGCCTTCGGCATCGTGTTCGCCACCGGCATCACGCTGATCCTGATTCCCGCCCTGTACGTGATCCTGCACGAGTTCGGGCAGTGGTGGCGCACCGCGTGGGATCACGTATTGCCATGGCGCCGGGTGGATGAAGCACCCGGGGAGCGGTGAAACTGCGCGACCACCTGCGCGCGGCGCGTCAGCGACTGCGCGAAGTCGCCAACCCCGACAGCACACCGGACCTGGAAGCGGAGTTGCTGCTGGCCCACGCGCTGGACGTGAGCCGCTCCTTTCTCTACACCCACCCGGAACAGGAAATCCCCTACCCGCGGGCCGAGGCCTTCCAGGCCCTGGTCCAGCGCCGAATCCGGGGAGAGCCGCTGGCCTATCTGATCGGGGAGCGGGAGTTCTGGTCGCTGTCGCTGCAGGTGAATCCGGACGTGCTGATCCCGCGGCCGGAAACGGAACTGCTGGTGGAGGCGGCCCTGGAGCGATTGCCGCAGAACCGGTCGCTGCGGGTGGCGGACATCGGCACCGGCTCCGGCGCCATCGCCCTGGCGCTGGCCCGGGAGCGGCCGCATGCCGCAGTGCTGGGCACCGACATCAGTCCGGCCGCCGTGGAAACCGCTCGCGGCAATGCACGGCGCCTGGCCATCGGCAACGCCACGTTCTCCCTGGGCGCCTGGTGCGCCCCCCTCGAGGGCGCCTGGGACCTGGTGGTGAGCAACCCGCCCTACGTGGCCGAAGACGACCCGCACCTGCAGCGCGGCGACCTGCGTTTCGAACCGCGCGGCGCGCTGACGCCGGGGCCGGACGCCCTGGCCGCGTTCCGCGCCATCGGCGCCGAGGCCCTGGAACGCCTGGCGCCGAATGGGTGGCTGCTGTTCGAGCACGGGGACATGCAGGGCGAGGACGTGCGCGACCTGCTGGCGTCCACGGGCTATTCAGAGGTGACCACCCGCCCGGACCTGGCCGGCCGGGATCGCGTCACGCTGGGGCGGCGCCCGGCCTGATCATTCGCCGGCCTTGCCGGCGTCCTCTTCGACCGTTCCGGTGCCTTCATCAACGCCGCCACTGTCCTCTTCCACCTCGCCGGTGCTATCGCTTTCATCGACTTTGACGGCATCATCCGACGCCGCCGCCAGCATCCCGGGGGTCACCTCGGCCCGCTCGGTCAGGCCCTCGTCGAGCTGCTTCTGGTGCTTGGCGCCCAGCTTGCGCAGCTTTTCGGCCTGGCCCACCAGGTTACCCGGGCCGGTGGAAAGCTGGCCCAGCGCGCTGTCATAGGCACGGCGCGCCTGCTTCAGGCGCTCGCCCACCTGGGCGAGGTTCTCGGTGAATCCCACGAACTTGTCGTACAGCAGACCGGCGCGGGCGGCGATGTCCCGGGCGTGGGTGTTCTGCTTGTGCACCATCCACACCGAGGCCACGGTGCGTACCGTGGCCAGGAAATTGGCCGGGGACAGCAGCGCGACGCGCTTTTTCAGGGCGTACTCGGGCAGGCCCGGATCCTGGTGCAGCGCGGCGATCAGGGACGCCTCCACGGGCACGAACATGAGCACGAAATCCAGTGCGTTGAGTTCCTCCACGCCGGCGTAGTTCCTGGCGCTGAGTCCGTCGATGTGCGCCTTGATCGACCTGACGTGGTCAGCCAGCTGGCGTTCCCGCTCGGCTTCGTCTTCGGCCGCCTGGAGCCGCGCCCAGGCGGTCAGGGAGACTTTGGAATCCATGACGATGGTGCGGCCCTCGGGCAGCAACAGCACCAGGTCGGGCTGCAAACGCTCGCCATCGCGCCCCGTGACGGAGAACTGCGTGTGGTAGTTCTCGCCTTTCTTCAGGCCGCTCATTTCCAGCAGCTTTTCCAGCTGCTGTTCGCCCCAGCCCCCCTGGGACTTGACGTCCGCGGTCAGGGCCCGGGTCAGGTTGCGAGCGTCCTCGTGCAGCTGCTCGTTGAGATGTTCGAGCTGCTGCAGGCGCTCGCGCAGGGCCGCGTGCTGCTCCAACTCCTGCTTGTGGGACTGCTCCACCTGCCCGCGAAAGGTCTGCAGATCCTTGCTCAGGGGCTTGAGCAGCGTCTCGAGCTGCTTTTCGCTGAGCTCGGAAAACTGCTTTGCGCGGTTCTCGAGTATGCGCCCGGACAGGCGCTCGAAGTTCTCCGTCCAGCGCTTCTCCGCGTCATGCTGGTTACCGCGCTCGCGCTCGAAGTGAGCCTGTTGTTCCTCCATGCGCGCGGACACCACGGCCAGCTCGCGTTTCGCTTCGTCCAGCGCTTCGTCCAGCACCCCGGCCTCGCGACGCACGGCTTCCAGCGCCTTGGCTTCCAGCTCGAGTTCACCGCGCAGGGCGGTGGTTTCCACGTCCGCCGCCTCGCGGCCGCGCCGTGCGCCCGAACGCCATGCCAGGATGCCGGCGACCAGGGCGAACAGCAGCCCGGAGAGGATGCCGATGGTGAGACTGATGGGGTCGAGGGACTGGAGCCAGCCGCTCACGTGATTTCCCCCGCTTTCACCGCGACCCACAACCGCTCCTGCGCCTCGAGGTCCAGCGCGGCCAGCGCATCCGCACCGCCGGCGAGGTCCTCCATGGCCCGGAATCGCGCTTCGAACTTGGCGTTGGCGCCACGCAGGGCGTCGCCGGGATCCACGTTCAGCTGCCGGGCCAGGTTCACGGCGGCGAACAGGAGGTCGCCAATCTCTTCGGTGATCTTTGCCCGGTCGCCGTCCGCAATGGCCTCGGCCACTTCACCGGTTTCCTCGGTCAGCTTGTCCAGCACGGGCGCGGGACCCGGCCAGTCGAAACCGGCGCCGGCGGCGCGTTTCTGCAGCTTTTTGGCTCGCATCCATTCCGGCAGGCCGGCGGCCACGCCGTCCATCAGGCTGTGCAGGCCCTGCGCCTTTCGCTCCGTGGCCTTTTGCGCCTCCCAGGCCACGGTCTGGGCCTCGGCGCTGTCGATGTCGTCATTGCCAAACACGTGCGGGTGGCGCCGTTCCATCTTGTCGCTGATCGCGGTTGCCACGTCGGCGAAGCCGAACCAGCCTCGTTCGTCGGCCATCTGCGCGTGGAACACGACCTGCAGCAGCAGGTCGCCGAGCTCGTCGCGCAGGTCGTCCGGCTCGTCGCGACGGATGGCGTCCGCCACCTCGTAGGCTTCCTCGATGGTGTACGGCGCAATGGTTTCGAAGCTCTGCGCCACGTCCCAGGGGCAACCCGACTCGGGGTCGCGGAGCCGGCGCATAATGTCCAACAGTCGTTCCATGAAACCTTCAGGATGGTTCGCGTCCGCCTTCCGGCGGGAGGGTGACGGTGACCTCCGCGCCACCCAGTTCGGAGCGGCCGAAGTCCAGGCGCCCACCATAGGCGCTGGCCACCTCGGAGACAATGGTGAGGCCCAGGCCGTGACCCTCGGCGCGCTCGTCACCGCGGCGGCCGCGTCGCACCAGGCCTTCAAGCGCCGCGGGATCCCAGTTCTCCCGCGCCGTTCCATTCCCCACCACGAGACGGATGCCCGGGCGGACGCCGGCGCCCTCGGCCCGGGCCGCCAGGCGCACCCGGCCGTCGCCGTACTTGCAGGCGTTGTCCAGCAGATTGCCCAGCAGTTCCAGCAGGTCACGTGCTTCTCCGTAAAACTTCAGGCCAGGCTCGATGGTGCACCGCAGGTCTCGCAAATCCTGAGAATGCACCTTTCGCAGGGACGCGACGACACGCTCCGCCAGCGGCTCGACGGCCACCGGCGCGGCCATGGCGCGGCGCGTGCCCGCCGCGGCGCGCTCCAGGCGCGTGGCGATGAGCAACTCCATGTCCTCCAGGGCGCGGCGCCTGGCCGGGTCCTCGCCCTGCCCGGCCTTGAGCACGGCCAGTGGCGTCTTGAGGCTGTGCGCCAGCGAGTCCAGGGCATTGCGGTACCGCGCCTGGTTGGCCTGCTCGGTGGTCAGCAACCGGTCCACGTTGCGCGTCAGGGGCTCAAGTTCCACCGGGTACGGCCCGGGCAGGCGACTGGCCTCGCCGGCCTCCACCCGCGCCACGTCGGCCGCCACCTTGCGTAACGGCCGCAGGCTGATGGCGGCGAACAACCCCTGGGCCAGGGCCAGTACCACCGCCGCCGCGCCCAGCGAGCGCCACAGCCCCCGGCGGAACGAGGCGACCACGCCATCCAGCTGGTCCTGGTGGGCCAGTACGGTGACGGTCAGGGGTTCCATCTGCCCGGTTTCGAGCTGCCAGTCCAGGCCGAAGGCCTGACGGTAAAAGGGAAACGCGTCCGAAGGCGGATTGTCCACCGATTCGCCGGCGGCCAATTGCGGCAGCTCAGGCAGGATCACGCCCAGCGTGGAAGGCGACTCCCACTGGTCCGAGGGCGATTTGATGACTGCATACACCCCGGAGCCGGGCTGCACCAGCAAGGGGTCGGTCGGGCGCACGGTGAGGCGTACCGAACGGTCCAGGCCCACGTCCATGGCCGCCATCACCCCGTAAGACCAGGTGCCCATTTGCTGGCGCAGGCCCGCCTCGGCGCTGCGCAGGTGGGCGCGGTCCAGGGCCAGGCCCACCAGCCCCAGCGACACCACCAGTGTGCCGGTGGCCAGCAGCGTGAACCGCAGGCGCAGCGAGGCCGGGCGCCGGCCCGGAACGGACGCCTCCGGCGCCGGGTTCAGGGATTCGTCATGCGCCCTGGAGGCCACGCACGTTCAGCCGGTAGCCCCGCCCGCGCAGGGTCTCGATGGGCTTGAGCTCGCCTTCCGGGTCCAGCTTCCTGCGCAGTCGTCCCACGAACACCTCGATCACGTTGCTGTCACGGTCGGCATCTTCTTCGTAGATGTGCTCACTGAGGGTGGTCTTGGTCACCACCTCGTCGGGATGCATGGCCAGGTACTCGATGACCTTGTACTCATAGGTGGTCAGGTCCACTTCGCGTTCATCCATCGACACCCGCTGGGCGGCCAGGTCGATGTGCAGCGCGCCCAGCCGAACCGACGGCGCCGCGTGGCCGGCGGCGCGGCGCAGCAGCGCGCTGACCCGCGCCTTGAGCTCTTCGGGGTGGAAGGGTTTGGTGAGGTAGTCGTCGGCGCCGGCTTCCAGGCCCTCCACCTTGTCCTGCCAGTCGGATCGGGCGGTCAGGATGAGGATGGGAAAATCCCGTTCGGACTCACGCAGCGCGCGAATCAGCTCCAGCCCGGACATGCCCGGCAGGCCGAGGTCGATGACCGCCAGGTCGATGGGATATTCTTCGCCGTACCACAAGCCCTCACGGCCCTCGGAACTCACGTCCACGGCGTAACCGGCCGCGCGCAGCAGGCCCGCCACCGAGTCCTGGAGGGCCACGTCGTCTTCCACGATCAGGATTCGCATAGCGCCTTCCTCGTCAGCTGTCCTCGGGCACGCGCACAGTCTTCACCACGCCTTTGCTGGTGACGATCCGGATTTCGTGCACCCGTCGCCCATTGCGGGTCACCGTCTTGGCCGAGAGCACCCGGGCATCATGCTCCTTGGCCACCTTGCGGGCGGCCTCCTGCAGGCTGATGCCCCAGGCCGGGCCCGCCGCCGACAGGGCGATGACGGCGGCCAGCAGCCATTTTTTCCATTCCCGCATCATGGGCGCGATTCTATCCCACCCTGCTGAATCGCTACTGAACCCTGATGTGCTGCTGCCCCGCCTGGGGATCGGGGCGGGGGCGGTGTCCTGTCCCCCCTGGTTTGGACACGCCGTGAATACATCCCTGTAGGCTCTGCGTTCGCCATCCATGGCTCACACAGGTCCAAACCAGGGGGGACAGGACACCACCCACTAGGCATTCTTGGGTCGGGGCAGACGCCACTTGGAGAGGCGCAGCGAATCAGCAGGCTGGTAACGGGGTTTCCGGGGGGCGGGCACGATCTCCACATACCGGAGCCTCAATCCTCAAAAGATCTCGGTAATCATGCAGCGGAGACTCCCGCCCGCCAGTTCGGGTTCGGACAGGTCCGTCGAATGGATGACGAATCCCCAGTCGGTGAGCGCGGTTCGCGACGAATCGCTCAGCGCGGCCTCGGCCGCGGCGCTCATGAACAGGTCACTGTCCGACAGCGCGATGCAGTTGGCGACGAACGCGTGTTTCTCCTCGTCGCTGATCGCCAGGCAACGCCCCGGATAGCACGCGGCAAGCACGTCGGGCACCGCGGCATCCTTGAAGGCCGCCGGGTGCAGCACGGCCGCGCGACCGGCCAGCACCGAGAGCACCACGTTGGTGTGGTACTCGTCCTCATTGAGATCAAATCGGTAGGTCAGGTCCAGGCCCAGGGCCTCGTGCATGGCCTGCAGGCCGGCCTCGTCCACGCGGTGACTCATGCCACAAAAACCGACGTTGCGCGCGCGGTCGATGACCAGGGTGCCGGTCAGCTCCGCGATGCCGTCGCGCTGTGACAGCTCGACCAGCTCGTAACCCGGATCGCCCAGGAACCAGGCACGGATGTCGTCGCGGTCGGCCTCCGGCTGACGCGTGGGATGAAACATGCTGCCCACCACCAGTCGGCCGGGGGTGGTCGCGAACACGTTGTTGCTGAAGATGCCGTCGGGCTGGCCCAGGCGGCCCGCGAAGCGTTTCACCGGCAGGCCGGCGGACTCCACCAGGCGCGCCAGGGCCTCGACCTGGCGCCAGGCCAGGCCCGGGTCCGCCTCGGCGACGGTATCGACGTAACGGTTGTCCCGGGCGGTTTCGGTTTCGACGTAGAACTGCTCGGGCAGCACGATCATCACCGCCCGCGGCAGGGTCCGTGCGTGGTCGGCAGGCAACTCGGCGAAGGTCGCCAGGAACTGCTCCGGGTCCGTCGTGATCATGACACCTGCCGCGCCGCCGTCCCCGTGGCCGAAGCCATGGCTTCAAGGGCCTCGAAGAGGATCCGTGCATTGGTGTCGTCGCGGTGTGCGTTCTCGCTCAGGTACCGTCGCCAGGCGCGCGCGCCGGGCTGGCCCTGGAACAGGCCCAGCACATGCCGCGTTACGTGCTTGACCGGCAGGCCGTCCGCCACCCGGGCTTCCAGGTAGGCGCTCATCGGCGCGACCACGTCCTCGCGGCGCCGGGGCTGACCCCCACCGAACCATTCGGCCTGGCATTCGGCCAGGAACCACGGGTCGTGATAGGCCGCACGACCGATCATCACGCCGTCCACCCGCGCCAGGTGGCTCGCCACCGCCTCGCGGTCCACCACGCCGCCATTGAGCACCACGGTCACCTCCGGCAGTTCATCCTTGAGGCGGTACACCCAGTCAAAATCCAGCGGCGGGACGTCGCGGTTCTGCCTGGGGCTCAGGCCGCTGAGCCAGGCGCGGCGGGCATGGGCGATCACCGTTTTGATGCCGGATTCGAGCACCGCGCCCACGAAATCACGGAAATAGCCGTAGTCGTACAACTCGTCCACGCCCAGGCGGGTTTTGATGGTGACCGGCACGGTGACCGCTGCACGCATGGCCGCCAGGCAGTCACGCACCAGTTCGGGCTCTTTCATCAGGCAGGCGCCAAAGCGACCGCGCTGTACCCGGTCTGACGGGCAACCCACGTTCAGGTTGACCTCGTCATAGCCCGCCGCTTCGGCGAACCGCGCGCAGGCGGCCAGGTCATCGGGATCGCTGCCGCCGAGCTGAACCGCCACCGGGTGCTCTTCCGGATTGAAGGCCAGGAAGCGTTGACGATCGCCGTGCAGCAGCGCGCCGGTGGTGACCATCTCCGTGTACAGCAGGGCCGACGGCGCCAGCAGCCGATGAAAATAGCGGCAGTGGCGGTCGGTCCAGTCCATCATCGGTGCGACGGACAGTTCTGGGTGCAGGGGACTCACGGGTGACGTCAGCATGGGTTGGAACAGCCCCTATGATAATCCCGGCAACCGGGGGGGGACACTGCCAGGCAGTCTTCGGCATACGAAATTTCAATCGGCTTCCTGGCCCTCGACACCCTGCTCAAACGCCGTTTGCACCGGCTTGTATTTAATTAAATGTTTAATTAATATTCAGGCATGTCCAGAACCAAGGAAATCCCCCGCCGCCGCGGCCGCCCTCCGGCCGGAGACGACGCCAACCTGCGCGAACAGTTGCTGGAAGCGGCAGAGCGCCTGTTCACACGCCACGGCTATGCCGCGACGCCGGTGCGCGCGGTGGCCGAGGCCGCCGAGGCCAACCCGGCACTGGTCAATTACTACTTCGGTGGCAAGCACGGCCTGCTCGAGGCCGTGTTCGAACGCGCCCTGGAGCCGATGGCCGAAGCCATGCAGGCTCTGCTGGAGAACCCCGAAGGCTCACCCCTGGCCCTGTTGGACCTGGTCTACGGGCTGGCCGACGAGCACCCCAACCTGCTGCCATTGCTGGTGCGCGAGGCCCTGTTGCCCGGCGGCAACCTGCGCGAGGCCTTCGCCATCCGCTTCGCGCCGCGCCTGGGTGGACGGATTCCGGAACTGGTGCGCCAGGCCCAGCGACGCGGAGACCTGTCCGAAGACGCCGATCCCGAGGCCCTGACGGTGTTGCTGCTGGCCATGGTGGTGTTCCCGCTGGTCGCCGGGAGCCTGACCGAACGAGTGATCGGCGTGGCCCCGGTCGGTGACGGGCGCGATCGCATCAGGGCACAGATTCAACGCTTGTTGAAACACGGAGTGATCGCCTCGTGAGCCGCTGCACGCAACCTGGCCTCACGTCACTGCTGCTGGCCGTGGCCTGCGCCCTGGCGGCCTGCTCGCAGGAAACCAACGATCACCTGGTCGGCACCCTGGAACGGGACCGGGTGGAACTGGCGGTGGAAAGCAGTGAACCCATCACCGCCATCTTCGTCGAGGACGGCGCCAGGGCTGCCGCCGGCACCGTCATTCTGCGACAGGACCCCACCCGCAATGCAGCCCGCCTGGCGCGGGCCACGGCCAGCCGCGACCAGGCCGCGGCGCGGCTGGCGGAACTGCGCCGCGGGCCGCGCGAGGAAGACATCGCCCAGGCCCGCGCAAACCTGGCCGCTGCGGAAGCCCTCGTACGCAACAGCCGGGCCAACTACGAGCGCGAGAACAACCTGTTCGAACGGGGCCTCGGCGAAGAGCAGGCCCGGGACAACCGGCGGGACCTGCTGGCCGACGCCACGGCCCGTGAAGCGGCCCAGCGCCAGGCCCTGGAGCGCCTGCTCAACGGCACCACGCTGGAAGAACTCAAACAGGCCGAAGCGGCGCTGGCGGTTCAGGAAGCCGGTGTGGCGCAGGCCGAACTCGACCTGCAGCGCCTCACCCTGGCGGCGCCGATGAACGGCGTCATCGACAAGGTGCTGTTCGAAGTCGGCGAACGCCCGGCGCCCGGCGCCACCGTGGCCGTTCTGCTCGACACGGCGCGGCCGTATGCCCGGGTGTACGTAGCCGAGCCCCTGCGCGCCCGCATCACGCCGGGAACGCAATTGCTGGTCGCCGTCGACGGCCTGCCGGAACCGTTGCAAGGCACCGTTCGCTGGGTGTCGGCCGACGCCAGCTTCACCCCCTACTTCGCCCTGACCGAGCACGACCGCTCGCGCCTGGCCTACCTGGCGGAGGTGGACCTGCCGGGTGCCGCGGACCTGCCCACGGGCGTGCCGCTGGAAGCCTGGCTGCCCTGAGGATGCCATGGTCCGGACCGACGCCAGGCACGCCGACCTCGCGATCCGCACGCGCGGCCTGACCCGCGATTTCGGTGCGCTGCGGGCGGTCGACCACGTGGACCTGGCGGTTCCGCGCTCGCGCATATACGGCTTCCTGGGACCCAACGGCTCGGGTAAGTCCACCACCATCCGCATGCTCTGCGGCCTGCTCACACCCACCGAGGGCGAAGCCACGGTGCTGGGTCACGCGATTCCCGCCGAGGCCGAGGCCCTGCGCCGCAAGGTCGGCTACATGACCCAGAAGTTTTCACTGTACGAAGACCTGACGGTGCGCGAGAACCTCGACTTCATGGCCGAGGTCTATGCCCTGCCCCGCGCCACGAAGCGTGAGCGCGTGGATGCCCTGTGTGAACGCTACGAGCTCACCCGGTTGCTGGATCAGCGCGCCGGCACCATGAGCGGCGGCCAGAAACAGCGCCTGGCGCTGGGCGCCGCGCTGCTGCATGAACCGGAACTGCTGTTCCTGGACGAACCTACCAGCGCGGTGGACCCGGAGAACCGCCGCGCCTTCTGGGAGTCGCTGTTCGACCTGGTCGAGGCCGGCACCACCATCCTGGTGTCCACCCACTACATGGACGAAGCCGGGCGCTGCCACGAACTGGCCATTCTCGACCAGGGGCGGCTGGCCGCCGCCGGCAGTCCGGAGGCGCTCAGCCGCGACATCGACGCCCAGGTGGTGGTGCTGCGCACCGACCGGCCGCGGCGCGCCGGCAAGGCCCTGCACGCCGAGCCCTGGGTGCTCAGCGTGGCGCAGATCGGAAACGAACTGCGCGTGCTGGCGGCAAGTGAACATGACGACGCGGCCGTCGCCGTGGCCGACACGGTGCGCCGGGCCGGGTTCGGCGTCGAGCGCTGCGACCCCGCGCCCGCCAGCCTGGAAGACGTGTTCGTGGCCGCCACGCTGCCGACACGGCAGGAGCGTGTGGCGTGAAATTCCTGCGCCGCATCGGCGCCGTGGCCGCCAAGGAAGTGCGCCAGCTGCGTCGCGATCGCCTGAGCTTCGGCATGATCGTGGGCCTGCCCATCATGCAGTTGCTGCTGTTCGGCTACGCCATCAACATGGATCCACGACATCTCTCCGCGGGAATCGCCGACCTGTCCGCCACCGCCGCCTCGCGCCAGTACGTCCAGGACCTGGCCCGCTCGCAGGTCATCGACATCACGCACCAGGCAGGCAGCGCCGCCGCGCTGGAGGAACTGATGCGCGCCGGGCAGATCAGCGTGGGTATCTACCTGCCGCCCGATTTCGAGCGGCGCCTGCAACAGCAGGACCGCGCCGCGGGTCAGTTGCTGATCGACGGTTCGGACACCGTGGTGCAGGGCGCGGCGGCCAGCCTGGCGATGCCGGCGCGCACCACGCCGGTGAACGACCGGCCGCCCACCCTGGAAGTGCGCACCTACTACAATCCGGAACGGCGCTCGCCGGTGAACACCGTGCCGGGCCTGATCGGCATCATCCTGACCATGACCATGACCCTGTTCACCGCCGTCGCCATCGTGCGCGAGCGCGAGCGGGGCAACCTGGAGCTGCTGATCACCACGCCGATCCGCTCGACGGAGCTGATGGTCGCGAAAATTCTGCCGTACATCGTGATCGGACTGGTGCAGGCCACCCTGATCCTGCTGCTGGGCGACTGGCTGTTCCGCGTGCCCATCCGCGGGAACCTGCTGGACGCCTACACCGTGATCCTGCTGTTCATCGTGGCCAACCTGGCCCTGGGACTGATGATCTCCACCCTGGCGACGAACCAGTTCCAGGCCATGCAGATGACGTTCTTCATCCTGCTGCCGTCGATCCTGCTGTCGGGATTCATGTTTCCCTTCGACGGCATGCCCACGGCGGCGCAGTGGATCGCCGAGGTGCTGCCCATGACGCACTTCATGCGCCTGATTCGCGGTGTGGTGCTGCGGGGCGCGGAATTGTGGGAACTGCGTGGCGAACTGGCCGCGCTCGGGGTGTTCCTGGTGCTGGCGCTGACCGTTGCGGTCCGCCGCTTTGACAAGACGCTGGACTGACCGCGGGCGGTGTCGCTCAGCCGGCGATCACCTGGTCCGCCACGCGCAGCCGGTTGGCCATGACCTGCATCAGGTGCAGGGCGAAATCCGGGTTGTCGGTGATGATGTCGCGAAAGCGATCACGGTCGATGCGCGCGGCGCGCACCTTGGTCAGCGTTTTCGCCGCGGCGGAGCGGGTGGAATTGTTGATCATGGCCATTTCACCCACGATGCCGCCCTCCAGCTCGGCGCCGAGGGGTTCGCCACGCAGGGTCACCTCCACCTCGCCGCTGAGGATCACGTACATGTAATCGGCGGGGTCCATTTCACCGAAGATCTGCGTCTTCTTGGGAAACTCCACCACGTCGTCCCAGTTCTTGAAGTATTCGAGCATGTTCATTGCGGGTGTCCTCGTGTCCGGGCTTCGCACGGCCCGGGTGTCAAAGCGCAGTCAGTATAGCCAAAACCGTCCTTACGGATCATGGGACCAGGGCGATTCTGCCGCTATAATGCCCCGTTTCCAACGTCATCCGACAAGGTGAACCGCCCCGCATGAGCCTGCCTGACGCCGAGCGCGAAATCATGGAATACGACGTCGTCGTGGTCGGCGCCGGACCCGCCGGGCTGGCCTGCGCACTGCGCCTGAAGCAGCTTGACGCAGACCTGATGGTGGCGGTGATCGAAAAGGCCTCGGAGGTGGGCGCCCACATCCTGTCCGGCGCGGTGATCGAGCCCGGGCCCCTGGATGAGCTCGTACCGGGCTGGCGCGACGCGCCCCCACCGATTTGCGTTCCCGTGGAAAAAGACGAGTTCTGGTACCTGGGCAAAGCATCCAGGCGCAAGCTGCCCACGCCGCCCCAGCAGAACAACCACGGCAATTTCATCGTTTCCCTGGGCGCCACCTGCCAGTGGCTGGCGGACAAGGCGGAGGCCGCCGGTGTGGACATATTCCCGGGCTTCGCCGCGTCCGACATTCATTTCACCGATGAAGGCGCCGTGGGTGGCGTGATCATCGGTGACATGGGCGTGGACCTGGCTGGCGAGCCCAAGGACAGCTACGTGCAGGGCATCGAGATTCATGCCAGGACCACGGTGCTGGGTGAAGGCTGCCGTGGCCACCTCAGCAAACAGCTGATCCGCCGTTTCGAGCTGGACGCTGACAGCGACCCGCAGACCTACGCCATCGGCATGAAGGAGCTGTGGAAAGTCGCTCCCGGCAAGTCCACTCCGGGCCTGGTGCAGCACACCCTGGGCTGGCCGCTGGACAGCGACATCTACGGTGGCAGCTTCATCTATCACCTCGACGAGGACCGCATCGCCCTGGGCTACGTCTGTGGGCTGGACTACGCCGACCCGGACTTCGTGCCCTTCGAGGCCTTCCAGCAGTTCAAGCACCACCCCATGGTGCGGGAGCTGATCGAGGGCGGCGAAATCATATCCAGCGGCGCACGCGCGCTGGTCGAAGGCGGCTTCCAGTCTCTGCCGAAGGTGGAAATGCCCGGCGCCGTGCTGATCGGCGATGCCGCCGGCCTGCTCAACGTGCCCAAGATCAAGGGCACCCACCAGGCGCTGCGTTCGGGCATGCTGGCCGCCGGGCACATTGCCGAAAAAGGCGCCGCGGAAGGTTTCGACGCGCGCCTGCGCGCGAGCCCGGTGATGGCGGAACTGAAGAAAGTGCGCAACATCCGGCCCGGCTTCAACAAGGGCCTCTGGCGCGGCCTGCTGACGGCGGCCATCGAGACGCTGACCGGTGGCGCGCTGCCGCGCACCCTGCGCAACCACGCCGACCACGAAGAACTCGAGAAGCGCGCGGAATTCAATCCGCCGGAGCGTGAATGGGGCCCGCGCGAACTGCCGCCGCGCGACCGCCTGGCCTCGGTCTACTTCGCCGCCACCGAGCACGACGAAGACCAGCCGGTGCACCTGAAGATCCTCGAGCCGGATGTCTGTACCGAGCGCTGCACCGAAGAGTACGGCAACCCCTGCACCCGTTTCTGCCCGGCCGCCGTCTACGAGATGGTGGAGGATGAAGGTGGACGCCGTCTGCAGATCAATGCCGCCAATTGCGTGCACTGCAAGACCTGTGACATCAAGGACCCGTACCAGATCATCAACTGGGTCACGCCCGAAGGCGGCGCCGGCCCCAATTACCAGAACCTCTGATCAAACGTCACCAGCAAACACCCAACACCCAACAGGAACTCCCATGAAGATACTCGTCGGCATCAAGCGCGCGGTGGACTACAACGTCCGCGTACGCGTTAAAAGTGATGGCAGCGGCGTCGAAACCGACGGCGTCAAAATGAGCGTCAACCCGTTTGACGAAATTGCGCTCGAAGAGGCGCTGCGCCTGAAGGAAGCCGGCAAGGCCGACGAAGTGATCGTCGTGTCCATCGGGCCCGGCGACGTCCAGCAGCAACTGCGCACCGGCCTGGCCATGGGCGCCGACCGCGCCATCCAGGTCGAAGCCGGTGACACGCTACAGCCGCTGACGGTGGCGCAGGTGTTCAAGGCGCTGGCCGAGCGCGAAGGGGCCGGCATCGTGTTCCTGGGCAAACAGGCCATCGACGACGACAGCAACCAGGTCGGGCAGATGACCGCCGCGCTGTGGGGCCGGCCGCAGGCCACCTTTGCCTCGAAGGTTTCGCTGAACGGCGAAACCGCCACCGTCACCCGCGAAGTGGACGCGGGGCTGGAAACCATCGAAATCGATCTGCCGGCCGTGATTACCAGCGACCTGCGGCTCAACGAGCCGCGTTTCGTGAAATTGCCGGACATCATGAAGGCCAAGCGCAAGCCGCTGGACGTGATCGCCCTGGACGAACTGGGCGGCGTCGTCGGCGTGGCCCCCGAGGCCGGCCACCACGCACCGCCAGAACCGCGCGGGCGCGGCATCATGGTGGACGACACGGCAGCCCTGGTGGCCGAATTGAAGAACCGCGGACTGGTCTGAGGAGCACTGACATGAGCAAAATCCTGATCCTCGCCGAGCACGACGGCGACACCCTGAACCCCGGTACCGCCAAGGCCGTCAGTTGCGCACAGGCCATCACCGCTCACGGCGGCGGCGACGTCGACATCCTGGTGCTGGGCGACGGCATCGACGGCGTGGCCGCACAGGCCTCCGCCCTGCAGGGCGTGAATGCCGTGCTGGCCACCAACGCGCCGCACCTGGCCGCGCCGCTGGCGGCGAACCACGGCCCGGAACTGGCCGCCGCCGCGGACGGTTACAGCCATGTGCTGGCGCCGTCGTCCACCTATGGCAAGGACGTGCTCCCCCATGCCGCCGCGCTGATGGGCGTGAATGCCCTGAGCGACATCATGGCGGTGGATGGCGAACGCGCCTTCAAACGGCCCGTGTACGCCGGCAATGCCATTGTCGACGTGAGCGTGCCCGAGGGCGCCGTCATCGCCGGCACCACCCGCTCGGCCTCCTGGTCCGCCGCCGGCGAAGGCGGCAGCGGCGCCGTGCAGGACCGCGCGGCCGCCTGCGAGGCTGCTGCGCACACCCGCTACGTGGGCCTGGAAGGCGCGGGCGGCGACCGGCCTGACCTGCAGACCGCCCCGGTGGTGGTGTCCGGCGGACGCGCGTTGGGCAGCGCCGAGAACTTCGACCTGATCTACGGCCTGGCCGACAAGCTCGGCGCCGCCGTCGGCGCCTCGCGCGCCGCCGTGGACGCGGGCTACGTGCCCAACGACATGCAGGTGGGGCAGACCGGCAAGATCATCTCTCCCGAGCTCTACCTGGCTTTCGGGATTTCAGGCGCCATCCAGCACCTGACCGGTATCAAGGACGCGGGCACCATCGTGGCCGTGAACAAGGACGCCGACGCGCCGATTTTCGAAGTGGCCGACATCGGACTGGTGGGTGACCTGTTCACGGTCATTCCCGAATTCGAGCAACAGCTGTCCTGAGGCCGGAGCACGTCCATGACCGAGCCGTTATGGCGCCCGGGCGCGGCGCGCATCGCCGCTTCCAAGCTGGCGCAGTTTGCCGAGTCCCTGCCCGCCGGTGCGCCCGGCGCCGATGACTACGAGGCCCTCTGGGCCTGGTCCGTCGACCACCCAGAGGCCTTCTGGCGCGCCACGTGGGATTATTGTGGCGTGGTCGGCGCACCGGGCGAACGGGTGCTGGCCGACGGTGATCGCATGCCCGGTGCGCGGTTTTTTCCCGATGCACGACTGAATTTCGCGGAAAACCTGCTGCGGTTTCGCGATGCGCGTCCCGCCATCGTTTTCCGCAACGAGTCAGGCCTGGCGCGGGAACTGAGCTACGCGGAGCTGTATGCGGAAGTGGCGCGTACGGCGCGGGCCCTGAAAGACCTGGGCATCGGCCCGGGTGACCGCGTGGCGGGCTTCATGCCCAACGTGCCGGAAACGGCCATCGCCATGCTGGCGGCCACCAGCCTGGGGGCGATCTGGTCCTCCTGTTCGCCGGATTTCGGCGCCAGCGGCGTCCTCGACCGCCTGGGCCAAGTGCGGCCGAAGGTCCTGTTCTGCGTCGACGCCTATTGTTACAACGGCAAGACCCACGGTTGCCTGGACCGCGTGCGCGACATCGTGTCCGGTATCGACAGTATCGAGCGGGTGGTGGTGTGTCCCTACCTGAACGAAACCGCGGACACCGGCGACATCGAGTGCGCCGTCACCTTCGGCGCCTTCACCGACAACGACGCCACCGAGGTCGCGTTCGAGCGCCTGCCCTTCGACCACCCGGTGTACATTCTCTATTCGTCCGGCACCACGGGGGTGCCCAAGTGCATCACCCACGGCGCCGGCGGCACGCTGCTGCAGCACCTGAAGGAACTGGTGCTGCACACGGACGTGGGCCGCGACGACGTGGTGTTTTACTTCACCACCTGCGGCTGGATGATGTGGAACTGGCTGATGAGCACCCTGGCCACCGGCGCCACCATGGTGTTGTGGGAGGGCTCACCCTTCAAACCCCGCCGCACCGCGATGTTCGACCTGGTGGACGAAGTCGGCATTACCGTGTTCGGTACCGGCGCGAAGGCCATCGCGGCCTGGGAAAAAGTGGGCCTGAAACCCCGCAAGACGCATGACCTGTCGACCCTGCGCAGCCTGCTGTCGACCGGCTCGGTTCTGGCGCCCGAGGGTTTCGACTACGTCTACCGCGACATCCAGCCCGACCTGTGCCTGTCATCGATTTCCGGCGGTACGGACATCGTTTCCTGCTTCGCCCTGGGCTGCCCGGTCAAACCGGTCTGGCGTGGCGAATTGCAGTGCCGCGGCCTGGGCATGGCGGTGGAGATTCGCCGCGACGACGGCAGCCCGGCCGCGGTGGGCGAGACCGGGGAGTTGTGCTGCGCGCGACCGTTTCCCTCCATGCCGGTCAAATTCTGGAACGATCCGGACGGCGCGAAGTACCGGGCGGCCTACTTCGACACCTTCCCGGGCACCTGGGCCCACGGAGACTTCGCCCAGCTCACGGAGCACGGCGGGGTCGTCATATACGGGCGGTCCGACGCCACGCTGAACCCCGGCGGCGTGCGCATCGGCACGGCCGAGATCTACCGCCAGGTGGAGCAGCTCGACGAGGTGCTGGAAAGCGTCTGCGTCGGTCAGGACTGGGAGGACGACGTGCGCGTGGTGCTGTTCGTGCGCCTGCGCGAGGGCCTGGCCCTGGACGCCGATCTCGCCGACCGGATCCGGACCACCATCCGCGCCAACACCACACCGCGCCACGTCCCGGCGGTGATTCTCCAGGTACCGGACATCCCGCGCACCGTGTCCGGAAAGATCACGGAACTGGCCGTGCGCGACGTCATTCACGGCCGCGCCGTGAAGAACACGGACGCCCTGGCCAACCCGGAGGCGCTCGACCTGTACCGGGACCTGCCGGAGCTGTCCACCTGAGAACGGAGCGGGTAAACATTCCCGCCAGGGACGGCCATTCGCTGGCGGGAACCTGGTACCGGCCGGCCGGTTGGGACGAGGCAATCGTGGTGGGCATTCACTCCGCCACGGCCGTACCTCGCGGCTTCTACGACGCCTTCGCCCGATTCCTGACCGACCAGGGGCTGGGTGCGCTCACTTACGACTACCGTGGAATCGGCGATTCTGGGCCGGGGTCGCTGCGCGGCTTCAAGGCCACTGCTTCGGACTGGGTCCTGCAGGACATGGCCGGTGTGCTGGACTGGATCGACGACACCCTGGCGCCGCGACGGATCGGCCACGTAGGTCACAGCTTCGGCGGCCAGACAGCGGGGCTGCTGCCTGATGCCGGGCGCATCGACGCCATGGTCACCGTCTCTTCCCAAACCGGATACTGGAAGGCCCAGAAGGGCGGGCAGAAATGGCTGGTGGGCCTGCACGTGCACCTGACCCTCCCTGTGTTGGCGCGCGTCATGGGATACGTGCCCTGGAGCGCATTCAGCAAAGCCGAGGATTTGCCAGGAGACGTGGCCACGCAGTGGGCGGCGTGGTGCCGCTCACCGGGCTACCTGATGGATGACCCGGAGCTGCCAACCGAGCGCTACGCCCGGTTTGGAGCACCGGTCCTGGCTTACAGCATCGCCGACGACGACTGGGGCTCGCGCAGCGCCGTCGACGCACTCATGCGACACTATCCGAATGTCACCCGGCGACACCTGGAACCCGCCGCGGCCGGGCTCGACGCCATCGGACATTTCGGCTTTTTCCGGCGCCAGGGCCAGGCGCTGTGGCCGGAAGTGGCTGCTTGGCTGATGGATCCGACCGATGAGGGAGAACGTTCATGAACCGCCTGCGCGCCCTGTTACTCACTCCCCTGGTAGCGGCCGGAACGGCCTGGGCCGGCCCGCTCGAACCGGACCCGCCCATGGAATGCAGCGCCTGCGACGAATGGAACCGACCGATGACGCCCTTCCGCCTGTTCGGCAATGCCTGGTATGTGGGCCCGGCAGGACTGTCTTCCATCCTGGTGGACGCCGGCACGGAGGACGGACGCCCGGCCCTGGTGCTGATCGACGGTGGGCTGACCCAGTCAGCGCCGCTGATCGACGCCAACATCCGCGTGGCGGGCTTCGACCCGGCTGACATCCGGGTCATCCTCAACAGCCATGCGCATTTCGACCATGCCGGCGGCATCGCTGCCCTGCAGCGGGCGACGGGCGCGCGGGTCATCGTCAGCGAGCCCGCCCTGGAGGCGTTCCGCAGCGGCCAGGTGCCTCCCCATGATCCACAGGCCGGCTATGCGCCGGGCAACGGGTTTCCACCGGTGAAAGACCTGGAAACGCTGGCGGATGGCGGCCAGTTCACCGTGGGGAACACCACCTTCACCCTGCACTGGACCCCGGGGCACACACCGGGCAGCAGCAGCTGGAGCTGGGAGACCTGTGACCGGGGCACCTGCGCCAACGTGCTCTACGCGGACTCGCTGGGACCGGTGGCTTCCCCGGGATTCCGCTTTTCGGACCCGGTCGGGGCTTTCGACGGCGCCAGCACCGCGGAGCTGATGCGCGGCAGCATCGCATTCCTGGCGGGGTTCGATTGCGGCGTGCTGATCTTTCCCCACCCGGTGTATTTCGGCCTCGCCGAAAAATTGCCGATGCGCGCAGCCACCGATGCCGGCAACCCCTTCCTGTCACCCGGGGACTGCAGCGCGGCGGCCACGCGATTCGGCCAGGCCCTCGACCGACGACTGGCGGAGGAATTCATTGAACCGCCCCGTTGAGAAAGTCGTGATCCTGGGCGGCGGCACCGCCGGCTGGATTGCCGCCGCCATGATCGCTCGCGAACTGGGCCGCGGTGTCGACATCACGCTGATCGAATCGAAGCGCCTGGGCACCATCGGCGTGGGCGAGGCCACGGTGCCCACCATCAAGACCCTGAACGCCGGGCTGGGCCTGGACGAGAAAGCTTTCATCAAGGCGGTCAACGCCACCTTCAAGCTGGGCATCCGCTTCGAGGGCTGGGGCGCGCCCGACAGTGACTACATTCACACGTTCGGCACCCTGGGGCAGGACCAGCCCTTCTGTCCCTTCCACCACTACGTGTTTCGCGCCCGCGCGGAAGGACGCGACGTCAGCCTGTGGGACTATTCCCTGAACTTCCAGGCCGCGACGCGCAACCGTTTCGCACCCATGAAACCGCACCCCGACCTGCCGCGTTTCGACTACGCCTACCATTTCGACGCCGGGGCCTATGCCGCCCACCTGGAGAAAGACGCCGTGCGGCGCGGCGTACGGCACATCGACGCCCTGGTCGAGGACGTGACGCTGAACCCGGAAAGTGGCTTCGTGGAGGAACTGGTGCTGGACAACGGCACGACCGTGCCCGGTGACCTGTTCGTCGACTGCAGCGGATTTCGCGCCCTGCTGATCGAAAAGGCGCTGGACGTGGGCTACGTGGACTGGGACCACTGGTTGCCCTGTGATCGCGCCATCGCCGTGCAGTCGGAAAAGCTCCGGACGTTGCACCCGTACACCCGTTCCATCGCCCGGCCCTGTGGCTGGCAGTGGCGAATTCCCCTGCAGACCCGCACCGGCAATGGCCTGGTTTACTCCAGCCGCGAGATCGATGACGACGACGCCGAGCGCTTGCTGCTCGAGAACATCGAGGGCGCTCCCACCACCGAGCCCAACCGCCTGCGATTCCGCGTGGGCGTGCGCGAACGGCCGTGGTGCCGCAACGTGGTGGCCATCGGGCTGGCGGGTGGTTTCCTGGAGCCGCTGGAATCGACCAGCATCCACCTGATCCACACCGGCGTGATGCGCCTGCTTTGGTGCTTCCCGCACCAGGGGGTTTCCCCGCACGAAATCGACGAATACAACCGCCAGGTGCGCGACGAGTGGGCCTGGGTGCGCGACTTCATCATCGCCCACTACCACCTCAACCGCCGGGACGATTCCGAGCTGTGGCGGCACTGCGCCGCCATGGACCTGCCCGACTCGCTGCGCCATCGCATCGCGCTCTATCGCGACACCGGCAAAGCGCTCAAGGCCTGCGAGGAGCTGTTCGGGATTCCGTCCTGGGTGCAGATGTTCGAAGGCCAGGGCCTGTCACCCCGGCAGGTGCATCCGGTGGCCGCGGCCCTGCCCGCCGAGGAACTCGACGCCATGCTGGCGCGCATTCGCCATCATATCGCCGGGCCCCTGGCCGCCATGCCGGAGCACGAGGCCTTTCTCGGCATGCTGGGCTGAGTTCAGCCCAGGGCGCGGTCCAGGTCGGCGACCAGGTCGTCCAGGTCCTCCACTCCCACCGACAGGCGCACCAGGTCGTCGCTGATGCCGATGGCCTTGCGCCTTTCCGGCGGCACCGAGGCGTGCGTCATGATGGCCGGGTGGTTGACCAGGCTCTCCACGCCGCCCAGGGATTCGGCCAGCGAAAACAGGCGGGTCCGCTCCAGCGTGGATTTCGCCGCTTCGAAGCCACCCTTCGGAATGAAGCTGACGATACCCCCCCCCTGCCCGCTCATCTGGCGCATGGCCAGTTCGTGCTGTGGATGGTCCGCCAGCCCGGGGTAGATCACACGGTCCACCCGATGGTCATCCTGCAGCCACTCGGCAATGGCCAGCGCATTGGCGCAGTGCGCGCGCATGCGCAAGTGCAGGGTCTTGAGGCCACGCAGGGCCAGGAACGCGTCGAAGGGCCCCTGGATGGCGCCGGCGGAATTGAGCAGGAACCAGAGCTGTTCACCCAGATCGGCCTCGCGCATGACCGCCACGCCACCGACCATGTCCGAGTGCCCGTTGAGAAACTTGGTGGCCGAGTGCATCACGATGTCCGCACCCAGTTCCAGTGGGCGTTGCAGCATGGGCGAGGCGAAGGTGTTGTCCACGACCAGCAGCGCGCCGTGCGCTCCGACCACCGCGGCCACCGCCTCGATGTCCACCAGCTTGAGCATGGGGTTGGTGGGCGTTTCCACCCAGACCAGCTTCGTCTCCGGGCGCAGGGCGGCGCGCAGGGCATCCAGGTCGTCCAGGGGCGCAAAGGAAAACCGCAGGCCGGCGCTGCGATCGCGGACGCGGTGAAACAGGCGGAAACTGCCGCCGTACAGATCATCCATGGCGACCACGTGATCGCCGGAATCGAGCAGTTCCAGGATTGTGGCCGTGGCCGCCATGCCCGAAGCGAAAGCCAGTCCACGCGCGCCGCCCTCCAGGTCCGCGATGCAATCCTCGTACGCCTGCCGCGTCGGGTTGTGGCTGCGCGAATACTCCCAGCCCTGGTGATCTCCGGGGCTGGCCTGCACGTACGTGCTGGTGGCGTAGATGGGCGTCATGATCGCCCCGGTGGACGGATCGGGTGACTGGCCCGCGTGGATGGCGCGGGTGCCGATGCCGGTTTTCCTGTCCTGGCCCATGCGGCTTCCCGGCTCAGGTGTCGGCGCGTCGGCGCAGGTGGTGCAGCAGGTCCACCCGGGTGATCAGGCCCAGGAAGTCCTCGCCATCCTTGACGATGGCGACGAAGTCCTTGTCGAACACCGGCTGCAGGGATTCCAGCGGATCGCCGACCTGTACCGAGTGCAACTCGGTGACCATGGCCGTGCGCACCGGCTGGTCGAAGGCCGCATCGCTGTCCATCACCGCCAGTAGCAGGTCCGATTCGTCCAGGATGCCGACAATGTGACCGTCCTCGATCACCGGCAATTGCGAGACGTCGTACAGCTTCATGCGGGTGTAGGCATTGGCGAGCGGCTCGTCCGGGCTGACGGTGACCGTGTCGTGGGTGCTGAACGGCCGTGCAATCAGGTCACGCAGATCGCCGTGCTCTTCCACCTCGAGAAAGCCCTGGTCGCGCATCCAGAAGTCGTTGTACATTTTCGACAGGTAACGGTTGCCGGTGTCACAGGCGAAGGTCAGCACCTTTTTCGGTGCGCTCTGCTCCCGGCAGTAATGCAACGCCGCGGCCAGCAGCGTACCGCTGGACGACCCCGCGAGAATGCCCTCGCGACGCAGCAGTTCACGCCCCGTTTCCATGCTTTCGCGGTCGCTGATGGCGTAGGCCCGGCTGACCCGGGTGAAGTCGCTGATGGTGGGCAGAAAGTCCTCGCCGATGCCCTCGACCAGCCAGGAGCCGCTTTTTTCCGACAGGGTGCCCTGGTTGATGTACTCGGCCAGGATCGAACCTTCCGGGTCGGCGAGCACCAGTTCCAGATCCGGGGCGGCGGCGGCGAAATAGGTCGACAGGCCGGTCACCGTACCGCTGGAGCCGACCCCCAGCACGATGGCGTCCAGCTGGCCATCCATCTGGCGCCAGATTTCCGGCCCGGTGACCTGCTCGTGGGCCAGTGGATTGTTGGGGTTGCCGAACTGGTTGATGAATACCGCGTCGTCGATGTTCGACGCCACGGTCCGGGCCAGGTCCTGGTAGTACTCGGGATGCCCCTTGGCGACGTCGGAGCGGGTCAGGACCACTTCGGCGCCCATCGCCTTGAGGTTGGAAATCTTTTCGCGGCTCATCTTGTCGGGAATGACCAGCACGAGCCGGTAGCCTTTCTGCGCCGCCACCAGGGCCAGTCCCAGCCCGGTGTTTCCGGCCGTGCCTTCCACGATGGTGCCGCCGGGTTTCAGGGCGCCGGAACGCTCGGCCTCCTCGATCATCTTCAGGCCGATCCGGTCCTTGATGGAGCCACCGGGATTCTGGCTCTCAAGCTTGATGTACAACTCGCAGGGGCCGGTATCGAAACGGGACAGACGAACGATTGGGGTCTCGCCGATCAGGTCGAGAATGCTGTCGTGAACATCCATGGTGAGCGGGTCCGAAACGAAGATGCGGGCATTATAAGGGGCAAAACGGGCATCGGCGGGTTTCCCGCGCTGCAACAGAAAACGGCCGGGAAACCCCGGCCGTTTCGACGCGCCTCCCCCCCGGGATCAGGCGTGACCGGCCGTCATCAGCCGTTCGAGCTGATCCTTGGCCATGAGCTTTTTCTTCTTGAGCTGGCTGAGTGACAGGTCGTCCATGGGCCGGGCGCCTTCCTCGGCGTCTGCCACGCGCCTGTCGAGTTCCTGGTGCCGGTTGTAGATGGCACGGAACTCGGCGCTGTTTTTCAGCAGTTGCTCCATTTGGTCCTGACGGTGTTCGAACATAGTTTGCCTCCTTACTGCCGCGGTGAGCGGACGCGTGCAAGCGCCAACGCGGCCCAGGCCGGGTCCGTGCGGTCAGTGGTTACAGGTTTGCGAATTGAACGAAATCGCGTTCGGTGGGGAGCGGCAGCAAAAAAGGCTGCTGCGCTCATTCGCGAATTCCGTTTTTGAAAGCGGTGAGAACCATATTTACGCGTCCGACAGTACTCCAATCCTGTCAGCGCATCAAGCAGACCTAGACGAAACGATTCGACCCGGCCACGCCACGCTCGCCGGGGTGATTCACTCGCCGTCGAGCAGGATCACGTCCACCCGGCGATTGCGTGAGCGCCCCGCGTCGGACTCGTTGCTGTCGATGGGAAAATCCTCGCCCATGCCCACGGCCTTGAGACGGTCCTGGTCGACGCCCAGGCTGACCAGGGCCGCCATGACCGAATCGGCGCGGGCCTGGGACAGGCGCAGATTGGTCTCCGCCGGACCGGTGGCATCGGTGTGCCCCTCGATGCGGATCATCTTGTCCGGCTCGGTCTGCAGCAGGTCCACGACCTCGACCAGGCTGGTCATGGCCTCCTCGCGCAAGTCGGTTTCGCCCGTGTTGAACAGCACGTCGCCCAGGGTGACGACCACCCCGCTTTCGGTTTCACGCAACTGCAGGTTCTCCAACTGGCGCTTGAGGCTGTCCGCCTGGGCCAGCGCCAGCTCGGCCTCGCGCCGTGCCAGTTCAGCCTCGGAAGCGTGCGAGTCGGCCAGGCGCCGGGCCTGTTCCGCTTCCTCGCGGGCCATTTCGGCATCGCGCGAAGCTTCCATGCCCTGTTGCCGGGCGGCTTCCGCTTCGCGACGCCGGCGCTCGGCGTCCTCGGCGGAAGCGGCCATCTGCAGTCGGGCCTGTGCGGCTTCCGCGCGGGCCTGTTCGGTTTCCAGTTCGCTGGCGCGAATACGCATCTGGTTGCGTTCCGCTTCGAGTTCGCCATACGCCGACAGAAACTGTTCGCGCTGGGCCATGGCACGGGCGATCATGATCTGCTTCTCGGCCATGTAGATCAGGTGTTCCCGTTGTAGCGGCTGGGTGGCCTGCTCGGCCTGGCGCAAGGCGCGTTCCGCCTCGCCAAGCGCCAGCGGGGCGTAGCCGGCCAGTTCGTCGTCGGCCTTGAGCTGATCCAGGGAGGTGCGCACGCGCTCCAGGGCCAGGTCCTTCTTGGGCGCCGACTGACAGGCCGCGAGCGCCAGCAGGGCCAGCAGGGTGGCGACGAGGCGCAGGTTCTTGAACATGGCGCGGCTCATTGGCTGAACTCCGCGCCGTAGGTCATTTCCAGCTGTTCGCGCAACAGCTCGTTGGCGCGACGCAACTCGTTCACCTTGCGCCGCTCAACGGCGGCCCGGGATTTCTCGATCGCCAGTTCGGCGTTGATCTCGGCTTGTTCGATGGCCAGCAGGGCCTCCGCATTTTTCTTCTTCTCCACGGCCGTGTGCGCCAGTTGCAGGCGTTCACGGGCAAAGCGCAACTCGGTGGGCGAGAGCTCTTCGGCGCCGGCGTTTTCCGCCGCCTCGATCGCTCGCTCGGCGGAGGTGAACGCGGAAGGGTCCGGCGGAGTCGTGGCGCAGGCGGCCAGCAGCGGGACGAGCAAGAGCGGCAACAGGTTTCGCATGAACGGTGTCGGGTGATTCGAAACAGCCACGATTATGAAGCAAGCGCACGGCGGCGTGAACCGGTCGCGCCGGAAAGGCCCTCAATCGGCATCGGGTTGACGTTCGGGCGCAGCATCGCGAAATGCAGCCAGTCCACGGCAGTGGGACACGACACGCGCCACGCGCGGAAACGGCGCCAGGGAGAATCCGAAGCGATCGGCGTTGTAGGCCTGCGCCACCAGGCACAGGTCGGCCAGGCCGGGGACCGGCCCGCAGCACAGGTCGCCGCCGGCGCCGCGTGCCTCCAGGCGACCTTCAACGGCGGCGAAGCCCAACGCCATCCAATGGTGCATCCAGCGCGTGCGCGCCGCCTCGTCCGCGTCCATTTCACGGCCCAGGTACTGCTGCACGCGCAGGTTGTTCAGCGGGTGCACGTCGCAGGCGATGTCCAGCGCGATGGCGCGTACGACAGCTCGGTCGGCCGGTTCGGCCGGCAGCAGGGGCGGCTCGGGCCGTACCTCGTCCAGGAATTCACAGATCGCCAGCGACTGGCTCAGCACCGTGTCGCCCCACACCAGCGCCGGCACCAGACCCGCCGGGTTCAGGTCACGGTATGAAGACTGGTGCTGCTCACCGCCGTCCTTCACCAGGTTCACACCGGCGTGTTCCCAGGTGATGCCCTTCAGTCCGAGCGCGATGCGCACGCGGTACGCCGCGGTGCTGCGCCAGTAGCCGTAAAGGACCGGCGTGTCAGCCATCATGCGGCTCGATCACCTGCTCGATACTGCCGAAGATGTTCTCGTCGTCGGCGTTGAGCATTTCGATGCGAATGGTGTCCCCGAAACGCATGAACGGCGTGCTCGGCTTGCCGTCGGCGATGATTTCCAGCATGCGTTTTTCCGCCAGGCAGGACGCGCCCAGGGCGGTGTCCTGGTTGGCGATGGTGCCCGATCCCACGATGGTCCCGGCGGTCAGCGGCCGGGTGTGCGCCGCGTGGGCCACCAGGCGGCCGAAGCCGAACTGCATGTCGGTGCCCGCATCGGGGCTGCCGAACCACTCGCCGTTGAGATAACTGTGCAGGGGCAGGCTCAGCACGCCGTCCTGCCAGGCATCGCCCAGTTCGTCCGGGGTCACCAGCACCGGCGACAAGGCGGAACGCGGCTTGGACTGCAAAAAGCCGAAGCCCTTGGCCAGTTCACCGGGAATCAGGTTGCGCAGGCTGACGTCGTTGACCAGCCCGACCAGCACGATGCGCGCCGCCGCCTCTTCCGGGGTGGGGTTCATGGGCACGTCGTCGGTCACCACCACCACCTCGGCCTCGAAGTCGATGCCGTGTTCCTCGCTCACCGCCCTGACCGGTTCGCGCGGACCCAGGAAGCCGGCGGCCGTGGCCTGGTACATCAGCGGATCGTCGTAAAAACTTTCCGGCACCTCGGCGCCGCGGGCGCGGCGCACGCGCTCCACGTGGGGCAGGTAGGCGCTGCCGTCCAGGAACTCGTAGGCCCGCGGCAGTGGCGAGGCCAGCGCGTGCAGGTCCAGCTGGCGCGCATCGCCACGCTTGCCCGCGTTCAGGTCATCTGACAGGGCGGTGAGCAGCGGCGCGTGCCGGTCCCAGTCATCCAGGGCCACCTGCAAGGTGGGGGCGATTTCCGCCGCGGAAACGTACAGGTCGAGGTTGCGGCTGACGACGATGAGCTGACCGTCGCGGCCGCCCTTGAGCGAGGCGAGTTTCATGTTGAATGTCCGTGTGGGTGAGTGTGTGCTGGCGTCTGCATTCGGGCCCCATTCCTGAGACCTTGGGGCCGTCAGCCGCTTTTCCAGGAGTCGACGTAGCCGGGCCATTCGACCGACTCAGCCCCGTCCAGCACCTGCAGTGCGTCACGGGTGTCGATCATGACCGCCACCTCGTTGGTTCCATCACTGGTCTGTTCGAAAGCCTTTTCCAGCGCCTTGGGGTGCGGCCCGTGGGTGAAGCCGCAGGGGTGCAGCGTCATCATGCCCGGGTGAATATTGTCGCGGCTGAAGAACTCCCCGGCGTGGTAGAACAGCACCTCGTCGTAGTCATCGTTGTTGTGGAAAAACGGCACTTTCAAGGCGCCCGGGTCGGTCTCGAAAGGCCGCGGCACGAAGGTGCAGACCACGAAGCGGCCGGCGACGAAGGTGGTGTGGGCCGAGGGCGGCAGGTGGTAGCGGTGGCTCATCAGCGGGCGAATGTCCCGCCAGTTGATGCGCACCGGCACCAGGTCGCCGTGCCAGCCCGTGGCGTCCAGCGGGCTGAAGGGATAGGTGATCGTGGTCAGCTCGCCGCCGCGCTTGACGATCACGTCCCATTCGGTGTCATCCTGCTGGTCCAGGAAGGCCTCGTCGATGACCGGCGTGTCGAGCATGGCCGGATCGAAAATCGCGTGGGGTCCGACCAGGCCCTTTTCCGGCAGCATGTAACTGGAGTTGGTGGCTTCGATCAGCAACAGGCGCATGGGCGCGGACGACTCCAGCCGCCACATCGTGCTGCGCGGCAGCATGACGTAGTCGCCCTCGCGGATGTGCAAGTGGCCGTAGTCGCAGTACAGGTGGCCTTCGCCGGAGTGGACGAACAGCAACTCGTCGCCGTCGGCGTTGCGCGCCAGCGACGCCATGGACGAGGTCATGGCCCACAGCCGTACCTGCACGCTGGCATTGCCCAGCAGGGCGCGCGCGTCCCAGGGCGTGGGGCCGAATTCCTCCAGCCGCGTGGTGTCGAAGGCGCGCGGACGCAACGGACCCTGCATTCGGGTCCACGCCGTGGGCGGATGCCGATGGTGCATATGGGAGGCGGGCCCAAAGAAGCCCTCCTTGCCCAGCTCACGCTCGTACGTTCCCTCGGGCAGGTCCGCGTGGGCCTGCCGCGAGGCGGTCCCTTCGACCCGGGGGGTGGTGATCCAGCGCTTGGCCATGACGTTCTTCCCCGGTCGAATCAGAGTACGCCGCGGCGCACCTGGTCCAGCTCGATGGACTCGAAGAGCGCGGTGAAGTTGCCCTCGCCGAAGCCCTTGTTGCCCTTGCGCTGGATGATCTCGAAGAAAATCGGGCCGATGTTGGTCTGGGTGAAGATCTGCAGCAACTGCTTCTTGCCCGTCTCCTGGTCCGCGTCGATCAGGATGCGGTTACGCTGCATGCGCCCGATGTCCTCGTCGTGCTCGGGCACGCGACGGTCGATGATCTCGTAGTAGGTGTCCGGCGTGTTCAGGAACTCGATGCCGGAAGCCCGCAGACCTTCCACCGTGTCGTAGATGTTCTCCGTGTACAGGGCGATGTGCTGCACGCCCTCGCCCTGGTACTCGTCCAGGTACTCGTTGATCTGGCTCTTGGGGTCCTCGGACTGGTTGATCGGGATGGAGATGGCGCCATCCGGTGACGTCATGGCCTTGGACTTGAGGCCCGTCTGCTGGCCCTTGATGTCGAAGTAGCGGACTTCGTAGAAGCCGAACAGGCGCTCGTAGAAGGACGCCCACTCGTCCATGTTGCCGAAGTACACGTTGTGCGTCAGGTGATCGATGAAGGTCAGCCCGAAGCCGGCGTGGTGGGGGTCCGCGCCGGGAATCAGTTCGAACTCCTCGGCCAGGGCGCTGCCGTCCCTGCGGTCCACCAGGTACAGCATGGAACCGCCGATGCCGGCGATGCGCGGACCTTCCAGGGCGGCGCCGCCGATGTCGGTCATGGACTCGGCGCCTTTGGCGATACAGGACTGGTAGGCCAGTTCCGCATCGGCCACGCGCAGGGCGAAGCCCGTGCAGCAGGGACCGTGCTCGGCGGCAAAACGCTCGGCGAAACTGCCCGGTTCCTCGTTGATCAGGAAGTTGATGTCGCCCTGGCGGTACAGGGTGATGGTGCGCTTGCGGTGGCGTGCGATGGGGGCAAATCCCAGGCTGCCGAACAGTTCATGAAGCCGTCGCGCATCGGGAGCGGCGAACTCGATGAATTCAAAACCCTCCACACCCAGTGGATTGTCGCGGTCATCCGTCATGTGATTCCTCCGCCGGCCGCCGGAAGGCGGGCCGCTGGTCTGGTGATGGTGGCCCGGGACGGGCCGCATGCATATGCACTATAATAGTTTCATATGTAACTAATTGCAAGGTGAGCCCTCCCGTGAACGACCGGACCGATGACGCCCGTGCGGCGGAAAACCCGGCGGATTTCGCGCTGGAATCCTTCGTCCCCTATCGCCTTTCGCTGCTCAGCAACACGGTCAGCGAGGGCATCGCCGCCACCTACCGGGACGCGCACGGCCTGAGCGTCACCGAGTGGCGCGTGGTGGCCATCCTGGGTCGCTTCGCCGGACTGACCGCCTCGGATGTCATGGCGCGCGGCGCCATGGACAAGGTGGCCGTGAGCCGGGCCGTGGGGCGACTGGAATCGCGTGACCTGGTGCGTCGCACCGCGCACGCCAGCGACGGGCGGCGCATGGTCCTGAAGCTGTCGCGGGCGGGCGTGCGGCTGTTCAACCAGGTGGTGCCGCGTGCCCGGGACTATGAACGTCGGCTGCTGGAGGCGCTCAGCGGGGGGGAACGCGCCGAACTGGACCGCCTGCTGGACAAACTGCAGCGCGGCGCCGACGCGCTCGACGGCGGTGACGACCTGACCGCGTGATCAACCGATGACGGTGCGCACGTCCATCAGCTCGGGAAAAAACGTCAGGTCCAGGGCTTTCTTCAGAAAACCCACGCCCGAGGAACCGCCCGTGCCGGGTTTGAAGCCGATGATCCGCTCCACGGTCTGCATGTGTCGGAAACGCCAGAGCTGAAAACTTTCTTCGACGTCCACCATCTTTTCACACAGTTCGTACGCCACCCAGTGGCGCTCGGTGTCCTCGTAGATGGCCTTGAACACCGGCACCAGCGCGGGATCCCGCTGGTGCGGTTCTGACCAGTCACGGTCCAGGTGGCGTTCCGGCACGGCGTGACCCTGGCGGCCGAGGAACATCAGGAACTCGTCGTACAGGCTGGGCGCTTCCAGGGTTTCGCGCAACGCGGCCTGGCCTTCGGGATCGTGTGCGAACACCCGCAGCATGTCGGCATTCTTGTTACCCAGAAGGAATTCGACCCTTCGATATTGCAGCGACTGGAAACCCGATGCCGCGCGCAACACGCCACGAAACTCCGAGTACTCGGCCGGGGTCAGCGTGGACAGCACGGTCCATTGCTCGAACAGCTGGCGCTGGACCTGCTTGACGCGCGACAGGACCTTGCTGACCGGACCGGGATTGTCCTCCGCGATGTTGCGCATGGCCGCGCGAAGTTCATGAATGATCAGTTTCATCCACAGTTCCGCCACCTGGTGCTGAATGATGAACAGCATCTCGTCATGGTGCTCGGGGTCGCTGTGCGGCTGCTGCGCTGCCAGCAGCCGGTCCAGGCGCAGATAGCCGCCATAGGTCAGTCGGCCCTGAAGGTCGGTGGTGATGCCGCCTTCCAGCGGTCGCCGGTTTGGGTTTTCGTCGCTCACGGGTGTCACGGTTTGGGCCCAGCAGGCCGGATTGAAAAGTCCGCGGGGTGGACCCCGCACGGCGGTGTCGAAGTATAATAGCGGACTTTTTCTGTTCCGGGACTTCTGCCCCGGCCGTTTCTCCCGGCCTCGCCCCGGACTCGAGAGGAAGCCAAGATGCCGGCAACCATTGCCTCGTTCAAAATTGATTTCTACCAGTTCCTGTCGCCCGACGGGCGCCTGGTCGGTGACGAAGCGCCACCCCTGGCGAAGGACTTCGACCAGTTGCGCAGCCTGTACCGGCAGATGGTCCACACCCGGGTTTTCGACAAAAAGGCCATCGCCCTGCAACGCACCGGCAAACTGGGCACCTACGCCAGCTGCCTGGGCCACGAGGCCGTGCACCTGGCCATCGGCAGCGCGATGCGCCCGGAAGACTGTTTCGCGCCCATGTATCGTGAATACGGTGCCCAGTTCGCCCGCGGCGTGAAGATGTCCGACGTCCTCAATTACTGGGGTGGCGACGAACGCGGCAGCGACTTTTCCGGCCCGCAACACGACTTCGCCTGGTGTGTGCCGATCGCCACCCAGTGCCTGCACGCGGCCGGCGCCGCGCTGGCCTACAAGTTGCGTGACGAACAGCGCGTGGCCGTCAGCGTGGTCGGCGACGGTGGCAGCTCCAAGGGCGATTTTCTGGAGGCGATCAACGCCGCCAGCGCCTTCAACCTGCCGCTGGTGCTGGTGATCGTCAACAACCAGTGGGCCATCTCGGTGCCGCGCAGCAAGCAGAACCACGCCAAGACGCTGGCCCAGAAGGGCCTGGCCGCGGGTCTGCCCTCGCTGCAGGCCGACGGCAACGACCTGATTGCCGCGCGCTGGGTCATGGAGGAGGCCATCGAGCAGGCCCGCTCCGGCGGCGGCGCCACGGTGGTGGAAATGATCACCTACCGGCTCTCCGACCACACCACCGCCGATGACGCCACGCGCTATCGCGAAAACGACGAGGTGGACGCCGCCTGGAAGCGCGAACCGATCATGCGCCTGCGCAATTACCTCGTGTCCGAGAATCAGTGGGACGACGCGCGCGAAAGCGCACTCGAGGAAGAAGCCGTGCAGGTGGTGAACGCGTCCGTCGAGGAGTACCTGGCCCTGGGCAAACCGCCCATCGAGTCCATGTTCGATTACATGTACGCCGAGCTGCCGCACGACCTGGCGGCGCAGCGCGAACGCGCCCTGGAGGAGCTCAAGTAATGGCCGGTATCACGATGGTGGAAGCCGTCACCCTGGCGCTGGCCCGGGAGATGGAAAACGACGACTCCGTGGTGGTCCTGGGCGAAGACGTGGGCATCAACGGCGGCGTGTTTCGCGCCACCGCCGGACTCGCCCAGCGATTTGGTGATGAGCGCGTGATCGACACGCCCCTGGCCGAGACCATGATCGCGGGCCTGTCCGTGGGCATGGCCGCGCAAGGCATGAAGCCCGTGGCGGAGGCCCAATTCATGGGCTTCATCTACGCCATGGTCGACCACATGATTTGCCACGCGGCCCGCATGCGGCACCGCACCCGCGGCCGCCTGAGCTGCCCCATGGTGCTGCGCGCGCCCTTCGGCGGCGGCATCCACGCCCCGGAGCACCACTCCGAGAGCACCGAGGCCCTGTTCGCCCACATCCCGGGCCTGCGGGTGGTCATCCCCTCTTCGCCGTCGCGCGCCTACGGCCTGCTCCTGGCCGCCATCCGCGACCCGGACCCGGTGGTGTTCCTGGAACCCAAGCGCATTTACCGCCTGCACAAGGAAGAGGTGGAAGACAACGGTGAAGACCTGCCCCTGGACGTGTGCTACGTGCTGCGCGACGGCACCGACCTGACCCTGGTCACCTGGGGCGCCATGGTCAAGGAAACCCTGGAGGCCGCCGACCAGCTCGCCGAGCAGGGCGTCAGCGCCGAGGTGATTGACGTGGCCACCATCAGCCCCCTGGACATGGACACGATCATCGAATCGGTGGAGAAAACCGGCCGTTGCGTGATCGTGCACGAAGCCGCGCGGATGTGCGGCGTGGGCGCCGAGATCGCAGCGGGCCTGGCCGACGCCGGGCTCTACCATCTGTACGCGCCGGTCAAGCGCGTCACGGGTTACGACTCGGTCATGCCGCTGTACAAGATGGAAATGAAATACATGCCGAGCGTGAAACGCATCCTCAATGCCGTGAACGAGGTGATGGAAGTCTCATGAAAATCTTCAACCTGCCCGACCTGGGCGAAGGCCTGCCGGACGCCGAAATCGTGGAGTGGCTGGTCGCCGAGGGTGACGAACTGAAAACCGACGACCCCATGGTCAGCATGGAAACCGCCAAGGCGGTGGTCGAGGTGCCTTCTCCCTTCGACGGCACGATCGTGAAGTTCTACGGCCAGGCGGGGGACGTGGTCGAGACGGGCAAGCCCCTGGCGGGCTTCGACGTCGGCGATGGCTCCGCGGACGAAGCGCCCGCCGAAGCCGCGGAAGAACCCCCCGCGCCGACCCCCGAGGCGCCGTCCGGGGACGCGCCGGCCGCGGACGAGGACAGCGCCCCGCGCGCCGATTCCGGCACCGTGGTCGGCGCCATGGAAAGCTCCGACCGCGTGGTGGCCGACAGCGTATCCAGCGTGGGCGGCATCAAGGTCACCCCGGCGGTGCGCGCCCTGGCCCGCAAACTGAAGGTGGACCTGGCCACGGTCACGCCCACCGGCGCGGACGGCGTGGTGACCCGAGCCGATGTGCAGGCGGTGGCGGACGACCCGTCCCGGGCCCGCGCCCCGGCGCCCGCACCGGCGCCGGCGCCCGCCCCCGCACCGCGTCCGGCCCAGCGCCCGGCCCCCGCCCAGGCCACCGGCGAGTGGGAACCCATTCGCGGCACGCGCCGCACCATGGCCCGCGCCATGTCGAAAGCCCAGGCGGAAGTGGTGCACACGTCCCTGATGGACGACGCCGACCTGCACGCCTGGCGTCACGGCCAGGACGTGACCGTGCGCCTGTTGCGCGCGCTGTGGGCCGGCGCGCAGGTGGAACCGGGACTGAACGCCTGGTACGACGGCGAGAAGGGCATGCGCATGATCCACAAGGGCATGGACGTGGGCATGGCGGTGGACACGCCGGACGGCCTGTTCGCCGCGGCCCTGCGCAACGTGCATTCATCCACGCCGGACGAAGTGCGCGACTCGATCAACCGCCTGAAGGAAAACGTGACCCACCGCGCCATTCCGCCGGAGGATCTCAAGGACTACACCATCATGCTGTCCAACTTCGGCGTGTTCGCCGGCCGTTACGCCACGCCCATCATCAACCCGCCCTGCGTGTGCATCGTGGCCGCGGGCAAGTCCCGCCACGAGGTGGTGCCCGTGCTGGGCGGACTGGAGGTGCACCGCATCATGCCCCTGAGCCTGACCTTCGACCACCGGGCCTGCACCGGCGGTGAAGCGGCGCGGTTCCTGAAGGCGATGCTGGAGGACCTGGCGCTGCCGGAGTGAGGCGCTTGTCGCCCCCCCCCGAATCGACTAGAATGCGCCGTCCGTTTTCGGGAGTACCCCGAAACACGGCAAAAATCTGTCCGCCCCGGGGCTGCGAACCCGGCCAGCGGGCCTAATACGCACACTTGACCGCAACGGTTCGGACGGGTGCCTCGCCAGAAAAGAGGTCTCCGGACAGGGCAAGTGGAGGATGAACCCGGGATTTTGACGCGCACCCAGCGGCAGCGATGCCCTGCGCGGGATCCCTTATGCAAGGAACCACATCATGGCAAACGTCACCATGCGCGAAATGCTCGAAGCAGGCGTGCATTTCGGTCACCAGACCCGTTACTGGAACCCCAAGATGGCCCCGTACATTTTCGGCGCCCGGGGCAAGATTCACATCATCAACCTGGAGAAGACCCTCCCGCTGATGGTGGATGCGCTGAACTACGTCAGCGGCCTCGCCGCCAAGCGCGGCACGATCATCTTCGTCGGCACCAAGCGCGCCGCCAGCAATGCCATCCGTGAAGAAGCGGAACGTTGCGGCATGCCGTTCGTGTCGCACCGCTGGCTGGGCGGCATGCTCACCAACTACCGCACGATCCGCCAGTCCATCAAGCGCCTCAAGACGCTGGAACAGGGCGCCGAGGACAACGCCTTCGCCCACCTGCAGAAAAAGGAAATTCTTCAGCTGCAGCGGGAACAGACCAAGCTCGAACAGTCCCTGGGCGGCATCAAGGACATGAAGGGCCTGCCCGACGCCATGTTCGTCGTGGACGTGGACCACGAGGACATCGCCATCAAGGAAGCCCACAAGCTGGGCATCCCGGTGGTGGCCGTGGTGGACACCAACTGCTCGCCGGAAGGCATCGACTACGTGATCCCGGGCAACGATGACGCGATCCGCTCCATCCGCCTGTACACGCAACTGATTGCCGACGCCATCCTGGAAGGCCGCGCCTCCATGCCGGCGCCGGAAGACGCCAATGACGAGTTCGTCGAGCTCGACGAGCAGGGCAACCCGGTCAAGCGCGCCCGCGGCAAGAAGGACGACAAGAAAAAGGCCGCGCCCAAGAAGGCCGCCGCCAAGAAGGTGAGCAAGAAGGCCGCGCCGAAGAAGGCTGCCGCGCCCAAGCCCGAGGAAGCCGAAGCCAAGGCCGCTGAGTCCGCGGAAGCGGCGCCCGAGGCCGACGCCGCCGAAGCCGCGCCTGCCGCGGAGGAAACCCCCAGGGCCGAGGCCACCGAAGAGGCGCCGAAGGCAGAAGCCGACGAAGCCCCGAAGGCTGAAGCCGAATCCGAAGAAGCGCCGAAGAAAGCCGCCAAGAAGGTCGCCAAGAAGAAGGCCACCACCAAGAAGGCGGCCGCCAAAAAGGCCGAGGCGAAAGCCGACGAGACCGACGCGAAGGCCGAGGAACCGGCCGCGGACGAAGGCGAAGCGGCGGACGACAAGGGCGAGTAAGCCCCGTCCCGTCAATTGATGGTCATGCCGGACCCCCATGATGGGTCCGGCAAAACAGAAACGACATTCAAGAGGTAACTACCCATGGCAGTGACTGCTGCATTGGTCAAAGAACTGCGCGAGCGCACCGGCGCCGGCATGATGGAGTGCAAGAAGGCGCTCGTGGAGACGGACGGTGACATGGACGCCGCCATCGAAGGACTGCGCAAATCCGGCCTGGCCAAGGCCGACAAAAAGGCCGGCCGCGTGGCCGCCGAAGGCAAGATCGCCGAGGCCCAGGCGGACGGCAAAGCCGTGCTGGTGGAAATCAACAGCGAGACCGACTTCGTCGCCAAGGACGCCAACTTCGGCGCCTTCACCGATGCCGTGGCCCAGGCCGCGCTGGGGCTGGACGGCGACGACGTCGCCGCCCTGATGGCCTCCGAGGTCGACGGACAGTCGCTGGAAGAACGCCGCCAGGCCCTGGTGGCCAAGATCGGCGAAAACATCCAGGTGCGCCGCATGGCCGGCGTGACCACCGACGGCGTCATCGGCAGCTACGTTCACGGCGGCCGCATCGGCGTGCTGGTGGAACTCGACGGCGGCGACCCTGAGCTGGCGAAGGACCTGGCCATGCACGTGGCTGCCCTGAACCCGGCTTACGCCACCGTCGACCAGGTCCCGGCGGACGTGGTCGCCAGGGAAAAGGACATCCTCGTGGCCCAGGCCCAGGATTCCGGCAAACCGGCCGAAATCATCGAGAAGATGGTCGAAGGCCGCCTGCGCAAGTTTCTCGCCGAAATCACCCTGGTGGGTCAGCCCTTCGTGAAAGACGGTGACGTCACCGTCGGCAAACTGCTTGAACAGAAGGGTGCGACTGTGAAAGGATTCACTCGCCTCGCCGTCGGTGAGGGCATCGAGAAAAAGGAAGAGAACTTTGCCGAAGAGGTCATGCAGCAGGTGGCCGGCAACTGATCGCCGCCCGGGGGGCGTGGGGTGAGCAAGCCGGTCTACCGACGGATCCTCCTCAAACTCAGCGGCGAAGCACTGCTGGGCGAGGAGGATTACGGCATTGATCCGAACATCCTGGAACGAATCGCCGGAGAAATTTCCGAGGTGATTCGCGCCGGGGTGCAGGTTGCCGTCGTCATCGGCGGCGGCAACATCTTCCGCGGCGCCGGGCTGGCGCAGTCCGGCATCGACCGTGTCACCGGCGACCACATGGGCATGCTGGCCACGGTCATGAACTCCCTGGCCCTGCAGGACGCGCTGGAAAAGGACGGCACCGAGGCGCGCGTCATGTCCGCGCTGGCCATCCACGACGTGTGCGAGGACTACATCCGTCGCCGCGCCATGCGCCACCTGGAAAAAGGCCGCGTGGTGATCTGCGCCGCGGGCACGGGCAATCCCTTTTTCACCACCGACACGGCGGCCGCCCTGCGCGCCATCGAAATCGACGCCGACATCGTGCTCAAGGCCACCAAGGTCGACGGCATCTACACCGCCGACCCCAAGGTGGAGAAACAGGCGTCCCGTTACGACTCCCTGTCCTACGACGAGGTCATCGAAGGCAAGCTGCGCGTCATGGACGCCAACGCCATCGTGCTGTGCCGCGAACAGGAAATGCCCATCCGCGTCTTCAACGTGTTCGAACCGGGCAACCTCATGAAACTGGTCACCGGGCGGGACGTGGGCTCCATCGTCCACTGAATCCGCGCTCCGGAAACTGCTAGAATCCCCGCCCTGCCCCCCGCGCGGCCGTTTCGGCGTGCGCGACCCAGTAACGACGTGGAGTGAACCATGCTGGAAGACATCAAGAAAGACGCCCGTATTCGCATGAGCAAGTCCATCGAGTCCCTGCGCAGCGAACTGGCCAAGATCCGCACCGGCCGCGCCCATCCCAGCCTGCTGGAGCACGTGCAGGTGGACTACTACGGCAGCGAAGTGCCCATCAACCAGGCCGCCAACGTGGTGGTCGAAGACGCGCGCACGCTGGCTGTCACGCCGTTCGACAAGAGCATGATCGCCACCATCGAGAAAGCCATCATGGCGTCCGACCTGGGCCTGAACCCCACCACGGCCGGCACGGTCATTCGCATTCCCCTGCCGCCGTTGACTGAAGAACGCCGCCGGGACCTGGGCCGGGTGGTGCACCAGGAAGGCGAGAATGCGAAGATCGCGATCCGCAACATTCGCCGCGACGCCAACCACTCGGTCAAGGAACTGCTCAAGGAAAAGGAAATTTCGGAAGACGACGAGCGCCGCGCCGAGACCGAGATCCAGCAGATCACCGACAAGCACGTCAACGACGTGGACGTGATCGTCGCCGAGAAAGAAAAGGAACTGATGGAAATCTGATGTCCCGGCCTGACCTTCCAGGCCACGTCGCCATCGTCCTGGACGGCAACGGGCGCTGGGCAGAGAAGCGCCGGCTGTCTCGCACCCTGGGCCACCAGGCCGGGCTGCGCGCCCTGCGCCGAACCGCCGAACACGGCGCCAGGCTGGGCATTCGCACACTCACCGTGTTCGCCTTCTCCAGCGAGAACTGGAACCGCCCCGCCAGGGAGGTCACGCGCCTCATGGAGCTGTTCATGAGCGCACTGGACAAGGAGGTCAAGGGCATGCACGAGCACGGCGTGCGCGTGCGTTTCATCGGCGATCCGGCGGCATTCCAGCCCGAACTGCAGGAGCGCATGCGTGCGGCGGAACAGCTGACCGCCGGCAACGACCGAACCCAGCTGAACGTGGCCGCCAACTACGGCGGCCGCTGGGACATCCTGCAAGCCGCCAGGCAACTGGCCGGGCAGGCGCAGCGCGGTGAACTGGATCCGGCCGACCTGGATGAAGCGATGTTTTCCCGGCACCTGGCCCTGGGCGATACCCCGGACCCGGACCTGTTTATCCGCACCGGCGGCGAACAGCGCATCAGCAACTTCCTGCTGTGGCAATCGGCCTACACCGAGTTCTATTTCAGCCCCCTGCTGTGGCCCGATTTCAACGCCGCGGAACTCGACCGCGCCATTGCCTCCTACGGACAACGCGAACGCCGTTTCGGTCTCACCGGGGCCCAGGCGCGGGACCGCGCCCGTGCTTAGAACGCGGATTCTCACCGCGCTGGTGCTGCTGCCGCTGGTACTGGCGGCCATTTTCGCCCTGGCGCCCGGCCAGTTCGTCTACCTGCTGGGACTGCTGCTGATCGTCGGCAGCTGGGAGTTTCATCGCCTGGCAGGCCTTCGCCCACTGCCCTGGGGCGGGCTGCTGATTACCCTGCAGGGCGCCATCATGGCGGTCCTGCTGGCCACCTGGGACCATTGGACGGCCAACCCGGTGCCGCCCTTCGCCCTGGCCTGCCTGGCCTGGGGCCTGATGTTCCTGCAAATGCTGCGATACGGCCCGCAACGCCAGGTCGATACGCTGTTTCGCGTGCTGGGCTTCTGCAACGCGCTGCTGGTGGTCAGCACCGGCTGGGCGGCCCTGTCCTGGCTGCGCCTGGAGCCGTACGGCCACTGGTGGATTCTGCTGTTGCTGGTCACCATCTGGGCGGCGGATGTGGGCGCCTACTTCGCCGGCCGCGCTTTTGGCCGACGCAAGCTGGCGCCCAGCATCAGCCCGGGGAAAACCTGGGCCGGCGTCTACGGCGGCGTGGCCAGCGCGGCGCTGGTGGCCACCGCAGTGGGGATCTACGCACCGGGCATCGCCGCCAGGCCTTTGCAACTGGCCATCCTGGGCGCGGTCACCGCGGTGGTCTCGGTGGGCGGCGACCTGTTCATCTCCATGCACAAGCGAACCGTGGGCCTGAAGGACACCGGCCGGTTGTTCCCCGGTCATGGCGGCCTGCTGGACCGCATCGACAGCCTGATGGCGGGTGCGCCATTCTTCGTGCTGGCCAAGCTGCTGGCGGGTTTGTGACGGCATCGCGCGGCATCGCCGTCCTGGGCGCCACCGGCTCCATCGGCCGATCCACCCTGGACGTGATCGCCCGGCACCCGGAACGCTACCGGGTGGAGGCGCTGTCGGCCCATAGCCGGCCCGGCGAACTGGCCGAGTTGTGCGCCGCCCATGGCGCGCGCCTGGCCGTGATCAGCGATTCCGGCCAGGCGCAGACCCTGCGCGATGCGCTGCAGTCACTGAACTGCCCTGCCGAGGTAGCCGCGGGACCCGAGGCGTTGCTGGACCTGGTGGCCATGGAGACGGTGGACACCGTGATGGCCGCCATTGTCGGCGCGGCCGGCCTGGGCCCCACCCTGCGGGCGGCGGAACTGGGCAAGAGGGTGCTGCTGGCCAACAAGGAGGCCATGGTGATCGCCGGCCCCCTGTTTCACCGCGTGGTGGCGCAGAGCGGCGCCGAGATCATTCCGGTCGATTCCGAGCACAACGCCCTGTTCCAGGCACTGCCGGCCGATTTCGCGCGGCGCGGCCTGGCCGCTTCCGGTGTTCGCCGGCTGATTCTCACCGCTTCGGGCGGGCCCTTTCTGGACACCGACGCCGACGCCCTGGCCGGCGTGACCCCCGAGCAGGCCTGCAACCACCCCAACTGGGACATGGGAAAAAAGATATCGGTCGATTCGGCCACCCTGATGAACAAGGGGCTGGAAGTGATCGAGGCGCGCTGGCTGTTCGACGCCGCGCCGGACATGATCGACGTGGTCATTCACCCGCAGAGCATCGTGCACTCCATGGTGTCCTACGCCGACGGGTCGGTGCTGGCCCAGATGGGTCTGCCCGACATGCGCACGCCCATTGCCCACGCGCTGGCCTGGCCGGAGCGCATCGATTCCGGCGTCGCGTCACTGGACCTGCCAACCATCGGCACGCTTGATTTTCACCCGCCGGACCTCAATCGTTTTCCCTGTCTGGCACTGGCGTTCGACGCCATGCGCGCCGGCGGCAGCGCCGCGGCCACGCTGAACGCCGCCAACGAGATCGCTGTCCAGGCCTTCCTGGATGGCCACATTCCGTTCATGGCCATACCGGGCCTGGTGGAAGACACACTGGAGGCAGCGGCATGGAATCACGCCACGAGTCTCGAAGAGATCATGCGCGCCGATGCCGAGGCCAGGACACGGGCCCGGGCCGCGGTACAAGGAAAGGACAAGGTCAATGTTTGAAGTACTCGGTTCCATCTGGTGGCTGATCGTCGCGCTCGGCGTCCTGGTCACCTTCCACGAATTCGGCCACTACTGGGTGGCCCGCCGCTGTGGCGTGAAAGTGCTGAAATTTTCCGTCGGATTCGGCCGGGCCCTGTGGTCACGTCGCGGCCGTGACGACACCGAGTACGTGGTCGCCGCCATTCCACTGGGCGGGTACGTCAAGATGCTGGACGAACGCGAAGCCCCGGTGGCCCCGGACCAGCACAGCGAAGCCTTCAACCGCAAACCGGTGGGTCAGCGCATCGCCATCGTCGCTGCGGGGCCGGTGTTCAACCTGGTGTTCGCGGTGCTGGCGTTCTGGCTGATGTTCATGATCGGCGTACCGGAAGCCCGCCCCATCGTCGGCGAGGTCAGCGGCATCGCCGCCGAGGCCGGCCTGCAGCCGGAAGACGAGATCGTCGCCCTGGACGGGTCGCCGACCCGCAGCTGGTCACACGCCATCCTGGCCCTGGTCACCCACGCGCTCGACCGCGACCAGGTCACCGTCGAAGTGGAACGACCCGGTGGCCTGCGCCGCGAACTGACGCTGGACCTCTCCACCCTGGGCGAAGATTTCCGCGAAGAGGAAACCCTCGAAGCCATCGGCCTGGAGCCCTGGCGCCTGGAACGACCCCCGCTGGTCGGCGGCCTGGACCCGGAAGGCGCGGCCGCCGCGGCCGGGCTGCGCATGGGCGACCGCATCACGGCGATCGCGGGCGAGGACGTGGCAAGCTGGAACTGGATTCCCTGGCTGCTGGAGCGGCATGCGCCGAACGGCGAAACGGTCACCGTCACCGTGGAACGCGCCGGCACGGCCAGGGATATCGACATCACGCCCCGGGCCATCCCCGACGGCCTGTTCGGCGAGCGCTGGGTGCTGGGCATCGAGAGCCCGGAACTCACCGACGAACAGGCCGCCGCCGTGGAACGCGCCTACATCAACCTTCGCCACGGCCCCGTGGCGGGTTTCGGCCAGGCCCTGTCGGAGACCTGGCGGCTGACCAGCGCCACCGTGGGCCTGATCGGGCGCATGATCACCGGCAGCGCCTCGGTGCGCAACGTCAGCGGCCCCATCGGCATCGCCCAGTTCGCCAACGATTCGGCCAGCGCCGGACTCACCAGCTTCCTGTTTTTCCTGGGACTGATCAGCCTCAGCCTGGGGATTCTGAACCTGCTGCCAATTCCCATGCTCGACGGCGGTCACCTGCTCTATTACCTGATAGAATTGGCCACCGGACGCCCGGTCTCCGAGCAGGTGCAGATCACCGGCCAGTACGTTGGCCTGGTGGCGCTCTTCGGCCTGATCAGCCTGGGTATCGTTAACGACATATTAAGGCTGGTTGGATAGAATCCCCCGATCGTCAAACCCGCCACGCTGGACCTGTTTCAATGAGAATAAACCTGGCGGCCGCCCCGAGCCTGCTGCTGGCCCTGCTGCTGTCCCTGCTGATCGCCGGGCCCGCGCGCGCCTTCGACCCCTTCGTGATCTCCGACATCCGTGTCGAGGGCCTGCAACGCATTTCCGAAGGTACGGTGTTCAACTACCTGCCCCTGAACCCCGGTGACACGCTGACCGGTTCGGACACCCGCGCCTCCATCCGCGAGCTGTACCGCACCGGCTTCTTCTCCAACATCGAGTTCGGACGCGAGGGCGACATCCTGGTCATCACCCTGCTGGAGCGTCCCGCCATCGCCAGCATCGCGCTGGACGGCAACAAGGCGATCAAGGAGGAGGACCTGCGCCGGGTGCTGGCCGACATCGGCCTGGCCGAGGGCGAAGTGTTCGATCCGCAGGCGCTGGACCAGATTCAACAGGAACTGATCGCGCAGTACTACAGCCAGGGCCGCTACGCGGTGGCCGTGGACACGCGGGTGACCAACCTGGAACGCAATCGCGTGCGCATCGCGATCAACGTGGACGAGGGCAAAACCGCCAAGATCCGTCACATCAACGTGACTGGCAACACGCTGTTCACCGACGACGAGATCCAGGATGAATTCGAATCCGGCGTGCAGCCCTGGTGGAAGTTCTGGTCCAAGGAAGACGACTACACCCGGGAAAAACTCTCCGGCGACCTGGAAAAAATTCGTTCCTACTACCAGGACCGCGGCTACATCGACGCCTCGGTGGAATCGACCCAGGTGGCCATCAGCCCGGACAAACGCGATATTTTCATCACCGCCAACGTCACCGAGGGCGAGCTGTTCAACATCAATGAAATTCAGGTTACCGGCGACCTGGTGGTGGACGAAGCGGCCCTGCGACGCCTGATCATGACCGACGCCGGCGAGGTGTTCTCCCGCAAGGAAATGGAACAGAGCGTGGACAACATCACCGCCCTGCTGTCCAACATCGGCTACGCCTTCGCCAACGTCAACCCGATTCCCCAGATCGACCGTGAGAACCTCACGGTGGACATCAACTACTACGTCGACCCCGGCAAGCGCGTCTACATCCGCCGCATCCAGTTCGTCGGCAACGCCGGCACCAAGGACGAAGTGCTGCGCCGCGAAATGCGCCAGATGGAAGGCGCCTGGTTCTCGCAGGCCGCCATCGACCGTTCCAAGGTCCGCCTGCAGCGCCTGACCTATTTCGAGAGCGTCGAGATCGAAACGCCGCCGGTGGCGGGCACCGACGACCAGGTGGACGTGGTCGTGTCGGTACAGGAACGGCCCGCCGGCAGCTTCTCCGTCGGCCTCGGCTATTCCGAGATCCAGGGCCTGATCTATTCGCTGTCCATCCAGCAGGACAACTTCCTGGGCAGCGGCAAACGCGTGGGCGCGGCGGTGTCGTCCAGCGACATCATCAGCAACTTCAATTTCAGTTACGAGAACCCCTACTGGACCGACGACGGGGTCAGTCGCGGGTTTTACGCGCGCTACTCGGAATTCGACCGCGCCGCGGCCAACATCTCCACCTTCACCAGTTCGGAAGCCGCGGTGGGCGTCAACTTCGGCGCGCCGCTGACGGAAATCGACTACGTCCGCGCCGGCGCCGGCTACCGCACCACGGACATCAACATCGGGCAGTTCGTGCGCGACGTGGAGATTCCGGAAGACGAAGATTCCGACGTGACCATCTGTTTCCCGGGCCTGACCGGGGAGTCACCGCCGTGTACCGACACCTACTTCGTACCGCTCGACGGCGACCCCCTGTCGCAATCGCTGGACTTCGACGGCAACGGCGTCCTGTCCGGCGACGAGCGCGAGTTCGACGTGGGCGACATCACGTTGTCCTGGGCGCGTGACAGCCGCAACCACTTCCTGAACCCGACCACCGGCTCTTCCCAGCGCATCACGCTGGAAGCGTCCATCCCGGGCAGCACGCGCGAGTACTACAAGATTTTCTACCGCTACGCCAAGTACATCCCGGTGACCAGCGGCCTGACGTTCTCGTTCCACGGCGACCTGGGCTACGGCGATGCCTACGACAACTACGACAGCCGTTCGCAGGCCACACCGCAGGACCCGACCATCCGGCCCGGCTCGGAGTGTCTGCAGGAAGAGGTCATTTCGCTGGATACCGGCCTGCCGTTCTACGAACACTTCTACGGTGGCGGTGTGCGTGACATCCGCGGTTTCGACGACAACACGCTGGGCCCCAAGGACCCCTTCTGCCGCGCCGTCGGCGGTGACTTCAAGGTCTCGGGCGGCATGGAGCTGGCCATTCCCACGCCCTTCACGCAGGGTTCGGGATCTCGCATCGCCCTGTTTGTCGACGTGGGCAACGTGTACGAGAATATCGAGGCCTTCGACGCCGAACTGCTGCGCGCCTCCGCGGGCCTGTCAGTGACCTGGCAAGCGCCCATCGGCCCCATCATCATGAACTTCGCGTTCCCGCTGATCGAGAAGGAAGGCGACCGCACGGAGACCATCCAGTTCTCCTTCGGCACCACCTTCTGATTCCCGCCCCCGGTCTCCGGGGGCGCCCCATTTCATTCTTAAATCAGAAAGATACGCGGCATTCCCGTCAATCCGCGAGGGGTTCCTGACGGCTTCCAAGCGTGTATAATTATCCTTGTGAAGATGCGCCCCGTCACATTGCTGGTGCTTTGCCTGGGATTGCTGTTTCCCACGCTCGCCCCTGCCCAGGATTTACGCATCGGTTACGTGAACATGAAGGAAGTGCTGGACAACGCCCCCCAGGTGGTGACCGGCCGCGACAAACTCGACCTGGAGTTTCGTCCCCGCAATGATGCCATCGAGGACGAGGAAGCCAGCGCGGAACGCCTGGAGCAGCGCCTGCAGCGCGGCGACCTCGACGTCGACCAGCGTGCCCTGGTGGAGCGCGACCTGCGCGAACTGCGGCGCAGCATCAAGCGCCAGCGCGAAGACCTGCGCGACGAGCTTTCCTTCCGTCGGACCGAGGAAGTCCAGCGCCTGGAAGACCAGATCAACCTGGCGGTCCAGGACATCGCCGGGGAATTCGGCTACGACCTGGTGCTGTCCAGCCCGGTGGTCTACGCCAATCCCGCCCTGGACATCACCGAACTGATCCTGCAGCGCCTGCGGGAAGAACACGAAGCCGACTTGCTCGAGCAGGATCTGCCCTGAACCCAGCACGGCGGCATGCCCTCCCTTCAAGCCTCACACACCCTGGCCGAACTGGCCGACCGGTTCGGCCTCGAGCTGATCGGTGAGGGCGCGCACGCCGTCAGCACGGTAGGCACCCTGCGCGAGGCAGGCCCCGAGGCCGTGACCTTTCTCGCCAACCGCGGTTACCGGGACCAGCTGGGCCAAACGCAGGCCGGCGCCGTGATCGTGCGCGCCGACGACGCACCCGACTGCCCCGTGAACGCCCTGGTGGCCAGGGACCCTTACCTGGCGTTTGCCCGTGTGGCCGGCGCTTTCGACAGGCGCCCCGTTCCGTCGCCGGGTATCGACCCGCTCGCCAGCGTGCACCCGCAGTCGACAATCGGCGACGGCGTGGCCATCTGCGCCGGCGCCGTGGTGGGGAACGAAGCGCAGATCGGCAGGGGCACCGTGATCGGCCCGGGCTGCGTGGTGGCCCCGGGCGTGGTGATCGGCGACGCCTGCCGCCTGGTGGCCAACGTCACGCTGTGTGACGGTGTCCGACTGGGGACACGCGTCCTCGTGCACCCGGGTGCGGTGATCGGCGCCGACGGTTTCGGCATCGCCCGCGGGCCGGACGGCTGGGAGAAGGTCCCGCAACTCGGCGGCGTGGTCCTGGGCGACGATTGCGAAGTGGGCGCCAACAGCTGCATCGACCGCGGCGCCATCGGCGACACCGTGCTCGAGGAAGACGTGCGCCTCGATAACCACGTGCAGATTGGGCACAATTGCCACGTCGGCGCCCACACCGCCATGGCGGCCTTTACCGGCATCTCGGGCAGCACCCGCATCGGCCGGAACTGCCTGTTCGCCGGTCGCTCCGGCGCCCACGGCCACATTACGATTGCCGACGGCGTCACCGTGTCGGCCATGACCATGGTGTCGAAAGACATCGACGAACCGGGAACCGTCTGGAGTGGCGGGATTCCGGCACGCCCCCTGCGCGAATGGCAGCGATCCCTGGTCCAGCTCCAGCGACTGGGGAAAACACGCGGCAAACGGCGCAAACCGAATTCATCGAAAGGAAACAACAATGAGTGACAACCCCGTGCTTTCGATCCCGGAGCAGGGCCCACTGGGCACCGAGCAGATCAAGGCGATGATTCCGCACCGCTACCCCTTCCTGCTGGTCGACCGCATCCTCGACTGGACCCTGGAACCGGAGGCCGTGGTCCGCGCCGTGAAAAACGTCAGCATCAACGAACCGTTCTTCCAGGGCCACTTTCCGGACAATCCCGTCATGCCCGGTGTGCTGATCATCGAGGCCATGGCCCAGGCCGCCGGCGTGCTGGGTTACGTCAACAGCGACGGCGCCCCCGGCGGCGGACTCTACTACCTGGCCAAGATCGAGGAAGCGCGCTTCACGCGAACGGTGGTGCCCGGGGACCAGCTCCTGATGACCGTGAAAGAGCTGCGTCGCAAACGCGGCATGGGCTTCTTCGAAGGCGTGGCCGAAGTGGACGGGCGCAAGGCTGCTTCCTGCAAGCTGGTCTGCGCGGGGCGCTGAGCGTGGCCAACGTCCACGAAACGGCCGTCATCGACCCTGCGGCGAAACTTGCCGACGACGTCAAGGTCGGGCCCTGGTCCGTGATCGGGCCGAACGTGACCATCGGCGCCGGTTGCGAGATTGGACCGCACGTGGTCATCACCGGTCGCACGACCCTGGGCCGTGACAACCGCGTCCTGCAGTTCAATTCGATCGGCGAGGCGCCGCAGGACAAGAAATACGCGGGCGAGGACACCGAACTGGTCATCGGCGACGGCAACCTGATCCGCGAATTCTGCACCCTGAACCGGGGAACGGTGCAGGACGGCGGCGTCACGCGGATCGGCGACGACAACTGGATCATGGCCTATGTGCACGTGGCGCACGACTGCGTGATTGGAGATCACGTCATCATGGGCAACAACGCCAGCCTGGCCGGCCACGTCACCGTGGGGGACTGGGCGATTCTCAGCGGCTTCTCCCAGGTGCACCAGTTCTGTGACATCGGCGAGCACGCCTTCATTTCCTTCAACAGCCTGGTCAACCGGAGCGTCCCGCCGTACGTGACCGTTTCACCGGAAAAATCCCACCCGCGCGGCATCAACAGCGAGGGTCTGCGACGCCGCGGATTTTCGCCCGACCAGATCCAGAACGTGCGCCGTGCCTACCGCGTGCTGTACCGATCCGGTCACACGCTGGAGCGGGCCCGCCAGGAGATCGCCGAGATGGCAAAGGACGCCGACGAGCTGCAGATCCTGGTGGATTTCATCGACACCGCCGACCGCTCCATCATTCGCTAGGGCCCGTGGCGCGAGCTCCCAGGATCGCCCTGGTCGCCGGGGAAGCCTCCGGAGACCAGCTGGGCGGCAAATTGATCCGGGCCCTGCGTGAGCGCTATCCCGACGCCGCGTGTTTCGGGGTCGGGGGACGCCACATGCGTGAAGCCGGGTTCGACACCTGGTGGGACCGCGACGAACTGTCCGTTATGGGCCTGTTCGAGGTCGTGCGACACCTGCCCCGACTGCTGAAGCTGCGCAAGGCCCTGCTGGCCCGTCTGCTCGAGGCGCGGCCGGACGTGCTCATCGGCATTGACGCCCCCGATTTCAACCTGGGCCTGGAACGACGCGTGCGCGCGGCGGGCATCCGCACGGTGCACTATGTCAGCCCCACGGTCTGGGCCTGGCGATCCGGGCGCGCCGCCACCATCGGCGAGGCCGCCGACCTGGTGCTGTGCCTGTTCCCCTTCGAGCCCGATTTCTATCGGGATCACGGCGTGAATGCGCGCTACACGGGCCATCCCATGGCCGACGCCATCGACGACGATCCCGATCCCGTCGCCGCGCGGGCGGCCCTTGGCCTGCCGGCTGGCCAGGGGTTGGTGGCGTTGCTGCCGGGCAGCCGCGGTTCGGAAGTCAGCCGGCTGGCGGGGCCGATGCTGGCCGCGGCCCAGGCGCTGACCCAACGTGGCCGCGCGCTGCGTTTCGTGGCCGGCCTGGCGGACGAGCGCACGGCGGCACTGTTTCGCGACGCCGTCCACGACGCCGGAGACGTCGAGTGCGACATCGTCGTGGGCCGATCACTGGACGTGATGGCCGCGGCCGACGTGGTGGTCTGCGCTTCCGGCACCGCCGCCCTCGAGTGCCTGCTGGTCAACCGGCCCCTGGTCGTGGTGTACCGCCTGGCCGCCGCCACGCACTGGCTGGCCGCCACGTTCAGGCTGGTCAAGAGTCGGTTCATTTCATTGCCCAACCTGCTCGCCGACGAGGCGCTGGTGCCGGAACTGATCCAGGAAGCGGCCAGTGGCCCGGCCATCGCCGATGCGGTGGCCTCCTGGCTGGACGACGCCGAGAGCCGCGAGCGACTGCGACGGAGATTCAGCGACATCCACCTCCGCCTGCGCCGCGACGCGGCCGCCAGCGCCGCCGCAGCGGTCGCCGACCTGCTGGAATTGCCGGGTGAATGATGCCGCCGCCGTGGCGGGCGTGGACGAGGCCGGCCGCGGCCCGCTGGCCGGCCCGGTGGTGGTGGCCGCGGTCATCCTGCCGGAACGGCATGATCTGGCAGACCTGGACGACTCCAAGCGTCTCGGCGAAGCACGCCGTGAAGCGATGTTCGACCCCATCCGCGAAACCGCCGTGGCCTGGCACATCGAAACCGTGCCGGTGGGCGACATCGAAACGTACAACATCCTGGGGGCCACGCTGCGCGGCATGCAACGCGCGGTGGCGGCACTGATGCCGGCGCCCGGCCTGGTGCTGGTGGACGGCAACCGCACGCCGCGGCTGGCCTGCGAAGCCCGCGCCATCGTCGGAGGCGACGGACTGGAACCGTGCATTTCCGCCGCGTCGATCCTGGCCAAGGTCCATCGCGACCGGTTGATGGTCCAGCTACACGAACGCTTTCCGGATTACCGCTTCGACCGGCACAAGGGCTATCCCACGCCGCAGCACCTCGAGCGCCTGGCGCGCCACGGCCCCTGCCCGGAGCATCGGCGCACCTTCGCGCCGGTTCGCCGCCTGCTGGCGCCTGGGCTGTTCGACCCCGCCTGAGAGCGGGCGGGCTATCCCTCCGGCGTTTCGTCCGCCTCGCGCACGTAGGTCTCGATCTGCGCTCCGGTCACCGGACCCACGATGGTTTTCACCGGCACGCCTGCCGGATCCAGCAGGATGGTGGTCGGTAAGGCGCGCGGCGCGCCGAACGGCTGTGGCGGGTCGAACACGTCCACCACCACGTTGGGGTAACTGGGCGCCAGTTCCGCGAGAAAGGCGCGAAATTCATCGGGCGTGGTTTCCTCGTACGCCAGACCGACCACCGAGATGTCGTCGGCGCGCAGGTGCAGCTCACTGAGATCCGGGATCTCCTTGCGGCAGGGCGCGCACCAGGTGGCCCAGTAGTTGAGCACCACCCACTGGCCGCGCAGCGACGCGATGTCCAGCGTGCCGCCATCCAGGCGTTTCAGTTCGAACGCCACCGCCGACGCCGGCGCTTCCGCCTCGGTGGTCACCGGGGCCGCCGCTCCCGTCAGCAACAGGAGGGACGCCAGCGCGCCGTTCACATATCGATTCATCACGTGTTCTCCGGGCCCGGGCCCGCGCCATCGTAGAGGGTGGCCAGCGGGACATCCAGGTCCAGTCCGCTGGCATTGATCAGGGCCAGGAAGGGTCGGTCCCAGCTGCTTTCGCTGGGCACTGCCAGGTCCTTGCCGATCGGCAGATGATACTCGCCGGCCACGTACAGGTCGCGCAGGCTGTAACTGCCCAGGTCGCGCTTGAGCAGCCACGCCCCTTCCTGGTCCTGGGTGATCAGGTCCTGGTCCATCAGGTTGCCCAACAGGTCCTGCAGGCGCACCAGCGGAATGCCGGCTTCCCGCTCCATCAGGTCGTCCAGGTCCAGCACCTGGCCCTCGTGTTGCGCCTCGTAAAAGTGGCCCAGCAGACGGTATACCAGCAGCAGTTCCCAGGCCTGGGGCCATTCCCAATCGGCGCCGCGGTCATTGTAGGTGGTCAGCGAGGCCGCCAGCGAGGCGCCCAGCAGGATCACCGCCCAGACGATGTACAGCCAGAACAGGAAAATGGGAACACTGGCCAGCGCACCGTAGATCACACTGTAGCTGGCGCGACTCACGTAACCCACGAACGCGATCTTGGCCACGGTGAACAGGGCGGTGGAAACCAGCGCACCGAGGCCGGCATAGCTCAACGGCACCTTGCAGTTGGGCACCAGCAGGAACATCAGCGAGAACGCCAGCCAGGTCAGCAGGAAAACGCCCACCGAGCGCAGAATCCCGGCCGTGACCATGTCGCCACCGATGTAATCGAACAGGTGCTGGGCGCTGAGCGCGGTGGCGGCGCCCAGGGCCAGCGGCCCCAGGGTCAGCACCGCCCAGTACATCACCACGCGGCTCAGGAACGGTCGTGGCCGCGGCACCCGCCACACGAGGTTGAAGGACTTCTCGATGCGCATCATCAGCATCAACGCCGTGACGATCAGGAACAGGGTGCCGGTCAGGGTCAGCTTGTTCACGCTGCCGAGGAACTGTTCCAGCGTCTCCGCCAGCTGGCTGCCGGCGTCCGGCACCATGTTGCGGTACAGGAACAGCTTGAACTGCGCGGTCCAGGTATCGAACACCGGAAAGGCGGAGGCAATGCCGAACACCACCGCGAGCAGGGGCACCAGCGACAGCAGGCTGGTGTAGCTCAGCGATGCCGCTTCGGCGAAGTTCCGGTCTTCCCTGAAATGCGCCCAGACATGGGTCAGCAACTGCCGCACCTGCGTCCGGTCGGAGAGCAGGCCACGCAATTTCCGGTGATGTTGCTCGGTTTCCATTCATCCTCCGCGCAGGCTTGCAGCGCAGTGTACCCGACCCCATCCCAGATGAGATGATGACCCGGCCCCGCGAAGGAGACCCCCATGTCCGTGACCATCTTTCACAATCCCCGCTGTTCCAAGTCCCGCGCCACCCTGGCGCTGCTGCAGGAGCGGGGGATCGAGCCGCGCGTCGTTCATTACCTGGACGAACCCCCCACCGCGGACCAGCTGCGTGACATCCTCGCCCTGCTGGGCCGCACGCCACGCGAATTGATGCGCACCGGCGAACCCGAATACCGCGCGCAGGGGCTGCATGACCCCGCGCTGGACGATGAAACGCTGATCGCGGCGATGGCCGGCACACCGAAACTGATCGAGCGCCCCATCGTGCTGGCCAACGGCCAGGCCGCCGTCGGCCGCCCACCCGAATCCGTACTGGCGATCCTGTGAACCATGTCTGAGCCGCTGGACATTCTCGTGCTTTACGTCAGTCATTCCGGCCACACGGAGGCCATGGCGCGGCAGGTGGTGCGCGGTGTGGAGCGCGTTCCCGGCGCCACCGCCCGGCTGCGAACGGTGCCGCTGGTGCATGACGAGCGCCAGGCCGTCGAGGCGGTCGAACCCGACAGCGGTCCACCCTGGGTGGAACGCTCCGACCTGGCCGAGTGCGCCGGCCTGGTGCTGGGCAGCCCGACGCGTTTCGGCAACATGCACGCGGCGCTCAAGCACTTTCTGGATGGCACCGTGGCGGAATGGTTTTCCGGCGCGCTGATCGGCAAACCCGCCGCGGTGTTCACCTCGACCGGCAGTCCGCATGGCGGCCAGGAAACCACGCCGCTGAGCATGATGTTGCCGCTGTTGCACCACGGCATGCTGATCGTGGGACTGCCCTACTCCGAGCCCGCCCTGTCGCGCACCCGGGGCGGCGGCAGCCCCTATGGCGCCGGCCACGTCGCCGGCAGCGACGGGGAGCGTGCCCTCGATGAAGATGAAAAAGCGCTGTGCCACGCCCTGGGCAAGCGCCTGGCGGAAACCGCGGCGCGGCTGTCACGGGCATGACCGAACACCGTGCCCGGCAATTGGCGCGCGCCGCCTGGCTGGCGCTGATCGCCTGGCAGTTCACCTGGCTGATGCTGTTACCGCCACCCCTGGGCAAGCAGAGCGTCTGGCTGACCGCCGCCGTGGTGGCGCCCATGCTGCTGCCCCTGTGGGGCATCCTGGGCCTGCGCGCCCGCAGCCTGATCTGGGGCGGATACATCGCCCTGCTGGCTGGCATGTTCGGCATGATGGAATGGTGGGCGGCGCCGCAGGAAAGACCGGCGGCAAGCCTGCAGCTATTGCTCTGCGTCGCCTACCTGGTCGCTCTCGCCTTCGGCACCCGGAAGCGTCGGGACTGACCGGACCGGCGGCGGCTCGGGCGCCGAGAAGAACTGCTGGTGGACGGCGTTCAGGCGCACCATGGCATGCGACACGCTGTCGGCGATGAAGCCGCGCCGCCGCACCGTTTCCGGCAGGGATCGCCAGTCTTCACGAAACAGTTCGACCCGTTCCGTGGCCGCCGCCAGCACGTCGTCGACCGGCAGGTCCTGTTGCCGTGCGCGGTTCAGAAGGCGCCGATCCAGCAGGCCGTTCTGGCCGGATACCGCCTCCCGCAGCCGGTCGGAGTGGATCAGGATGTGCGGAAAGAACAGCATCATCTGCGCCCGCAGCAGCAGTTTGGCCGTGGACACGTCGGCCAGCTCCTCGCTGAGCTCACGTTCCCCGCCGCCAATCGAGGCCAGGGCGCCGTACAGGGTGCCCTGCTCCTGCCGGTAGAGCATCTGCAGGTGCTGGTTCAGGCGGGCCGTGATGTCCGGCGGCTCGGGCAATTCCAGCGTCGACACGCCCAGGCCGGTGACGAACCAGTCGCGCCATTCCGCGCCCTGGTCCCAGTTGGCTTCCAGCAGCCTCGAGGGCAGCGTGCGCGCCGCCGACAGGTAGGTCAGGCGGTTGGGCACGATACCGCCGCCGTTGGGCAACTCGGTGACGATACGCGATCCGATCCACTCCACCGGGCAGGCATCGGCCAGCACTTCTTCGCGCTGGGCCGCGAACAGGTAGTGGGATTCTTCCGGCGAAGTGAACCGGAAGGCGAACAGGTCGACCGTATCCTCGCCGTCGCGGTAGCGGCCACGCAGATCAAAAGCCAGGCGGCCGTGGAAATTGGCCACGTTGTCGTCGCCGGGGCGAACCGGCTCCATGCGGCGGTCTTCCCATTCCATGTTGTCGTAGCAGATCTCCAGCGCACCCAGGCCGGACTGGTCGGCCACCAGCCAGGGATCCTCGAACAGGCCCAGCAAGGCCCGCGTGGAACTGAGAGAACCGGTCATTTCACAGGCCCGATCCGGGTCGCAGGGACCGATTTCCATCTCGACCGGCCGATAGGCGGTCGACTGGTCGGCGCCCGCGTCCAGGCGGATGTCCGCACCGGGCGCCAGTCGCGCGCCACGGAAGTCGGCCCGCGCGCCCTGCAATCCCTGGCCCAGGACCCGCAAGGCGGTGCGGTAGTCGGTGGTGACCCGGTCCACCGGGTCGTTGACCACCGCGCCGGCGCCGGCCAGGCAGTCGACCTGCTCGGCGATTTCCTGCACCAGTTCCCGGCCGATGGTGCGCATCCGCTCCAGGCGCGCCTCGTTGGCCGGGGCCTGGAAGAACACCGGCGACTGTTCGGCGAACCAGCTCATGAAGGTCGCCAGGTAGGCCCACTCGAGCGGGTTCGGTAGCGGGCGGGCGGGGAGTTCACAGCCGGTTTCGAAGCGTTCGTGCAGGTAGCCGATGCCGTAGTTGATGCGCTGACCGGCGGTCAACCCCAGCTCGCGCTGGAGTTGGGAGCGCTCGAAGGGCCCATTGGTGCTGCCGGCCAGCTGGGTTTCCCGGGCTTCGAAATTGGCCAGTGACACCAGGGTTTCCTGGCAGTCGTCGAACAGCTCACGGGTCATGGCCGGGCTGCCGTCGGCCTCGACCTGGCCGGCGATGCCGGTGCAGGCATCCACCCCACCGGCGATCGGGTCGCGAATCGGCTGGTCGAAATAGTAGCCGAGATCGGGAATCATCAGGCCCAGGCCGGCCACCGCGTCCGCGATCTGAACGCGCAACTCGCGCAGGTTGTCGGGGTCGACCTCGTGCGACAGCACCCGCGTGATGTCGTACGCCGTGGCGATCACCGAGTTAAGCTGCGGGTCCACGGCGGAAAAGGCGCGGCCAAATCCCGCCGAGATCGGCGGTAACACCTGCGCCAGCCAGGCGGCGAACACCCGGGACTGCTCCGGGTAGAAATACGCCTCGTCCTGCAGCCGCGCAGTAATGGAGAGCAGCGTTTCAGTGACGTGCAGAAATTCCTGCCGGTACAGCCCGTCGACGACATCGGCCAGGTGCAGCAGCGCGGCGGCGTGCGAACGATGTCCGGGACCCAGACCGGGCATGGCGACCAGCAGGTCGCGTCGTACGTCGATCAGTCGCCGTGGATCGGGGGGGCCGATGCCGGTGGTCTGGGCCAGGCTGACGCCCAGGGACGTGCGTGCGCGCGCCAGCAGTGCCTCGGCGGCCGCATCCGGCGTGTCGTCCGCCAGGGCCTCGTCATCCCCCGCTTCCTCCCCGGGAAGGGATTCGAGCGGCACCGGCCAGTCGAACCAGCGTTCGACCTGCGCGGTCAGCGCCGCGCCGAGCAGAGGGTCGTCCTGCAGCCGCAATACGATGCCCTGCCAGGCCATCGGCGCGTTCACTTCCAGGTACCACAACAGTTCGGGGAGGCTGGCCGCGGCCAGGTTCGGATTGGCCTGGTCGAACACCTGGTTGAGCAGAATGTCCGGCCCCGGGCCCAGCGGAGAGGCGGTGAAGGTGGTGGCCAGGCCCACCCGGTCGAGTTGCACCTGCACCTGCCAGGCGGCGGGATCCAGCACCGGGCTGCGCGGCTCGCCGATGTCGTAGCCGCTCGCCAGGCGCGTCAACCATTCGCGCCGGCCCTGCAGCACGGCGACGCGTTCGGCGGCTTCTTCGGCCGTGGAAACTCGGGACTGGCTGCGCAGGGAGAGCATCGCGGCCACCGTGAGCAAGGCGTCTTCGCGACGCGAAGAATCTGCCAGCGCTTCGGCCAGGCGGTCGACGCCCGGCCACTCGATGATGGCGGGCGGCGCTTCCTCCACGGTGTCAACGACGAGGCCGGAGACTTCGTCCTGCCACGCGAACACACCCGGCGCACACGGCGACAGGCTCAGCGCCAGGCCCAGTGTCAGGCGCCACGTGAAGCGCCGCCTTGCACGGATTGTGGAAGAGCTTTCGACGTTCACGGTTCGCATCCGGGGGAGGACCCTCGGGCTATACTACCGGACGCCCGACCCGGGGCGAACCCCATTTTCCGACCCATTGCAGCGAGCCGACCCCCATGCTGGACCACCTGCTGATCATCACTACCGGCGGCACCATCGACAAGATCTATTTCGACGACAAGAGCGACTACCAGGTGGGTGAGCCGCAGATCGCGGGCACCCTGCACCACATGAACGTGGCGTTCGAATACGAGATGCAGGCGCTGATGCGCAAGGACAGCCTGCACATGAATGACGACGACCGCCAGGCGATCCGCGCCGCGGTGGAGGCCTCCCGCGCCCGCCACGTGCTGATCACGCACGGCACCGATTCCATGGTGGAAACCGCCCGCGCCCTGGGCGGACTGGGCGACCACCGCATCGTGCTCACCGGTGCCCTGCACCCGGCGCGGTTCCGTGATTCCGACGCCGTGTTCAATATCGGCTGCGCGCTGGGCGCGGTGCAGTGCGTCCCGCCTGGCGTGTGGATCGCGATGAACGGCGTGGTGTGGGATCCGGACGAGGTGGTGAAAAACGTGGCGGAAAACCGGTTTGAAAGGAAGGGAAGGCGGTAGGAGGAAGGCGGGAGCTGGGCCTTCCTCCTTCCCAGTTAAATCACCCACAGCGTCACTGCGTGAATCACCATCCCCACCAGTCCGCCCACCAGCGTCCCGTTGACACGGATGAACTGCAGGTCGCGACCCAGGGCCAGCTCCACGCGGCGGCTGGTTTCCCGGCCGTCCCAGGTACGTACCGTGTCACTAATCAGGCTGGCGATCTGCTCACGGTTCTGGTCGACCACGGTGACCAGGGCATCCATCAGCCACTCGTTGATCCAGGACTGCATGTCCGGATCCGCCTGGAGTTCGTTGGCCAGGCGCTCCAGCGCACGGGCGATTTCCTGGCGGGTGCGTGAATCCTCGGCGTCGAGATCGGCGGCCAGACGGCCCGACAGGTCTTCCCAGAGTCCATAGAGGTAGTCCAGCAGTTCCTCGTTTTCCAGCAACTGCCGCTTGAAGCGCTCGCCGGTGCGCCGGTACTCCGGCGCCGTCTTCAGTTCGTCGGCCAGGCGCACCAGCCAGTCGTTGAACTGGCCGCGAAGCGGGTGTTCCGGGTCGAGGCTCATTTCGAACAGGCGCGATTCGACCCGGTCCAGCACCTTGGCCAGGATGCGGTCATCCACGAAACCGGGCACCCACCAGGGACTTTCCTCGGCCACCCGTTCGCGAATCTGCTCGCGGTTGTCGGCCAGCAGGACGATGGCGTAGCGCAGGGCCTGGGTCAGGATCTCCTGGTGGCGGTTGCCCTGCACCAGCCAATGCAGCGTACTGCCGAGGACCGCGGCAAGGTCCAGCGATTCGAGCTGGCGTCGCGTGAAGCGGCCGAGGAAACGGCGCACCCGCTGCTCGTCCAATGCGTCCAGCGCCCATCGAATGGCCGTGTCGGCAAGGTCCAGCAGGCGTCGCTGGCCGCGCGGCGAGCGCAGCCAGTCGGTGACCAGTCGCGCCATGTCAATGGATTCCAGTTTGGCCCGCACCGCCTCGGGCGCCAGGAAGTGGTCGGACACGAACCGCGACATCGCCTCGCCCAGGGCATCCTTGCGCGTGGGAATGATGGCGGTGTGCGGAATGGGAATGCCCAGCGGGTGGCGAAACAGCGCCACCACCGCGAACCAGTCGGCCAGCGCCCCCACCATGCCGGCCTCGGCAAAGGCGTGCACCCAGCCGGCCCAAGTCTCGGGTCGTCCCAGGGTCGCCACGAACGCGGCCGCCATGAGCAGCAACAGCAGCAACGGGATGCGCTTCATGCGCGCCAGGGCGCGGGCGCGCTGTAGTTCGTCGGCGGTGGACAGGGGCTTCACGCCGGGATCAGAAACGGATGCGGCCCGTGAGCATGTCTTTCCACAGCACCCAGTCACCGATAAAACTGTAGAACGGGTGACGGAAAGTGGCGGGGCGATTCTTCTCGAAAAAGAAGTGCCCCACCCAGGCAAAGGCGTAACCGGTCAGCAGCGCCAGCAGCAGCCCCCAGGGCCAGGCCAACAGCAGCGACGCCACCAGGATCGCCAGTCCCAGGGTGGTGCCTGTAAAGTGCAGGCGCCGACAGGTGCGGTCACGGTGCTCGTCGAGATAATAGGGGTAAAACTCGGCGAAACTGGCAAACGGCTTGCTCATGTCCCCGCTCTGCGGAAGGAAGCGATTCACCATCATCCCCACCCGGCACAGGGCGGTCAACCGGAGGGCGAAAATCGCTTGACTCGGGGCACCTGAATGATTAGATTATGCGGCCCTTCGGCGGGCGATTAGCTCAGTTGGGAGAGCGCTGCAGTCACATTGCAGAGGTCGCTGGTTCGAACCCAGCATCGCCCACCAATTTCGGGGCCAATACCCCTTCCTTGATGAACCGTTCCGGTAATCGCAGCGAGCGGGTCAAACCCGGCAAGGAAACACATCGTGAGCAGGAAAACCAGGCCGCCCGGAACGCTACCGTTTCCGGAGAGTCTCTGTCATTCCTGTGCGGCGCCTCCGCGCTACGTCCGGTCTGCGACAGCGACTTTCATCCTGTGTCCGTTGCTGCCGAAAAAGTACCCGCCGCAGCCCGTTACCCGATGCGCGATGTATCGTGCGGGCGCTCCGGATACAACGAATCGCCAGGACTGACTACCGCCGGCCCGCATCATCCAGGTGGTCGCGCCGGCATTCGCTGACGACCGTCTTGAGTTTCTGCAGCCCCTCGACCAGCCGTGGTCCCGGCCGTCCCAGGAAGGCTTCCGGTACGCAGTACACCTGATTTCTGCTCACTGCCCGCATCGATTCGCAACCTTCACGATCGAGCACGACGTCGGGGCGGTACTTGTTGCTGGGCACGCCACACCAGGAAATCACGATGGCATCGGGATCGAAAACCGCGAGCTCGCGGGTTTCCAGAGGGCGGCTCTTGACGGGTTCAGACCCCAGTGGATTCTGTCCACCCGCCAGTTCGATCAGGTCCGTCACCCAGCTCTCCCGCCCCGGGGCAATGACGGGTTTGGGCCACCACTCGACCAGGATTCGCGGTGGCGGTTCGATGACCTCCGCCCGGGTCATCGATTCGCGCATTCGACGAACGAGGTCGTGGCCGCGCTGCTCGACGCCCAGCGCCCGCGCGATCGAGAGGATGTCGTCGTAGACGTGGTCCAGCCGGGTCGGCTCGGGGGCAAGCACCTCGAGACCTTCCTGGCGAAGCCCTTCCACGACCTGCTCATGACCGGGCACCGTCAACGAGGCGAGGACGATGTCCGGCGCCAGTTTCGCCACGGCCCCGGGGTCAATGCCGAGATCCGGACCCATCCTAGGAAGCCGTGAAACGACGTCCGCCGGAAAGTCGGAATGGTTGTCAACTCCCACAAGGTAGTCTGAACATCCCAGCGCACAGACGATCTCGGTGTTGGAGCAGGTTGTCGACACGACGCGCATTTTTCGGTGATCACCCTTTTTCACGGACGGTCCCCCGTCCCGGGCCGGTTTTTGGATTTGATGCTAGTATCTCAAGACACCAACCACATGGGGGAGTAGACGATGCAGTGGTACCTTGCGGTTCTCAAAAAGTATGCCGTGTTCAGCGGTCGCGCCAGCCGGAGTGAAATCTGGTGGTTCATCCTGTTCAACATCATCATCAGCTTCGTGCTCGGTTTCATCGACGGCATGCTCGGTCTGACCGGTGATTCCGGCTATGGCGTGTTGTCGTCCATCTACGCCCTGGCCGTGCTGATCCCCAGCATCGCCGTCGGCGTACGCCGCCTGCACGACACGGGCAAGACCGGCTGGTGGATTCTGATCGGCCTCATCCCGATCATCGGCGCCATCGTGTTGATCATCTTCTACTGCATCGACAGCGAGCCGGGCAGCAACCAGTACGGTGAAAACCCCAAGGGTGCGCCGCCTCCAGCCTGAGGCGCGTGAAACCGCGGGAAGTCGCGGCGAGCTATGACCGGATCGCCGGGCGCTGGCACGGCGATTCTTTTGATCGCGACTACGGCATGGCGCAGCACCGGCGCGCGCTGGCCTTCCTGGACGACGCCGGGGCTGCCCTGGACGTCGGCTGCGGCAGCAGCGGGCGGATCATCGACCTGCTGCTGGAGCGTGGTTTCGAGGTCGAGGGACTGGACCTGTCCGGGGAGATGCTGGCGCTGGCCCGCCAGCGCCATCCCGACGTCACGTTCCACCACGCGGACATCTGCGAGTGGGTCTTTCCCCGCCGCTACGACTTCATCTCCGCCTGGGACAGCCTGTGGCATATCCCGCTGGCCCGCCACGAGGACGTCCTGCCCAAAATCCTGCACGGCCTGAACCCGGACGGCGTGTGCATTTTCACCACCGGCGGCACCGATACGCCGGACGAGGTGCGGGACGCGGCCATGGGCCCGCCCATGTACCACAGCAGTCCCGGTTTGCCCCGCACCCTGCAGTGGGTGGCTGAATCCGGTTGTGTCTGCCGCCATCTCGAGTATGACCAGCACCCGGAACTGCACGTCTACCTGGTCGTCCAGAAAGCCCCCTGAAGCCTCCGTCTCCCGGGCCTGTTCCGGCTTGGAGTGCAGACACCATTCCATTACACTTGCCTATATTTTTGACTTTTTTGTCAATATTGTCGCAGGTGGTCCATGGAATTACAGAAGGAACTTCGATCCCAGGAAATCGACGCCCTGGGCCTCGCCATGACCGGAGTGCTGCGACGCCTGGTGCGACCGCTGATGGGGGCCATGAGCCTGGCCCGGATGCAGGAACTGCTGCGCCGGGTATTCGTTGAAGAGGCCGAGAAGCACCTGCGCACCGAGTACCCGGACCGCTCCGTCCCGGTTGGGCAACTGGCCCTGCTCACCGGCCTGGACACGCGCCAGCTCAACCGGATGAAAGCGCGGTCCGGTTCGCTCGACGAGCCCAATGGCGGCTTCACCAGCAACCGGACGCCGACCACCCACTTGCTGGACCTGTGGTCCACCGACCCGTCATACCTGGATCCCGAATCCGGTCACCCGCTGCCCCTCACCGTGTTTGGCGAGGCGCCCAGCATGGAGGCCCTGATGAAGGCCTCCCGCTTCATTCGCGGTGTTACGCCACGCTCGGTGGCCGACCGCCTGGTGCTGAGCGGCGCGGCCACCGAGGACGAGGAAGGCCTGCTGCACATGGTTACGGAGAAATTCCTGCCCAGCGCCTCCAGCGACGTCGAGGGCGCCATCGAGGTCGGGTTTCACGCCATCGAACGGCTGGTCGAAACGGTGATCACCAACCTGGAACACCTGGGCACTGACGCGCCACGACTGTATCAGCGCGCCTACTGGACCAATCGCCTGGCGCCGCACCGCCAGCAGGAATTCCGGCAACGCCTGACCGAACTGATGCAGGAGTTCGAGGACCAGGGCACGCAACTGCTGACCGGCATGGAAATGAACATCGAGTCACCCAGCCAGGTGACCGCCGGTTTTGGCCTGTACTACTTCGAGGACGACGACCGCCCCGCCTGACAACCCGATTCAGCGCTCTTCGTCCACCGTGTCCTCGAACAGGTAGAGCCCGAACCCGGCCGAGATCTGGCTGGGTGTGTCGAAATCCTGGTCCAGGGCCTCGAGCTGGCGATAGCCGGCCTGTTCCACCCCGTCCAGCAGGGCGGCCATCTTGCGACGGAACGCCTCGCGCTGCTGCCGGGGCAGGCGGTTGATCCAGTACACCCGCTGGTACAGCCGCTCCGCGTCGGGCCGCTGCGGGTCCAGGTTGCCCAGCACGGTGTCGATCAATCGGCTCACGGCCACGAAACCGATTTCCAGGGCGCCTTCCCGGTCCTTGCTGGGCGACGGCAGGTAGCGATCGACACGCATCTCGATGACGCCCGTATTCCGGTCGTGGTGAATCAGCTCGCTGCTCTCGAGCTGGTCCACCACCGACTTGATGGTCACGCCGCGCGGCAGTTTCAGCAGCCCGGCCAGGGCCTCCAGGCTGCCGCTGTCGCCGGTCACCGTCAGCGGGCGCGGCAGGCCGGTGTCGGGGTCCACGAACCGCGCGTCGGTGGACCACAGGTGCAGAAAGCTGGCCGCCGGGGTGAAGTCACGAAAGAACTCCGCCTCGTTCAGCAGCCCCCGCTTGTAGCCGCTGGCGTCCTGGATGCGCCGGATGACCCGCGTGTCCAGCCCGGTGTTCAGCGCCATGGTGGACAGCGTGACCTTGCGCCGCGGGTGCTCGCGGCGCAGTTTTTCGTCCATTTCCTCGACATAGATGAAATCGATCAGCTCGTGCAGCTTGGCCAGCGAGATGACGCCGGCGAGAAACCGGATCAATCGTCGCAGCACGGATTCGACCCCGCGGCCGATGATGGCCACCTCTGAACTTTGCAGCGGGTCGTCTCGGGACACAGGGCACCTGGGTCGAAAACCAGCGTGCAGTGTATCTCAATTGTCGTATCAGGCCTATATTGACGTTTTTGGCAATGTATCTCGCCACCGCCACCGCGCGTGTCCACTGGCCAGGTACTTGCGCTCGAAGGGGCTGAGCGGCGCCCCGGCGTCATCCAGCCGCGAGACGCCGGGAGCGAGGCCCGTGAGCAGTTCGACGGCCCGCGCGAACTCTTCCACGTAGGTTTTCCAGTTGCTGCGCAGTTCCAGCCGGCCGCCCAGCGCCAGCAGGGCCGGAAACACCGGGTGACCGTGCCAGCGGCGCTTGAGGTGCGCCGCCTTGGGCCAGGGATTGGGATAGAGCAGGTAGTGGTGCGACACCGACCAGCCGGCGGCCAGGGCCAGGCGCCAGAAGCTGGCCAGCTCGGCGCGCACCCACAGCACGCGGCCGCGACCGGCCGGGCCCCGGTCCGCGCCCACCCGGGCCAGGCGCACCGCCGATCGGTCGATGCCCACCACCCAGGCCTCCGGGTGGCGCTGCGCCAGGCGCGCCGTGCTCTCCCCGGTGCCGCAACCCGAGTCGAGCACCACCGGGCGCCCGGCCCAGTGCGCCCGGCGCATGGCCTCGACCCGCGCGAAGGCCTCGCGCGTGGCGCCGGGCACCGGCTGGCGCCAGGGCGTGTCGGCGTGCTTGCGCACGCAAGACGCCAGGCCCGGGTGCAGCCCCGGCTGGTTGCTGCGCACCGGCCGTGAATCACCGGCCGGGCGATCAGGTCTGGCAAGGCCCAAGACGCGTCCCCATATGGCAGTTATCATTACGCTAAACGATCGGGGCGGCCGACGGCCAGACCGGCCAGCGCCGGCCCAGGACCCGACACCGCTTCCCGAGCACCGCGCCATGTCCCCAGCCAGCCGAATCTTTCGCGACCCGCAGCCGTTCCGGCTGCTGCGTGGCGGTGAATTGCCCGGCCTGGAACTGGCCTACGAAACCTGGGGCGAACTGAACGCGGAGCGCTCCAATGCCGTGCTGCTGTTCACCGGCCTGTCGCCCGGCGCCCACGCCGCGTCCAGCGACGAAGACCTGGAGGACGGCTGGTGGGAGTACATGATCGGGCCGGCGCACCCGATCGACACCGACCGCTTTTTCGTGATTTGCGTCAATTCGCTGGGCAGTTGCAAGGGCAGCACCGGCCCCGCCAGCGTCAACCCGGTCACCGGGACGCCCTGGCGCCTGGATTTCCCGGAACTGAGCCTGGAAGACATCGCGGCCTCGACGCAACGGGTCGTCGAACACCTGGGCATCGAACAATTGTGCGCGGTGCTGGGCCCGTCCATGGGCGGCATGAGCGCCCTGGCCTGGCTGAAACAGAATCCCCGGGGTGCGCGCCACCTGGTCACGCTGTCCAGCGCCCCGCGCGCCGAGCCGTTCAGCATCGCCATCCGCGCGCTGCAGCGCGAAATGATCACCGGCGACCCGGCCTTCGACGGCGGGCGCTACACCGACGAGCACTGGCCACGCGAAGGCATGCGCATGGCGCGCAAGCTGGGCATGGTCTCCTACCGCTCGGCCATCGAGTGGCAGGACCGCTTCGGCCGCGACCTGCAGTTCCGCTACCCGAAACAGTCCTTCACCATGAATTTCGAGGTCGAATCCTACCTGGAGGCCGCCGCGCAGCGCTTCATCGGCGCTTTCGACCCTTGCTGCTACCTGTACCTGTCACGCGCCATGGACTGGTTCGACGCCAGCGCCGACCACGACGGCCTGGAAGACGCCCTGCACCCCGTGAAGCTCGACTCGGCCCTGGTGGTGGGCGTGGACACCGACCTGCTGTTCCCGCCGCGCCAGCAGGGCGAAATCGCGCGCTCGCTGACCCGGCTGGGCATCGACACGCGCCTGGAGATGCTGCCTTCGCCGCAGGGGCACGACGCGTTTTTGGTAGACTACGGAAACTTCGGAAATGTCGTGGGCGGCTACTTCCGCAGCATCGCCCGACGGGAGCTTGCATGAGCCAGAGTCTCGAATTTGAAGGCAAGGATCGCCTGGTCCGGCGCATCGACGCCGCCATCGACGGTGAGTGCCCCTTCGAGATCACCACCTGCCTGCGCCGCGCGCTGGTCGAATGCATCGCCGACCCCGGCATCCGCCTCCCCGACAGCGTATTCCAGGTGGTCCCGGGCCACTACGCCCGGCGCGAAGTGTTCACCCACCCCACCCGCGGCTACAGCATGATCGCCATGACCTGGGGTCCCGGACAGGGCACCCCCATCCACGACCACGACGGCATGTGGTGCGTGGAAGGCGTGTGGTCAGGCTGCATCGAGGTGGTCAGCTACCAGCTGACCGACCAGCAGGGCGAGCGCTACCGCTTCGAGGACGTGGGCAGCATCGTGGCCGGCTGCGGCAGTGCCGGCAGCCTGATCCCACCGCACGAATACCACACCATCGCCAACAACGACCCACACAAGACCGCCGTGTCGGTGCACATCTACCAGCACACCATGGAAACCTGCCACCTGTTCACGGAGGAAGAAGATGGCTGGTACCGCAAGGAAGCGAAACAGCTGCAACTGGACGCCGCCTGACCCGTCTGGCGCACGCTCCCACCCGTGGCTATACTGTGCGCCCGCCGGCACCCCGGCAGGCCCTCCGTGCCGGAGTGGCGGAACTGGTAGACGCGACGGACTCAAAATCCGTTTCTGGCAACAGAGTGTGGGTTCGAGTCCCACCTCCGGCACCATGACCTGTGCACCCGACCACGTGCGCACCCTGCTTGCCCTGGCACTGGTCCTGTTCATGGCGATTCCGCTCCCAGCCCACGCCTGGGGCCTTCACGGCCACGGCGCGGTGGGCGTGCTCGCCGTGGAACGCCTGTCCGACGACACCCGCGAGACCCTGGCCGGCATTCTCGGTTCCACCGGTTTCGACGACGTGGTCGGCGCCTGCTACTGGCCGGACCTGTGGCGCGACATGGGCGACGGCCAGGCCACCGCGCGCTGGCACTATGTGAACATCGATCCCGACGAGAAGGCCTACCGCGCCTCGCGCGACTGCCCGGACGGCCAGTGCGTCACGGCGCAGGTCAACGCCCAGGCCGCGCTGCTGGGGGACGAGGGCCTCAGCCGCGACGAACGGCGCCTGGCGTTCAAGTATCTCTGCCACCTGGTGGGCGACCTGCACCAGCCGCTGCACGTGGCCTACGCGGACGACGAAGGCGGCAACCTCGTCACCGTGCGCTACCGCGGCCAGCCGATGAAGCTGCACTGGTACTGGGACGGCGGACTGATCCAGGCGCGGACCGCTTCGCTGCAGGAACTCGTCGACCTGCTGCGCGCGCGGCACGACCAGCCGCCGCGCGGCTGGACACCCGGCGACACCCTGGCCTGGACCAACGAGTCCTTCGCGCTGACGCGCAACTTCGCCTACCCGCCAGTGCGCACCATCGACGAAAACTTCGAAAAGCGCAGCTGGCAGGTCGTCCAGCAACAACTGGACGTGGCCTCGGGCCGCCTGGCGGCCATCCTGGAGCAGGTGCTGGGCGAGCGCTGAACCGCGCCCGTCAACGCTTCGGGCTTACCAGAGATCCCGCGCGATGCGGATGCCGACCTGCGGCGTCTTGAGCGCGGCCGGCGCCGACATGCGCGCCGCCGAGCGTGCCTGGCGCGGGTCGCTGGCCCAGTAGCCGCCGCGCACCACGCGACGCGTACAGCCGGGGTTGTCCCAGGCGCTGCCGTCGTTCGGCGCCCGCACGTAGCTGCTGTGCCAGCAGTCCTGGGTCCACTCGCTGACGTTTCCGGCCATGTCGTACAGGCCGAAGGGGTTGGGTTCGAAGCTGCCCACGGGCGCCGGGCCGAAGTATGCATCCCCGTAGGCGCGGAAATAATGACTGAAACGCCGCCCGGTCTCGGACTGGTCGTCCTGCCCGGCCAGGTTCTCGGCGATGTCGCGCGGCCGCCCTTTGCCCCACCAGTATGGCGTGCGGCTGCCGGCACGCGCCGCGTACTCGTATTCCGCCTCGCTGGGCAGACGATAACCGCGCCCGGTGCGCGCCGCCAGCCACTTCACGTAGGCCAGGGCGTCGTTCCAGCTGACGTGAATCACCGGCATGTTGTCGGGGGCCACTTCGCCCACGAAATCGTGGCGCCAGTTGACGTCTTCGCGCTCGGACAACTGGCCCAGCTCCTCGTCCCAGATCGAGCCGCGGCGCTGTCGCTCGGCCTCGGTGCGGTAGCCGGTGGATTCGATGAAGGTGCGGAACTGGCCCACGGTCACTTCCTGCATGCCCAGGGCGAAGCCGCGTTCGAAGCCGACGCGGCGCACCGGACCCTCGGTGTCGCTGCGGTCATCCTCGTCATCGTCCGAACCCATGACGAAACTGCCTTTGCTCAGGACAACCACTGCCGGCGCGTAACCGGAACCGTCGGTAAACGGGTCCTGTATGACCTGGCCGGGTTCGTATTCGCCGTAGCTTTCCTCGCGCGTCATCATGGCGCGCAGTTCCGCCACGCGCGTTTCGTGGCCGCCGAGGGCGATCAGGTCGATCAGCCGGAACTCGGCCAGGTCATAGTCCCCGGCACGGATGGCGCCCAGCACTTCCTGTTCGATCTCGACCGCGGTCTGGCCCCGGAAACGTTCGATCTGGCGACGACCCTCGATCACCGCCTGCTGGTCGTCCTGGATGCTGGCGGCCTCCTCCAGCCATGCGTCCGCCAGTTCAAAATCATAGTTGCGTGCCGCGTCCAGGGCGTGCACCACCATGGCCTGCTGAATGTCCCGTAAACCGCGCAGCGCGTCCTGGTTGTCACTGTCCACCGACAACACGCGGCGATAGTGGTAGTAGGCGCTTTCCAGGCGCGGCTCGATCAGCTGGCCGGACTGTTCGGCCTGCCGCGCCGCTTCGAGCCACTGGTCGATCTCCCGGGTCTGGCCAAGCAGGCGCCGGGTGTCAGACAACCCGCGCTTGCGCGGATTGACCGAATTGACCACGTCGATCAGGTTGCCGGCGGTGGCAAAGTCACCGTCCTGCATGGCCATGCGGGATTGCGCCAGCAGGTCGTCGAGCAGGTTGTCCAACTCGGCCAGGGCTGCCTGGTGCCCCGGTCGCGCGGCGATCATGGCCAGCAACTGGTCCAGGCGCTCGGCCTGCGCCGGGTTGGGCAGGCGATAGCTGTTCTGCGGGGTGACGGTGTTTTCCTTGCGCGCCGGTTCGATCTCCAATCCCGCGTCGGGCGTGGCGCGGCGCACCGGTTCCGGCGGCGGCTTCTGCAGTTCCGCGAGTTGCTCCCAGGATTCCGACAGCCCGGACTTGTTGGGCTCCACCTGGCGCACCACGTTGAGCAACTCCCGCGCCTGTTCGAAATCGCCGTCCAGCATCAGGGCGTGGGCCTTCGCCAGCACCTCGTCCAGCACGGTGTTGACCTCGGCCTGTGCCTGGCGGTCGCCCTGGCTGACGGACAGCACGTCCAGGGCGCTCTGCAGGCGGGCTTCGAGATCGGGATCGCCGAGCGACAGCGTGTTCTGGGGTTCGGGCGTGGCGCGCGGCGCCGTGGGCATGGACAGGTCGAGCTCGTACTCGTCACTGTCCACGTCGCCCAGCCGGCGAACGCGGCGTTCACTGTCCCCTTGGTCTTCCTGGCGCGCACTGGCGCCTTCTGTCTCCTGCGCCAGCACCCCCATGCCGGGCGGGCAGGTGACGAGAATGGAAGCGAGGAATAATGTGGTCAGTCGACCCATTGGATGCGCATATTCCCTTGCTTCTAGTCCTGCGCGAGCACCGTGGCAGCTTGTGCAAGTGTTATGGTTGCTATACCGTGCCGGCGGCGGCTCGACCATCCGACACGATAAACCAAGTCCGAGCCGCCCACAAGGGCCTGTTTTCGCCCAAAAACTTCATTCCAAACAAGGCGAACAGGCTTCTTCAGGAAGGAAAACATCAACTTGTCATGACCTCCGACGCTCAGCTCAGCGCCGCCCTGGACGCCGCGGATCGCCCCATCATGCTCGAAAGCGCCGCCCAGGTGGGACGCGCGGCCAAGGCCTGGCGGCGCGCGTCGCTGCTGGCCGTGGACACCGAGTTCGTCCGCGAACGCACCTATTACGCCAACCTCGGCCTGGTGCAGATTTCCGATGCGCAAACCGTGTGGCTGGTCGATCCACTGCTCGACGGCGTACTGCCACCGCTGGCCGAGATGCTGTCCGATCCGCGCATCACCAAGCTCCTGCACAGCCCCTCGGAAGACCTCGACGTGCTGCAACACGCGGCCGGTGAACTGCCCGACCCGCTGATCGACTCGCAGCTGGCCTGCGCGCTGCTGGGCCAGCCCCTGCAGCTGGGCTACCACAAGGCGGCCGAGTGGCTGCTGGACGTGCCCATCGACAAGGACCTGACGCGCAGCAACTGGCTGGCGCGTCCGATCCGGCCGGAACTGCTGCGCTACGCCGCGCTGGACGTGTGCGTGCTGCCGCTGATGTGGGACCGGCTGCGCGAACAGCTGGACGCGCTCGGCCGCCTGCCCTGGCTGGAGGAAGACTGCGCGCGCATGCTGGCCGAGGCGCGCACCCCCCTGGACCCCATGGACGCCTGGCAGCGCATCAAGGGCGCCGGGCGTCTGGACGGTCGCGGCTTGGCGGTGCTGCAGGCCCTGGCGGCCTGGCGCGAAGACTGCGCCCGCGAGCGCAACCGGCCACGCGGTTTCATCGTCCCCGACCCGGTACTGGTGGCCATCGCCCGCGAGGGCATGCGCGAGCCGGCCGACCTGGAGCGCCTGGACGACCTGCACCCCCGCGCCCGGCAGCGTTACGCAAAACCCATCATCGACCGGGTGAACCGCTGCCACGATGAGGGTCGCACGCTGCCCGAAGTGCCCCAGGCGGGCCCGAAGGAGCGCGCCACGCTCAAGGCCATGCGCGCCCTGGTGGCGAACGCCGCGGAGGCGCTGGGACTGGAACCCACCGTACTCGCCACCAAGCGGGACATGGAGGCGCTGCTGTTCTCCACCAAAGCCGGCTGGCTGCCCCCGCGACTGCAGGGATGGCGTCGCGAGATCGTGGGTGAGCCCCTGCTCGACCTACTGGCCTGAGGGACTCACCGAAGCTGGTTCCACAGGTGGGTGTAGGCCAGGGCCAGGCGATAGGCCAGCTGGTCGTTGGTGCTGGAGCCGCCGTGGCCGCCTTCCAGGTTCTCGTAGTACCAGACCTCCTGGCCGAAGGATTCCATCTTCGCCGCCATCTTGCGCGCGTGGCCGGGGTGGACCCGGTCGTCGCGGGTGGAGGTGTAGAAGAAGGTGGCCGGATAGTCCACACCCTTTTCCAGGTTCTGGTACGGGGAATACTTCGAGATGTAGGCCCACTCTTCCTTCTTGTCCGGATCGCCGTACTCGGCCATCCAGCTGGCGCCGGCCAGCAGCAGGTGGTAGCGCTTCATGTCCAGCAGGGGCACGCCGCAGATCACCGCGCCGTACAGGTCGGGACGGCGCGTCATGGTGGCGCCCACCAGCAGGCCGCCGTTAGAGCGGCCCTCGATGCCCAGGTGCTGCGGCAGGGTGATGCGGCGATCCACCAGGTCCTCGGCGATGGCCTCGAAGTCCTCGAAGGCGCGTTCGCGGTTTTCCTTCAGGGCCGCCTGGTGCCAGGCCGGGCCGAATTCACCTCCGCCGCGAATGTTGGCCAGCACGAACACGCCGCCGCGGTCCAGCCACAGCTTGCCGTAGGCGCCGTAGAGGGCCTCGTAGGAACCGGAATAGGACGGCGTCAGGGCATTGCGGAAGCCGCCGTAGCTGAAGATGTGCGTGGGGTTGCTGCCGTCGAACTCGGTGCCCTTCGCCATGACCACGAAGTACGGTACCTGCGTGCCGTCGGCGGAGGTGGCGAAGAACTGATGTGACTCGTAACGGCTGCCGTCGAAGCTGGGCGCCTGGGACTTCACGTCCTGGGGCAGCTTCTCGCCGTCGGCCACGAAGTACAGCGAGGGCGGCGTGGTGAAGGATTCGTAGCGGGCAAAAAAGTTGCCGGTTTCGTCGTCGGTGCTGACCACGTCCAGTGAACCGTCGTCCGGAAACGCGACCTGCTCACGGGTCCAGCCGCCTTCGGGGCCGGGCACGAAGCGGAAAATCTTGCCGCGCACGTTGTCGAGCACGGTGACCAGCACGGCGTTGTCCATGGTGCGGACGGATTCGACCACGGTGGTCTCGTCCGGGGTGATCATCACGTCGATCTCGCCGTCACCGCCGCGCAGGGCCGCGGTGTCGGCCACCAGCACGGCGCCCTGCGGGTACACGGTGCCCATGCGGTCCCAGTCCTGCTTGAGGTTGAGAATCAGGCGGCCCTGGAACACGCCGGCCAGGGTGGCGCTGGCGGGAAACTCCAGCCGGTGCTTTTCGCCGCCGTCGAGCTGCCAGTACTGGCTGGTCCAGAACGAGGTGCCCTCGCGCACCAGGTCCACGTCGCCGCCGGCCGAACGGCCGCGGAAAGCGCCCACGGAGACCGAACCCTGTCCGCCCTCGTGGATCAGCTCGGCGCTGTCCAGCGGCGTGCCGCGCTGCCAGCGCTTGACGACCCTTGGATAGCCCGAGTCGGTCATCGTGCCGGGGCCAAAATCGGTGGCCACGAACACGGTGTCGGCGTCGATCCAACCCAGCGAGCCCTTGGCCTCGGGCAGGTAGAAGCCGTCCTCGACCCATTCTTTCGTCACCGAGTTGAACTCGCGCGTCACCACCGCGTCACCGCCGCCCGGCGAGAGGCGCACGAAGCAGTGCTCGGGTTTCCTGGGCAGGCAGTTCATGCCGCGAAACACCCACTGCGTGTCCTCGGCGGCGGCCAGGGCGTCCACGTCGATCACGGTTTCCCAGGCCGGCGAATCCTTGGCGAATTCCTCCAGCGTGGTGCGCCGGTACAGGCCGCGGGGGTGGTCCGCGTCACGCCAGAAGTTGTACAGCCACTCGCCCTGCTGGCTGATGGCCGGCAGGCGCGAGGCGCTGTTCAGCGTCTCCTTCGCCTGCGCGTAGAGTTCGTCGAACAGCGGCTGGGACTCGAGACGACGCGCGGTGTCGGCGTTCTGCGCCTTGACCCAGTCCAGGGCGCGCTCGCCGTCCACTTCTTCCAGCCACAGGAAGGGATCGTCCTGGGCGATGAGCGCCACCTCGGTGACCGGATCCGGCACCACGTCCGGCTCCGCCTGGGCGAACACGTTCAGGGAGGCGGCGACGGGCGCCAGTCCGGCCAGGGCCAGGCCGAGAAGGGTAGATTGCTTCATGGGGAATCCTGTCTTGCATCGTTCGGGGACCCGCGAACACGGGCGAAGCGGGGATTATACCGTCACTCCCGCTGCAGCAGGCCCTCCACCGCCATGCCCAGGTCCATGCGCCCCCCTTCCCAGGCCGGCACCGAGGTGCGCGGGGTGATGCCCAGCCCGAGCGCGGCGTTGTGGCGGGTCAATTGGTGGACGTATCCGCGGAAACGTTGCGGCGCGGCCGGCGGCAGCACGGTGCCCGACGGCAGGGTGAACACCGGCTGGCCATCGCGCATGAACACCCCGAAGCCTTCCTCGTGCACCATCCGGTGGTGCCTGCGGCACAGCAGCACCAGGTTGTCGAGGGCGGTGCGGCCGCCGTCGGACCAGTGCACCACGTGGTGCGCGTCGACGTGGCTGGAGCAACTGCATCCCGGAAAACGGCAGCCACCGTCCCTGCGACGCAGCGCCCGGCGAATGGACGGCGGCACGGTGCGGGACCTGCGGCCGATGTCCAGGGCCTGGCCTTCGCCATCGCCGAGCCACTTCACGAGGGCGGCATCGCAGGACAAGCGCCGGGCCGTTTCGGCACAAACGCGGGCCGCGGGACGTCCGGGGGTGACCTCCAGCTCGGCCTCGGCGCCTACGCCCTCTGCCTTGAGGGTAGTGATGTCGGTGTGCAGATGAATGCAGCAGCGGTCGCCGCCGGTCAGGGCTGGCGCGCCTTGTGCTTCGTTGGCGCCATCGGAAGCTTCCTGGCCACCGGTGGGCGCCAAACCGCCCCCCAGGAATCCCTCCACCACTCGCGCGAAGGCATCGGCCCGGCGGCTGTCGTGGTCCACCGGAATCCGCACATCCAGCGGCGCCGCCGGCGTTTCCGCGGAAACGTCTTCCGGGACGTCACGCTGCTCACGCCACAGCTGCTCGCCCGCCAGTTCCAGGGCGCGGGCCAGCAAGGCGCCCTGCTCGGGGGTGAAGCGTCCGCGCAGCACCCAGGCGCCGTCTTCGTCTTCGTAGAGGCGCAGCTCGCGCCGGAAGTGACGGTGCTGCTCCTCACCCAGCGCCTGCAGGCGCTTGACCCGGCGGTAGGCGCGCACCTGCCGTTCCACGTGGCTGGCGGTGCCGTGCAGGGCGACGTTCAGCAGCACGTCTTCGTTGT
>JAUIJU010000139.1 GCA_030431095.1 Gammaproteobacteria bacterium | reverse complement strand
GTTGTGCAAAAACGCCCTGAAACAGTCTTCCCGTCGCCGGTGGCGTATCAGCACATGGTGATATACGAATAATCCCGCGGCGCCGACCAGTGAGCAGTAGTAGATCGCGCCCAGCCCGAAGCGCTGCCCGGCAACGCAAAGGCAGGCCAGGCAGGCGCCCTGGAGCAGCGCGATGATGAGGCGGTCGTGGCGGCCGAACAGGATGGCCGAGGACTTGATACCCACCTTCAGGTCGTCCTCGCGGTCCACCATCGCGTACTTGGTATCGTAGGCGATGGTCCACAGCAGGTTGGCGGCGTAGAGCCACCACAGGGCTTCGGGCAGGGCGTTCAACTGCGCGGCGAACGCCATCGGTATGCTCCAGGAAAACGCCGCGCCCAGGACCACCTGTGGCAGGTGGGTATAACGCTTCATGAAAGGGTAGGTGCAGGCCAGCGCCACCGCGGCGACCGACAGGTACACGGTGAGCGCGTTGGTCAGCAGCACGAGGCAAAACGCCAGCGCCAGCAGCACCGCGAACAGCAGTTTTGCCTCGCCCGTGGACACCGTGCCGGTGACGAGCGGCCGCGCGTTCGTTCTGGCCACGCCGCCGTCCACGTGCCGGTCCGCCAGGTCGTTGACGATGCAACCCGCCGAGCGCATCAGGAACGTGCCCGCCGTGAATATCAGCAGCAGGTCCAGGTCGGGCAGGCCGCCGGCGGCAATCCACAGGGCCCACAGGGTGGGCCACAGCAGCAGCAGGGTGCCGATCGGCTTGTCGAAACGAATCAGCTGCAGTAGCGCGCCGGTCCGGGTCAGGGTCGCCATAGGGTGTCCGGGGTTGGGCCTCGAAGGGCGTAAAAGGCGTAGCTTACCGGGTAGCGGGCGCAATTTCAGCGCCGGTCCTGTCCGGCCCGGCGCGCAGGCTGGTAACCCTGCCGCGCTGGGAGCGGTGTACCGGCAGTGTCGACGGCCAGGGAGTGAACGCTTCCAGGAACACCTCGCTGACCATCAGCCTGGCCCGTTCGAGTTCGAACCTGGACCGGCGCCCCCAGGCGGCGCCATGCTGGTGGAACTGCTCCGGCAGGTAGGGGCTGTCGCCGGGTATCCTGGCGAGTTCGAACGGGCAGCGGAGCATGCCGGGGTGCTTGAACAGGATGGCCCCCAGGGACTTGTTCTGCAGTCGCCGCAGGTGGCCCAGGCTTCCGGTGAGGCTGTCGTGGGGAAACACGCTGCGCGCGAACACCACGGCGGTGTCGCCCAGCCGCAGGGCGACCTCGCGCACCAGCGCGATCTGCCGCTCGTCCAGGCCCAGCAGCCTGCGTTCCGAGGGCAGGGGTACCTGCCATCCCTGGTACAGGCGCTGTACGCTGAAAACGCCACGCTGCAGCGACATCAGCCGCGCGGTCAGCGAGCCGTCATCGACCAGCCAGCGCCGGCACCCGTGGGGGAGTTCGTGCGACAGGTACCGTTCGACGGGGCGCCAGCGTGGCTCCGCGGCGACGTGCCCGGCGACAAAGGCGCTGTGGCGGGGGTTGGCTCGCAAATGGCTGGCTCCTGGAAATGTGGGGCGAGAATGCTTGAATGGCCCACGCCTTGCAAGCCGCGGCTGGCCTAAATTGCCAGACCAAAAACCCCTTGCACAATTATCGTACAGCCCTATAGTGTTGCGACTCCGAATTTATCTTTGTCCGGCCCGGCATCCACCAGCGGGGGCGTTTTGCCACATCCGGAATCCAGCAAACGGGAAAAGCGAGAAGCAGTATGAGTAGATGGGAATGTATTGTCTGTGGCCTGATCTATGACGAGAAAGAAGGCTGGCCCGATGACGGTATCGCCCCGGGCACCAAGTGGGAGGACGTGCCGGAGGACTGGCTCTGCCCCGACTGTGGTGTCGGCAAGGAAGACTTCGAGTTGCTGGAAGAAACGCCGGTGGACGACACGCCGCACCACGAGGAGCCCGTGGTCGACAAGGTCCACGCCCCGGTCGTGATTCTCGGCACAGGCCTTGCCGGTTACGGCCTGGCCAAGGAGTTCCGCAAACACGATGCCGAGACGCCGCTGATCCTGATCACGTCCGACGACGGTCGCTCCTACTCCAAGCCGATGCTGTCGACCGGTTTCACCCGGGAGCAGGGAGCGGACGATCTCGCCCAGATGGATGCGGGCAACATGGCGCGCACGCTCAAGGCCAGCGTGTGGACCATGACCAAGGTTAACGAGATCGACACGGCCCAGCAGCTGATCAAGGTCGGCGACGCCCAGACCGCCATCCACTACAGCAAGCTGGTGCTGGCCGTGGGCGCCGATGTCATCCGCCCACCGATCAACGGCAACGGCCTGGAACTGGTCTACTCGGTGAACGACCTGCTGGACTACGCGGACTTCCGCACCGCGATGACCAAGAACGACGTGAAAAAGGTCTGCATCATCGGCGGCGGCCTGATCGGTTGCGAGTACACCAACGACCTGATCAACGGCGGTTTCGAGGTCGAGGTGGTCGACCCGCTGGGCTACTGCCTGCCCACGCTGCTGCCGGAA
>JAUIJU010000138.1 GCA_030431095.1 Gammaproteobacteria bacterium | reverse complement strand
CTGCAGTACTACGTCCTTTTCCCGCGTACGGTTCTTGCCGATCGCACCAGGGTCTTCACCACCGTGTCCGGCGTCGATGGCCACCACGATGTCGCGGTTGCCGCCCTGCAGCGATTCGATGGTGCGTACGGGCTCAGTGGCCGGCTTGGACTGACCGTCAAACATGTCGACCACCAGCCGGTGCCCGTACTGCCCGGTGGGCGCGAGCAGAAAGCTCTTCACATCGACGTTGGCATCGAGGTCCAGCACCACGCGAAGCGTGTCCTTGTCCGGCCGCCCATGCCGCACGCCGCGTACATTGCCCGAGGTCTCGGGATCCAGGCCCAGGCGGCCGTCCAGCGAGGCGCCGGCCAGGTCAATCACCACCCGGTTCGGCTTTTCCAGCGTGAACAGCCGGTAATCCGACGAGGCGTCGAGATCCAGCACGGCGCGCGTCTTTTCCGGTCCTGCCCAAACACGCAGGCCATTGACTTCCGCGCCAAAAGCGGAAGTACAAATCGCCAAAAAAAGCACTGGAATTAGACGTCTCACTCCTTCGAATCCCCAGGTCGTCCTTGTGAGCAGTGCCAATGATGAATTGGTTTTCCGGAAAATGCAATAGATTTTCCATAAAAAACCGTTGGATAAGTAGAGTAACTAGAAAGGGAGTTTAAAGCAGGCTGTCAACAATCTTGCATAACTCATTACCGGAATGTGAATGCGCGTAAAACGTTAGACGTCTTGTATTGAAGGCATCGGTTTGACCGGCTTGAAAGGCGATTTCCACGTCCGGCGGTGGAAGCGCGCCGACACCGTGATCGGGCCATTCCACCAGCAGTATTGTGGTGTCGTCGAACAGGTCGAGTATCCCAAGGTACTCGAGCTCGTCCGGGTCACCGATGCGGTACAGGTCCAGGTGCAACACATTGCGGTCGCCCAGAGGATAGTGCTCCAGCAAGCCGTAAGTGGGACTCTTGACGCGGCCCCGGTGTCCCATGGCCTGCACCAGCGCACGTACGAAGGTGGTTTTGCCCGCACCCAGGTCACCCCTCAGGTGGACGACCAACGGCGAGGATATGATCCGGGCCAGCCGGCTCGCCAGGCCCGTCAAGGCGTCTTCGTCCAGGTCCACGGTCGTCAGCACCCGCGGCTCCTCAAGCATTCAGCACGCCCCGCAGGTGGCCGGCGATATCCAGGGCCAGCAGTCCCCGTTCTCCCGCAGTGGCGGCCGCATCACCGGCGGCGGCATGCGCCAGGGCGCCCAGGCGGGCGGCTTCCAGTGTCTCGAAACCCTGTGCGCGCAAGGCCGCGATCACACCGGTCAGCACGTCGCCGCTGCCACCGGTGGACATGCCCGGGTTGCCCAGGGCGCAAAGATCCCAGCCGCCGTCCGGGCGCGCCACCACCGAACCACAGCCCTTGAGCACCACGACCGCGTCAAGCCGACGGGCCAGGTCACAGGCGGCTGTCACCCGGTCCGCCTGCACGTTGGCCGTGTCGGTCTCGAGCAGGCGGGCCGCCTCGGCCGGGTGCGGCGTCACGATCCAGTCGTCGCGACAGACCTTCCGTCCGACCAGCAGGTTGAGCCCGTCGGCGTCCAGCACCAGGGGTCGCGGATCGTCCAGGCAGGCGTCGAGCAGGTGCCGACCCCAGTCACCGGTACCCAGCCCCGGGCCCACCGCCAGCACCGTGGCGCGTCCCCAGGCCTGGTCCAGCGCCGGGCTGTCGGCCACCGCGTGCACCATCAGTTCCGGGCGGGACAGATTGATCAGCGCCGCGTGTTCCGGGTGCGTGGCGACACTGACCAGGCCGGCGCCGGCACGCAGGGCGCCCTCCCCGGCCAGGCGCGCCGCGCCGCTCATGCCACGGTCGCCGGCCACCACCAACACGTGGCCGAATCGGCCCTTGTGGCTGTTGCGCGAACGGGGCTGCAGGGCCCGCCGCAGGTATTCGCGCCCCAGCAGATGACCGCAACCATCGATTCGCTGGTAGGCGGCGGTCGGCACTTCCAGGCGATCGAAAATCAACCGCCCGGCATGTTCCGGCCCGTCAGCGGTGTACAGGCCACGCTTCTTGCCGATAAAGGTCACGGTCAGGTCCGCGTGCAAGGCACGGCCCATGACCGCGCCCGTATCCGCGTTCAGACCGGAAGGAATGTCGACCGCCACCCGTGGACAGTGCTCCGCATTGGCCGCCGTGATGGCCTCCGCGTAGGCGCCTGCGACCGGGCGGTCCAGGCCGGTGCCCAGCATTGCGTCGATCACCAGGTTCACGTGGTCCGGCACCGCCACCGGCCAGGTGCGGGTCTCGCCGCCAGCCGCTTCCCAGTCCCGGTACGCCTGTGCGGCGTCGCCCGACAGGCGCTCCGGATCGGACAGCGCCACCACCAGGGTCTTGACGCCGAACTCGTGCGCCAGGCGTGCGGCGACGTAGCCGTCGCCACCGTTGTTGCCGCCGCCGCACAGGATCATCCACGAATTACTGGCGGGGAACGCCGCGCGAGCAGCCTCGACCACCGCGTTCCCGGCGCGCCGCATCAGGGTGTACCCGGGAATGCCCAGGTCCTCGATGGCGATGCGGTCCAGGGCCCGG
>JAUIJU010000055.1 GCA_030431095.1 Gammaproteobacteria bacterium | reverse complement strand
AAGAATGGACCCAGGCCGAAACCGTACCGACCCGCTCCACGCTGACCACCATCACCGGTTCGGGCAATGACCTGTGGGCGGCGGGCCACGACACGGTCATCATTCACAGCACCGACGGCGGTGTAACCTGGGCGTTGCAGAATTTCGACCCGGAACGCCGCCAGCCCATCATGGACATTCACTTCCGTGATGCCGACAACGGCTACGCCATCGGCGCCTATGGCCTGATGCTCTACACCCGGGACGGTGGGGCGACCTGGGACGAGACCGTGGTCAGTATCGACGAATGGCACCTCAATGGCCTGGTCGATCTCGGCGGCGACCGGCTGGTCATCACCGGAGAGAAGGGCTACAGCTATTTCAGCCGGGATCGCGGCATGACCTGGACCATCGTCGAGATGCCCTACCCGGGGTCCATGTTCGGCGCGCTGCTGGCCGACGGCTGCATCGTCGCCTACGGCCTGCGCGGCAACGTGCAGCAGTCCTGCGACCAGGGCCGAAACTGGGAGGAATTGCCCACGCCGACCGAGGCCAGCCTGGCCGGTGGCGCCACGCGCGACGGTGAATTGATCCTGGTCGGCAACAGTGGACAGGTGCTGCTGCGCACGGCCGGCGGCGCCTTTCGTGCCGAAACCCACCCTTCCGGCGTGGACTTCGCTGCCGTGGTGCCCGTCGATGACGGTGGCTGGTTGCTGGTGGGCGAGGATGGCAGCCATCACTATCCCGTTTCCGGAGCACCCGACTGATGGCCGACCCGGGCAACCAGGGCGTGCTGCACAAGGTCGCGACGTTCCTGATCGGCATCCGCTTTGCCGTGGTCGGCGTGTTCCTGGCGATCACCGCGTTCATGCTCTGGAGCATGTTCCAGTTGCAGATAGAGACCGGCTTCAAAAAGCAGCTGCCTCTGAAGCACGAATACATGGTGACCTTCGAGGAATACGAGGCGGAATTCGGCGGCGCCAACCGCGTGCTCGTGGCCCTGGTGGCGCGTGACGGCCACATGTTCACGCCACAGTTCTTCGAAGCCTTCGAGGACATCACCAACCAGGTGTTCTTCATTCCCGGTGTCGACCGGGCCAGCGTGCGCTCCATCTTTACGCCCAACGTGCGCTTCGTTGAGATCGTCGAGGACGGATTCGCCGGCGGCAACGTGATTCCCTCCGATTTCAGGCCGTCTCCGGAGAGTTTCGAGCGCGTGCGCGCCAACATCGTGAAATCCGGTGAGGTGGGTCGCCTGGTGTCGGAGGACTTCAGCGGCGCCATGGTCTGGGCCAACCTCCTGGAAGAGAACCCGGCCACCGGCGAACAGCTCGACTACCGCAACGTCGCCGCGCAGCTCGAATCCATCCGTACGCAGTACGAAGGGGCCGATTTCACCGTCCACATCATCGGCTTCGCCAAGATCGTGGGTGACATCTCCGACGGCGCACGCGGCGTGATCTGGTTTTTCGGCGTCGCCTTCCTGGTCACCGCGGTGCTGCTGTACCTGTACACGCGCTCGGCCTGGCTGACCGTGCTGCCGCTGGCCTGTTCACTGGCCGCGGTGATCTGGCAGATGGGTACGCTGAGCCTCCTGGGCTACAGCCTGGACCCGATGAATATTCTCACGCCCTTCCTGATCTTCGCCATCGGCGTCAGTCACAGCGTGCAGAAGATCAGCGCCTGGGTAGTGGAAAAGGAATTCGGAGGGCGCACACCGGACCAGTGGGCCAAGATCGGTGTGGACGACGTCACCCAGATTCCACGGCGCTCGCCCATGCATGGATCGCGCGAGACCATCAAGAAGCTCCTGGCGCCGGGCGTGATCGCGCTGGTGTCAGACACCATCGGCTTCCTGACCATCCTGTTCATCCAGATTCGCATCATCCAGGAACTGGCCATCACGGCCAGCGTGGGCGTGGCGGTGATCATCTTCACCAACCTGATCCTCCTGCCGGTGCTGCTCAGCTGGGTCCAAATCCGTAACCCGCAGGCCTACCGCCGGCGCTTGCTGTCCAAGGCGCACGGTCATTCGGGATTCTGGCGCAGCATCGCCAGTTTCACGGAATCCCGCCACGCCCTGGCGGCCATCGTGGCCGCGATCGTGCTGTTCGTCGCGGGGTTCTGGGTGGCCCAGGGCATGCAGATCGGAGATTCCGAGGCCGGCGTTCCCGAGCTGCGTCCCGAGGCCCGCTACAACCAGGACGCCAACCTGATTGCCGATCGGTTCGCCCTGGGCTCGGACGTGATCACCGTGGTCGCCGAGACGCTGCCCAACGCCTGCACGGAACTGTACGAGGTCATGGAGCGCATCGATCGCTTTGCGTGGAACATCGAGAACGTGCCCGGCGTGCAGAAGGTGATCACCCTGCCGGCGGTGGCCAAGATGGTCAACGCGGGCTGGAACGAGGGCAATATCCGCTGGCGCGTGCTGCCCCGCGATCAGTACGTGATGCGCCAGGCCCTGAGCAACATCGAGACCGACACGGGTCTGCTGAACCGCGACTGCAGCGCCATGCCGGTCATGATTTTCACCACCGACCACCGCGCCGGGACCATTTCCCGGGTGGTGGCGCGGGTCAAGGCGCTGCGCGAGGAGCTCGACCTGCCGGGTACGGAGCACGTGGCCGGCACCGAGTACCTGGAGCAGATGCAGGCCGAGGGACGTGAAGTGTCGGGCGACACCCTGAAGTTCCGCCTGGCCACCGGTAATGTCGGTGTCATGGCCGCGACAAACGAGGATATCGCCGCGGCCGAGAAACCAATGCTGCTGTTGGTGTTCGGCAGCATCATCCTGTTGTGCCTGGTGACCTACCGAACCTTCCTGGGCACCATGTGCATCGTGTTGCCGCTGGTGCTGGTGGCCACCCTGACCGAAGCCCTGATGGCGCTTTACGGTATCGGCCTGAAGGTGAATACCCTGCCGGTAGTGGCCCTGGGCGTAGGTATCGGCGTGGACTACGGAATCTACATTTACAACCGCCTGGACATGCTCCTCAAGGAAGGCTACGCGCTGCGTGAGGCCTACTACCAGACGCTGCGGCTGACCGGCCGGGCGGTGATTTTCACCGGTTTCACACTGGCTGCGGGCGTGGGAACGTGGATCTTTTCCGACCTGCAGTTCCAGGCCGACATGGGCATTTTGCTCTGCTTCATTTTCCTCGCCAACATGGTGGGCGCCATCGTGCTGCTGCCGGCGCTGGTTCGCTGGCTGATGCATCGACGTGAGCCGGAGCGCGAAGTGACCGCCGCCGGTACCGGCTGAACGCAGCACCATACTTTCGGCACTGACCGCGCGAGCGTTCGCCCACTAGCATTCCCCCGATTCGAAATCCGGCCCGCGGGCCCACAGGACTCCCATGAAAAAAACGTTGCTGCTCACCACCATCCTCGTCGCCCTTGGCGCCTGCCAGCAGGAAACGGCGGAATCGCCTTCCGCCTCGGCGGCTGATGCCGCCGCCACGCCCGAAGTGGCCGCCGCGCCGGTGGCGCAACCCGAGGCCCCACGAAACTCCGGGCTGGCGCTGGACAACATGGACAGCGGCGTGCGTCCGGGGGATGACTTCAACGCGTTCGTCAACGGCGGCTGGATGGCCGGGGCCGAGATCCCGGCAGACCGCGCCAGCACCAGCGCGGGCATGGATGTGCACGAGCAGGCCACCGAGGACGTGCGCGTGATCATCGAGGAGTCCGCCGAAGGCGATTACCCGCCGGGAAGCGACGAGCAGAAAGTGGGCGACCTGTACACCGCCTACATGGACATGGAAACCCGCAACGCCCAGGGCGTGTCACCGCTGGAGGCGGACTGGGTGGCGATCGACGCCCTGGAAGACCGCACCGGCATGGCCATCTGGATGGCCGAGGCCAACAAGGAAGGTGTGGATCTGCCCTTCACCCTGGGCCAGTACGCCGACTTCAAGGACCCGACCACCTACATGATGTATACCTGGCAAGCGGGCCTGGGCCTGCCCGACCGGGAATACTACTTCGACGACAGCGAAAAGGGCCAGGCGCTGCGCGACGACTACGTGGCGCACATGGAAAGCATGCTGGAACTGGCCGGACTGCCCGATCCCGCGGGTTCCGCGCAAACCATCATGGCGCTGGAAACACGTATGGCCGAGCAGCACATGGTGAAGGAAAAGACGCGTGACACCAGCGCGATGTACAACAAGATTCCATTGGGTGAGCTGGGCGAACTGATGCCGCAGTTTGCCTGGCCGGAGTACATCGAGACCGCCGGCATCGGCGACATCGACGGCCTGGTCGTAACCCAGCTGGACATGATGAAGGCGCTGGACGGGATCCTGGCCGACACCGACCTGGACACCTGGAAGACCTACCTGAAATGGAAGGTGCTCGACACCCGCGCCAGCCTGTTGAGTGAAGAGATCGACGCGCAGAACTTTGCCTTCTTCGGCAAGACCCTGCAGGGCGTGGAGCAGCAGTTGCCCCGCTGGAAGCGGGCGGTGGCGGCGGTGAACGGCAACCTGGGTGAAGTGGTCGGCAAGGTTTACGTGGAACGCCATTTCCCGCCGGAAGCGAAGGCGCGCATGGAAGAACTGGTCGACAATCTCACCCTGGCCTACGAGCAGTCGATTCGCGAACTGGACTGGATGGGCGAAGAAACGCGCGCCGAGGCGCTGGACAAACTGTCCAAGTTCAACCCCAAGATCGGCTACCCGGACGACTGGCGTGACTACTCCGGCCTGGAAATCGCCGCCGACGACCTGGTGGGCAACATGAAGCGCTCCGCCCGCTTCACCTATGACCGCAACCTGGAACGACAGGGCGGGCCCGTCGACCGGGGCGAGTGGCAGATGACGCCACAGACCGTGAATGCCTACTACAATCCGCCGCTGAACGAGATCGTGTTCCCGGCCGCGATCCTGCAGCCTCCGTTTTTCAACCTGGAGGCCGAGGACGCGGTCAACTACGGCGCCATCGGGGCCATCATCGGCCACGAAATCGGTCACGGTTTCGACGACCAGGGCAGCACTTTCGACGGCGATGGCGTGTTGCGCAACTGGTGGACCGACGCGGACCGCGAGGAATTCGAAAAACGCACCGCCGCCCTGGTGGACCAGTACAACCAGTTCCGCCCCTTCGAGGACCTGGCGGTGAACGGTGAATTCACGCTGGGCGAAAACATCGGAGACCTGGGCGGGCTGGCCATCGCGGTCAAGGCTTACGAGCTGTCCCTGGACGGCGAAGAGGCCCCGGTGATTGACGGCTACACCGGCCTGCAGCGCGTGTTCCTGGGCTATGCCCAGGCCTGGCGCGGCAAGACCCGCGACGAGGCCGTCCGCGTGCAGATCGCCACCGATCCGCACTCACCGCGCCAGTACCGCGTCAACGGCGTGGTTCGCAATGTGCCCGAGTTCTACGAGGCTTTCGAGATCGCGGAATCCGACGCGCTGTACCTGCCGCCGGAAGAACGGGTGAAGATCTGGTGAACTGCGGCGGGCCCGATACCTTGCATTCACCCCCTCGAGCCCGTACATTTCGCCCATGAGCGCACAGACCTCCCAGCCTGCCACCTTGGTTCGACGCGAGCGACGCGCGCGCCGAAGCACGGGCGCTGGGTGCCTGTTCGCATAAGTTCCCACCGGAACCGGATGCCAACAAGAACCCAGCCCGAGGCTGGGTTTTTGCGTTTCTGGAACAAGCAAGGCGACATGACGTGAGACATTTTCTGAATACCCAGGACTGGTCGGCCGACGAGCTGTCCGGCCTGCTGGACCTGGCCACCGAGCTCAAGGCCAACCCCATCAACGACCGGTTGCACGGCAAATCCGTGGCGCTGCTGTTCCTCAACCCCTCGATGCGCACACGCACCTCGTTCCAGCTGGGCATGCAGCAGATGGGCGGCATCGCCATCGTGCTGGAGCCGGGCAAGGACGCCTGGGGCGTGGAGTTCAATCCCGGGGTGGTGATGGACGGTGACGCCGAGGAGCACATCGCCGAGGTGGCGGGCGTGCTTTCGCGCTACGTCGACCTGGTCGGCATCCGCGCGTTCCCCAAATTCCAGGACTGGTCACAGGACCGCACCGATTTCGTGATCAGGGCGCTGGCGAAGCATTCCTCCGTGCCGGTGATCAACATGGAAACCATCGTGCACCCCTGCCAGGAAATGGCGCTGATGCAGACCCTGCGCGAACGCCTGGGCGAGGTGAAAAAGCGCAAGATGGTGCTGACCTGGACCTGGCATCCGAAACCCCTGAACACGGCGGTGGCCAATTCGGCCCTGCTGATCGGCACCAAGTTCGGCCTGGACGTGACCCTGCTGTGCCCGGAGGAGGCCTACCTGCTGGACGAGCAGTTCATGGACGCCGCGGCCGCCAATGCCGAGGCCAGCGGCGGCAGCCTGCAGGTCAGCCACGACATCGAGTCGGCCTACGCGGGCGCCGAGGTGGTCTACGCCAAGAGCTGGGGCGCGCTGCCGCACTACGGCCGGCCCGCTGAAGAGTGGGAACTGCGTAAACAGTATCGCCACTTCATGGTGGACGAGGCCAAGATGGCGCTGACCGACAACGCGCTGTTCAGCCATTGCCTGCCACTGCGGCGCAACATCAAGGCCAGTGACGCGGTGATGGACGCCGACTACTGCGTTGCCATCGACGAGGCGGAAAACCGCCTGCACGTGCAAAAAGCCATCATGCTCGAACTGCTCGGGGAGGGCGCATCATGAGCGCATCGAACACCGTCGTCCTGGCGTTCTCCGGTGGTCTGGACACCAGCTACTGCGTCCTGGCGCTGAAAGAACAGGGCTTCGAAGTGCATACCGTGTTCGTCGACACCGGCGGCATCGCGCAGGAAGAGATCGACTGGATCGAGCAGCGCGCCCGGGCGCTGGGCAGCGCGCAGCATCACCTGGTGGACGTCAGCCAGGCGATCTGGGACGAATTTGTCACGCCGCTGGTCTGGAGCCATGCCCGGATGCTGGGTGAGTACCCGCTGCTGTGCTCCGACCGCTACCTGATCGTGCGCCGTTGCCTGGCGCTGTGCGACGAACTGGGCACCAGGCACTTCGCCCACGGCTGCACCGGCATGGGCAATGACCAGCTGCGCTTCGACCAGACCGTGCGCAGCGTGGGCGACTACGTGATCCACGCGCCGGTGCGCGAACTGCAGAAAGTGGCGACCGACATCCGCAACCACGAGATCGGCATTCTCGAGGCGGCCGGTGTCGAGGTGCCGCAGAAGTCGGGCCAGTACTCCATCAACGAGAACCTGCTGGGCGTGACCGTTTCCGGCAGCGAGGTGGACCGCTTCGAAACCCCGGGCCCGGACACCTGGCAGTGGGTGCGCCCGCGGGCCGAGTGGCCCGGTGCGCCGCTCGAGCTGAAGCTGACCTTCACCGGTGGCGTGGCCACCCACCTGGACGGCGAGGCGCTGGCCGGACCGGAGATTCTCAAGCGACTGAACCGGGCGCTGGGTCCCTACGGCGTGGGCCGGCATATCTATACCGGGGATGTGAGCATCGGCCTGAAAGGCCACATCGTGTTCGAATGCCCCGGGATCGACGCCCTGCTGATGGCCCACCAGGCGCTGGAGGATACCGTCAATACGCGCCTGCAGAACCAGTTTCGGCATATCGTGGCGCAACGCTGGGCCGAGCTGGTCTACACCGGGTTTTTCTACGAGCCGCACAAGGCGGACCTGGAAGCCTACCTGGCCAGCTCACAGTCGCACGTGGACGGCACGGTGACCCTGCACACACAGGGCGGCAGCCTGCTGGCAGTGGCCATCGACTCACCCAACATTCTGCAGGACGAAGGGGCGGTCTACGCCCAGAGCGCCAGCTGGAGCCCGGAGGAGGCAGAGGGTTTCATCAAGCTGCTGGGCCAGAGTTCCACCATGGCCGCGCGGGTGCGCAAGGCGACGTCGTGAGCGCCGAGGCCGCCGACTCCGGCCTGGACCAGGTGCTGGCGCACCTCGAGACGCTGGTGGGGTTCGACACCCAGAATCCGCCACGCGACCTGGACGGCGATGCGCCCCTGTTCGACTGGCTGCGCGAGCAGCTGCCAGGCTTTGCCATCGAGCTGTTCGATCACGGCAAGGGCCGGGTCAGCTTCCATGCCCGGCGCGGCGATCCCGACCTGCTGTTCAACGTTCACCTGGACACGGTGCCGGCCCTGGCTGGCAGCGAGTTTCCGCCCCACCAACTGACCGTGCGTGACGGCCGCGCCTACGGCCGCGGCGCCTGTGACATCAAGGGTGCGGCCGCCTGCCTGCTGACACTGGCGCAGCGATCCGAGGCGCCGCTGGCGCTGCTGTTCACCACCGACGAGGAAGGCGCCGAGGGCTGCTGCGTGGCGGAATTCGTTGCCGGTGGACACGCGTCCGGCTACGCCCAGGTGGTGGTGGCCGAACCGACGCAGTGCCTGGCCGAATTCCGGCACCGGGGCTTTCTTTCCGCGCGTGGACATTTCCACGGCCGCGGCGGGCACTCCTCGGAGCCGCGGGCGCTGAACGACAACGCCATTCACCAGCTGGCGCGCTGGACCGCCGCCGCGCTCACGGCAGCCGAGTCGGCCGCCACGGACGGGCGCCGCAACTGCTTCAACGTCGGCACGGTGGAGGGGGGCGTGAAGTCCAACGTGATCGCGGACCACGCGCACATTTTCTGGAGCGCGCGCCTGGCGCCGGGCGACAGCAACGAGGACTTTTTGGCGGCCAGCCGGGAATGGCCGGGCGCGGCGCATGCCGAGTGGACCGTGTCGTTTTCCGGCCCGCCGTTGCCCACGGGTGACCATGGCGACGGCGCGGCGCGTGATTTCGCCCGGCGTCATGGCCTGCCCACCGGTGAAGGCCTGGATTTCTGGACCGAGGCGTCGCTGTTCGGCGCCGCCGGCATTCCTGCGCTGGTGCTGGGTCCGGGCAACATCGAGCAGGCGCACGTGCTCAACGAGTGGGTCGCCCTGGAACAGCTCGAGACCTGCCTGGCGCGTTACACGGGCCTGGTGAACGGCGATGTCTGAGGTTCGCGAAACCGTCCTCGAGTTGCTGGCCCAGCTGGGTTCCAGCCGCGAGGCGCGCCAGTACCTCAAGGAGTTCTCCTCGGTCGAGGAATCGCGGTTCGCGGTGGTCAAGGTCGGTGGCGGCATTTTGCGCGACCACCTCGACGAACTGGCCTCGGCGCTGGCCTTCCTGCACCGGCTGGGCCTGCGGCCCGTGGTGCTGCACGGCGCCGGTCCCCAGGTGGACACCGCACTGGCCGAGGCCGGCATCGAGAGCGAGCGCATCGACAACCTGCGCGTGACCACCGAGGAGGTCATGGAAGTGGCGCGGCCGGTGATCTACGAACAGAACCTGCGCCTGGTCGAGGCGCTGGAGCAACGCGGCATCCGCGCCCGCGGCCTGCAGCACGGCACCTTCGAGGCGCGCTTCCTCGACCGCGACCGCTACGGGCTGGTCGGGGAGATCACGGCGGTGAACCTCGACGGCCTGCGCCGCGCGGTGCACTCCGGTGCGCTGCCCGTGCTGACCTTCCTGGGCGAGTCGTCTTCCGGCCAGGTGCTGAACATCAATGCCGACATCGCGGCGCGGGAGCTGGTCTGGGCCATTCGCCCGCACAAGATCATCTTTCTCACGCCCAGCGGCGGCCTGCTGGACCGTAATGGCCGGGTGATCTCCGCGGTGACCCTGAACAACGATTACGAGTCGCTGATGCGCGAGCCGTGGGTGCATTCCGGCATGCGTCTGAAGTTGCAGCAGATCAACGAAATGCTGGAAGGCCTGGACGAGAGCACCTCGGTGTCCATCACCTCGGCCGACCAGCTGACCCGCGAGCTGTTCACCTATCGCGGCGCCGGCACGCTGGTGCGGCGTGGCGAGAACATCGATATTTTCGAGTCGCCGGACGAGACGATTTTGGCGGACGTGGCCGAGCGCGTGGAGGCCTCGTTCGGGCGCCGGCTCAAGCCGGGCTGGACGGCCGGCCTGGCGCAGCCGGTGGTGTTGCTGTCGGCCAGTCGCCGCGCGGCCGCCGTGGTGGTGGCCGGCCAGGACGGCCTGCCGTACCTGGAAAAATTCATCGTCACGCCGGAAGCGCAGGGCGAAGGCCTGGGCGCCGCCATGTGGCAGGTGCTGCGGGCGCGGTATCCGCGCCTGTACTGGCGCTCGCGCAACACCAACCCGATCACGCCCTGGTACTTCCTGCAGGCCGACTGCAGCGAACGGCACGGCCCCTGGGTGGTGTTCTGCAATGGCATCGGTGACGCCGTGCAGCGCGAGCGCATGGTCAGCGAGGCCATGAGTCGCGATCCGGGCTGGCAGGAGGACCCGTCGTGAAACTGGCGCTGGTCGGCGGGCGCGGCTACACCGGCGGCGAACTTCTGAAGCTGCTGACGCGGCATCCGCGGCTCGAACTGGCGCTGGCCTCGTCCGGCAGCCAGGCCGGCACGCCGCTGCGCGCGGCCTGCCCTGACTGGCCGGGCGACGAGACCTTCGTGGCGCTGGCGCCGGACAGGGTCGGAGAGGTGGCGGCCGACGCCTGGGTGCTGGCGGTGCCCAACGGCGTGGCGGCCGGCTGGGCCGGGGCCATCGGCGCAGCGCACCCGGAAGCGGTGATCCTGGACCTGAGCGCCGATCACCGCTTCGACGCCGGCTGGACTTACGGCTTGCCCGAGCGTAACCGCGACGCCCTGCGCGCCGCGAAGCGCATCGCCAATCCCGGCTGTTACGCCACCGGCGCGCAGCTGGCCCTGTTGCCCTTGCTGGGACAACTGGACGGCGTGCCGGACGTTTTTGGCGTTTCCGGTTACAGCGGCGCCGGCAAGAAGCCCTCGCCCAACAATGACCCCGAGCGGCTGCGTGACAACCTGGTGCCCTACAGGCTCGCCGGCCACGTACACGAATCGGAGATCAGTCACCAGCTGGGTCACGCGGTGCGCTTCATGCCGCACGTGGCGGCTTTTTTCCGTGGCATCTCGCTGACCCTGTCGCTGCGCCTGGCCACGCCGACCAGCGCCGAGGCGCTGGCCGGGATCTTCGCCGGATACTACGCCGGCGAGCCGCGCGTGAAGGTGCTGGACGGCATGCCGGAAGTGCGTGGCGTCCAGGGCACCCCCGACTGCCACCTGGGCGGATTCACCGTGGACGAACGCGATCCGCGGCGCGTGACCGTGGTCAGCGTGCTCGACAACCTGCTCAAGGGCGCCGCCAGCCAGGCGCTGCAAAATCTGAACCTGGCCCTGGGGCTGGACGAATGCATGGGACTGGACCATGAGTGACTTCATCTGGAAGAAATCCGGCCAGGGTGACGGCCCCGGCGAGGCGGTCATGCAGTTCCTGGCCGGCGAGGACGTGGTGCTGGACCGCCAGCTGATCGGCTTCGACATCCGGGCCAGCCAGGCCCACGTCAATGGCCTGGCGCAGGTCGGCATCCTGGACGAGGACGAGGCCCGCCAACTGGTGGACGGCCTGGACGGGATCGCCGCCGCGCTGCAGGCCGGCGACCTGGTTCTGGACGAGACCTTCGAGGACTGCCACTCCGCCCTGGAGGCCTGGCTGACCGAGCGCCTGGGCCCGCTGCTGGGCGGCAAGGTGCACACGGGTCGCAGCCGCAACGACCAGGTGGCCGTGGCGCTGCGCCTGTACATGAAGGACCGGCTGGACGCGCTGTCGGCCCTGTGCGTCGACACGGCCAGCGTGCTGCTGGCGCGCGCCCGCGACGAGGGCCATTTGCCCATGCCCGGCTACACCCACCTGCAGCGCGCCATGCCCTCCAGCGCCGGGCTGTGGCTGGCCGGGCATGCCGAGGCCTTCATCGACAACGCCCAGCTGGCCGCGCTGACGCGCGACTGGCTGGACGCCTCGCCCCTGGGCACCGCCTCGGGCTTCGGTGTGAACCTGCCGCTGGCGCGTGACGCCGTGGCCGAGGCGCTGGGATTCGGGCGCCTGGTGGTCAATCCACAGTACGCGCAGAATGCGCGCGGCAAGGTGGAACTGCAGGCGCTGGGCGCGCTGGGCGCCGCCACCGCCGACCTGCGGCGGCTGGCCTGGGACCTGAGCCTGTTCACCACCAGCGAGTTCGATTTCGTGCGCCTGCCGGACGGCTGGTGCACCGGTTCGAGCATCATGCCGAACAAGCGCAATCCGGACGTGGTCGAATTGCTGCGCGCCGCGCACGGGACCGTGGCCGGTGCGCGCACCGAACTCGAATCCGTGTTGGGCCTGCCCTCCGGCTACCAGCGTGACCTGCAGGCCACCAAGCCGCCTCTGCTGCGCGCCTTCGAGGCGGGACTGCAGGCGCTGGCCCTGTTGCCGGAGTTACTGGCGGCGTTCGAGTGGAATCCCGATGCCATGCAGGCGGCCATTTCGCCCGAGATGTTCGCCACCGACCTGTCGGTGGACATGGCGCGGGAGGGCATGCCGTTCCGCGACGCCTACCGCGAGGTGGGGTCCCGGCTGGGCCAGGTGAAAGCGGAAGACGCCGTCCAAAGCCTGGAAAACCGCGTCTCACCAGGCGCTTGCGGCGCCCTGGAACTGGATCGGCTGGCGGCTCGGTTGGACCATCTGGCAAAAAAATGAAAAAAGTTTCGCCCCGGGTGTTGACAGGGAAAATTCCCTCCCTATAATGCGCCCTTCGCTCGACGGCCACGGAATCAAACGCGGCCGGCGGGACCGAAAAAAATGTGAAACATTGTTGACGCATTTATCGGCCCTGTCATATAATGGGCGGCCCGCTCAGCACCGGGCGGATTCATGGAAGTGAGTCTACCGGCGCGGCGATCCCCAGGTTTCAATGGGGGTGACCCGCGGCGCTTTTGTGCTGAAACCGATTTGCGAAACGCGTCGGTTCGAAGTCGAGATTTTTAACAAGATACAGGTAACTTGTGTGGGCGCTCCGGTCATGGTGAAGCCATATCGGAAGCGACCAAGCCCGATTCATTTTTATGAATCATCGGTCGGTTTTTCCAACCGACCAGGGTTGGGTTCAGCTTTCAGCTTTAAGTCTTAGACGAAGAACTTCGGTTCGGAGTCGACACCTTTAAACTGAAGAGTTTGATCCTGGCTCAGATTGAACGCTGGCGGCATGCCTAACACATGCAAGTCGAACGGTAACAGGCAGAAGCTTGCTTCTGTGCTGACGAGTGGCGGACGGGTGAGTAATGCATAGGAATCTACCCAGTAGTGGGGGACAACTCGGAGAAATCCGAGCTAATACCGCATACGTCCTACGGGAGAAAGCGGGGGCTCTTCGGACCTCGCGCTATTGGATGAGCCTATGTCAGATTAGCTTGTTGGTAGGGTAACGGCCTACCAAGGCGACGATCTGTAGCTGGTCTGAGAGGATGATCAGCCACACCGGAACTGAGACACGGTCCGGACTCCTACGGGAGGCAGCAGTGGGGAATATTGCACAATGGGCGCAAGCCTGATGCAGCAATGCCGCGTGTGTGAAGAAGGCCTGCGGGTTGTAAAGCACTTTTATCGGGAAAGAAAAAGCCGAGGTTAATACCCTTCGGCCTTGACGGTACCCGTTGAATAAGCACCGGCTAACTCCGTGCCAGCAGCCGCGGTAATACGGAGGGTGCGAGCGTTAATCGGAATTACTGGGCGTAAAGCGAGTGTAGGCGGCAACGTAAGTCGGATGTGAAAGCCCCGGGCTTAACCTGGGAATTGCATTCGATACTGCGTAGCTTGAATCAGACAGAGGGATGTGGAATTCCGGGTGTAGCGGTGAAATGCGTAGATATCCGGAGGAACACCAGTGGCGAAGGCGGCATCCTGGGTCTAGATTGACGCTGAGGCTCGAAAGCGTGGGGAGCAAACAGGATTAGATACCCTGGTAGTCCACGCCCTAAACGATGTCAACTAGACGTTGGGCTCATTCAGGAGCTTAGTGTCGAAGCTAACGCGTTAAGTTGACCGCCTGGGGAGTACGGCCGCAAGGTTGAAACTCAAAGGAATTGACGGGGGCCCGCACAAGCGGTGGAGCATGTGGTTTAATTCGATGCAACGC
>JAUIJU010000011.1 GCA_030431095.1 Gammaproteobacteria bacterium | reverse complement strand
GTCGCCACCCACATCGACGCCGATCAGCTGGTCACCGAGGCCCTGCTGCGAGCCCGCGAAGCCCTCGGCCTGCGCCTCGCCGATCTCGCCGGAATCATCGGCGTCAGCGAGCCGACCATGAAAAGCTACTCTCGCGGCGCCTCGAGCATCCGGGCCCCGAAGACGCGGGAGCTCGCGCTCGGCCTGATCCGTGTCTACCGGGCGCTCTACGCCATCCTCGACGGCGACCCGACCCAGCTGCGCCACTGGATGGCCACGCCCAACCGGCATTTCCGGGGGCAGGCGCCCCGCGATCTGGCGAAGACCTTTTCGGGACTCGCAGAGCTCATCAACTATGTGGACGTCATGCGGGGGCGCCTTTGAGTGACGACCCCGTGTCCCCGGCGGGGACCCGATCCGAACAGTTACCCGAACCGCCCACGGCCCCCCACGGAACGGCTCACTGAATTGCCAACCGAACTGCCAACCGAACTATTGTCTCTGGAACCGCTCGAAGGCCGGCTCTGGCGCGTGGTAGAGAACCAGGAGCAGGCCGCCACCCGGGCCATCACCACCTCCGCCGAGGAGCAGGCCCGGCTCGAAACGTTGCTCGAAGGGCACAAGCCCCCGTGGCTGCCCGGCAGCGAGCGTCTTCACTGGATGCTGAGAACGCCCTTTCGCTACCCACCGCTTCGCTTTGGCTCTCGCTTCGGCGCGCCCACGGAACCGGGACTGCTCTACGGCGCCGAACGCCGCGAGACTGCCATGACCGAGGCGGCCACCATGCTCTGGTTGTTCCGGGCGGCGCCGCTGGAGACCGGCGTGCTCGCGGTGCTGCGCGGTTCACGCACGCTGCTGCGCTATCGCTGCCGAACGGACCGCTGCGCCGATCTCTGCCGACCCGCGGCGCAGCCACACTGGCCCGAAATCAGGAACCCGGCCTCCTGGACCTTCACCCAGCGCCTGGGCACGGCCCTGCGCGAGGCCGGCGCGGAAGTGATCCGCGCCCCGTCGGCCCGGGATCCGGACGGCGTCAACGGCGCCGTGCTGTCACCAGCCGCCGTCGCCGGCCGGCGCGCGCCGCAGCAACCGCTCCAACAGGAATACTGGCGTTTTCACCTCGACCGGGAACGGTGCTGGTGGGGACGGGGCCGAAACATTCGCTTCGAGGTCCACCATGCCGACCTGGCCGAAGCCACGGGACGGATTCCTCACCCGGCGCTCTAGCGCGCCCATGGTCACACGAGGCCGGTGTTCTTGCCGCCCAGTGCGCAGTGGGCCACGCTTGACGTCGACCCGCCCCGCTGAAAGCCGAACCCGGTGTGGCTACAATGCACGCCTTCCGAGCCCCAACCTGGAACGTATTCCACCCATGTCCAACAACAGCTCCAACAAGTTCGAAGCCACCGGCACCCTCAAGGTCATCAACGACACCCAGCAGTTCTCCGAGACCTTCCGCAAGCGCGAATTCGTCATCGAGATCGAGGACGGCGCCTACACCCAGCCCATCAAGTTCCAGGCCGTGCAGGACAAGGCCGGGCTGCTGGACGCCTTCGAGGTGGGAGACACGGTGACGGTGAACTTCAACCTGCGCGGCCGCGAATTCACGCGCAAGAACGACGGCTCCACGGACTACTTCGTCAACCTGGACGTGTGGCGCATCGAGAAGGTGGGCGGCAATGCTGAGCAGGTGCCGCCGAAGAACGATGAAGAGCCGCCGCTGGCGGAGCCGAGTCCGGCGGACTTCAAGGACGACGACATCCCGTTCTGAGGCCTGCCCGGCTCAGTCAACCCAGGGCTCTCCCGCCATGCCCCTCCTGCGCCTCGACACCATCTCCCTCCACTACGGCACCCTGGCCCTGCTGGACGACGTCGACTTCGAAATCCAGGCCGGCCAGAAAATCGGCCTCCTGGGCCGCAATGGCGCGGGCAAGACCACCTTCCTCAACGTCCTGGCCGGCAAGATCCAGCCCGATTCCGGCGAGCGCTGGCTGCGCCCGGGAACGCGCATCGCCTGGCTGCGGCAGGCCCTGCCGGAGGCCAATGACGAGACGGTGTATGACGTGGTCGCGGGGGGATTGCCCGAAGCCGGGGCCCTGCTGGCCCGCTACCATCACTTGCTGCACGACGCGGAGGCGGCGGGCGAGACACCCGACCTCGAAGCCCTGGCCCGCGTGCAGGAGCAGCTCGAGGCCGTGGACGGCTGGACCCTGCAAACCCGGGTCGAGACCACGCTCAGCCAGCTGGACCTGGACGGCGATGCGCGTATGGCTTCCCTCTCCGGCGGCTGGCGCCGGCGCGTGGCCCTGGCCCATGCGCTGGTGAGCGAGCCGGACATCCTGCTGCTGGACGAGCCCACCAACCACCTGGACATCCCGGCCATCGAGTGGCTGGAAGAACAGCTGGAGCGCTTTGCCGGCGCGGTGGTGCTCATCACCCACGACCGGCGCTTCCTGCAGAACGTGGCCACCACCATGGCCGAGCTGGACCGGGGGCATTTGACGGTCTGGTCCGGCAAGGGCGGCTACGCGGGTTTCCTGAAACACCGCGAGGCCGAACTGGCCGCCGAAGAGAAGGCGAATGCCCTCTTCGACAAGAAGCTCGCCGAAGAAGAAAAATGGATCCGCCAGGGCATCAAGGCCCGGCGCACGCGCAACGAGGGCCGGGTGCGGGCGCTGAAGGCCATGCGGGAGGATCGGCGCCAGCGGCGGGAACGCACCGGGCGGGCGGATTTCGGGGTGGAGGATGCGGCGGCATCGGGCAAGGTCGTCGCCGAGCTCAAAAACGTCTCCAAGTCCTTCCCGAAAACTGCGGGGTCAAAAGCTGAGGGGTCAGAGTCAAGTGCCAGAGTCGGTTCTCTGGATGCCGGCTTGTCACCGGGCTCGTCGACTCTGGCACTTGACTCTGACCCCACCACTCCCGCCACCACGACAGTCATCAGGGACTTCTCCACCCTCATCCGCCGCGGCGACCGCATCGGCATCGTCGGCGCGAACGGCGCCGGCAAGTCCACCCTGGTCAAGCTGATCCTCGGCGAGCTGGAACCCGACAGCGGCACCGTGCGCCTGGGCACGCGCCTGGAGGTGGCCTACTCGGACCAGCTGCGCGACGCCCTGGACCCGGACAAGAGCCTCATGGACAACGTCTGCGGCGGCAGCGACTTCATCGAGATCAACGGCAAGCGCAAACACGCCATCGGCTACCTGGGTGACTTCCTGTTCCCCCCCGACCGCGCCCGCCAGCCCGTGGGCAGCCTGTCCGGCGGCGAGCAGAACCGCGCCGTGCTGGCCCGCCTGTTCAGCAAGCCCGCCAACCTGCTGGTGCTCGACGAGCCCACCAACGACCTGGACATGGAAACCCTCGAGCTCCTCGAGGAAATCCTCCTCGGCTTCGAGGGCACCGTACTGCTGGTCAGCCACGACCGCGACTTCATGGACAACGTGGTCACCAGCCTGATGGTGCTGGACGGCCAGGGCGGCGTGGACGAGCGGGTAGGATCGTACTCGGACTGGGAGCGGAGCGGGGGCAGCCTGCAGAAGCTGGCTGAAGCACCGGGGTCAGAGTCAAGTGCCAGAGTCGACGAACCCGGTGACAAGCCGGCATCCAGAGAACCGACTCTGGCACTTGACTCTGACCCCACACCTCCGGCCGCCTCAAAGCCCACCAAACCCCGCCTTTCCTACAAACTCAAGCGCGAACTCGAACAACTGCCGGCACTGATCGAAAAGCTGGAGACGCAGCAGGCCGAGCTCGAGGCGCGCATGGCGGAGCCGGGGTTCTTCGAGGGCGAGGTCGAAGCAGTACGCGCAATCACCGGCCGGCACGCATCACTGCTGGAGGAACTGGAGGCTGCGTTCCAGCGCTGGAACGAGCTGGAAGCCCAGGTGGATTAGTCATCCCGAACTCAGGCTATCGCCTGAACCTGGTGGTGTCGCCTTACAGCTCCACCCTACAAATTGCCGTATCTCAACCTGCAGGACAAGCCGCAATCTGACACTCTGACCCTGTTGGAGTTGTGCACTATTTGTGCATACAATGTCAATGTACGTCGAATGGAGCCGAGCCAAAGCCGCCGCCAATCTGCTCAAACACAGAGTGCAGTTCGCAGAGGCGGCCGAAGCACTGAACGACAATTTTGCGGTGACGGTGGAAGACCACGTTCACCACGAACAGCGGTTTCATACAGTCGCCATGTCTCAATCCGGAGAAGTTCTTGTCGTGGCATATGCACTCCCCAACAATGAAACGATCCGGATCATTTCCGCCCGCAAGGCATCGAAAGCGGAGCGGCAAACCTATTTTGCAGGACGCCCAGATGAACATTGACTTCAGCAAGGGAAAACGCGGCCCGGTCATTCCCCCGGATCCGAACAAGGTCCGGATTACCATCCGCCTCGACCACGATATCATCGAGCATTTCAAAAAGATCGTTCACGACGCCGGAGGCGGTAGTTACCAGAATTTGATGAACGAAGCCTTGCGACAACACATCTCCCTGAAAAACGGCGCGCTCGAAGACATGCTTCGACGAGTCATCCGGGAAGAGATGTCCTCGAGCACCGGATCGGACTGAACCAGCGTCACTGACCATTTGCACCGGAGCAAAAATGCCCACCCCCACACGCCGCCACTTCCTGTCCCTCGCCGGCGCCGGCCTGGCCACCGCAGGCCTGGGCCCCACCGCGCTCGCCACCACCGCCCGGGCCGGCGAACACGAAGCACCAGGCGCCGCTCCCGCGCCCCTGGTCCACCACGTCCTGTTCTGGCTCAAGCGCCCGGATTCCACTGAAGACCGCGACGCCCTGGTGACCGGCATCCGTGGCCTCGGCGCCATCGAAACCGTGCGCGGGGTGCACGTGGGCCTGCCGGCCGACACCCTGGCCCGGGGCGTGGTCGACGGCAGCTGGTCGGTGTCGGAAATCCTCTACTTCGACGACGCCGCGGGGCAGGACGCCTACCAGGTGCACCCGCTGCACGAGGCCTTCGTCGCCGAGCACGAACACCTGTGGGAGCGCGTGGTGGTCTACGACGTGATGGCGGCACCCTGAGTCACCGAAACCGGAAGGCAGCCCCGTGACCCGGGACAGCACCGACAACCCCACCCTCGGCATGGCCGCCGCCCTGGGGGCGTTCTTCTTTTTCACGCTGATGAACGTCTGCGCCAAGCTGCTGGCGGAAACGCACTCGGTGATCGAGATCGCCTTCTGGCGCAACGCGGTGGCCTGCCTGCCGTTCCTGGCCATGGTGTTCGTGCTGGGGCGGCGCGAGCTGCTGGTCATCCGCAGCAAGCCCTTCCTGGTGATCCTGCGCGCGGTGCTGGGCACGGTCAGCCTGGCGATCACCTTCGCGGCCTTTTCGCTGATGCCCATGGCCGACACCACGGTGCTGCTGTTCACCTCCTCGCTGTTCATCCCGGTGCTGGGGCTGCTCATCCTGAAGGAATCGGTCGGGCCGTGGCGCTGGGGGGCGGTGATCGCGGGCTTCGTGGGCGTGGCCATCATCGCCCAGCCGTCGGGCGGCGGGGCCGGCGGCCTGCCGACGCTGGGCATCGCCATCGCGCTCATCGCGGCGGCGATGCACGCCACGCTGCAGATCATCCTGCGCTACCTGGGCGGCTTCGAACGGCCGGAAACGGTCACCACCTATTTCTTCATGATCGGCACCGCGGTCTCGGCGCTGGCCATGCCCTGGGTGGGGCAGATGCCCACCCTGGACGAACTGCCCCTGCTGCTGGGCGTGGGCCTGGCCGGCGCGGGCGCGCAGTGGTGCCTGTCGGTGGCCTTCAAGAACGCCCAGGCGGCCATCGTCACCGTGTTCAACTACTCCGGCATCGTCTGGGCCACGCTGTTCGGCTGGCTGATCTGGGACGAGTGGCCGCTGCCCATCGTCATGGCCGGCGCGGCCATCGTGATCGGCTCCAACGCGGTGATGATCTGGCGCGAATCGCGCGCGCGGCGGCTGACGGGGGACCGGGTCAGGGCGCGGTTGTAGGGGCCTTTCGGCGTGCATGACCGGCGGCCGACAGCGGCTCGATCTCACGCTCGATCTCCCGTGTCGCAATGGTCTCCAGGTCGTACCTCAGCTGGAGGTTGAGCCAGAATTCCGGCGTGGTGCCGAAGTAGCGGGCAAGACGAAGTGCCGTGTCGGTGGATATCGACCGCTGGCCGTTGATGATGGCTGTCATTCGATTTGTCGGCGTCTTCAGCGCCTTGGCCAGGGCGTAGGCCGACAGGCCGTACCCATCGAGAAACTCGGCTTTCAGAACTTTACCCGGATGTATCGGGGATCGCTTACTCACTTCTCGGTCCTCAATGGTAGTCGACAATCTCAACCTGGTAGGCATCGCCGCCACGCCACGTAAAACAAATACGATACTGGTCATTGATGCGGATGCTGTGTTGTCCCCTTCTGTCGCCGGCCAGTTTCTCGAGCCGGTTGCCCGGCGGAGCTCTTAAATCCCTGACTTCGACCGCGGCATCGAGCATCAACAGCTTATGGTGGGCACGCTTCAACAGCTTTCGTGGCAGGACTGGCGGGCTGTGACCCTGAAAAACTGCTCGTGTGTCCTTGCAGGCCCAGGTCCTGATTGCCACGGTGCGGCCTCCTCCTGCGCCATTAATTATGTAGAACGTAACTAATTACGTCAAACGTAACACATTTGACCTTTGTGACTCTGCATCAGTATGGGTCTGGTTCCGCATTCCCGAATCGGGAGAATCGATCGCGAGCTTGTCGGTTGAAGGCCCTCAATCACATGGCCTGACCCGTTAAATGGCGACGGGCGCGGTCGGTGCGCGTCACCTCGCCCTCCAGCCACAGGCTGACCTCGCCGTCGATCACGTAGCCGAACTCCTCGCCGGGGTGCCAGTGCCGGGGCAACTCGGCGTTGGGCGGCACCTGCACCCGGCTGACGATCACCTCGATGCCCTCGACCACATCTCACGAACCATAGTCCTGGTCCCCCGGCGCGGCCTCGGCGCCCGCGGGCGCACCGGGCCGCCCGTGCACTTCGCCCTGCAGCTCCGGCCGTTTGCCCCGGCGCCCGGCGTAGAACGCGCGGATGTGATCGAAGTCCGCGTCCCGGTCCTCGCCCGGTGTGAACGGCTCGCTGACCACGATCTCCTTGCGTCCGTAGTCCAGCGTGGCCATCACGATGGGCACACCGGCCGCGCGCGCGATGCGCCAGAAGCCGGACTTCCAGTATGTGGACCTGCCCCGCGTGCCTTCGGGCGTGACGGCCAGCACCAGCGACTGCGCCGCCTCGAAGCGCGCCGCCACCTGCTCCACCAGGCCGCCGCTGGCCTTGCGGTCCACCGGGATGCCCCCCAGCGCGCGAAACAGCCAGCCGAAAGGCCCCTCGAACAGCGTGTGTTTGCCCATGAAGTGCACGTCCAGGCCCAGCGCCCAGGCGGCCAGCATGCCCAGGGGAAAGTCCCAGTTGCTGGTGTGCGGCGCCACGATCAGCACGTAGCGGCGCACGCCGGGTTCGCTGAAGTGCAGCGTCCAGCCCAGGGCGTGGAGCAGGCGTCGGGAAACAGCCTTCATGCGGCATCCGCTCGTCGAGGGGAGCGTCAGCTTACGCGGATTCGGGCCGGTGCGCCCGGCCCGTGACTAACCCATGCCGTACGGCGAGGGATTGAAGGGACCGCGCACCGAGCCCTGCACCGGGCCGGAGCGGTTGGCGCCGCCACTGCGGGTGTTGCTCAGGCTGGCGTGCGGATCGGCGCGCCATTCGCCGCCCGGCGGTACGTAGGCCGGGTGGTCCTGGTGGCGCTCCACCCATTCCAGCCAGGCGTTCATGCGCTCGAGAATATTCTGCAGGCGCTGGAACAGCACCAGCGCCTGGGCCGCGTCGTTGTTGCTTTCGCGCAGGCACACCTGGTGCACCCAGTGCTGCAGGCGGTACTCGTCGTCGGTGGCGCGGCGGTGCGCGTCCACGCCGTCGCCGACCGCGCGCAGGGCCGAAATAATGGCGCCGATGGCGTTGGCGCGCGAGCCGAAGGCGTAGCCCAGGGCCTGCTCTTCGCCGTAGTTCTGGGCGAAACCCGCGGCATCGGACGGTGGCAACAGGCTGTTGCCGAAAGCGCCCAGCGCGGCGTCGCCGGCATTGCGGTACGAGGAGCCCTCGCGATCGGAGGCCCGCATGGCGGTCAGCATGATCCGCTGGTACAGCTCGGCCTCCTGGGTGGTCACCTCGCGCGGCGGCGGGTCACCCTGCTCGGTGGCGCGTTGCTCCACCACGGTGGCCGGATCGGGCGAGGCGTTGCGAATCTGCGCGCCCATGTGCCGCAGCTGGCGCACCGGGAAGCCGTTGGCCCGCGGCGCCAGGCGGTTTTCCGCCGCGCTGACGTGCTCGGACATCATGGGATAGCGAATGCCCAGCGTACCGATGATGCGGATACCCACGGAGGTTTCCCGCGCGGCCAGGATGGCGCACCACAGGCTCATGCGCTGGTCATCGCTGAGCTCGCCGTAGGCATCACGGTTGTCCGCGGCGGTGAGTGACGCGGCGGCTTCGCGCAGTTCGCGCCCGGCCTCGCGCAGGTTGCGCTGCCAGGCCTCGGTTTCCAGGCCACGCGAAGAGTCCATGAAGCCGGTGTCCTGCACCAGGCGCCACGCGCGGCCCGCAGATTGAATGATTCCCTGGGTTCTCGCCATCGGCGTTCCTCCTGTGATGTTTCCAGCTTAGCGCGACCGGGAATGCTTTGCTGTGGTCCGCTTCACAGCCAGTAGCGGGACCTGCGACATGGCATGCTCGCCAGCCTTCCACGCCACCCCCACGAACCAGCGACCAGGAGCCAGGGCAACTCATGAACAACCGTCACGAAGCGCAGGGTGCCCTCCGCGGCATCATGGACACCCAGCAGAATCCGGCCCGGGGGCGCCTACAAACGTAGAAATCCGCCAGAACAGATCACCGGAGTGAGGCGCTTCACAGACGAGCCCGCTTGAACGCTACATGCTCCCCGCACCAATTTCACGACATCCCCGGGGGGAGTCATGACCAGGACACTCGTCAAAGCACTGTTTCTCGCCGCCCTGCTGCTGCCGGCGGCCCTGCCCGCGAAAGAAAAGACCCTGCCGCGTGGCCCGACCGCCGAGGCCCCCCTGGTGTTCACCACCGAGGGTGCGCGCACGCAGTCGGCCGAAACCCTCGCCCTGGTCTGCCAGTTCGCCCTGGGCGCCGCGCACAACGCGGCCTTCGGCGCCGGCCTGGTGGCGCCGGACTACTTCACCGGCGAAGCGCTCAACGTCACCACCTACATCCTGAACCTGGCCCTGAAAACCTGCCCGCCGTCGCTGACGCCGCCGAAGGACCTGGAATACGCGCCGCCCGCCGGCCAGTGCTACCAGGACATCAAACGCGACGCCACCCGGGGACGCGCCGCCAACGTGCTGGGCACGCAGCTGTCGGTCAAACCCGACGCCGGCGACTGGAGCCCCAACACGCGGCCCTTCGTGTTCGCCTGGAACACCGACGTGGTGGTGACCACCGAGTTCGCCCCGGTGGGCCCCACCCAGGACATGGGTAAGGGCGTCACCCGCTTTCCCGTGGGCGAGCACAAGGAGGTGTACCGCGCCGAAAACTACGCCTCGTTCTGGGACTACCTCTACGTGCCCGGCCTGCCGCTGCCCAAGGGCGCGGAAAAAATCCTGGGCAAGGCCGGCGTCAAGTTCGCCGAGTTCGCCCTCAACGTGGCCATCGCCGCGGGCCTGATCGCGGCCAGCCTGACAGTGGACGCCTTCACCTGGGCCGACACGCCCACGGGCTCCATCAACCAGCAGCTGCGCGAGATCGCCGTGCTCGACAGCGTGGCGCCCGAGGCCGAGGTCACCCGGGACCGCTTCACCATCGAGGCCCTGGAACTGGGCGGCGCCTCCGTGCTGGGCATCACGCCCACCGGGCAGAGCAACCTGGACCTGCTGCGCTCGGGCTTCACCATCGAAGACGACTGCGCGCCCAGGGTGGAGCTCAGCGGCCCCAACCCGCCCTTCTGGCCCATCGGTGAAACCACCGAGGTCACCTGGGTGGGCCGGGACGACGGCCCTAACACCGCGCGAAAGCGCAACGCCACGACCGTCACCCAGTACGTGGAGGTGGTCGACACCCTGCCGCCCACCGTGCTGGCCGCCCCCTCGCGGGTGGTCGAGGCCGACGGCGACAGCGCCGTGGTGCACCTGCAGCCGCCGCGCGTGTTCGACTTCGGCGACGCCGACCCCACCATCGAACTGGAAGGCCAGGTGCCCCCCGAGACCCTGGAGCTGCCGCTGGGCCAGAACCTGCTGGAATGGCGCGCGACCGACGATTTCGGCAACTTCGACACCGACTTCCAGCTGATCAACGTCAAGCTGGCGGGCACCAACATCGCCCCCACGGCCGAATCCCGCTCGGCCGATGCGCTGACCTTCGTGCCGCAGGAAATCATCCTGCGCGGCGACGACCCGGACGCCGACCCGCTGGACTTCCGCATCGAGCAATTCCCGCCCGGCGGCGGCTTCGAGGCGCCGCTGCTGCCGTACTTCATCGAGGATTTCCGCGGCAATTTCGAGGCCAAGAGCACCTGCGACGCCGACCGGCCCTGGAGCGAACTGGCCAACCCCGACCACGTGCTGATCACCGACGAGGGCCGCAGCTACGTGGTCGACTGCCACGGTGGCGAGTCGCGCATGGTGGTGTTCGACGCCGACCGCAACGTGCTGGCCGGCCGGGCCCTGGAGCGCAACAGCTCGCTGAACAACGGCGTGTACTTCGTGCCCGGGCGCAACATCATCCTGTACACCGGCCAGAACGGGGCCGCCGGCGTGCGCCTATACCTGCTCGACCCCGACACCCTGGAGGTGATCCGCCGTTACCGCCACGCCAACCCGCCCAGCCTCTACAGCGGCCTGTCCAGCTTCCTGGTCAACGAATACGACCTGATGTTCCTGCCCGACGGGCTGGGCAACGTGCGCGTGCTGGACCTGGAAGCGTCCGAACAGGACCTGGAAACCGGCGACTGGATCTTTCCCGAGCCGGTGTTCACCTTCCAGATCGACCCGCTGGAAACCGCCGGCGGCGGCTTCACCGTGGCCCGCGACATGGTGCTGAACCACGACAACGAAATCCTGTTCGTGACCGAGGGACGCGTGCACAAGATGTCGCCCAGCACCCGCGCGGCCGACGGCACACCGGTGCTCGGCCACATGATCGGCTGGATCGGCGCCTGCGCCTCCGGCGAGGGCTGCGACCCCGAGCGCCAGGCCAGCCGCGGCTTTTCCTGTGTGACCGGCGTCACCTGCCAGACCGGCGAGGCGCTGTACTTCGGCGAGGGCCCCGGCCAGTTCAACCAGACCCAGAGCGCCTCGGTGGACCGCCGCAACAACATCTACGTGGCGGACTGGAGAAACAGCCGCGTACAGCGCTTCACCGACGACGGCGTGTTCGGCGGCGAGGCGGTCAGCGTGTGCCCGCCGGAACAGCGCTGCTTCCTGCTCGGCGACTTCGGCCGCCCCAGCAGCGTGGCGGTCAACAGCCGCAACCTGTACGTGTTCGACAAGACCACCGACGTGATCCACGTGTTCGAGACCAGCGTGATCGAACCCATCGACGACGAGACCGCGCGCGTGGTGTACACCGCCAACGACGGTTTCACCGGCGCCGACCAGTTCACCTTTTCCTCCACCGACGGCCTGGCGCGCAGCGCCCCGGCCACGGTCAACATCGACGTCTCGCGCCAGTTCCGCCCGCCTTCCGCCGACCGCATCCACCTGACCGGCAGCGAGGACGAGCCGCTGAGTGTACGCCTGTCCGGCACGGATCCGGACGGCGCCGTGGACCTGCCGCTGGCCTACGAGATTGTCGAGCACCCGGCGGTCGGCAGCCTGAAGGGCGCCCTGCCCGAGCTGACCTTCACCGCGCCGCAGCACTGGTACGGCGAAACCTCGTTCACGTTCCGCGTGTCCGACGGTCTCGACTGGTCCGAACCGGAAACCGTCACCCTGGTGATCGAGCCGGTCAACGACGCGCCGGTGCTGGAGTTCGTGTCCATTGACACCGACGACCCGGACACCTTCCCGCTGGACGTCACCGCGGGCTATCCGGTGACCTTCAAATTCCGCTACACCGACGTGGACGACGAGGACCTGCACCGCTTCGACGTCAACTGGACCCACCAGTCGCCGGAGTGGAACCTCAACGAGACCGACGTGGTGGTGCCCAGCGTGGACAACGCCAGCCCGCTGCTGGTGGCCGGCGCCAACGAGGGCGAGATCGTGGCCACCTGGACCTGGACCGAGCCCTTCGCCAACGAAACCGTGCGCGCCTGCCTGTCCGACAACGTGGTGCTGGACAACCAGGTCAAGTACGACTCCACCACCACGCTGCAGCACTGCATCGACGTCGACGTCACCCACCTGGCGCGCCCGGAACTGGACGCCGAAATCATCTCGCCACGCCTGGTGCCGGGACAGTACGACCGCACCGTGGTGCAGGGCCGCGTCAGCAACCGCCCGCCCGAGGGCGATTCGTTGACCGGCGAAACGGCCCGCGACGTGGAGCTGGAGCTGTACATCGACGGCAAGGCCACCTCCAACTTCGCCGCCACCCTGGAACCGGGCGGCTTCCTGGACATCGCCACGCAGGTGGACGTGAGCGGATTCCAGGTGGGCGACACCGTCTCCGTGGAAGTCTTTACCCGCAACAGCAACGGCGAGGCCTCCTTCCCCAGCCTGGCCACGCGCGAGATCGTGGTCGGCCCGCCGGGCGACATCGTGGTCAACGCCTCCGAGGGCAACGCATCGGCCTGCCGCTTCGAGTGCGCCCGCGACGCCGCCAGCTGCCCGGCCGCCGAGTCGCAACCCGTGTGCACCCTGAGCGACGCCCTGGCCCTGTCGGCCGCGGCGCCGCAGGACACCGCCAACCCCGTGCTGCTGCTCTCTCCGGGCGCCATCATGCTGGACGAGGACCACGCCCCGCTGAACATCAGCGGCTCGCTGGACATCGTCGGCCTGGGCGCCGACCGCTCGTCCATCAGCGGCTCGGGACGCTTCCCGCTGCTGGGCGTTACCGGCAGCTCGGTGCGCCTGCGCGACCTGTCGCTGAACGCCGGCACCACCGAGGGCATCACCAAGGTCGCGAACGACCCGGGAACCGCCGTCGTCGAAGTGTTCTCCGGTGCGCGATTGAGCCTGGAACGCGCCGGCTTGACCGGCCACGTGGGCGAAGCCGTGCTGCGCAGCGCCGGCGAACTGCTGCTCGACCAGGTCAGCCTGGAGGGCAACTCGATGGACCGCCACCTGGTGGAAGTGGTCGACGGCCCGCTGTCACTGCGCAACGTGTCATTGCTGGACAATGACATTTCGCTGTCCGACGAACTGGGCCTGCTCGGCCACCTGGGCGGCGTGGTCACCCTGGAGCACGTCACCGCCGCGGGCAACAACGCGCCGCTGCTCTATACCGGCGCCAACGCCGGCTTCGCATCCATCTCCGGCAGCGTGCTGGACGGCAACGGCTCACCCGTGTGCCGCGATGGCGGCGGTCCGGCCCCGCAACTGGAAGGGGTCAATGCCCTGTCCGCCGACTCGGGCTGCGGCGCGGCCGACATCACCCTGCAGGCCGAACACCTGGCGCCGCTGCGCGACGCCGGTGGCCTGTCGGTGCGCCAGCCGGCGCTCGGCAGCCCGCTGCTGGACGCACTGGAGGCCGGCGACGCGGCCTGCCCCGACACTGACACGCTGGGCGGCGTACGCCCGCTGGACGGTGACGGCGACGGCGAAGCGCGCTGCGACCTGGGCGCCGTCGAGCGCCTGCCGGCCGCGCTGCTCAGCAGCGTGACCTTCGACGCACGCGCCTCCGGGGACGGCTTCTACCTGGTGGCCGACGGCGACAACCTGTCCGCCGCCTTCTTCGGCTACGGCCAGGCGGGCGAGCCGATGTGGCTGGTGGGCAACGCGCCCCTGTCGGCCCTGCAGCCGACCCTGGGCGGCGACTTCGTGCTCGACATGCTCGAGTCCGGGACCAACGGCGCCTTCGACGCGCCGCAGAACCCGGGCGCCGATCCGCTGGAACCCTGGGGCCAGGTCACGTTCCGCTTTGACGATTGCAACCGCGGCTCGGCAGTGCTGGACGGCGTACACGGCAGCAAGGTCATGCGCCTGGACGCGCTGGTCACGGCCGACGGCTGCCGCGCCACGCCTGCCGGCAAGGCCGCGGACCTGGAAGCCCCCACCCTGTCCGCCGTGTTCTTCGACGCGTCCGCCTCAGGCGACGGTTTCTACCTGGTGGACAACGGGGACAACGTGTCCGTGGCCTTCTTCGGCTACGGCGCCGACGGCAAGCCGTTGTGGCTGGTGGGCGCCACGCCCAGCGCCGATTTCGGCGACGCCCCGGGGCAGACCGTGGTCTTCGACCTGGTCGAAGGCGGCCCGGACGGCGCGTTTCCCGGCCCGCAGGACCCGGGCGCCGACCCGCTGCCCGACTGGGGCACGCTGAGCATCAGCTTCGACGGCTGCCGGCGCGCCAGCGCCGTGCTCTCCGGCACGGACGGCGAGAAGAGCATGACGCTGGAGTCACTGGTGGCCACGGGCGCCTGCGGGTTCTGAGTCCCGCAGATGGCCCCGAGCGGATCCGCGACACCCCGGAACCCTGGCGAAGGCCATCGTTCCGGGGTTGTCGTTTTTGCCCTTGCGCCACACCGGTTTTCGGTCTCGCGTCCCCAAGCCTGCGACTTTCCCCACACCCCTCAAGCCACCACCTCGAACATCCGCACCGCCCACGACACCTGGTACACCAGGAAGGTCACCACCAGCACCTGGTGATAGCGCTCGCTACGCACGAATATGGCTGCGACGGCCAGGACGATCTGCAAAGTGCCGACGACGAAGTACTCCATGCCCAGGTTCATGAAGTAGTCCAAGCCCTTGAGGAGGCTGTCTCCCAGGTCGACCACGAAGGTCACGGCCATCAAGGCGAAGAACCAGGCGCGCCGGGCGTGGAAGTAGGTGTGGAAATCACCGTAGCCCTCCAGGTCATCGGGAAACAGCAGGGCGCTGACCACGAACATCAGGAAGGCGTAGAACACCACGAAGATGTAGACCAGGAAGGTCCAGGTCTCCAGTGTGCCCAGCCGGAACTCCCACCACCACCAGAACACCAGGGTGAAGAACAGGTACGCCACCCAGGCCAGGTGCACCCAGTAGACGAGATGCCGGTCCGGGTGCTGGATCAGCCGCACCAGGCCCCGCAACAGGTGCGCCATGCCCAGGCCGATGATGATCGAGGTGAGGACGGCGATGTATTCGAAGATCTCCATCGGTATCGCCTCAGGGACGTTTGACGACGGCGCCCCGCTTCATCACGAAGGGCACCGACTCCATCACCGTGATGTCCGCCAGCGGGTCGCCGTCCACGGCCACGATGTCGGCGCGCTTGCCGGCGGCCAGCTCGCCCCGGTCATCCACGCCCAGCAGCTCGGCCGCGTACACCGTCGCCATGCGCAGCACGTGGTCCTCGGGCAGGCCCATGCGCACCAGGGCGCCGAACTCCCGTCCCACCTCCCCGTGGGCGAACACACCGGAGTCGGAACCGAAGGCCATGTTGACGCCCTCTTCGAAGGCCATGGTGAAGCTTCGACGCACCAGGGGGCGCAGGTATTCCTCCTTGTCCCGGGTGGCCTGGGGAGTTTCCGGGGGCAGGGTGTTTTCGTTGATGTACGCCTGGGGCACGAGGAAGGTGCCGCGTTCCTTCATCAGCCCGATGGCTTCCTCGTCCAGGATGGAGCCGTGTTCGATGGAGTCCACGCCGGCGCGCACCGCGGCGATGATGCCCTCGGTGCCGTGGGCGTGGGCCGCCACTTTCAGCCCCAGCTTGCGGGCTTCCTCCACGATGGCCTCCAGCTCCGCGGCCGAATACTGCTGGGCGCCCACGGGGGCGCTCTGGCTGAAGGAGAACACGCCGCCGGTGGCGCAGACCTTGATCACGCGCACGCCGTGCTTGGCCTGGTAGCGCACGGCCTTGATCACCTCGTCCACGCCGTCGGCCACGCCCTGCTTCGGGCCCAGTTCCATGATGCCCGGGGCGAAGCCCGTCTGGTCGCAATGGCCGCCGGTGATGGAAATGGCGTGGCCCGCGGGCCAGATGTCCGGGCCGGGCACGTAGCCGCCGTCGATGGCGCGCATGAGCGCCACGTCGGGAAACCCGGGAAAGGCGCCCAGGTCCCGGGCCGTGGTGAAGCCCGTGCCCAGCGTTTCCGCGGCGAACTTCGCGCCCATCAGGGCCCAGTCCGGGGCGGTCTGCTTTACCGTGGCCGTGGTCCAGTCGTCGCCGGTGAAGAAATCCAGGGTCAGGTGCGAGTGCATGTCGATCAGGCCCGGCAGCAGGGTGCGGTCACCCAGGTCGACCACCTCCGCGTCACCCGGCGGCGAAGACGGATTCACCGACTCGATCACCCCGTCGGTCACCACCAGCACCGCCGGGCTGACCAGGCGCCCCTCGCGCACGTCCAGCATGCGCTCGGCGGTGACCACGAGCGTCTCCGCCGCAGCGGGAATGGCTGTCAGCGCCAGCAGCAAGGCCGTGGCGAGACAGGGGACGATACGGGTCGTGGTGACACGACCGGACGGACGGTCCGAGCGGGCCGCTTGTTGCATGGTCTTCTCCCTGGACGTCTCCCAAGAGACCGCCCGAGTCTCGCCGCCCAGGCAATCCCCGGTCAAGCCCAACACCCCAGGCGCAACTCCCGTCTCCCCCCACCTTCACCCCCTGGCGGTCCCTTCCCCCAAACCCCGTAAGAACAAACACCCCCAACACCACGCACCCCACCATGACCCAATCCCCCCGCTCCACCATCGAATCCGTCCTCGACCCCGGCGAAAAGCTGCTCTGGTCCGGCGCGCCCGACCACGAGGTGATGCTCAGCACCCTGGGCAAACGCAAGCGCGGCCTCATGAGCTACGTCATTCCCCTGGTCATCGTGGGTATGTTTGCCTGGGTGCTGCGCGACGCCCTGGGCCAGGTCCAGCTCTCCGGATTCATCAGCGAGGGGATGTGGGTTCCCGTGGCGATCGTCGTTGCGGTCGCGGGCTTCATCCTGTTTCTCCGTCGCCGCCAGGCCACGGGACACGTGCACAACCTGGCCTACGGGATCACGGATCAGCGCGTCCTGATCGTGCGCGAGGGAGAGGTGATCGAGTCGCGCACGCCCGGGCAAATGAAATGGGTCGAGCTCCGTGACCGGACCGGGGCGGAAGACCACAGCGACATCATCTGGAAGACGCGCCGCATTTCCCGTCAATCCGGCGACGCCCCGCCCACGCCCCTGCAGCTGGAACAGTCCCGGGTCGGCTTCAAGGCGCTGGTGGATGGAGCGTCCGTCTATGAGCGGATCGAGCAATGGCGCAAAAAGTACGCCAGCGCCGTCGCCGAGACCGCCCGCGAGACGGTGGCGAAGCTGGCCGAGGGGGAAACCGAACGCGTGACCCACCCCGGCATGGGCTTCTCCATCGCCGCCCCGGCGGGATGGACGGTGGCCGTACGCAAAAAGACCTTTCCCTTTGGCAAGACCCGCGTGGACCGCTTTGCCGAGCGGTGGTACGACCCCTCGAAGGACGCGAAATGGAACGTGGTCCGGGTGCACCAGGAAGGCAGCTCGGAGGTTGTCGCGGAGGTTGTGCAGAGCGAGCCCGTCGCCACCTTCGAATCCATGGCGGACCCCGCCCTGCCGGGCTTCATGAAGACATTCATCCAGGTCGTGGACACGGAAGAACACGTCACCATCGGCGGCATCGACGGCTTCCGTGTCGACCAGGAACTCAAGGGCAAGGGGGATTCGGACATGGCCCCCGGAGAGCGCGCCGACAAGGTGCGCACCCGCTTTCGCCAGTTCGTGCTGCACGACGGCGCCTACCAGTACTACATCACCGCATCCTGGCTGCTCACCGGCACCGTCGAGGATGACGCCCAGGCCGCCGCCTGCCAGGCCATCGTCGACAGCTTCAGGGGCTGCTCGGCCATGGTGGCGTGACGCCTGTCTGCGAAACGTCGGGCTCGAATCCAGTTAAATGAACTTAACTGGATTCGAGCCCGTCCAGGCTGTGTTCAGCTTCGGAGCTGCTGCGCCAGGGCTTCGAGTGTCTCGGCCAGGGCGTCCAGGCGCGCCTGGGCGCCGGCGTCCGCGCCCTCGCCCGCGTTGCGCAGTCCGCTTTCCACCAGGACGTCCAGGTCATCGGCGAGTTTTTCGTCGCCGCCGTTGGCCAGCGCGAACGCCAGCACCTCCATCACTCCGTTCATATCCCGGGCCACGGCCTCGGGCATCTGTCCGTCCCGTTCCAGCTGGTCCAGGTAGGCCTGCGCCACCACGGGGTCGGCCGGCCACTCCACGGGCAGCTGCTGCTGCGGGTTGAACGCGCGTTTGGGCCCCACGGCCGGCACGGCCAGCGCCGCGGCGGCGATCTCCGCTTCGCTCAGGAACGCGCTGGGCGTGAGCCGGAACACGTCCAGGCCGCGGGTGATTTCCGTGCCGTAGAGGTAGCCCTCGTAGTAGTAGACCGACCAGTAGCCGCCGGTGATCAGCTGGTCCTCGAAAATCGGCCCGCGGTCGAAGTAGGCGATCTCCACCGGGTTCGACGAGTCGGTGAAGTCGATCACCGAGATGCCGCCCTGGTACCAGGCCTGCACGAAAATGTCGCGGCCGGGCACCGGCACGATGGATCCGTTGTGCGCCACGCAGTTCTCGGTTTCCACCTGCGGCGCGGGCATCTTGAAGTGGCTGCGGTATTCCAGCTTGCCGTCGACGATGTCGTAGATGGCGTCGGCGCCCCAGGTCAGCGGGTCCCAGGCGCGGCAGCGCGGCCGGCCGCCGCCGCCCCACTCGTCGGTGAACAGGATCTTGGTGCCGTCGTTGTTGAAGGTGGCCGAGTGCCAGTAGGCAAAGCCCTCGTCGGTCACCACGTCGATGCGCTGCGGGCTGCGCGGGTCGCTAATGTCGAACAGGATGCCGTTGCCCGAGCAGGCGCCGGCGGCCAGGTGTTTCGACGGAAACACCGTGATGTCGTGGCACTGGTCGGTGCGGTTGGTCTCCTGGGTGTCATCGCCGTGATCGCCGCCGCGCCACAGGCCGGCCAGCACGCCCGTTTCCGGGTCGGCGAACACCGCCGGGCTGTCCACGATGCGCGCCTTCGAGGGGTCGTCCACCGGGATCTCGATCACGTCGATGCGAAACAGCGCGGTGCGGTCGTCGCCGGGCTGGTCGTCAAAGCAGCCTTCGAGCTCCTCCTCGTCGCGAATGGTGGAGGTGCCGGAGTTGTACACGATGATGTTGCCGTCCGCGTCGGGGCCGGACACCACCGAGTGGGTGTGCGAGCCGCGGCAGGTCTGCACCGCGCCCACCTGCACCGGCCGTTCCAGGTCGCTGATGTCGAAGATGCGGATGCCGCGAAAACGCTCCGCGCTCGGCTCGGTGCCCACGCCCTGCAGGCCACAGTCCAGCCGCCCGCGCGTTTCCTGGGCGGACATGACCAGCAGGTCGCCGACGATGGACACGTCACCCTGGCCGCCGGGGCACACGATGGACGACATCAGCGCCGGCACGCCGTCCTCGCCCAGGCGGTAGACGTTGAAGCCGTGGTAGCTGCCGGTAACCAGCACGTCGTCGCGGAAGGCCATGTCGGTGTTGGAAAAACTCAGCATGGGATAACGGCGCTCACGCGCGCTCTGTTCCACGGGGCGCGGCGTGTCCTCGGACGCGTCGTCTTCCTCATCCTCGTCCGCGATCGGCTCGGCGGCGCGCCCGCCCGGGTTGTTCGGGTCGAAAAAGCCGTCCGGTTTGCGCAGGGTGGCCACTTTCTCCAGGTTGAGGATGGCCTCGCCGGCGTCGAACAGGCCGGGCTCGAGGCCGGCGCGCGGGTCTTCCGAGAGACCCACCAGCAGGGTGTTCATGCGCTCGATCTCCACCGCCTGGTCGTTGGTCACGTCCGAGGTGAACTCGAACAGCACCGGGTCGAAGGCCGCGCCGGGCTGCTCCATCAGCGACTCCACCATCTTGATGGCGCCGTCGTGGTGGGGAATCATCAGCTGCAGGAACAGGCGGTCGAAATCGGTGCCTTCCGAGGCCTCCAGCTGCGCCATCTGCTCCGGCGAGGCCATGCCGGCCATGTCCTGGTGGCTGTGCATGGCGTGGTGGCCGGTGGGGTCGGGCACGTCCTCGCCGCGCTCGCGCAACCAGTCCTGCATGAAGGCGATCTCGTCGGCCTGGGAGCCGTCGATGCGCCCGGCCAGGTCCAGGACGTCGGGGTTGTTGGTGCGCTCCGGCGCCATACGCGACATGACCAGCGCCTGGTGGTGGTGCGGGATCATGTCCTGCATGAACACCACGTCGTCGGGCGAGTAGGAGGTATCGGCGATCTCCAGCGCCTGTTCGGGGTCCAGGTCACGGGTCGACTGCCCGGGGGCGCCGGGCTGCACAATGGGCGTGTCGTCGGCCAGGGCCGGGGCCAGGCCGCCCAGGATGGCCGTGAGCGCGAAGGCCGGGGCCAGCAGGGCCAGTCGTCGTGTTCTCGTCATGTCGGGTCTTCCGTTTCTTGTTCGCCAGCGCGACATCATACGCGCTGGCGTGTGAACCGGCGTCCTGGACCGCGGGCGCTGTTCGAACCCCGCAGGCCCTGGGACGGCGCGCCGCTAGGCCGGCGCCTGGCGCGCCTTCGACGGCGACTGGCCGGTCCAGCCCCTGAACGCCCGCGTGAAGCTGCTGGGTTCGGAAAAGCCCAGCAGGTAGGAAATCTCGGTCAGCGACAGGCTTTCGTCCTGCAGGTAGCGCAGGGCCAGCGCCCGGCGCACGTCGGTCAGCAGCTCACGGAAGCTCAGGCCTTCCTCGTCCAGCCGCCGGCGCAGGGTGCGCGTCGACATGTGCAGCTGTCCGGCAATGCGCTCGGCGCTGACGCCGCCCTCGGGCAGGCACTCGAACAGGGCGCAGCGCACCTGGCTGAGAATGTCCTCCTTGTCGCGCAATGCGAGGTAGCGGTTAACCATCTCTTCCGTGGCCAGCTCCAGCTCGGGCAGGGCGCGCGGTACCGGGCGATCCAGGATCGATACGGGCAGCACCAGCAGTTGCTGGGGGCGGCCGAACTGCAGGTCGCAGCCGAAGAAGGCCTCGAAGGGCGCCATCTCCCGGGGTTCGGGAATGCTGAATTCGACCCGCAGCGGGGCCAGGTCGTGGCCCAGGATGCGGCGGTTGAGGTGCGTGAGCAGGGCCATGACCAGGGTGATCTGCGGGGGGATGGCTTCCCAGTCGGCATCCCAGAAAAAGGACACGTGGAATTCGCCGGCGTGCTCGGCCAGGGTGATGCGCAGGCTGTCGATGTCCACCTGCGAGTAGCGTTGCACCTTGCGCCAGGCGTCCCGCAGGGTGCGGCTGGCGAGCCAGGCGTAACCCAGGGCGCCCATGTGCGAGGGATGAAACGCGCTGACCACGCGCAGGCCGATGGCCTCGTCGCCCGTGGCCGCGAACGCCGCGGCGTGCAGTGCGTTGACCTGATCCCGGGCCAGGCGGGCGTTCTGGTCGAAGCGCAGCCGCGGGTCCACGCCGGCCTGCTCGAATACCGGCGTCGGGTCCAGGTCGTAACTGCGAACCAGTTCCCAGATCAGGTCGGCGGCAGGTGCGTAGATGGACATGGGCGCTCGTTACGTGGTGTTCCTGTCCAGTGTAGCCGCATCTTCGCGGGACGGGCGCGCCAGGCGCGCCCTAAGCCGGTGCCGGTGCCGCGATGCACCGCGCCTGGCCGGTCGGTGCGCAACCATCCGTCATGACGCCACCCGCCGCGACGCCTCAGTCCACGGCGCACGCCTGTCCGCCGAGACGCGTCAGGCGGCTCAGTTCCAGCGCGCCGTCGCTGAATCCCGGCGAGTCGGCTTCCCAGCGCACCGTGGCGCTGTCCGGGCCGGTGGATTCCAGGAACAGGGTGCCCCAGGAGGTGGGCGTGGCGTCGGCGGCGACGAAGTCCGGCGGGAAATCGGCCCCGGCGTAGGATGACAGCGGAATCTCCGCCGCGCCGTCGGCGAACGGCGCCAGGCCCAGCAGCCACAGCTGTTCGCCTTCGATGTACACGTACCAGGCCACCAGCGCCGCCAGGTCCTCGCCCGAATCGATGATTTCCACCACGAAACCGTGGCCGGACTGGTCGGTGTTGTAGTAGCTGCCGCTCAGGCAGCCCTCCGGCCGCCCACTGATGCGGCTGAGCTGGCTGATGGGCATGCTGCCGGATGAAAAACCGGGGTGGTCGGTCTCCCAGCGGGCGGTGCCGCTGCCGTCCGCGCCGAACGCCAGCTCCAGGGTGCCCCACGGGTCCACGTCCGCGCCGGTGAAGTCCGGCGGAAATTCCCCGTTGGCCGTGATGTAGGCGTCCAGCGTGGCGACGCCGTCCACCAGCGGCCCGGTGGCCAGCAGCCAGGCCGGCGCGCCGTCGTCGAACACGTACCAGTAGGCGGTCATGGAGGGGCTGTCGCCGCTGTCGTGCATCTCCACGAACCAGCCGTGGCCGGATTGCTGCGGGTTGAACCAGGTGCCGCTGAAGCCCCGGGCCATGGCCAGCCGGACCGCGGCCAGGGCATCGAGCTTGCCGTAGCCCCATTGCCGGTTGGGCAGGGCGCCCGTGAAGCCGTCCTGGCGGGCCGTGGCGCGGAGGATGTCGCGCGCCTGCTCGGTATTCAGCGTCGGATTGACCTGCAGCATCAGCGCCACGGTGCCCAGGGCCAGCGGCGCCGATGCGCTGGCGCCGCCAAAGCGGATGTAGCGCCCGCCGCTGCCTTCCTGTAGCACGCCGCGCAGGGTGGACCAGTAGCTGGCCAGTCCGACGGGCGCGAACAGGCCCTGGCCCGGCGCCACCACGTCCACGCCGTAGAGCCGCCCGTCGCGGGTGGGCCCGGAGGAGGACTTGGGCCACAGGGCGCCCGGCTGGCCGTCGTCGGGCTTGGAGCGGGCCACGCCGTCCAGGTCGGTCCAGGTGTTGCGCAGCACGGAGTTGCCCACCACGATCACGCCGGGCGTGGTGGCGTAGTCCATCAACCGGCCATTGACCAGGTGCGTGGTGGTGCGGGTCACCGGGGTCAGGTCGGGGCCGCTGACATCGCCGTAGACATCCACCGTGCCCTGGCCGTCGGCGGCGCTTTGCGCGCGGATGCGGAAGGCGCCGGTGGTGGCGTGGCCGCCGATGCTGATCCACAGGGCGCGGTCACCGCTGGACGACAGCCACGGGTAGAACTCGCCACCCGGGTTGTAGTGGATGATGTACACGCCGTCCTGGTTGAGGATCTGGCCGGGTGGCACCGGGCCCACGCTGGTGCCGTCGTCGAACTCGATGGTGACCTCGGCCGGTACCTCGCCGGAATACCAGGCCGACAGCACGGTGGTCTGGCCACTGGCGCGTTCCAGGCCGATTACCGTGTCCTGGCCGGCGCCAAACGTGGCGCGCGAGTGGTTGGGCAGGCCGCCTTCGTCTCCGGACGGCAGCACCACGATGCGCCCCGGACGATCGGGCGGAAAGGTCTCGGCCAGCTTGCGACTGACTGCCGAGGTGCCGTCCATGGGGCCCCACTGGACGCCGCTGTTGATGATCAGCGCGCCGGGCTGGTCCAGTTCGTCCATCACGTCTGCGGCCCACTGGATGGCCTCGTCGATACAGCCCTGGAATCCGTCCGCCGCGGGCCAGTCGCCGTGCGCGGGCGCCGCCTCGGAGGTCATCTTCGCCACGATCAGGTCCGCCTCGGGCGCGATACCGGCATGCCGGCCGTCGGGCAGCGCGCGTCCATTGCCGGCCGCAGTGCCGGCGGTGGCGCTGCCATGGCCGTGGTGGTCGCGCGAACCCAGGCTGGCGCCGTTGGCCAGCGCCTGGTTGATCTGCGCCTCGGTGTATTCCGTGCCGGCCGGGTCGTTGGCGTTGCACAGGGTCTGGGCCGACAAATCCAGCATGCGGCGAATCCGGGTCTTGCCGTCCGGCCGGATGAAATCCGGGTGGCGCCAGTTGATGCCACGATCCAGAACCGCCACGGTGACGCCCTTGCCGGTCACGCCGAGCAGGTCGTGCACCTGGTCGGCGCCGATCTCCACGCGGGCGTCTTCCAGGGCGGCCGCCGGGGCGGGCGACAGCAACAGGAACGGGAACAGCAAGGGCAACAGGGCGCAACGCCCCGTGCGGCGGTTGAAGTTCATCATCGTCATCTCCCGGTCGGCGCCTCCCGGCGGTACGCCGGAAAGGACAGCCCCACATTCCCACCCGCCGACACGCGGTGCATGACGGTCAAGGGACAATGCATGACATTGCATGTCATCGGCGCAGGCCGCCCCGAAACCGGCCTGGCGGCGATTGCGGACAGGCGGCGCACACTGGCTATACTGCTCAAAGCGTAGTCGATGACGGGGGGAATGGGTCATGGATGGCCTGCCGATCACGGAAATCGTGAACACGGATCCGGCGACCCTGTCGCCGGAGCAGCAACGAACGATGGAGGACGTCTACCGGCAACTCAAGTCGGTGGCCCGGGGCCAGCGGTTTCGCGTGCACGGGCGCAAGATCGACACCACCGCCCTGGTGCACGAGGCCTGGCTGAAGTACCGCGACAAGCCGGCCGCGTTCAACGACCGAAACCACTTTTTCGCCTACTGCGCCCTGGCCATGCGTCACATCCTGTACAACCAGGCGCGACGCAACCGGCTGGTGACCTTCGTCGACGAAGCCGACGCCCCTGAGCAACCGTCGGTCCGGGACCAGTCCGAGTTCCTGATCGACCTGGAGCGGCAGCTGCAGGCCCTGCGTGACTACTCGCCCCGGCTGGAAAAGGTGTTCACCTACCGCTTTTTCGGCGACATGACGCTGGACGAGGTGGCCGACGTGCTCGAGGTGAGCAAGCGCACCGCCATTCGGGACTGGAAGAAGGCCCAGGCCATGCTGGCCGCGACCGGGGCATGAAGGACACCCCGGAGCATCCGCACGCGCTGTGGCGGCGGATCGACGCCGCCTTCGACGACGACGAACACCTCGATCCCGACGACTGCCTGCGTCGACTGGGCCTCGATACCCCCCCGGTGGACCATTCCCTGCACGATCGTCTGGGCGGGCTGCTCGAACAGGCCTTCGCCGACGAGCCGCCCACCGCGGAGATTGGCGGAACGCGATACCGCGTGCTGGAGCGCCTGGACACGGGCGGCCAGAGCGACGTCTACCTGGCCGAACGCGCCGATGGCGTGTACGCGCGAACCGTCGTCATCAAACTGCTGGCGGCGCGCTACGACGAGGAACTGGCCCGGGAACAACTGCTGCGGGAAATGCAGTTGCTCGCGGACCTCGGCCACCCGGGCATCGTGCAGATCCTGGACGGCGGCTTCGGCGCCGAGGGTCGCCCCTGGCTGGTGCTGGAGCGGGTGGACGGGCCGCACATCGACGTCCATTGCCGTGCCCATGAACTCGACACCCGGGCCGTGGTGCGCATGTTTCGCGAGCTGTGCGACGCCCTGCGCTTCGTCCACCTGCGCGGCATCGTGCACATGGACATCAAGCCGGCCAATATCCTGGTGCGCGATATCAGCGGCGCGGCCTACCCCGTGCTGATCGACTTCGGCATTGCCCTGGAGGCGGCCGGCCTCGGCCAGGCGCGCCGCGGCGTCCGCTTTGGCACCCCCGGCTTCGCCGCCCCGGAACAGCTGGCCGGCGAGGCGGTAGACCCGCGGGCCGACCTGTACGCCCTGGGCATGCTGCTGGCGCAGATCCTGCTCCAGGGTGAGACGGACAACGCCGGGCTGCTGTCGCCCGATGCCCGGCGAAGTGCCCTGCGCGCCAGGGGCGTGCCGGGCGACCTGGTGGACGTGGTCGAACGCTGCACGCAGGAACGGCCTGGCGGCCGCTACGCCTCCGCGGAGGCCCTGCGCACCGACCTCGACGCCTGGCTCAACGGTTTTCCGCTGGCCGCCAGCCGCCACCGCCTGTTCCACGTGGCCGGCAAGGCCCTGCGGCGGCATGCCCTGGCCGCCTCGATCGCCGCCACGGCGCTGATCGCGGGCCTGGCCTTCACGGTCAAGTACGCCACCGACATCCGCACCCTGCAATCGGCGACCCTGGCGGAGAAAAAGCAGAGCGACAGCCTGGTCAACTTCATGCTGGGTGACCTGTTCGAGCGCCTGACCGACCTGGGCCGCATCGACCTGCTCTCGCTGGTCGCCGACCGCAGCCTCGAACACCTGTCCCGGCAGGACCCGCGCATCATGGACGAGGAAGCCCGCCTGCTCACCTCGGTCGCCTACGCCAACGCGGGACAGGTGCTCGACGCCCTGGAGCAGCCCACCCGGGCGCAACATGCCTTCGAACAGGCCGCGCTGAGCCTGGCGCCACTGGAGCATGCGCCCGGACGCGAGCGTGACTGGCTGCGCCAGCGTGCCGCGCTGCTGATCCAGGAAAGCCAGTCCAGCGCCACCGAAGGCCAGGGCGACGTCACGGAAACCCTGTTGCGCGAGGCCGTGGACCGGGCGGAGCGACTGGTGCAGGGCTACGACGAGGGCCATGCCCTGCTCTGGGAAGCGCACCTGCTGCTGGGCTGGCACCTGATGGAATACGACCGCCCCGAGCCGGCCGAAGTGCAGTTGCAGGCCGCGCGGGCCCTCGCCGAAGTACGTCACCAGGGGGGGCGGAGCCACGACTGGATGATCAGCCGTTCTCACAGCTGGCAGGCGCTGGCCTGGTTCGCCTACGACTACGGCGATGCCGCCGAAGCCGAGCCCGCCATGCGTCGCGCCATCGAGCAGGCGCAGCAGGCCGTGGACACGGCCGGGGAGGTCATCGAGACCCACCACAATCTGCGCATTCTGCTCAACCAGCTGGCCTTCATCCTGACCCAGGACGGACGTACCGACGAGGCCGCGGCAGTGGTGAACGACGCGATCGCCACCGGCCGCCAACTGCAGCTCATGGCGCCGCAGAACCTCGAGTACCAGCGGGAGCTGGCCTATTCCCTGACCACCGGCGGCGAAATCGCCGAACGACAGGGCGACCTGGACACCGCCCGCTCACGCTACGCCGCGAGTCTCGATATCTCCCGGCGCGTGGCCGCGGCCGATCCGGCCAGCTTCACCGCGGCCAACGACCTGGCCATCGACCTGGTCAGCCTGGGCAACGTGCTGGCGCGGGGCGGCGACACCGCTCGGGCCTCGGCGCTGTGGCGCGAAGCGGCCGGCCTGATGACACCCGTCCTGGACCGCGAGCCGGACAACAAGTACTACCAGTACACCCTGGCCACCGCACTGGTGCAGCTGGGCCGCTACGACCAGGCGCAACCCCTGGTCCACACCCTCCGTGAGGCCGGAATGGACGACGAACCCTTCCGCGAAATGCTGGCCGCTCACGGCCTGGACTGAACGCTCCACCCAAAAACTTTTCTCCGGCGTGTCACCTTTTTTCTTTCCCGCGTGTGGAAAGGGGGGAAAGCGTCATTGATTGCCGAGCGGGCGTCGCGTGAATCCGGCCCGTGACGGCACCGACACACGAGGAGGAAACCATGAAGTTCACCGTCCTGAAACACCTGGCCCTGGTCACCCTGGCCCTTGGCCTGTCCACCCAGGCCCTGGCGCAGCGCCAGGACCTGGTCGCCGCCTGGTTCGACGACGACATCACCGAGCGCAGCTACGACAATCTCCCGGACCTGGCCCAGCTGGTGCTGGAAAACACCCGCCTGTCGGCGGCCGTGAGCGAGGACGAAGCGTTCATCCTGGTCGCAGGCGTGGTGGATATCCGCAGCGGACGCATCCTGTACGGCGCGCTGTCCCGGCCGATGACGGCCGTGGCGGGCCGGGAAAGCCTGCAACTGGCGGACCAGGGCCGCTTGCGCTCGCCCTGGCAGGGCTTCGAAGACCCCTTGTTCGGCTTCGAGGACCCGCTGTTCGGCAAGGTGGCCCCGCCGAGCGGTTTCGAAGACCCGCTGTTTGGTTTCGAAGATCCGCTGTTCGGCCTCCTGGGGGGACCGCTTGAAGCGGTCTGGGGCACCGATGGCGCGTCCTACAAGCCCAGCGCCACGCGCGCCTACCGCCGCGGCATCGGTGGCAAAGGCGCCGCCTCACCGGAACAGGTGCTGGAAGCCGTCTGGGGCAGTGACGGCGCCAGCTACGAGGGTCCGGCCGACAGCCTGCTGATCGTTGCGCCCCTGTCGCTCGACCCCGAAACCCGCGTGAGCTTCTCCGCCGCCACGCTGCCATTTTCCGCTCGCCGCCCGTAGGGGTAAATGGGGGAACGGCGGGCGGACGAGGGGAGTCCGCCCGCCACTTTTTTTTCGTGACACGAGGAAGCCGCCATGCGACACCCGACATCCATTGCCGTGCTGATTGCCGGCCTGCTGTTCAGCCCGCTCACCATCGGCCAGATCGACTGGGACCCGAAGCGAGATGAACGGGAGAAAAAGCGTGGCAACGAGGTCTGGGCCTCGGCCGAGTCCCCGCCGCGCATTCCCCCCTGGGGACAGGCCTACTTCACCCTGTACCGCACCACCTGGTTCTCGGCGCTCAACGCCATGACCCGCTACTTCTCCCTAGATGCCGATGGCGACGAACCCAGCCACGACTGGGACGACCACTGCGACCAGGTGCTGGTCGGCCTCGTGGACCTGCTGGGCCAGCTGCAGGACACGGCGCCCGGAAACGACGGCCTGCCGTCGGAAGTGACCGACTGGATCGCCGACGAAACCGAGGCCGTCAGCCAGTTGTGTGAGCACGGCAGCACCGCGGCCATCGTCTTCTACCAGCTCGAAGAGGAGACGCAGTGGCTGGATGCGTCGATTGACCACGCCACGAAGAGCTGGAATGCGCTGGTGGACAACGTGGAGTTCGCCGCCACCCTGATCGAAGACATCGACGACAAGCTGGGCGAGGTGGAGCCCATCCTGTCCCGGGCCCAGCTGGGTCGCACCGTGACCGACGCCGACCGAAGCGCGTTGTCCCTGTTCTACATGGAAGAACAGGGGAAGCACGTCTACCACACCGGCATCGCCCTGCTGGAGAACACGGTCAAGGCGGGAGGCCGTCGCGAATCGGCCTATACCGACTACCTCGAGTGGCTGGAAGAACGCGAGGAAGTCTATGACGACCTGATCGCCGGCCTGCCCGCCAGCCTCACCGGCTCGCGCGGCACGGCCAGCCTCTACGAAAAATTCATCAAGGAAGTCCTGCACCGCCGTGAAACCTTCGCCGATGGCGTCGACGACCTCGATGAGATCACCCTGCCGCTGCGCACCGGCGAATTCGGTAACGACGTCAGCCTGCCGCTGGGCATCCGCAGTCTCGACGACCTGTCGGCGAAGGTCGAAAGCTTGACGACCCGCTGGGACGCCGCGGTGAAACAGGCGCGCGAGGTACTGTACTCATGAACCGGTTGACCCCCCTGTTGATCCTTTTCCTGCTGGCCATGCCCCTGGCGGCCAGTGCCCAGTCCGATGGCCCCCAGCGCACGGCCCTGTCGGCCGCCGAGCGCTACCTGTCCGAGTTCGAACTGCAGGTGGAGCGCGCGGACGGCGCGCCGTTCAAACCGGGGCACGATGCACAGGAGGCCATGCGCCGCGTTGCCGCCCTGAATGAATCGCACCCGGACGACGAGCGCGTGCAGGACCTGTTCGCACGCGTTCGGGCGGCCCTGCTGGCCAGTCGCGGCACGGTGTTCGAAATCACCCCCGAGATGGTGGCTTATCGCGAAGCCCAGGTGGCCCTGGTCGAACAGCTGGCCGCCACGGCCGACCAGGCCTGGTCCGATCTGCTCGAAGCCCACGCCGATCGGCGGCTCGAGGGCCCGGCCCTGCCCGCGCCGAACTACCGGGAGGTTCCCGCCGACGCCCTGCAGGACAGGACCGTGGTGCTGGAAGGGCTGATCGACTACCCGGCGCGCCAGTTCACCAGCGCGGGCAAGTCGTGGCTGGCGGTGGGCTCGCCCTCCGAAGGGTTCTGGTTCATCGACCTGTCCAGCCGTGGCTGGGCCACGGCGTACCGGGCCCTGCGTGACTACCAGAGCCAGGTCAGCGCGGACACCGGCGGGCCCTGGAGCCTGCTCGGCACCGTCGTGGGCATCGACCTGATGGTGCCGGAGGCCGGCGCCGAACCGGTCACCTCGGCCCAGTTCGGCTGGGTGGTGGAACCGGTGGCCCTGCGCGTGCCGGGCCGCACGGTGGCGCTGGCCGGCCAGGGCGCGGAGCCCGGACACTTCGCCGGCCAGGAATCGCTCGAGTCCCTGAAGGCGGCGAACTACTCGGTGACCCGGGTGGCCGACGACGCACCGCCCCTGGAAGTGATGCGCGCCTACGTGGCGGCGGTCAAGGAACGCAACTGGCCGCTCTACCTGTCACTGGTCCACGACAGCTGGAAGGAGACCGACCGCAGCCGGGAGCGGCTGCGCTACTACTGGGACATCACCCAGCGACGGCTGCGCGACCTGTACGTGCACGTCGAGCCCGACGAGGTGGTCAGTGACGTGGTGATCCAGGGAGAGCGGGCCAATGACCTCGAATCGGTGTTTCTCAGCGAGGCCGACCAGTCGCAACTCGCCGCGCGCGCCAAACCGCTGGTCGAACAGGCGACGGTGCGTATTTTGCGCTACGACGAGCGCGGCGTGCAGGTGGAGCCGGATAACCGGATTCCCCTGCGTCGGGAAGCCTCCGGACCCTGGAAGGTCTACGGTCCCTGGCCGCTGTAGGCGCCAGGCCGATGACCCAAAAGGTCCTGGCGGCGATCGGGGCCGACGGCGAGGTGACGCCGTCGCTACCCGGGCGGCCGCCGTTCAGCCATGACGCTCATCGTGTTTCGCCAGCGTGCCGCTGACGTTCTCCAGCGCCGCCAGCAGGCGTTCTTGCAGACCGGCCCCGGTGTTCTCGCGCTGCAGCAGCACCCCGGCGTGGGCCGCGCACAGGTTCTCCATGGCGCGCCACCGCTCGATCAGCCCGGTCGCCCAGGAACGGAAATCGTCCGTGGCGCCGGCCCGGCGCTCGAGCGCCTTCGCCAGGGTGGGGTGAAAACTGACGGTGTCCGCCAGCGGGGTGAAGTGCAACAGACCGCGATCGGGGACGTAGTTGAAGGTGTCGTCCACGTGCAGGGTCTTCGAGGCCGCGTGATACGCCAGCACCGAGGAGAAATGCACCCGCTCGTTGCTGGAAATGAAATCGACCCCGGCCGGCACCGAGAACGCCAGGTCTTCGGCAAACTGCGCATGCACGGCCGCATCGTCCGTGGTCAGGGATTCCCAGGGCAGGTCCGGCAGGCGCTCGAGGTGACGGCGCGTGCCGTACAGCCTGGCTTCGGGGTAGCGCTGGTGGACGCTTTCCACGTGCAGGGTGTGAAACGGGTGCAGGTTGAGAATGGCCTCGATCGCGGCGCCGCCGTCCGTGTACGCGTCGATCTGTTCCGACGTGTCGTCGTCGAAGGCGCAGGTGTCCAGCAACAGGAACCCGCCCCCGGACCGCTGTACCAGCGATGCCTGCGTACCGACTTCCAGCAGGCCCGCAACCTTGTATGAACCCCGGATGTTCCAGAAATGCGTTCCCACTTCGATCATGTACGTTCCCTCGATGATCCGACGGCCCAAGCATAGCCGCTGCACAGATTCGGGGTCAGGTTCACGGGTCGGACACGTATACTGTCGCGCATGAATACATCCCTGATACGACGCACCACGACCTGCTTGCTGGCCCTCGCACTGGCGGGCTGCAGTTCCGCCTACTACGAGACCATGGAAACGCTCGGCTTCGAGAAGCGGGATCTGCTGGTCGACCGGGTGGAGGACGCCCGCGACGCCCAGGACGACGCCAGCGAGCAGTTCACCTCGGCGCTCGAGCAGTTCCGCGCCACCGTGAATTTCGACGGCGGCGACCTGGAAAAGACCTACGACCGGCTGAACCGGGAATACGAGCGCAGCGTCGACCGCGCCGAGGCCGTGCGCGAGCGCATCGACTCGGTGGAGTCGGTGGCCGGGGACCTGTTCGAGGAATGGGAAGAGGAACTGGAGGAGTATTCCAGCGCCCAGCTCAGGTCCGAGAGTCGCGCCATGCTCGATGACACGAAGGGCCGCTACCGTCAGCTGATGGCCGCCATGCGGCGCGCCGAAGCCACCATGGACCCGGTGCTCGAGGCCTTCCAGGACCAGGTGCTGGTGCTCAAGCACAACCTCAACGCCCGCGCCATTGGCGCCCTGCGTGGCGAGCTGGCCAGCATCGAGCGCGACACCGAACGGCTGGTCAGCGAAATGCAGCAATCCATTGCCGAGGCGGACGCGTTCATCGCTTCGATGAAATGATTTTCTTCGATGTCTGCTTAACTCGTTGTCATTGAAAGAATTCTAAGGCACACTGCATTCGGGAAGCGGGTGTGGGCGACGCATCCGGCCAGGCCGTGACAGCGGCGCGGGAGAGGAGGGCGGCCACGAGCCGTCGGGGGACATCATGAGGAATACGACCAAACGACTGCTCTGCGGCCTGGGGCTGTGGGGCGCAACCGCGAGCGCATTCGCGCAGCAACAACCACCCAGCAACGTCACCTACGGGCCCATTTCAACGGCCTACACCGCCATCCCGGTACCGCTCATGGGCAACGTCGGGCTGATCCTGCTCGGCGCCGGCCTGGCGCTGGTGGCGTGGTGGTTCCACCGCTCCGGGCGGTTCAACGGGCTGGCCAGCGTCGTGCTGCTTGCCGGCGCCGGGGTCCTGACCCTGTCGCTTGGCGTACGCAACCTGCATGCCCTGGTGGCCGTCGAGGACCTGGTCATCAGCGGGGGCAAATGTGACGAGCAGACCACGGACAGCTACGCCTCGGACGCCAACAGCGCCTCGCTGACCAGTGAGTGCGACGACCCGGTGCAGGTCCAGGCCGTGTCGTTCAACGGCCAGTGCACGGCCAGCATGCCGCAAAACGCATGTACCGCGGGAATGCAGCTGGCCAACGGCGAGTCCTGCAACCTGCCGGTGTGCGAGGCTGTGGTCAACCCGCCGCCGCCCGAACCGACAGCCTGTCAGAACGGCGCTGACCTGCTGTCGACCAACCCGCTGGGCAACGCCGTGGTGTGCGACGACCCGACCAACACGGTCTGCGAACAGGACGCGGCGACGCTGTGCCCAACCGGCTGGAACCTGTGCAGCTACGAGCAACACCAGAACCGCAAGGCCGGGTGGACCTACCCGGTCGGCAACGGCACGGTGGTCGTGGGTGAAATCTATTGCCGGGGACCCAACGTCAACTCCGGCGCGGGACACTTCACTGTGGGGCCATACGACAACCCCACGTCCCTGGCGAGCGACCTGCCCTTCAACAACGGCTACGGCAGCTCGCGCCCGAGTTGCACGTCGAACTATGGCTGCAACGAGCAAACCGTCCAGGCCATGTGTTGCGCGCCGACGCCGTCCTGCGGCAATGGCGTGGTGGATTCGCCCGAAGAAGCCTGCGACGACGGCAACCTGGACGACACCGATGCCTGCCTGAGCACCTGTACCTTCAGGCTGGACGAGGAGTACGAGGACGAACAGCCGGAAGCGCAAGTGCAGTAATCCGCTTGCGCAACGCCGGCACGACGTCCTGCTCGAACCAGGGGTTTTTCGCCAGCCACAGGTTGTTGCGCGGACTGGGATGGGGCATGGGTAACACCATGCCGCCCTCCACCCACCGGCGACGCACGACCTTGCTCAGCGTTTCACGCTTCGCGTCCGGCAGGTGCCAGTCGATGGCGTAACGGCCCACGGCCAGTGTCAGCTCGATGTTCGGCAGCTGGGCCATCAGCGCCTCGCGCCAGGTATCAGCGCAGCGCGGCAGGGGCGGCAGGTCGCCCGAGGCGCCCCGCCCCGGGTAACAGAAGCCCATCGGAACAATGGCAATGCACGACGTGTCGTAGAACGTCTCTTTGTCGACGCCCATCCAGTGACGCAAACGCACCCCGCTGGGATCGTCGAAAGGCACGCCGCTGGCGTGTACGGCGGTGCCAGGCGCCTGGCTGGCCACCAGGATTCGCGCCGTACGCGCGGCGCGAAGCACCGGGCGCGGGCCCAGCGGCAGCTCGGCTTCGCACAGCCGGCAGGCGCGGATGTCTTTCAGCAGGCAGTCCAGGGACATTCAGCGATGAGGCCAGGTCCGGTTCATTCGCTTCCGGGCGCACCGGTCCCAGCCGTCCCAGCCGGCGCGGGTAGCGGCTCTCGCGACCAGAAGTGCTTCACCTCGTCGTCCAGGCCGGTCATGTCCCAGCGCACCAGCGACAGGGGCAGGCGACCGGCGGCCATGAAGTCGTCGTGGAACGCCCGCAGCACGAAGTCGTCACCCAGCTGGCGCTTGCGGTCGGCCAGCAGCCGCTCCATCTGCAGCTTGCCGATGGTGTAGCCGATGCCGTAGCCGGGCGGGCGCCGCAGGTAGATCTCGGCATCCACGCGGGCCACGTTTTCATCCAGCCAGGGCACGCGGGGCAGCCAGTAGTCCACCACCTCCTGCACGCTCATCTGGCCGCTTTGCAGCCACACGTCGGCCGGTACCCGCGCGGCGCGGAAGATGCCGAATACCTGGATCAGTTCGCGAACTCTCGGCAGGTCGTCGAACAGGCCCGCCTGCAACAGGGCTTCCTCCAGGTAGGTCGCCCAGCCTTCCACGCGGGCGGCCGAATACAGCTTGCTGCGCACCGGGTGGTCCTGTCGCGAGGCGATGATCCCGTCGAAACGATGACCGGGAATCACCGCGTGAACATGGTCCGGTGACGGATCGCGGAACTGGATCTGCTCCCAGAAGTTGCGTCCGCCCGGGCGCACGATCCACGGCGCGTTGGTGTCCAGCACCCCGATGTCATCGGGCACCGTGATGATCGACTCGTCGCGCAGGAAGGCGCGGATGCGCGCGTCGGTGGCGTCGATGCGGGCCTGGTAGTCCGCGGCGTTCTGCGCGGGCTCCAGGGCCGGCAGGTCCCGGTTGCGGTGCTGCTCCAGGGCGCGGAAGGCCCACAGGCGGTCGAGTTCGCGCTCGCCCAGGACGACCAGCTCCTCGCTGGTCCAGGGCATCAGCTTGACGTGCTTCAGGTACCAGTCGAACGCTTCCCGACCGGCGCCGGCGGTGGCCGTCCAGCCTGGGCGCTGGGCTTTGAGCCAGGCATCGAAGGCGCTGACCGCCGCCTGCGCCGCCTCGATGTCCGGCAGCAGCGCGGGCTGCGCCTCGCGCGCGCGCCCGGCCAGGTCTTCGTACCAGCCCAGCACGCCGGCCGGCGGCAGGGCGCGGAAGGGGTAACCGTGCCCAACGCCGTCGCTGTGGGACAGGTTGTGGACGGCCAGGTCGGCGTAGTCCGCGGCGACGTCATCGAGGTTCTTCTGTGCCTCGGCCACCAGGACCGGAACGGCGCGCAATCGGGCCAGGAAGTCTTCCTGCGCCTGGCCTTCCACCGGGAGTGGCGTGAAGGTGATGCGCAGCATGCGGTCCACGTAGTAGCCCGGGTCGCGCGCCCAGGGCCGCGACAGCCGCAGGAGGAACTCCTGCTGGTCCAGGCGCGAGCGCACCGCCAGCCAGTCCACCTGTCGCGCGCGTTCCCAGCCCGCCACGTTCATGTCGTCCAGGCGCGCCTGGAATGCTGCCAGTTCTTCGAGCTGCGCCGCCATCGCCGCCGGGCCGTGATCGGCCACCGGGTCGATGGCCTGGCCGGCGGTGTCGCGTATGATCTGCCGCGGGTGGTCACCACGCGGATCGCGCCAGGCAACGAATTCGTCCACCAGGTCAATCAGGTCTTCGTAGTCACCGGACCCGCCAGGCGGACCAGCCGCCTCACCGGATGCAGCGCCTAGAATAAACAGCAATGGGAACAGTCTGGACAATCGTTTCATCGGCTGGCCTAAAGTCTCGAATGTGGGGGTCAGAGTAAGGGGTCAGAGTAAAGGGTCAGAGTAAAAACGCAGGGTAACTCACTCCGAGCTCTGACTCTGACCCTTTACTCTGACCCCTTACTCTGACCCCGGAGATGGCTGGGCGTGGATGGTGGTTGCTTAACCCCGGCTGGGCGTTGCACCCGTTCTCATTTCTGGAACCCACACGAGGACCGACCCATGAACCACCTGACCCACCGTCTGATGGCACTGGCCGTGGCCAGCGCTTGCAGCGTCGCCGCCGTGGCGGCCGACAGCGACGACTCACTGACCATCTACTCCAGCCTGCAGCCGGGCGCGGTGTCGCCGGAGCTGTACCGGCCGGTGGTGGGCCGCAACGCCCACGGCCACGTGCCCGGCTACGCCATCGTGCGCCATGACCGCAGCTACGACATCGAGCGCGGCCTGAATCCGCTGCGCGTGAGCGACGTGGCCGCGCTGATCGATCCCACCACGGTGACTTTCGCCTCGCTGACCGAACCCCGCACCGCGGTGGCCGAGCAGAGCTTCAAGTTCGACCTCGTGTCGCAGGCCAGGCTGCTGCAGCGTTTCGTGGGCGAACGTATCGTGGTCGAGCAGGTGCTGGGCGACGAACTCCGCGAAGTGGCAGGCACGCTGCTCAGCGCCACCGATGGCCTGACGCTGCAAATGGACGACGGCTCGGTGCAGGCCATGCGCGCCTACGGCAACATCCGTTTTCCGGACCTGCCGGGTGGCCTGATCACGCGGCCCACCCTCGAGTGGCTGCTCGACAGCCCCCGCTCCGGGGAACAGGACACGCGCATTGCCTACGAGACGAAAGGCATGACCTGGTGGGCGGACTACAACATCACTCTGGACGAAACCGACGGCTGCCACATGGACCTGTCGCCCTGGGTCTCGGTGATCAACCAGTCAGGCGCCGGCTACGCCAATGCCCGCCTGAAACTGATCGCCGGCGACGTGAACCGCGCCGAGATGCCCCAGCCACAACGCCAGGTCATGCGCAGCATGGTCATGGAGGACTCGGTCGGCGCCCAGGGCTTCCAGGAGAAGGCCTTCTTCGAATACCACCTGTACACCCTGCAGCGACGCACCGACCTGCCGGACAATTCGACCAAGCAGATCCAGCTGTTTCCCACCGCGCGCGGCGTCAGCTGCAGCAAGGAGCTGGTGTTCGCCCCCACCATGCAATGGGGCTATCACGGCGGTTACTCCCTGGACCAGAACTACGGCGCCTTCGGCGACGGCCAGGTGGACGTGTACCTGCGTTTCCAGAACGAGGAGGACAACGGCCTGGGCGTGCCGCTGCCGGCCGGGCGCATTCGCGTGAACCAGCTGGACCCGGCGGACGACTCGCTGGAATTCATCGGCGAAGACACGCTGGACCACACGCCGCGTAACGAAACGGTGCTGATCGAAATGGGCGAGGCCTTCGACGTGGTGGGCGAGCGCAAACAGACTGACTTCAAGGTCGACACGCGAGGTCACCACCTGTGGGAAACCTTCGAGCTGAAGCTGCGCAACCAGAAGGAAGACGACACCCGGGTCATTGTGCTGGAAAACCTTTATCGCACCGCCAACTGGGACATCGAAAACGCCAGCCACGACTGGAGCAAGGAAAACAGCAACCGCATCCGCTTCGAAGTGGACATCCCGCCCGAGGAAGAAGTGGTGATCACCTACCGCGTGCACTACACCTGGTAACACGCGGGACCTGCCGGCAATCAGCAGGGGCCGGATGCCTCAAGGACTCCTCAGGCCGGCCTGACCCCGATGATGCCGTCGAGCTCGAACAGCAACTCCCGGCGGCAGATATCGGCGCGGTAGAAATGCACGCGTTCCAGCGGCAGGCCGTTCACGCCCAGCAGCTCGCGGGTGATGTCCAGGTGTTCCGGGTGGCGCAGGTACACGCGATACCAGGCCTCGTTGGCCAGCGAAGGACGGGCGCCGCACTGGCGCTCGCAGGCATCGAACAGTGACTGCCAGTTGCGCAGGGTTTCGCCCACCTGTCCTTCGATGCTGGCCGCGTGCAGCGAATCGTGCCCGACGATGGCCGCCGTGCCGCTGATGAACAGCAGCTCGCCGCGGCCATTGCCGATGGTGGTGGCGCGGCTGAAAGAAGGACTCTGTGGACCGTACTGGCGTGGATAGCGAAACGCGCTGACCTGGCGCGGGTTCTCGATCACGCGCGGCGCCTGGCGGCTGGCCAGCAGTGTCACGCGCAGGCCGGTGTCCGGGCCGCCGCCCACGCCCGTTCCCGCGGGCAGGTACTCGTGGTTCCAGGCCGCGTCCAGCGCTTCGCCACGCCCCAGGCAGAACTGCTTGTAGCGCTCCGTATCGCCGTGCCCCTGGTTGATGTCGGCCAGGTAGTTCCAGCCCTTGACCACGTGGCCGTAGTCGTGCGCCTGCAGAAACTCGAACAGGCGGACATAGAGCGCCCGGGCCGCCTTCCGCGGATCGCGGGTGTCCGCTTCGAATGCTTCGCACAACAGGAGGTCGCCCGCGGCGACCGCCTGCACCCCGGCCACGGTGGTGCGCGGCGCAGCGTCCTCGCCCAGCCACCAGGTCTCCGGCCCATGACCCTCGAGCAACTCGAGTGGCAGCAGAAAATCCCGCGTCCCGGTGCGCTCGGCGCCGGCGGAACGGAACCGCGCCAGGTGCTCGCCGCCCCCGGCCGGGACGGTCAGGCGCAGCGCGGACAGGGCGCCGGGTTTGATGGGCTCAACGGAACTCATGGTTGACGGTCTCTTTTCGCTGCATCCAGCTTTTCAGGCTCTTGCCCGGCGTGGTCATCGACGCCACCCGGTACAGGGCGTGAAACAGCCGCAGCCTGCGGTGCACGCCATTGTCGCGGAACACGTCCCCGGACAACAGCGAAATCACCGCCTGCTCCACGCGAAGGCGATTGCGGGGCCGGCGAAACAGGCGCCGCATGCCCGGCGAGTTGAAACGGTATATGAACCAGCCGAAGGCGGACAAGCCCCGCCGCACGCTTCGCTGGAAATCACGCACTGCCCGTCGGTGCGCATTCCGATCCCCCGCCAGCCAGGCCTCGACCTGGGGGATGGCCTGCTCCGCACCGTGCATCGCGAGGTAGACCCCACTGGAAAACACCGGGTCGATGAAAGCATAGGCGTCGCCCACCAGCACGAAGCCGGGGCCGGCCATGCGCGCGGCGCGGTAGGAGTAGTTGCCGGTCACGCGCACCGGCTCCACCGGTTCGAAGGCCCCGCAACGCGCCATGGCGTCAGGCACGCGCGCCAGCGTCTGGCGCAGGAATGCCAGCGGCGGCGCTCCCTTGCGGGTTTTCAGATAGGCCGGCCGGCACACCGCGCCCACGCTCATCACCCCGTCCGGCAGCGGAATCATCCAGATCCAGCCATGCTCGAACCAGTAGATGCTGATGTTGCCCTGGTTGCTGTCCGGCCGCCGCGCCACACCGCGAAAGTGTCCGAACAGCGCCGCGCTGGCGTGCGCGCGGTTGCGTCGCTTCCAGCCGCGCCGGCCCGCCAGCAGGGTGTCGCGGCCACTGGCGTCCACCACGAAGCGGGTCTGGTGGCGCAGTTCGTTGCCTGTCGCGTCGCGCAGCATCACGCCGAAGCTGCCGTCCCCTTCGCGGGCAATGTCCAGCACCTCGGTATTCTCCAGGGTCGTCGCGCCGGCCGTCGCGGCGTTGGCGAACAGCAGGGCGTCCAGCTCGGACCGGCGCACCTCGTAGGCGAATCCGGGGCTGTCGCCCAGCGCCCGGCGGAAGTGCATGGTGGTGTACCTGGCCCCATCCGCTTCCCCGGTGAAGTCCGCACCGCGCTTCTTCACACCGATGCGGGCCACCTCCCGGGCCACGCCCAGGCGCTCAAAGATCGGCAGGTTCATGGGCAGCAGCGACTCGCCGATGTGGAACCGGGGATGCGCGTCCTTTTCCGCCAGCACCACGCGGTGCCCGCGCCGCGCCAGCAAGGCGGCCGATGTCGCGCCGGCGGGGCCGCCGCCGATCACGAAGACGTCACTGGGCTGCGCGAGCGTCGTTTCCAGGGTCTCACCGCGTGGCTGTGTTCAGGGAAGCTGAAATTATATAATCCCGACACCTGCCGGGCAGCGTTCACGCGCCCGGAACACGAAGACAAGGGAAGATTTCATGACCGACAAGAGTCCCGCCGAGCACGAGCTGTCCCGGCTGATCGTCGAAGTGCTCAACCTCGAAGACGTCACCGCCGAGGAAATCGGCCCCGAAGAACCGCTGTTCGGGGACGGCCTGGGCCTGGATTCCATCGACGCGCTGGAACTGGCCATGGCCATCTCCAAGCAGTACGGCGTGCAGCTCAAGGCCGACGACGAAGACACGCGCGCGGTGTTCGAGAACGTGCGCACGCTGTCCGCCTACATCCAGCAGGAAGCCGACGCGGCCTGAGGACCGCCCCCGTGCCCGGCGCCCACCTCGTTCCGCTGCTGCTCAGGCCGCCCGGGGACGCCATGGCCGTTGTGGACGGGCGCACCATCACAGCCGGTGAATTCCTGGGACAGGTAAATGCCCTGGCCCACCGCCTGCCATCGGCCGGTCACCTGTTCAACCTGGTGCAGGATCGCTACGCGTTCACCGTGGCCTTCGCCGCCGTGCTGGCGGCCGGGCGCTGTAACCTGCTGCCGCCCAATCCCAAGCCGGACGTGCAGGCGCGCCTGGCCGAATCCCTCGACACCGTCGCCGTGATCCACGATGGCCTGGCCGTCACGCCGGGACTGGCGGCGCTCGACCTGGGACCCGCCGCGGAACTTCCCGGGTCCGATGTCCGCACCGTACCGGAGATCCCGGGCGGGCACATCGCAGCCATTTCCTTTACCTCGGGCTCCACCGGCCAGGCGCAGCCCATCGCCAAGACGCTGGGCATGTTCCGTGGCGCGGTCGCGCTGTACGAAGGCCCCCTGGTGCCGCGCGGCAGCCGGGTCGTGGCCACGGTGCCCGCCCAGCACATGTACGGACTGGAACTGGCTTCCCTGCAGGCCCTGTGGTCACCGGTGCTGTTCACCCCCGGCAAACCCCTGTTTCCGCTGGACGTGCAGGCCGAGCTGGCGGCCGTCGACGGCCCGCGGGTGCTCGTCACCACGCCACTGCACCTGCGCGCCCTGCTGGAAAGCGGACTGGCGTTTCCGGCGCTGGAGCGGGTGTTGTCGGCCACCGCGCCGCTGGACGCCGCATTGGCGCAGCGCGCCGAGGTGGCGCTGGGCGCGCGCGTGATCGACGTCTACGGCTGCAGCGAGGCCGGCTGCATGGCCACGCGCGAAGTTGCGCGGGAGACACGCTGGCGGCCGCTTCCCGGCGTCCGTTTTCAGCCCGGGGGCGAAGACGCCACGGTGGTGCACGCCGCCCACCTGGACCAGCCCGTGCCCCTGGCGGACCAGCTGGAATTCACGGCGCCGGACCGGTTCCGTATCACCGGGCGCCTGGGTGACATGATCAACGTGGCCGGCAAACGCGGCTCCCTGGGTGACATCACCCGGCGGCTGCTGGACGTCCCCGGGGTGGACGATGCCGTGGCCTTCGCGCCGCCATCGAACAGTGACAACCGTCGACCCGCCGCGGTCTACGCCGGCAGCGCGGATCGCGCCGCCATCCGCGCCCACCTGTCGCGTTTCCTGGATGACGTGTTCCTGCCACGCCCGCTGATACAGGTCGACCGCCTGCCACGCACGGACACGTCCAAGCTGCCCCGCAAGGAACTGCTCGCCCTGTACCGGCAACACCAGCGCCGCCCATGAGTACGCGTTGGAAGGCCCGCCGGGAGGCCGGCAGCCCGTGGCTGATGCGCGCCTATGCCCGCACCTGCCTGAAAATCGGCCCTCGCGCCTCGCGCGTGCTGCTGGGGCCCATCTGCGCCTACTTCTGCCTGGTGCGCGGCCCCGAGCGGCGCGCCTCCAGGCAGTTCCTGCAGCGCGCACTGGGGCGCAAGGCCACGGCCCGTGACGTGTGGCGGCACTTCTGGACGTTCAGCCAGGTCATTCTCGATCGCGTGTTCATGCTGGGCGCCGAGGGGCGGGGTATCTCGATGACCGCCGAGCAGCCCGAGGTGCTGCACCAGGCGCTGGACCTGGGGAGTGGCTGCCTGCTGCTGGGCGCTCACCTGGGCAGTTTCGAGGCCTCGCGCTCCATCAAGCGCGCGCGGCCGGAAGTCCCGCTCAGGCTGGTCCAGGACCGACAGGTGAACCCGGCCGCCACGGCCTTCCTTGAAGCGCTGAATCCCGAGGTGGCTGGCCAGGTGCTGGACATCGGCGCACGACCCGGCGCCGGGCTGGCCCTGCTGGCGGCGCTGCAGAACGGCTCGCTGGTGGCCATGCTGGCGGACCGGCCACGCGGTGAGGAACGCACCGTGACCGTGGACTTCCTGGGCCACCCGGCGCGCTTTCCCGTCGCGCCCCACGAAGTGGCCATGGTCACCGGAGCCCCCGTGGTCCTGTTCTGGGGCCTTCACGTGGGCGCCGGCCGCTACCGGGTGGTATTCGAGCAGCTGCCCACGCCGCCGCGCGTGGCGCGCGGAGAACGCGAACGGGTCGTGCGCGAAAGCGCGCAACGCTTCGCCGCCCGCCTCGAGCACCACGCACGGGCCGCGCCGTACAATTGGTTCAACTTCTATGACTTCTGGGCCGACGCCACGTGAGCTTCCTGTCGCGACTGCTCGTTTTCATCCTGCTGGCCTCGCCAGCGGCGGCCGCCACGCTGCCTGAACGCCTGGCGGGCCTCGCGGCGCAGCCCGAGCGTGAACTGCACTACGAGGAAACGCGTGAAAGCGCGCTGCTCAAGCGGCCGGTGACCTACCGCGGGCGCCTGGCCTGGGACCCGGACAGCGGTCACCTGACCAAGTGGGTAGATGAACCGCGAACGGCCCGGCTGACCATCACGCCCACCCACCTGGAGGCCGCGACCGGAACCGGCAGGATTCGCCGTATGCCGCTCGAGCGACGACCGGAACTGGCCGCGCTGCTGGGGGGAATCCGCGCGCTGCTGGCCGGCGATGCCGCGGCGCTGGAGGACACCTTCGACACCGACTACCGCGAGGACGGCGAAGGCGCCTGGCTGCTGCGCCTGGCGCCGCGCGCGGCGGACCTGGCGGCGCGCCTGTCCCTGCTGGAGATTCGCGGTAAGGGAAACCACGTGTCGCTGATCGACACCCTGCTCGGCGGCGGTGAGCACCAGCGGATGCGCATGGTGCCGCAGGACCACGACGCACCGCCCACGCCCCTCGACGATGCGCCCTAGCGGCGGCCGACGCCTGCTGGCCTGGGCCTTGCTCCTGGGCGCCCTGCTGGCGGGCGGCCTGTGGCGCCTGTCGATGTCCTACGACCTGGGCCTGTTCCTGCCCGCGCCACGCACCATGGAGCAGCAGGTGCTGGTGGAACGCCTGGGCGAGTCACCCGGATCGCGCTACGTCCTGGTGGCGGTGCCGGACGACCCGGAGCGCGTCACCCGCCTGGTGGCGTCGCTGCGCGGGCTGCCCGACGTCGAACGCGTGCTGTCCGACCTGGCGCCACCGGCAGGACAGCCGCCGGACCCGCTCTGGTCACACCGTTTTCTGCTGGCCGACATGGACTGGCGCGCTGAGGGGCTGGAATCCGTTTTCTCGGCGCGCCTGGCGGAACTGGGCCTGGGCACGGACGCCACCTACGAGGCCGTGGTGGCGCGCGACCCCGCCTTGCTGTCCCTGGACCTGTTGCAGGCCCTGGCCCCGGACACCGAAACCCCGTGGGTCACCGGCGACGGGCGCCGCGTGCTGGTGGCGGTCACCACGGCGCCGGCGTTTCGCCTGGAGGCCCAGGCGCGCGCCGTGAATGGCATCCGCCAGGCAGTCGCCGGGGTGTTCGGTACTGATTCCGACGCGGTGCTGAGCGGGGCCGGCGTGTTCGGGGTGACGCTGCGCGATACCATCCGGCACGAGGCCACCTGGCGCTCCACCTGGGCGAGCGCGGCGATCGTGGCCGTGCTGCTGCTGGTGTACCGGCGACCCGCCGTGCTGGTGCTGGCGGCGCTGCCCCTGGCGGCCGGGCTGATTTGCGGGCTGGCCATGGTGTCACTGGTGTATGGCCAGGTGCACGGGATCACCCTGGCATTCGGCTTTACCCTGCTGGGCGTGGCCATCGATTATCCGCTGCATTTTCTCAGCCGTGCGCGGGTCCAGGGCGCCGCGCCCGCCCTGCGCGCCACCTGGCCCACGCTGCGACTCAGCGCGCTGAGCACCGGCCTGGCCTATGCCGCGCTGATGGCCGGCGGGGCGCTGGGCATGGCGCAACTGGGCCTGTTCTCCGCCGCCGGGGTGGTCGGCGCGGCGGCCACCACGCGGTACGTCCTGCCCTGGCTGGTGCGCGGCAAGGACGGTCCCGCACTGGCCGCGCCGAGCCCGTCGCCACGGTTGCGTCCCTGGGCGTTCATGCTGCTGGCCGGGGCCGGCGGACTGCTGGCCTGGCAGACCCAGGAAACGCCCTGGTGGGAATCGGACCTGGCTGCGCTAAGCCCGGTGCCGGCGGCGCAGCTGGCGCGCGAAGGTCGCCTCCGCCAGGCCACTGGCGCGCCCAACATCCGCTACCAGGTCGCTTTACGGGGCGAGAATCTGCAATCGGTCCTGGCCGATAGCACCACGTTACACGACGCCCTGGACACCGCCGTCGCGGCCGGCCTGATCGAGCGGTTCGGTGACCTGACCCCGCTGCTGCCGCCCGACACGGTGCAGGAACGACGCCGGCAGGCCATTCCCGGGCGCACCACGCTGGAGGAGCGGCTGCGCTCCGCCACGAACAACCTGCCCTTCGACGCGACGGCGTTCACCGGCTTCGTGCACGACGCGGTGGCCAGCCACCGGCTGCCGGCGCTGCAGCCGGACACCTACGCGGGAACGACGCTGGAAGGCGCTCTCGGCCAGTACCTGTACCGCAACGCGGCGGGCCAGTGGACCGCCCTGGCCACCCTCGGGGGCGATCCGGACGTCCAGGGACTGGAACAATTGCTGGCAGTGCAGGCGCCCGACGCGCGCCTGGTGGACCTGCGCGCGGCCTCGGAATCACTGGTCACCGATTACCGGCAACGCACCCTGGCCGTGCTCGGCGGCGTGCTGGTGCTGATCGCGCTGTTGCTGACCTGGCGTGTCCGCCCGGGCCGGGCGGCCTGGACCCTGTCGCTGGTGCTGGCTTCGGTGTTCCTGGCCGCCACGGTGCTACGGGCCTGGAGCGGCCCTTTGGACCTGTACCACGTCACTGGCCTGCTGCTGGTGGCGGGCATCGGCCTGGACTACGCCCTGTTCCTGGGCAAGGCGGACCGACAGGGCGCCGGGCACGCGGTGTTCGCCTGCATGGCCTCCACCGTGGCGGCCTTCAGCGTGTTGGCCGGTTCCGCCATTCCGGCGCTGCATTCGCTCGGCAGCACGGTCGCGCTGGGCAGCGCGCTGTGTTTCGCGGCGGCCTGGTTGGGTGCGCGCCCGCGATCAGGCGCGAAGTAGGCCGGGAAAGGCGCCGAGCAGTTCCTGCTCGTCGTCCCCCACGGGCGCACCCGGATGCGCCAGGCGGTTTTCGATGTGTCCCGCCATTCGCTCCAGGCGCATCAGGTTGGCGGTAACGCGCTCCATCAACGCGACCCCGTCCAGGGTTTCGGTCAGCTGCTCGTTCAACCGGGACAGCAGGGGAATGCTCTTCTGATCGAAGAAACGACCCCGCCCCGGTGTCGCCCGGCCATCGCCCGGCGCCTGGCGAAAACGTCGTTGCATTCGGCGGTTCAGTCCGACCCCGGTGAGCAGGGCGTTGCGCAGCACCGAGTCGGAGGCCAGGCGCGCCAGCGCGCCGTTGGCGAAAAGAAACGCCGGCACGCTCCAGTAGTAGGCGTAGTCCCAGGTCGACTTCAGGGCCATCAGGTCCGCGTTGCCGAACTGGCCGTACATGCCCTGGTACAGCGCCAGGGAGTTGTCGTACAGCGAGCGGTAGACCACCTCCAGCGCACGGGCGCGCACCGAGATGTCCTCCCCGGCGCAGTCCCGCGCCACCAGGTCCGTGATGAATCCGTTGCTGATCGCGATGAAATCCGTGCCGGGCGAATACAGCGGGTCCACGAACACGCCCGCCTCGCCGGTCAGCGCCCAGCCGTCGGCGTCGAACAGGCGCTCGCAATCATGCGAAAAGTGCCGCAGGAAGCCAAAATCCAGTAGCTCATGATCGTCCAGCGCCGCAGCCAGGCGCGGTTCGTGGCGTTGCAGCCACTCGGAAGCCCGCTCCCGCGTGCGAATCGCGTCCAGGTCGTGAAAACGCGGATCGGCCACGATGCCCAGGCTGGTGGCGCCGGACGCCAGTGGAATCAGCCACACCCAGTAGCCCGGCCCCATCAGCTGGCTGGTGCTGAACCAGCGCGGCCGTCCGCCTGTGCGGGCCTGCCAGTCGGCATCATCGGACCAGGCGTCAACCCGTACTTCGCCCGCCACCCGGAACCAGCAGGCGTTGATATCGTGGCCGTTGGGGCGCGCCAGGGACAGGGTGCGCTTCAGCACGCTGGTGCGACCGGCGGCATCGATCAGCCAGCGCGACTCCAGGGCGCCGGAACCCACGGGGCCGTCGAATTCCACGCGCCTGGCCCCGTTGTTCAGCGACAGGCGCCGAACCCGCGCGCCACCCAGCAGCGTCACACCCGCAGCCTGTACGCGGCGCGCCAGCTCGTTTTCCAGGCGCCCCCGGTCGACCTGCCAGGTGGGCACGCTGAACAGGCGGCTCACGCCCAGCTCGTCGGCCCGTTCCAGGCCGCCGGAACCGGGGTCTCCGGCGCCGAAAAAGAACCGGAGTCCGAACTTGCGCAGCTGGTGCTCGTCCAGGTGGTCACGCAGTCCCAGGGTGTTGGCCAGGTACCAGGAGCCCAGCTCCACGGTGGACTCGCCCACCTTGTGGGTGATCTCGGGCACCGGATGAATGGCGCGTTCCAGCACCGCCACGTCCAGTCCCGGCAGGCTTTGACGCAGTTCCAGGGCCAGCGTCAGGCCGGCCAGGCCGCCGCCGACGATCACCAGGTCGTGTCGCGTGGCGCTCACGACCCGTGCACCGCCAGGGACAGGGCGCCATTGAGCGGCAGGCGCAGTGCATCGTCGATCGCCGCCTCGCGCCAGGCCAGCAGGGACAACAGGCGGGCCGTGGGGTTGTCGCGGTACAGGCGCGCCAGCGCGGGCGTCGGCGGGTCCGGCCATTCACAGCCGGCCGGCTCGACCGTGAAGAACAGGTCGCCCTCGCCGCCGGGTTGCAGCAACAGGGCGAACGCACAGGGCTGGTCGATGTCGCAGATGTCGCGAAACGGCGGCGGTGCGGCGATGTCCTGGCAGGCCCACAACACCGGCACCGACTCACAGGCGCACTGCGTGACCGCCTCCAGCAGACTGGCCGGCACCGTGTGCTCACCGCCCGCCACCGCGTTGCTGCTCAGTCCCGCGCCCTGGCTGATGGTCCAGTAGCCCACCGGCGCGTTGTGCACCGAGTTGTGGAAGCGGGTGGGCGAGATCATGGGATCGTCGCTCGCCAGCGTGCGGCACATGTAGTCGGTAATGTCCATGTCGCCCATGCCGGAGGCAAACACGGACACCGTACCGGCGGGATCGACGCCGGCGGCCGCGCAGGCCTGCTCGGCCACGGTAACCGCCAGCTTCACCGCCAGGGGCGCACGGCGGCGCTCCCGTGGTGGAATGCACTCGGGCGCCGGCTTGCCGGTGACCGCGTCCTCCGCCAGGGCGCCACCGGCCAGCAGGCCGCGCAGCTCACCCCAGCCGGAGAACCCGGGGCCCCAGGCGCCGATGCCGTCGATGCGCACCCTCATGCCGCGGCCTTGCCGAACACCAGGGAACAGTTGTTGCCGCCAAAACCGAAGGAATTGGTCATGGCGAAGGCGGTATCGCGTGACGCGTTCTCGCTCGCCACCGCGTAGGCCAGGTCCGGATCGGGCGTTTCCAGGTTCAGGGTGCCCGGCAGCAGGCCGCCGACCAGGGCCTCAAGGGTGATCACGGACTCCAGGATGCCGGCCGCGCCCAGGGTGTGGCCGGTCCATCCCTTGGTGGAGGACACGAACACGCCGGCGGGCAGCACGGCATCCAGGGCCCTGGCCTCGGCGGCGTCGTTGGCGCGGCTGGCGGTGCCGTGCAGATTCACGTAGCCGATGGCGCCACCGTCCACCCCGGCACGATCCAGCGCCGCGCGCATCGAGCGGCGTGCCCCGGCGCCGTCGGCCGGTGGCTGCGACATGTGGAAGGCATCGGAGCTCTCACCGTAACCGGCCAGGCGCACGGCGTCCGCCGGTGCATGGGCGGCCGTCGTGACCAGGGCGAAACCCGCCGCTTCGCCCAGGTTGATGCCTTCGCGGTCGGCATCGAAGGGCCGGCAGGGTTGCGGCGAGGTCAGTTCCAGGGCATTGAATCCGGCCAGAACGCTGTGGCACAGGGAATCCACACCACCCACCAGCACCGCGTCCACCAGGCCACACTGTAGCCAGCGCCACGCGCTGGCGAACACCCGGGCGCTGCTCGCGCAGGCGGTGCTGACGGTCAACTGGGGACCTTCCAGGCCGGCCAGGTGCGCCACGAAAGCACCGGGCGAGTGCGGGTTGTGCACCGCGCGCTGACGGTATGCCGGGGGAAACCGGTCACCGCCGGCGGCATAGGCGGCCTCGGTGCGCCCGATACTGGAGGTGCTGGTGCCAATGATCACGCCCACGCGCGCGGGGCCGAAGCGCTGGCGCACCTCGCGCAGTTGCCGGTCGAAACTGTCCGCCGCCAGGCCCAGGCGGGCCAGGGCGTTGTTGCGACTGGTCCAGGCCGCCAGCTCGCCTTCCCACGCCAGGGCTTCGACGCCCTCGACGCGTCCGATGCGCGTGTCCACGCGCGATCCGGGAAAATCATTGGCGCGCAGGCCGCTGCGGCGGCGCGCCAGCGCCTCGCGCAGGGCCGCCAGGCCATGACCCACTGCACTGACCTGGGTCCAGGTCGTGACACGGCAATCAATGGCAGAATGGGAAATCGGAATCTCCGCTGAGCAACGGGAAGGGGCCCTATTGTGACGGCTGCCGGGCAAAACTCAATAGACCGGGGCACGGGACGGCGCGCGCCACTGGAAGGCCCGCTCGGCCGCGCGGCGCGCCTGGCGTGGACGGTGATTTCCTTTTCCCTGTTCGCCATCGGCGGGCTGCTGTTCGGGCTGGTGGTGGCGCCGTGCCTGTTCCTGCTGGTACGCGATGACCAACGCCGCAAGCACGTTGCCCGCGGCATGATTTCCTGGCTGTTCGGCGCCTTCATTCGGTTCATGGCCCTGGTCGGCCTGACCTGGCAGGTGGACGGCCTGCCGACCGGCGGGCGCCCGCGCCACTGCGTGGTGGTCGCCAATCACCCCACGCTGATCGACGCGGTGTTCCTGCTGTGGCTGTTCCCCGGCGCCGACTGCGTGGTCAAGGCGGCCCACTGGCGCAACCCGGTGACCATGTTCGCGGTCCGCGCCGCCGGCTACCTGCCCAACAACGATGACGAGACCCTGCTGCACGAAGCCGTCCGGCGGGTACGTTCGGGCGGTTGCCTGGTGCTATTTCCCCAGGGCACACGGGCGCGCGAAGGCGAGGAACCGGTGTTTCGCCGCGGCGCCGCGGTGATCGCTGCCCGGGCGGAAGCCGACCTGCTGCCGGTGCGCATTCGCTGCCGACCGCACATCCTGCGCAAGGGAGAGACCTGGTTTCGCAATACCCGGCATCGGCCGCATTTCCACCTGCAGGTGCTCGACGCTCTGCAGCCGGCCACGTGGACCGAGGGTGACCGTGGTGAGCGCGGCGGCACCCGGGAACTGACAAACAGGCTTAGTACCCTGCTACTCAAAGCGGTACACTCATCACCCTCAAAAGCCGCTTAGTCGGTGGAACCGTGGGGCGGTGACCACCGGCCGGCCGTGCAACCCTATCGAGCAGCCCTAGATGGAACGAAAAGATTCCTACCAGTACGTCCGTGATTTGCTGATCCAGCAGTTCGAAGTTCCCGCGGAAGCAGTGAGCCCGGAGGCCCTGCTGGCCGACGACCTGGGCATCGACAGCATCGACGCGGTGGACATGATCGTGCACATGCGCGAAGTCACGGGCGAGCGCATCACGCCGGAACGGTTCAAGACCGTGCGCACCGTGCAGGACGTCGTCGACATCGTCGACCGCGAGATCGCCTGAGCGCGTTTGCCCGTCAATTGCTTCACGGTGGCTGAATCCCGGCCCATTTCCTGGCCCGCCTCTCCCGACTGGCCCGCCTTGCGCATGGCTGATCGAGAGCCACCCGGCACGGCGCGCCTGCAACTCCGGGTGGCGGATGACAGCCCCTGGCTCGATGGTCATTTTCCTGATCGGCCTGTTCTGCCAGGCGTGGTGCTGTTGCGCTGGGCCATCGGGGCCAGCGGAATCCTGTGGCCGTCGCTGGACATCGTGACACGCGTCTCGAACCTGAAGTTTCGTCGGCCCGTGCTGCCCCCGGCGGACCTGGACCTCGAACTGATTTACGACGCCGACCGCGGCCACGTGGACTTCCTGTTCGCGCGCGACGGTACGCCCAGCGCCCAGGGCCGGGTCGGTTTCGCGTGAGCGACTTTCGCCCGGTATTGCTGGTGCCCCACTACAACCACGTGGAGGCGTTCGCACGCTACCTGCCCGACCTGCTGGGCGTCGGTGTGCCCGTGCTGGTGGTCGATGACGGCAGCGACCCCGGGCAACGTGAACGCCTGGAGACCCTGGCGGTGGAACAGGACTTCGACCTCTTGTGCCGGCCCCGCAATGCCGGCAAAGGCGACGCCGTGATGGCCGGGCTGGAATATGCCGCCCACCAGGGCTACACGCACGCCCTGCAGATCGACGCCGACGGGCAGCACGAAACCGCTGACATTCCCCGCTTCCTGGCGGTGGCCCGGGAACGGCCGCGAACCATGATCTGCGGCGTGCCGGTGTTCGGCGATGACGCCCCCTGGGTGCGGGTCTGGGGCCGCAAGCTGACCGACGGGATGGTGTTCCTGGAAACCTGGTCCCGGGGTATTCGCGACTCGCTGTGCGGGTTTCGCGTATACCCGCTGGCACAGACCCTGACCGTCGTCGCCATCAAGCGGCCGGGCAGGCGCATGGATTTCGACGCCGATATGCTGGTGCGGGCCCGCTGGGAGGGCATGGATCTGCACTTCCTGGATACGCGCGTGCGCTACCCGGAACACGGTGTGTCGCATTTCCATTACCTGCGCGACAACCTGCGCATGGTGGGCCTGCACGTGCGCCTGCTGCTCGGCATGCTGGTACGCGCGCCCGGGCTGCTGAAGCTGCGCGCCACCGGCCGCCTGGGCAAGGTCACCGGCGAACACGGCCTGGAATGAGCGGTTCCGTGCCAACGCTGGAGTCCCTGCTGCCGCACCGCCGGCCCATGCTGCTGCTCCACCGCCTGGTGGACGGCGACGGCGAATCCGCCCGTGCCGTGCTGCAGGTCACGCCCGACACCGCGCTGGTGGAGCCGGGCCGCGGGTTTCCGGCCTGGGCGCTGCTGGAAGTGTTCGCCCAGTGCGCCGCGCTGATCGGCGGCCTGCGGGCGCGCCAGGCCGGCGAAGCCGTGGCGCAGGGCTTCCTGCTGGGCACGCGTCGCCTGGACTGCGCGTTTTCACACGTCCCGGAAGGCCGGGACCTGGTGGTCGAGGCCCGGCACGAATTCACCGACGGCGCCGGCATGGGCGCCTATCGCTGCCGCACCCTGGACGAGGAACTGGCGGCGGAATGCGTGCTGAGCGTGTACATTCCCCCCACGTAGTCCGGCTCCTGGTACCTTTTCAATGACCGACCGACGACCCAGCGTTCTCGTGACCGGCTCCAGCCGGGGCATCGGTCGCGCCATCGCTCTCGACCTGGCGCGCCACGGCTACGACCCGGTGGTGCACTGCCTGGGCAACCGGGAGGCGGCGGAGACCGTGGCCCAGTCCGCCCGTGACGCCGGCGCGCAATCACGCGTCCTGCAATTCGACGTCAGTGACCGCGACGCGACGCGCGAAGCCCTGGAGGCCGACCTGGCGGCGCATGGCGCCTGTTACGGCGTGGTCCTCAACTCGGGAATCGCCCGTGACGGCGCCTTCCCCATGCTGGGCGACGACGACTGGGACCAGGTGATGCGCACCAACCTGGATGGCTTCTACAACGTGCTGCACCCGCTCGTCATGCCACTGGTGCGCACGCGTCAACCGGCCCGGATCGTGACGCTGTCCTCGGTGTCCGGCGTGGTCGGCAACCGGGGCCAGGTGAACTACAGCGCGTCCAAGGCCGGCATCATCGGCGCCACCAAGGCGCTCGCGGTGGAACTGGCCAGCCGCGGCATCACGGTCAATTGCGTGGCCCCCGGCCTGGTGGAAACCGACATGGCGCGCGAGATCCCGGAAGACGTGCGTCAGCGGATGATCGACCACATTCCCGCGGGGCGCCTGGGCCAGCCGGACGAAGTCGCCGCCGCCGTGCGCTTTTTGCTCAGCCCGGAAGCCGCGTACATCACGCGCCAGGTGATCGGCGTCAACGGCGGTATGGCCTGATGCGGCGTGTGGTGGTCACCGGCGCCGCGGGCCTCACCGCACTGGGCAGTGACTGGAACGCCATACGTTCCGGGCTCGAAGCCGGTCGGGGCTGCGTCCGGCACATGCCGGGCTGGGAGAAAATTCGTGGCCTGAACTGCAAGCTCGGTGCGCCCATCGAGGATTTCGAGCTGCCCGCGCACTACACCCGCAAGCGCACCCGGACCATGGGGCGCAATGCGCGCCTGGCGGTGCGCGCTACCGAGCTGGCGCTGGAGCGCGCCGGGCTGCTCGGCAGCGAAGTGCTGGGCTCGGGCCGGGCGGGTGTCTCCTACGGCTCGTCATCCGGCAGCACGGACGCGCTGGCGGAAATGGCGCACGTCCTGCTCTCCAACACCGCGCGCAAGGTGAACGCCACCAGTTACGTGCGCCTGATGGGACACACCGCGGCAGCCAACATCGGCATGTTTTTCAAGTTGCGCGGCCGGGTGATTCCCACGATCAGCGCCTGTACCGCCGGCAGCCAGGGCATCGGCTATGCCTGGGAGACCATCCGCCACGGCCTGCAGGACGTGATGCTGGCCGGCGGCAGCGAAGAGTTGTGCCCCAGCCACGCGGCCGTGTTCGACATTCTGTACGCCACCAGCACCGCCAATGACCGTCCGGACGCGACCCCGCGCCCGTTCGACAGGGACCGCGACGGGCTGGTGGTGGGCGAGGGTGCCGCCACCCTGGTGCTGGAGTCGCTGGCGCATGCCCGGGCGAGAAACGCGCCGATCATCGCCGAAATGACCGGCTTCGCAACCAATTCAGATGGAAATCACGTCACGCGCCCCGATCGCGACTCGATGGCCCGGGTGATGCGCATGGCGCTGGACAGCGCCGATCTGTCCCCGGGGGACATCGGATACGTCAGCGCCCACGGCACCGCCACCGGCGCCGGGGACATGGCCGAGAGCCTGGCCACCGCCGACGTGTTCGGCGGCACCGTGCCCGTGTCGTCGCTCAAGGGCGCCTTCGGCCACACCCTGGGGGCCTGCGGCGCCATCGAGGCGTGGCTGGCGATCGAGATGATGCGCGCCGGCTGGTTTGCGCCCAACCGGAACCTGGAGCACGTCGACCCGGCCTGCGGTGCGCTCGACTACATCCGGGCGCCGGGCAGGTCGCTGGAAACTCACGCGGTCATGAACAACAACTTCGCTTTCGGCGGCATCAACACCTCCATGGTGCTGCAGCGCTTCGAGGGCTGACCGCCTCAGTCGCGCACCACCCCGCTGAGCACGGCCCCGTCCAGCGCAAGACTGAACCACCAGGCCCCGGCCACGTTCCGCGGAGCGCCGAACAGGCCTTCGGCTTCACGCAGCACCAGCGCATAGGGCAGGTCGGGCGAATCCAGCACCGAACCGTTCTCGAGCTTGCGCCAAGCCTCCCAGAGCGTCCACGCCTGCAGGTGACGCTCCGGCGCCAGGTCCTGCCAGCCCAGGCGCTCGGCCACCGCTTCGCGTTGTCGGGGCAGGCGTGATTCCACGTCGACCCCGATGGCCTTCCACGGCGTGGCGGCCGCCGCGATCCAGTGGTCACAATGGCTCAACGACGTGGGGCCATGCACCTGCAGGCGGGTCAACAGCCAGCGCGAAACCACGAACTCCTCCCGGCGGCGTTTCCTGCGGAAGGCATTGGCACGGGCCAGGTCCCGGGCGTCAAGGGCCGACTCCAGCGGGCCGGTGTCGTACGCGCCCGCCGGCACCAGGCCCAGCTGGGCCAATGGCCGGGCCCCGGCGGAAACGGTCACCAGCCGAGGGTTCGGCGCGCCGCCGTCGGGGCGCGCGGGCATCGTCACCCGTCCCGCCGGGTTCTCAGCGCGACGCGCGCAGCATCGCGTTGCGAATGTCGCCGTTGAGATTCTGCACCCAGCCGTTGTAGTTGCGGTGAATTTCATGATCTTCGGCGTCGTAGCCGAGGTTCTCGCTGTCGGCGTAGGTAATGGAGAATGTCTCGGTATCGAACCTGACGTCCACCATGGCCATGTGCGAGCGGATGTACAGGGTGCACTGCATGTGCCCCGGCTCCACTTCGGTCGCCACCCAGTTGCGCTTGGCGCAACCGTCGATGACGGCGTCGCCGATGGCTTCCATGTTCATGCCCTCGGGCACAGGGACGTTTTCGATGTCCTGGACGGGTTTGCCGGCCCAGGCGCTGGCCTGCTCGCCGGTCAAGGGCGCCAGGTAGAGCAGTCCGGCGACCATCGTGGCCGCCAGCAGGGAACGTGTCAGCTGCATGCGGGGGATCCTCCTTCTCCGTTTCGTGACTCGCAATCGGTCGACGAGAGTCTAGCGCACCGGCCGTGACGTTGGCCAAAGTGGCGGCCTTCATGGCTGGAACCCCCGTCCCGGTTGACGGTATGCTGGCGACCGACCACCCGGCACGAAGATTGCTGCGAGGAGAGCCCAGGCGCATGCGACGCATTCCATGGAAGATGGTGACGATGCTGGTGATGGCCGGCATGTCATGCCGCGCCCTGGCGGGCGACATCGTCCTGTACGGGGACCGTGCCGACTTCAACGACGCGACCGGAACGCGGGTGGTTGAAGACTTCACGGACACGTCCCATTTCCCGATCACCTCGGGTGTGCTCAATGACCAGACCAGCGAAGCGGGGCTCAACCCCGGCGACATCCAGTCGGGGGCGACCTATTCCACGCCCATCGGCCAGGGTTTTTTCTTCAACATCGACAGCGGCGGCGGCTTCCAGGGCGGGTTCCTGGACCGGCTGGGACCAGGTGAGGCGCTGACGGTCGATTTTGATGATGCTGTCGGCGCCATCGGCTTCGATACCAATTTCATCATGGGACAGTCCTTCGACATCACCATCGTTTTCAGCGACAACAGCATGCAGGCGCTGACCCGACCCGTGGTACAGACCGAGGCCCTGGCGTTTTTCGGTTTCGTCAGTTCCGCCCAGGACATTGCCTCGGTGGTGATTGCCGGCGACAGCCCGAACTTCTCCTTCGCGGTGGACAACTTCACCTTCGAAACCCAGTTTGCGCCCCGTCCGCCACCGCCGACGCCGGTGCCGCCCCCACCGTCGCGCTACGCCGAGCCGGTGCCGGCCACGGGCTGGCCGGCGCAGGTCCTGCTGATCCTGCTCGTCCCGCTGCTGGCGGGTGCGGCGCTGTATCGGCGCTGAACGAATGCCCACCGAGCTCAAGGTTCTCGCCCTGGCCGGCCTGCTCCAGGCCTTCCAGTTCCTGTTGATGGCCGTGCCCGTCAACCTGCAGATGGGGGTTCGCTACACCGGCGGAAACCGAGACGAACAGCGCACGCCACATGGCGTGCCGGGACGGTTGTACCGCGCGCTGAACAATCACTTCGAGGCGCTGTTGCTGTTTACCGTGGCGGTGGTCGTGGTCGTGCTGGGCGACGCCAGCTCCCCGTTGACAGCGTCCTGCGCCTGGGTATACCTGGCGGCGCGGGTCGTATACATACCGGCCTATGCCTCGGGCGTGTTTCTCGTACGCTCGCTGGTCTGGGGGGTGGGCTTCGGCGCCACCATCGTCATGCTGGTGTCGGCCCTGACCTGACGCGTCGCCCCCGGGTTCAGGGCCCGTCGACGCCCACTACGAGATTCGGCAGGCCGTGCTTGCTGTGCTGATCGAAAACCAGCGATGTCTCGATGCGGCTGACTTCCTTCCTGGACGCCAGGTGGTCCAGCGTGAAATTACGCAGGTGCCGTGTATCGCGCACCACCACCTGGATCACGAAATCCATCTGTCCTGAAATATTGAACAGGTTCACCACCTCGGGCAGGGCCACCACCTCGTCAATGAAGGACTCCACCACGCTCCGGTTGTGGCGTGCCAGGCCGACGAAAATCAGGGCCTGCTGGCCGATGCCCAGCGCGGCCGGTGCCACGTCGGCATGGAAGCCGCGAAACACGCCCGACTCGTCCAGCGCCCGGACCCGGGCGTGGCAACTGGAAGGCGCCAGGTTGACCTGTCGCGCCAGGTCCTTGTTGGACAGCCGCGCATTGTTCTGCAGGAGCTCGATAATTCTGTAATCTGTTCGGTCCATAACCGGAAAATTACCACATTTCCGCAATCAATTCGCTAGTTTAACCCAGTTTATTCGGTCTACTCTGGTCATATCACGAATATTCATCAGATAACGAGGCCGATATGTTGATACCCGATTCGGAACAACGCCGCCGGACCCTGGCCCTGGCCGCCGATGCGGTGGATCGCTACTACGAAGCGCTGGAATCCCTGCCCGTCGTGCCGGATACCGACGCATTCCGGATTCGCAGCGAACTGGCCCGGTTCGACCTGGAGCAGGGTCATGGGCTGGAGCGGCTGGTGCCCGAGGTTGAGCGCCTGTTCCGCGAACATGGATTGCAAACGCCCCACCCAAGCTGTTTCGGCCTGTTCAATCCGGCGCCCAGCCTGGGCGGCATGGCGGCGGACCTGCTGGTCGCCGGTTTCAACCCCCAGGCCGGCGCCTGGCACCAGAGCCCCATCGCCACGGAGATCGAACGCCACCTGGTGCGCTGGTTCCTGGCCCGTTTCGGCCTGGATGCCGACGCCGGCTACGGCCATTTCACCTCCGGCGGCTCGGAGGCCAACGCCACCGGCATCCTGCTGGCGCTGACCCGTCGGTTTCCAACCTTTCGGCAAGGCGGACTGCGTACGCTGGACGGACAGCCCGTGTTCTACGTGTCCAGCGAGTTTCATCATTCCTTCGAGAAAATTGCCCAGCAAAGCGGCCTGGGCAGGAACGCGGTCCGCCGGGTGGCGGTCAGCGAACAGCACGTCATGGACACGCGGGACCTGGTGCGCAGCGTGCGCCGCGATCGCGCCACCGGCCTGCGGCCTTTCGCCGTGGTGGCCACCGCGGGAACCACCAACGCCGGCCTGGTCGAGCCGCTGGGCGAGATCGCCCGGGTGGCCCGGCGCGAAGACCTGCACCTTCACGTGGACGCGGCCTGGGGTGGCGGCCTGGTCATCTCCGACCGCCTGCGCCCTCACCTGGCGGGTATCGAGGAGGCCGACTCCATCACCTTCGATCCGCACAAGATGCTGTCGGTACCCATGGGCGCCGGCATGTTGCTGAGCCGGCAGCGGGCCTGGCTGGACCAGGCATTCGGACTGACCACGGATTACGTGCCGGACGAGGAATCGGAGAACCTGGACAACTACCGCCTGGGCATGCAGTTCAGCCGGCGCCACGCCGGGCTGAAGCTGTTTTTCAACCTGGCCGGCGACGGTCGGCAGGCCTGTGCGGCGGCGGTGGAACGCCAGGTCGGCCTGGCCGAGTCACTCAAGACCGGGCTGTCGGATCGCGGCTGGCGCGTGCTCAACCCCGCCGGCGTGGGGGTGGCCTGTTTCGAGGACGCTGCCGGCCGTGTCTGCCCCCAGGCGGTGGCCGCCACGGTGCGGCACGGCCGCAAGGCCTGGGTCTCCAGCACGCGCCTGGGCGGACGCCCGGTGGTGCGCGCCTGCGTGACCAGCCACCTGGCCCGGCAACGCCACGTGGACCGGCTGCTCGATCTGCTGGACGACGCACGTCACGCGCTGACCGATACGCACCGCCTCAGCGCCTGAGCCGGCGCCGAAACGGGGTCCTTGCGGACAGCTGACTGCTATGCTGTTTTCATCGCGACAGCCGGTTGATGCCATGCAAGCCAAGCCCCCCTTTCCCGCCGTTGGCGGCCCCAAGTCCCAGGCCATGCTGGAGCGCGGCATCCCGCTGTTCCGCAACGGCCTGCGCTACGCCCAGGAACTCGAGCGTTCCCACCAGCGGGGTTATCGAAGCCCACGCCAGATCATCATCGGCCGGGCCGAGGGTGACTTCATCTGGGACCTGGACGGCAAGCGCTACATCGATTTCCAGAATGGCTGGGCCACCAACCCGGTGGGCAACTGCCACCCCGAGGTGATCGAGGCCGTGGAGGCCGCCAACCGCACCTGGGGCTTTCACTACGACCACCCGCTGCGCTACGAACTGGCGGAGCAACTGGCGGAGATCATGCCGGGCCCCCTGCCGCGTTTCAGCTACGAAGTGTCCGGCACGGAAGCGGCTGAAGCGGCCGTGCACACCGCACTGGCCTACACGCAGCGGCGCCACGTCATCACCTTTGCCTCCTGCTACCACGGCATGGGGCTGGGCACCAAGGTGCTCAGCGCCCTGGACCCGGACTATGGCCGCTACCTGGAGGCCTGGTCGGGCGGCGTGATCAAGGCGCCCTACCCCTTCAGCGACCACATCCCGGCCGGCATGGACCAGGAACAGTACGTGGATTTCTGCCTGTGGTTCCTGGACCACCACATCCCGGCCGCCGTCACCACCCGTGACAACATCGCCGCCATCATGATCGAACCGGGGCTGGCCGAGGGCGGCAACTGGATTCCCACGCCCCGGTTCATCCAGGGCGTGCGCGAGATCTGCGACCGCAACGGCTGGCTGCTGATCGTGGACGAGGTGCTGACCGGGCTGGGGCGCACCGGCAGGATGTGGGGCATCGAGCACTACGACGTGGAGCCGGACATCCTGGTGGTGGGCAAGAACCTCTCCGGCGGCATCGCCCCCTGCGCGGGCATCGCGGCACGGGACGAGATCCTGGGCGACAACCCCCACGCCTGGTCGGGCTCCACCTTCGCCGGCACACCGGCCGGCTGCGCGGCGGGACTCAAGACCCTGGAACTGTTCGAGCGCGACGGCGTGGTGGCGCAGGCCGCGCACCTGGGCGCGGTGGCGGCCGAGGTCATGGCGGACTGGGAATCACGACACCCCATCGTGCGCCAGGTACGCAGCAACGGCCTGCTGATGGGCGTGAGCATCCAGGACCCCGAGGGCCAGGCCGGCCGGGACGAGGACACCGTGTGGTTCGCGCGGGAAGTGCGCAGCCAGTTACTGGCGCGCGGCGTGTGGGCCATCAGTGACCGCGAGGAGAACATCCGCATGTACCCGTCGCTGACCATGGACGAGGCGGTACTGCGCGAAGGCCTGCAACACCTGGAAGAGGCGATCGCACACGTGGAAGCCAACGGCCTGACGGTGAAGGACGCGCCCGACCTGCCCACGGGGCTGTGAACGGCCGGTGAGCGGTCGCGCCCACCGGGCCCTGCTTGCCACCCACCACTGGCTGCACGCCCGGCCGCCACTGTTTCCGCTGCTCAAGGTGGCGCTGTTCGGGTCGCTCGCACTGACCTCGGCGCTCTACATACGCGACGATCTGCGCGCCGCCGCGCAAACCCTGGATGCCGGTTCCGGGTTCTGGGAGTGGCTCAGCTGGTTCGCCATTTCGATCGACTACATCGCCTGGTACGGCCTGTTGCTGCTCTACGAACTGCAGACCGCCCTGGTGGACGACGCGCGGCTGCGCGGGGGGCTGCAGTGGATGTTCAACGGCCTGGCGTTCGTTTTCTACATGGCCGTGTTCTACGCCCTGGCGGGCTACCTCGGCAAGTTGTGGCTGGTGCTGGGCGCGCATCCCCCGCCGGTCGACGACCTGTGCGAGGCGGGCGCCTTGAGCTGGATGCAGGCGTTGGACCAATTCGTCCCGGTCACGACGGGCAACTGTGGCGTTCTGAACCAGGCCCTGGCCACCGGTGACCTGCTCCAGCTACGGCTCGAACCCATCGTGGTCCTGCACGGTGATTACTGGGGCCTGGGCGGCGCCTGGTCCCTGGCCTGGGCAGACGCCATCGAAGGCGTGCTGTGGATCGTGGCCCTGGGCCTGATCCAGCTGGAAATCGTCCTGCAACTGAAACGCGAACTCAGTGTTTCGCTGCTGGCGAACCTGCAATCGGCGAAGGTCACGATCTATGCGGCCATCGTGGTGGTCACGCTCTACTACAGCCTGTTCGGGCGCGCGCTGGACCTGTACGACTCACTCCTGTGGCTGCTGGCGTTCCTGTTCATCGAAATCAACATCACGGACTGGAACGAGGAGAGTCGCACGGAAGCCCTGACTGACCAGTAGCCCTTCAGGGCGCATTGCCGCGCTTGCGCAGCCGCTCCTCCCAGAACGCCGCGTTGCGGATACCCAGGGCCCCCGGATCGAAGGTGTAGGCCGTGACCCCGGCCTTTTTCTGCGCCTCGTAATCGCGCAGGGCCTTCATCGCCGGGCGGGCGGCGAAGGAAATCAGCAGGATGCCGACGATGTTCAGCCAGGCCATCAGGCCCACGCCGATGTCGCCCAGCGCCCAGGCCACGCCGGCCGCACGTACCGCGCCGTAGAAAGCCGAGGCAAGCAGGGCGAACTTGAGCGCCAGCATCAGCCCCGGGATGTGCAGGGTGCGCTTGATGTAGGCCACGTTGGTCTCGGCGATGTAGTAGTAACTCAGCAGCGTGGTGAAGGCGAAGAAAAACAGCGTGACGGCGACGAAGGGCTCGCCCACCCCGGCGAAGGCCTGGCTCACCGCCAGCTGGGTGAAGGCCGGGCTGTTGGGGTCGACCGAGGCCGCCAGCAGGCCGCCGGACACGCCGCCGTCCACGCTGGTCACGTGGTAGGCGCCGGTGATCAGGATCATCAGCGCGGTAGCCGTGCACACGAACAGGGTGTCGACGTACACGGAAAAGGCCTGCACCAGGCCCTGTTGGGCGGGGTGGTCCACCTCGGCGGCCGCCGCAGCATGCACGCCGGTGCCCTGCCCGGCTTCGTTGGAGTAGATGCCGCGCTTGACGCCCCAGCCGATGGCGGCGCCCAGGCCGGCCATGGGCGTGAAGGCGTCGCCGACGATCAGGCCGATCACGCGCGGCACCTCGCCCAGGTTGGTGGCGATGATGACCAGGGCGCTGAGGATGTAGAGAATCGCCATCAGCGGCACCACCACCTGCGTGAAATGCGCGATACGCCTGACGCCGCCGAAAATGATCACGCCCAGAAACACCGTCACCACGGCGCCCATCACCACCTTGGCCGTGGGAAACGTGCCCAGTGGCGTCACCAGGGTGGCCTCGGAGGCCACGGCCAGGTCCACCGCGTTGCCGATCGCGTTGGCCTGCACGCCGGGCAGCAGAACACCGCAGGCGAACACCGTCACCACCGCGAACACCCAGCCATACCAGGCCTGGCCCAGGGCCTTTTCGATGAAGAACGCCGGCCCACCCCGGTACTGGCCTTCGTCGACTTCCTTGTACAACTGGCCCAGGGTGGACTCCACGTAGGCCGTCGAGGCCCCGAGAAAGGCCACCACCCACATCCAGAACACGGCGCCCGGACCGCCGAAACCGATGGCGGCCGCCACCCCGGCGATGTTGCCCGTGCCGACGCGGCCCGACAGGGACACGGCCAGGGCCTGGAAGGTGGAGATGCCCTCTTTCGATTCCTTGCCGCTGAACAGCAGGCGGATCATTTCCGGAAACTGGCGGACCTGCACGAAGCGCGTCCACAGCGAAAACAGCAGGCCGGCGCCCAGGCACAGGTAAACCAGCGCGCTGCTCCACACGATGCCGTTGATGGTGTTGATGAAGTCGCTCATGACTGCGGTCCCGAAAACGGGAGATTGTGCCAGAAATGCCTGCCGGATCGGGCCTTCAGCGCCGCACCCCGGCCTCGTACCGCGCGATCCACTCCTGTGGCGTGATCCTGCCGGCCAACTCACCGACCAGGTCGTAGGGCACCTGGTCCATCTTCCTGAGACGCAGGCAGCTTTTACCCATATCGGGCTTGCGGCCCAGCTGCTCGCGGTACGCATTCTGGAACCAGGCCAGCAGTTCCGCGTCCGCATAAATACCCATGTGATAGACGGCCACGTACTGCTTCTGGCTGGCCAGGTTCATGAACGGCAGGGGCAGGTCGGTATTGCAGTGGTAACCGGGAGGGTACAACGAGTGCGGAACCACGTAGCCGATCATGCCGTAGCTCATGACCTCCTCGAAACCCGGGGGGAGCCCGGCCAGGATCACCTCGCGCAACCGACCCACCACGTCCCGGCGCTCCGGTTCGAGCTCGGCGAGATAGTCTTCCGGCGTGGTGGCGGCGGACTGGACCATTCAGTCTTCGCCTTCGCGGCGGTGCTCGAACGCCTCGACGCATTCGGGCAGGTCCATGTACAGGGGCGCACGGTTGCCGGACTGGTTGCCGTAGTCTGCGTAAAAGCGTTCACAGGCGGCGCGGTCCGGGCGCTGCTTCTCCTTGACGCATTCCTCGATGTAGCGCGCGCGTTCCGGCGCCAGTTTCTTCTCGCGTGCGGCCTCGCAGGCGGCGTCCAGCCGCGCCTGCTCGGCTTCACGGGCGTCCTCGGCGAGGACGCCGGATGGCAGCCCCAGGCACAGGATCAGTGGAAGGATCAGTCGGTTCATGGCTTGGCCCCCTGGGCGATGGCGTATCCTTATGTTAGACAAACCCGCCGCCCCCGCGCACACCTTTGACCACCGCGGAGACGCCCGCCTATACTGTCGCCCCCCTGGAAACACCCCGACGTCATGGAACGCCCACCTTTCGAGCCCGGTCGCCTGGACCCCTGTTTCTGCCGCAGCGGCAAACGCTTCAAGAACTGCTGCGGATCACGCGCCGCGGGCCGCAAACCCCCGTTCAGCGTCTCTGTCATTCCCGGATTCGTTCCCGCGCAGGACTGCCGTGACCTGGTGGCCTGGGCCGACCAGCAAAGCGGTGAACAGCTCACCGTGGTCGACATCGAGAACACCGATCACAGCAAGAACAGCGGTCGCGCCACCACCGCGCGCGTGACCGACGAGGTGGAGCTGGGCGAGCGCCAGGAACAGGTCAATGACTGGATCCGTCGCGCCATCAGCGAACACATCGAGCCGGCGTTCAAGCGCGAGATCGCCTGGTTCGAGGAACCCGACCTGATGCGTTACGAGGCAGGCGGCTGGTTCAAGCGCCATGCCGACGCCGAGCATTTCGACCGCGAGCGCAATGTCTGGGTCAAGATCCTGGACCGTGAGATCAGCCTTTTGCTGTATTTGAACGAGGATTTCGAGGGCGGCCTGCTGGACTTTCCCGTGTTCAATTACCAGTACCGGCCGCGCGCCGGCGACCTGATGTTCTTTCCCTCCGATTCACGCTTCATGCACGAGGCGCAACCGGTCACCAGCGGCCGCCGCTATGCCGTGGTGAGCTGGATGGCGGTGAAGAACGCGCCGCGCGTACAGGCCGGGATGCCGGGCGGGGCCATCACTCTGTGAGTCGGATGCGCGTTCAGCGGTAACCCGCGGCTTGCAGGGAAAACAGTCCCGCGTAGTGTCCGTCCAGCGCCATGAGCTCTTCGTGGCTGCCCCGCTCGATGATGCGCCCCTGTTCGATGACCACGATCTGGCTGGCCATGCGCACGGTGGAAAAACGGTGCGAGATCAGGATGGCGATGCGGTTTTCCGTGAGTCGGCGGAAGTGCTCGAAGATGGTGGCTTCGGCAGCGGCGTCCATGGCCGCGGTGGGTTCATCCAGCACCAGTATGTCGGCATCTTCGCGCATGAAGGCCCGTGACAGGGCGATTTTCTGCCACTGCCCGCCGGAAAGCTCCTGCCCGTCCCTGAACCACTTGCCCAACTGGGTGGCGTAACCCTGCGGCAGACTTTCCACCAGGTCACGGGCCATGCCTTTGTCCGTGGCTTTCCGCCAGCGGGCCTCGTCGAGAAAATGCGCCACGTCGCCCACACCGATGTTTTCGCCCAGCGGAAACTGGTAGCGCGAGAAGTCCTGGAAGATGACACCGATGCGGGCGCGCAGCGCGGCGCCCTCCCAGTCACGCAGGTCCAGCCCGTCGAGCAAAATCCTTCCTTCCCCCGGTTCGTAGAGCCGGGTGAGCAACTTGATCAGAGTGGTCTTGCCGGAACCGTTCTCTCCCACCAGTGCCAGGGACTCGCCGGGACGCACATGCAGGTCGATCTGGCGCAACGCGGGTGACTCGGCGCCGGGATAAGTGAAGCTGACGTTCTCGAAGCGAATGCCGTCGCCCGCTTCCGGCCCCTCGAGCCGGGTGCCGCTGTGTTTCGGAACGGGCGTTTCGAGGTACTCGTAAAGGGTGGAAAGGTACAGGTTGTCCTCGTACATGCCGCTGATGGCGCCCAGGCTGGCCGCCACCGCCGCCTGGCCCTGGCGGAACAGGGCCACGTACATGGTCATCTGGCCCAGGGTGATGCGACTGGCCACCGCGGCCACGGCCACCCAGGCGTACGCCCCGTACAACGCGGCGGTGCCGAGCAGCCCCAGGACGAACCCCCAGCCGTCGCGGCGGATGGCCAGGGCGCGATCACGTCCGTAGAGCCGGCGAAAGATGCCCCGGTAGCGATCCAGCAACAGGGGACCAAGGCCGAACAGCTTGACCTCCTTCACGTTGTCCTCGCGCGCCAGCACGGTTTCCAGGTAGATCTGCATCCGCGTGTCGGGGGAGCGCCAGCGAAACAGGGTGAATGCATCGTTGGAAAAACGCGTCTCCGCGATGAACGAAGGCAGCCCGGCCACCACCAGCACCGCCACGGCCCAGGGCGAGAACTGCACCAGCAGAACGCCGTAACTGACCAGCGAGATGAGGTTCTGGGCCAGGCCGAACAGGCGTGTGACCAGGGAGAGCGGCCGACTGGACGCCTCGCGCCGGGCGCGGGTCAGCTTGTCATAAAACTCCGAGTCTTCGAACTGGGCCAGGTCCAGGCGCGCGGCCTTTTCGAGGATCATCATGTTGACCCGCTGGCCGAGTTGCGCGCGCAGCAGCGCCTGGCACAGGGAGATACCGCGCTGCGCGCCGGCCAGCGCCGCCACGATGATGGCCTCCAGTCCCACCAGCCAGAAAATCTCGCCCATGCGCACGGCCCCGGTCTCGCCGCTGAGCGCCGTGGCGGCGACCACCGCGTCGATGATCAGCGCACCGACCCAGGCCACCGCCGCCGGCAGCAGACCGGCCGCCACCGTGCACACGGCCAGCGCCAGCGTCAGGGGATGATTGGTGGTCCAGACCAGGGCCAGGGCGCGTCCGCTGAAACGGAATGCGCTGAAGAACCCGCCGTGGTCAGGTCGGGGCGGGTCCAGGGAATCGTCGGTACTTGCCGGCATGCGGAGATTCTACCCGCCCGGAAGTGAAAACCGGATGCGCGATCGGTCAGCCGCTCGCGGTGTGACGCGGTTCGTCCAGCAGGCGCTCGAGCAGGTCCGGCCAATCGGGCGGCGGTGTGAAGTCGTCGACGTGGTCCAAGCCCGCCGGAACCGGACGGATGGCGCGTAGGGCAGCCCCCTGGGTTTCGTGGTTGGCCTTGATCCAGTCAAAGCGCTCTTCTTCCATGCGCGCCAGGGCCTCGAGCAGCGCTTGGCCCAGGGCGTTGCGCGACGCGTGGTCACGTGCGGCGCGCAGAATGCGAGTCGCCAGTGGCACGCCCAGGTCGCCGTCGCACATGCGGATCAAGGCGGCGGCGGACAAATACCAGCATGCCGCCTCCTCCGCGTCGAGCTGCTCCTGCTCGCCATAGGCCACACCTTCGTCGGTGAGGCTGTCCGGCCACAACGTCCGCCCGTCTGTCGCCGGGACGGGGCAGGCGCCCAGGATGGCCTGAATGGTCTGTTCGAATTGCTGGCGGTAGCTCATGGGGGTTCCCCGAACCTGCTGAGGGTCCAGTCTAGGCGGACTCGTCGATCGGCAATGCGCCAACGCGGACAAGCGCTTGACCGGCTCGGCCATCCACGCGACCGCTGGGCGCAGCTCGATGCCGGGCGCCTCGTTCGGGCGTCAGCGGTTACCAGGCCGTGCGCGTCGAACCGCTCCCGTCAGCCGCCACCCTGCCCGTGGCCTTGCCGGCACAGGTGGAGAAAGCAGAACTGGTCACTGGTGGCCATGCAACCGGCCTGCACACCCTCGGTGATCAGCGCGCAATACCGGCGCGCGGCACGAGAGACCGCAGGATCGGGGCTGTCGAGCAGCAGTGGCTCGAGTTCCAGCGCCTGGTTGAAAGGCTCCTGGCACACCGCCAGGAAGGACTGCACCCGTGCGCCGCTCGCCTGCGCGCCAAGGCAGTCGCTGCGCTCGGGTGCGGGGGGCGTAAACGCCGGCAACACATTGACCCGGTTTTCCAGGTCCGCGTCGTCGCAACGCGTCGCATTGGTGTAGAACACCTCGCCCCCCTCGGCCTGGCAGGTCAGGATGGTGTCACTGCGACCCGGGGACGATGGTGCGGGTGACGACGACGGACGAGGCGCCGCTGTCGTCGAAGATGGCGTCGTTGTCGATGGCGAACGGGCGCCGCCCGCTGGGACCAGCTGGCCCAGCAGCCAGTAGCCCACGCCGCCGACCACGATCACGGCCAGCAACACGCCTAACCAGAGCTTGCCCTGACCCCGTCGCTTGCGTTGCGGTAGGTGGTGCATGGTGTGCGGCTCCGGGTCATGCGTCGTCGTTCAGGCTGGCGCCGCGAAATCACGCAGGGCCGGCACCGGTTTCAGCGTTCGAAGTGAATGTCGACCATCAGGTCATTGGCCAGCGCTTCGAGCGCCTCCTCGACCACGGTGACGTCCGCTTCGGGCGGCAGGCTCAGTTGCGCCCAGGCGCGGAACAGCGCTCCGCCGGCCATGGAAGCGCCTTCGACCAGCGTTTCCAGGCTTTGCACGTTGACCCCGTGACGCCCGAGCACCGCGGCGATATCCGCCATGATGCCGGGCCGGTCATTGCCCACCAGCTCCAGGCGGTACTCGGCGCCTTCTCCGGTCGCCTCGTCCGGCTCACCCAGGCGAACCACCACGTGCAGGCCTTCCTGTTCCAGGGCCTCGAAGGCCGCCACGCAGTCATCGACCTGTTCGGTCGGCACCACGCCCTGCAGAATGCCGGCGAAACGCCCCGCCAGCTGGCTCATGCTGCTGCGGTGCCAGCTGCCCCCGTACTCGCGCAGCACGGCGCTCACGCGCTGTACGATGCCGGGCTTGTCACGGGCGATGACGGTAAGGACGATGGGCTGGTTCAAGGGGCAGGCACCAGGTGGCAAATGGACCGGGGCAATCGATTTTACACCAGCCCGATGACGGGAACATGCCATAAAAATGCATGGGAAAAGTGCTTGTAATCCCTTGTCCGCACAGGTACTTTAGCCAACGTCTGGCCCGGGTGACCGTGTTCGAAACACGCCATTTCCGGGAAAGACAGCAAGAGATTAGTTGCATTACCTCAGGGTCTTAGGGAAGTACCGCGGTATCACCCGAATTGATTGTTCTGAGCAAGCGATTGATCAGTTTTCATGCCAAGTGTAAGAGGAACTCATAATGGCAACCGGTACCGTTAAATGGTTCAACGAATCCAAGGGATTCGGTTTTATTTCGCCGGCCGACGGTGGCAAGGACGTGTTTGTGCACTTCTCAGCCATCCAGGGCAGCGGCTTCAAGACCCTGGCTGAAGGTCAGAATGTCAGCTTCGATGTCGAGGACGGCCCCAAGGGTCCCCAGGCCTCCAACGTGGTGGCCGAAGGCTGAGCCTTCCGACAACGGAACGAAAAACCCCGCTTCCCGCGGGGTTTTTTTATGCCCTGGCAGCGGGAGCGACCTGATCAAATTTCGTCCGTGACTGACCGGGTCGGGGTTGGTGTCCTTGTTGGCCGGGCACGGGTGGCTCCGGGTCACGGGGTCATGCCCGACACAAGCCAGCGCCCCGACTTCAACATTTCCCATAAAAACAAACGCCGCCAGAGCGGCGGCGTTCGATGTGACTACCGAGTATCGGACAGCGGATTCCTTTCCACGGTAGCGATCGGGCAGATCGTGACGACCTCGCGGCCGTCCTAATCCTGCATACGGGGCGGGGTGGAAAAACATATCACCGGAAACGTCATAAAGTGCGGTTTTGCCGCCTCCAGGCCTTCCTTTTTTGCTGATTTTCGTGTAAGATGTTGATTCCTTGCGGGATTCCCCGCTCGTTTTTTGTCTTCAGAATCAGCAAAGGATATTCCCATTAATATTCGTAAAGGCGAGTCCATCCATCACCCCCAACACGGCATCGGCAAAATCCAGTCCATCGGCGAACGCAGCTTCGGCGGGCGTGCGAAGGCGACTTATGCCGAGCTGTATTTCGAACGACACAACCTGAAGCTCACCATTCTCAAGGATGACGTCCCCGAAACGGTTCGCTCCCTGATTTCCAACCGCGAAGCCAAGCGTCTGCTGGAAGAGCTCAAATCCTATGAAGGAAAAGTAAGCAAACAGTGGAAAGCCCGTGCCAACGCGCACCAGGCAGCCATCGATCGCGGCGACCCCTTCGAGTACGCAAAGGTGTTCAAGGGCTTGACCAAGCTGGAAGAGAAGGATGGTCTGCGGGCCCAGGACAAGGCGCACCTCGCCCAGTCACTGGAGCTTCTAACCGAGGAATTGGCCTGCTCGCTGCGCAAGAGCCCGGAACAGGCACGCAAGATGCTGGCTGACGTCGCGTCCTGATCACGGACTGAACACGCCGGGTCGGCACCCCGCCACAACCCGGAAACACGCCTCGCACAACGCAAAACGCCGCCGGAAAACCGGCGGCGTTTTGCGGGACTGGCTACAGGCCACGAAGGCCATCCCCTAGTGACAGTCCGGAACTCCCCTCCCGAATCCTCAAGGTTCCCTGCTCGCTGACGCGGTCCGGGGCTCCTGTAGTGACAAACGCGTTAACGCGGCACCACGTATCAATCCACGCCCGGGACGACCTGTGCAATCCGGTTTTTGCCGGTGCCTGGCTGCAGGAGGTACATTGGTTCGCGCCACCGGATCCGGAGGAAAGCCATGAAACACCTCGTCACCTGCCTGTTACTGGCCGGTTCCGCCGGCGCCTGGGCCCAGGTGCCGCCCGCGGAAGACCTTCGCCTGTACGAGATCGCCAGCGCGCCCTCGGCCGAGCGCATCGCCCGCGACATCGAAACCCTCGTGGAATTCGGCACCCGTCACTCGCTGTCCGAAACGGTTTCCGACGACCGCGGCATCGGCGCCGCGCGCCGCTGGATCGAGGCGGAATTCAACGCCATCTCGGAACGCTGCGGCAACTGCCTGGAAGTGATTCGTATCGGTGATACCGTCAGCGGCGAAGAGCGCATTCCCAGCCCGGCCGAGATCGTCAGTATCGTGGCCATTCAGCGCGGGAGCGGTGACCCGCGACGCATGGTCATGATGTCCGGCGACATCGATTCGCGCGTCTCCGATCCGATGAATCGCCTGAGCGATTCACCGGGCGCCAATGACAACGCCTCGGGGCTGGCCGGCACGCTGGAAGCGGCACGGATACTCACCCAGTACCAATTTCCCGGGACCATCGTGTACGCCGCCCTGGCCGGCGAGGAGCAGGGATTGTTCGGCGGCAAGATCGTGGCGGACTACGCCCAGGACCAGCGCTGGAACCTGGATGCGGTACTCAACAATGACATGATCGGCAACATTGCCGGCATCAATGGGCGCATCAACAACCACTCCCTGCGCGTCTTCTCCGAAGGCGTCCGTGCCGCGGAAACGCCGGAGGAGGCTACCTTGCGGTACCGCCAGGGCGGCGAAGTCGACTCCGCATCGCGCAACCTGGCGCGCTACGTGCAACGCGTCGGCGAGCAGTACGTCATCGGCATGGACCTGGTCATGGTCTATCGCCTGGACCGTTTCGGGCGTGGCGGCCACCACCGGCCGTTCAACGCGGCCGGCTTCCCGGGCGTTCGCATCATGGAGGTCAACGAACACTATGACCGCCAGCACCAGGACCTGCGCACCGAAGACGGGCGCCGCTACGGCGACACCATCGAATTCGTCGATTTTGAATTTGCGGCGCGCGCGACGGCCGTCAACGCGGTGGCGCTGGCCGCCATGGCCTGGGCGCCGGCGCCCCCGGACAACGTGACCATCGAGGGCATGGTGTCGCCCAGCACCACCCTGCGCTGGACCCCCGGCGACGACCCGCAGCTTGCGGGCTATCGGGTTTACTGGCGCGACACCTCTGCCCCGCAATGGCAACGCAGCCGCTACGTGGGCAAGGTGGGGGAATTCAGGCTGGAGAACGTGGTCATCGACAACCACATCTTCGGCGTGGCGGCGGTGGCGCAGGACGGCAACGAAAGCCCGGTGGTCTTTCCCGGTCCGGCCGGGCGGTTCTGAATGCCCGCCAGCGTCCCGCCAAAAAAAACTCCGACCAACGTCGGAGCAATCAGAGGATGAGACTCATCTCACCCGAAACGGCCGGCTGGCATACCCGACCGCCCACGGGTCAATAGTTGCATGTAGATTACTTTTATTTTTCGGCGGCTGCAAGTCGCGCCGCCCCAGGTGATTTTCCATCCTCGCGACGCATCCCGTAGAATGCGCCTTCCACGCCTGGACCCCGCCATTGCCCGGCCCACGGACATCAACATGAGCTCATCGGAAAAACTGTACGCCTTCGACCTGTGCGGCGCCTGGCCGCTCGATGCCAGTCGGATGCTGGTTCGCAATCCCCGCAACGGCAAGCACGCCGTGCTGACCCCCGATGTCTACGGGGCGCTGCTGGGATGCCGCCAGTTTCGCACCCTGTCGGATCACGCCGATCGCCTGGTGCGCCTGAACCCGGCCCTGGAGGGACAGCGCGATGGCGTGCTGCAGGTTCTCGAGTCCGTGCGAAACGACGGCCTGTTGCTGTCGGCCGAGGTCTACGCAGTGACCCTGCAACCGGCGGGCAATCCGCATTTCGGCGTGGACAAGCCCGTGGCGGCGGTCATTACCTGGGAACGCCCCGAAGCCCTGGCGCGCTGCCTGGAGTCGGTGAAGACCGAATGCGACCTGGGCAACCTGGCCCGCTTCATCATTGTCGACGACAGTCGCACCGATGAAGCCCGGCAACGCAACCGGGTCAGCGCGGAGGCGTTTGCCGAGGGGGCTGACTGCCCGGTGCTGTACCTGGGCGCGGAGGAACAGAAGGGCTTCATGGAGTCCATCATCCGCCAGATTCCGAGCGTTGAGGAGCAGGTGCGCTTTCTGATCGACCGTGAACGCTGGGCCGACCACTGGACCAGCGGCCTGGCCCGCACCGTGGCCCTGCTGCTCTCGGTGGGTCAGCGCCTGCTGGTGCTCGACGACGACATCCTTTGCGAGGTATACGAACCCGAGCGTGTTCCCGGTGTCGCGTTCAGTGACGACGCGCGCGAAGCCACCTTTTACGCCAGTCGCGAGGAGTGGACAGAACAGCGTGCGGAGCGTGGCCGCGACCCGTTCATCCGCCACCTGCGCTGCCTGGGATCACCCCTGGCCGACGCCCTGGGCGCGCTGGGCGCCGGCACCCTGGACGCCGCCGCTTTCGAAGGCGCCGACCTGGAAGTCATGGAACGCCTGCGTGGCGATTCGCGCGTGCTGATCACCGAATGCGGTTCGCTGGGCGACGCCGGCACCACCAACATGAACTGGCTGGCCAGCCTCGAGGGCCCTTCACTGGATCGGCTGACCGCGGATGACGACTCGGTGGAGCGGGCACTGGGTCAACGCAATTGCTGGCACGGGCGACGCCAGGCGCGCGTCCTGCCACACGCCAATATGTCCCAACTCACGGGCCTGGATCATCGTGGCCTGCTGCCACCCTATGTTCCCATCCAGCGGGGAGAAGACCGCCTGTTCGGCGACATGGTGGAATTCGTTCACCCCGACAGCGTGGTGGTCGACCTGCCCTGGGCCATCGCGCACCTGCCCATTCCACCGCGCGAATGGTCCGCGGAAGAACGTCGCTTCGACACCCGCCAGCCTTTTCCCCGCTTCGCCATGGCCTGGGTCGAACAGCACAAGCACCGCGCCACCGCCACCGAGCCGCTGAAGCGACTGGGTCAACTGGCGCGCCTGTACGAGGAGCTCGCCGAACGCAGCGTGGCGGATATCCGTCGCGTCTACGAAGACGCCGGCCTGGAGGCAAAGGCCCGTGACTTCCGCGAGCTGCAGCGGGCCCTGGCCGAGGCCGTCGAAGCACCACCGGCCTGGCGCGCATTCCTGCAAGATGCGGTCGAACGCCTGAACCGGGAACTGATCGACAACCCGGCCGATGCCCAGGTCGACGGTTACCCGGAACACCTCGAAGGTGACGCCCTGGTGGCCTGGTGGCGGGAGTTCTGGGGTGATTTCGCCCGGGCATTGCGGGCCTGGCCCGCGATTCGCCAGGCCGCCCGGCAGGTTCAGATCTGAAACCGGATCTCGCCGGAACACGATCACCAAACCGCCGGTCTGCACGACGAAACCGGCCCATTGCCCCCTTATAGAGTGGTTTTCGGTGCATTTGACGCGATTTCCCAGTAATGACCGCCAAAACTCGCCCCTAAGTTATTGATATTTTCTTCCTGTGGATAACTTTGTGGATTTTCTGTGGTTTTTTTCGCCTTGTCGCAGCCTTACACCCTGATTTAACGACCTTTAGTGGGCCATTCGCCAATCTACGAAAAACTTCGTTTTATCACGAGCCACCTGCGTCCGGTCGATTATGTAACGTGCGGGCAACGAGACGCGTCTATGTTGGAAGCACACCCCGGAGATGGCTTCCATGAACCAGATTCAGAAAATCAGTCTCGAGCTCCAGGCTCGCCGCCGCCGCGAAGACCTGGGCCTTGCCGCCGACAGCGATCATTCCGACGAGGAAGTCAGGGAGCTGTGGCACGCTTCCCGCCTCGAGCAGCTCAAAAACCGCCTGCGCCGGCAGTTCGCCTCGCCCGAGCGCGAAACGGACGCCACCGGACTGGGCGCCCTGGGCTCCCGCTGAAGCGTGGCGCCGTGCGCCTGCCGGGCCTTGATCAGTGTTCCTGCCGGGCCTTGCTTGGCGAAATCCCGTGCCAGCTCTTGAAAGCGCGGGAGAAAGAACTCATTTCTGAGAAGCCGAGAAGAAAGGTGATCTCGGTGAGTGTCAGCGAATCGTCCGCAATATAAGCCTCCGCCAGTTCCTGGCGGACGGATTTCAGCAGGCTTCTGAAGTTCTCACCGTCTTCCTTCAACCGCCGGTGCATGGTCCGGGCGGTCATGTGCAGTGCCTCCGCCACGGATTCATCCGTGACCTGGCCCGAAGGTAGCTGGTCCATGATGGCCGCGCGCACGCGCCCCGGGATGTTGTCCCGGTCCAGGCGCGCCAGGCGCTGGCCGGCGATGCGTTCGTTCATGCGGGCCAATGCCGGATTGGCCGAGGGCAGCGGACGATCGGCATCCACGCTGCTCATGCACAAGGCGTTGGCCTGGGCGCCGAAACGCACCGGGCAGCGAAACAGCGCCTCGTAGGCGCTGGTGTCCTGCGGGCGCGGGTGCCGAAACGTCACCTGCAGCGGATTCCAGTTGGCGCCGATGTTCATTCGGCACAAGGTCACCAGGAAGGCGATATGGGTGTCGTCACGCGCCTTGGCGTCCCGTGAAGGCTGCCCGACGGACAGGCTGGCCGTCACCCGGCCATCCTCCTCGGTCACCTTGAAATGGCCCTGGTCATTGAGCACCCGGCAGTAACGCCGCATGCGCTCAAGCGCTTCGCGCAGCGTGGTGCTGGCCAGCACCGCATAGCCCAGCGCGCCGAGTTGCGAGGGATGCGCGCAGGCGGCGGTGCGCAGGCCGAAGTCGGGGTCGTCGCAGGCTTGCACGGCGCGGTAACGCACCGCATCGACGTCATCGTAGGGCAGGCGGGTACCGGGCTCGATGGGCCACTGGATGTCCAGGCCCTCGGCGTGAAACAACGGCTCAGGGTCCAGTCCGTAGGACCGGATGGTTTGCCAGAGAATGCCCACGGAGGGGCCGAGTACGGACATGCTTCGATCCCCCCGGAACGGCCGCCGCGATGCAATAGGGCATTCTGCGCGAGGCCGGACAATTGGGTCAAATGCTTGTCCGCACCGGACAAGCCGAACGGGACGACGGTCCCTAGACTGCACCCATCGAACAATGACACGCCACGGACGTGCCAGGAACATGTTGGGAATGGAAAGCCATCTCGTCGCCGAGATCGAATTCTGGCGGGACCTGATCGAGAGCCGGGACGAGACCTGCGCCGAGGCGACCCTCGAGCGCATGCAACAGGCCCTGGCGCTGGCGGAACGCAAGCTGATGCTGCTGACCGCCGGGCGAAACACTGCGGAAGCCGATGGGGCTTCCAGGTTGAACGACTGAACATGAAATACATCGCGAGATTTGTCGTCATTGCCTCGCTGGTCGCCATCGGCGTCACGCTGCACGCAATGATCTGATTCGCCGCAAGTGCGGTGAGAGGCGGGATACGCCCCCTGCCTCGGTCGATGTCCTGGTGCTCGAAACCCCGCTGGTTTTGACTCCCCCCCTCGAAATCACGGTCGGGCACCAGGGCACCTTTTTCGACACGCGCCACCGAGGCGCAACGGCGTAACGATCAATGGCCCCGGGGCACACCACTATTCAGTGAAGCTTCCCCCCCGACACTGGATTGGTCCCGGGGCCACCAGGCATCTCTGTAGGGGAGTGTGTGCGTAGGGCATGGAATGCCCGTGGAAGCAGGCGGTGACTTCAACCGCTGCCTGCGACCTCGAAGGCAAGTAGCTGTGCCGGAGAGGACAGCCCGGATGCAAAATCCGGGAATAAAAACGACGGCGCTGCTGCAACACAGCGCTGACCACCTGCGGGTGGCGACGTCTACGGCCCTGGTGCATGGTTCAGTGGTTTCCTCCTCCTTTCTCACTGATTGAAATTGCACCGGGGCCTTTTTTTTTGCTCGAAAACGCCGCCGCGAGGCCCGCGTCGCGTGATCGGAATCACCCGTCAACCCAACCTACAGCCCGCTTGCCGCACCCGAAAGCATGGGATAATGGTGGTCCGGCCCGAAGGAAGCGCACGATATGGATCTGACAGTCGTTTGGTGGGTTCTGGCGGTGCTCCTGGTGGTGGGAGGACTCGTCGGGACGATCATTCCGGCCCTGCCCGGGGTTCCGATGGTGTTCATCGGGCTGCTGCTCGCTGCCTATGCCACGGACTTCACGCCCGCCGGCGTCGGCACCATCGCCGTCCTGGGCCTGCTCACGGCATTGGCCTGGTTGATCGACTTCCTGGCCGCGGCGATGGGCGCCAAGCGACTGGGGGCCAGTCCGCGGGCGTTCTGGGGCGCCATGTTCGGCGCCATTGTCGGCATGTTTTTCGGCCTCGCGGGGATCATCCTGGGGCCATTCGTGGGCGCCGTCGTCGCGGAAATGAGCGCGGGACGCAGTGTCAGCGACGCCGGCCGCGCGGGACTGGGGGCCTGGATCGGAACCGTCATCGGCGCGGCCGCCAAGCTCGCCATCGCCTTTACCATGGTGGGCTTTTTCATCATCCGGCAGTTTTTCGGCTGATGAACCGCCGCGCGCTTTCAGTCGTCGCGAAGCTGCTCGCGCAGGGCGTCGATGTCCCCCGGAATCCGCGCTGACAACAGTGGCTTGTCACGCACCGCTGCCAGCGCCGGCGGCAAGGGCACGGCGCGACCCAGGGTGTCTTCGATCACCTCGGCGAACTTGGCCGGGTGCGCTGTGCACAGGAACACGCCCGCTTCTCCTGCCCGCAATTCCCTCACCAGCGCCTTCCACGCCAGGGCGCTGTGCGGGTCCGCCAGGTATCCCGCCGCATCCAGCTCGACAATGGCGTCGGTGGTGGCCACATCGTCCACCGCCACGCTGCGCAGATAGTCGGCGATCGGCACTCCGGCGCGGCGCGCCAGTTCTTCCACGCGTGGAAAATTGTTCGGCCGCGAAATGTCCATCGCGTTGCTCAGGGTGGCGACGGTGGCTTGCGGTTCCCAGCGGCCGTCGGCCAGGTAACGCGGCACCGTGTCATTGCGATTGGTCGCCGCCAGCAACCGCCGGACCGGCAGGCCCAGGGCCCGCGCAACGCCGCAGGCGGTGACATTGCCGAAATTGCCGCTGGGCACGCAGAACACGGGCGCCTTGCCGCCCAGTTGCGCCACCGATTCGAAGTAGTAGCTCACCTGCGCCAGCAGGCGCGCCACGTTGATGGAGTTGGCGGAATTCAGGCCCAGGTCCCGGCGCAGCGCCTGGTCGTCGAACGCCTGCTTGACCAGTGCCTGGCAGGTGTCGAAATCCGCATCGACGCTGATGGTGTGAATGTTGTCACCCAGGGTGCAGAACAGCTTTTCCTGCAGCGGTGAGATGCGCCCACGCGGGTACAGGATCACCGCGCGAACACCGGCGATGCCGTGAAAGGCGTGCGCCACCGCCGCTCCCGTATCGCCTGACGTGGCGGTCAGAATGGTGGTGGGGTCGCCGTTGCTGAACTCGCCCAGGCACGCCGCCAGGAAACGGGCGCCAAAATCCTTGAACGCCAGTGACGGGCCGTGGAACAACTCCAGGGCGTGCACGTCACCGCCCAGCGAGACCTGTTCGACCGGGAAATCGAAGGCGCGTGATACCAGCGCCTCCGCCAGCGTGGGCTCGAGACCGGTCAGACCCGCCAGTAGCCGCGCACTGCGCGTGACGAAGGGTAAATCGAGCAGGGCGTCGATGTCGGCCAGGGGTTTGATTCGCTCCGGAAAGAACAGCCCCTGGCCGCGGCCCAGCCCGCGTTGTACGGCCGTGGCGAAATCCACGCGTTCGTCCGGGTGGGCGAGATTGACGAAATCCATGCGTTCAGCCACCGGTCAGCTGCCGGGCGCCGGCCAGGTCCGCGCGGCAGCGCCGCACGAAACCGCGCTCGTTCTGCAGGTAATGCTCGCCCAGCCAGTCCTGGACCCGGGCTGCGGCCCGCGTGTCGTCCACCACCGCAAACACGGTGGGGCCGGAACCGGAAATTCCGAAAGCCAGCGCGCCACGCTGCATCAGGGCGGCGCGCGCCTCGTCGAACTGTGGGATCAGGGCCTTGCGCCAGGGTTCGGCGATCAGATCCACCAGGCAAGCGGCCGCGTCGCGCGGGTCACCGCTGTAGAGTTCGTGGACGAACCGCGCAAACTGCGCACCGTGCGCCACGGCCGTGGCGCGTTGCACACGATCTGGCAACAGCTCACGAGCGGCTTTTGTTTCCATGCGGGTACCGGGCCAGGCCACCACCACCTGCCAGCGCCCGGGCCAGGGCAGGCCGTGCTGCTCGCTGCCACCGGGCATGCACAGGCGCAGTCCACCAAGCAGGCTGGGGGCAATGTTGTCCAGGTGCACGTCGCCGCTGATGGCGCCTTCCATTTCTGCCATCAGCGCCAGCAGCTGTAACCGGCCCAGCGGGCGGCCGAAGAAACGGTTCAGGCCCACCAGGGTCGCCACGATGGAACTGGCGCTGGAACCCAGGCCGCTGCCCACCGGCAAACGTTTGTCCAGGCGCACCTGCAGGGTCTCGATCTCCTTGCCCGCGGCGCGGCACACACGTTCGAAACGTCGGCAGGAGGCCATCACGATGTTCTGCTCGGGGTCTTCCGGCAGTTCATCCGCGAAGGGACCGCTGCAGTGCAGCACCCAGTCATCCTGCGACCCGGTGCGCAGGCTGACCACGTCACCGAAGACGGCGCCTTCCAGGGCGTGCAGCGCCAGGCCCAGGGAGTCGAAACCCACCGACAGGTTGCCGATGGACGCGGGGGCGAACACTTTCATGGTGGGCGGGCTCCTTCCTTCGGTCCCAGGGCGCTCAGAAATCCAGTGGCCGCCAGGCGGTGCGGAGCACGTCGGCGAACACGCCGGCGGCGGTCACCGCGGCGCCTGCGCCGTAGCCGCGCAGCACCATGGGAATGGGCTGATAGTAATCGGTATGGATGACCAGCGCGTTCTCACCGTCGCGAATGGCGCCCAGGGGTTTGTCCGCGGGCACGGCTTCCACCGAAACACGACACTGGCCGTCGGCGATACGGCCCACGTAGCGCAATACCGCGTTGTCGGCGCGGGCCGCCGCGACGCGCTCGGCAAAGGCCTCGTCCATCGCCTTCATGCGTTCAGGTAGCTCATCGATGCCGGCATCGGCGGCAAAGCCCTCCTCGATCACCGGCATGACCTCGATGTCGTCCAGCTCAAGGCGCATGCCCACCTCGCGCGCAATGATCAGCAGCTTGCGCGCCACGTCCATGCCGCTGAGGTCATCGCGCGGATCGGGTTCGGTAAAGCCCAGGCCCATGGCTTTCTTCACTGCCTCGGAGAAGCTCATGCCGTCTTCCAGCATGCCGAATATCATCGACAGCGAACCGGACAGGATGCCCTCGAAGCCACGCAGGCGATCGCCGGACCGCAGTAGCCCGACCATGGTGTCGATCACCGGCAGGCCCGCGCCGACGTTGGTCTCGTACAGAAACTTGCGGAAATTGCGCGAAGCGGTGTCGCGCAGTTCGTGGTAGTACGCCTGGTCCAGCGTATTGGCCTTCTTGTTGGCGCACACCACGTTGAACCCGCTGGCCAACAGCTCGACATAACGACGCGCCAGGCCTTCGTCGGTGCTGCAATCCACGACCGTGGGGTTGAGCAGGCCCAGGGCGTCCTTCACGGCGATCACGTCCTCGATGCCATACTCACGACCCTCGTTCTCGAGCTGTTCCTTCCAGCCGGCCAGGTCGATGGCGTCGCTCGCCACCAGCAAGCGCCGGCTGTCAGCGATGGCGCGTACACGCAGTTCCTGCTGGTTTTCTTCCAGCTTGGCGGACTGGCGCTGAAACTGTTCCAGCAGTTCACCACCCACGTTGCCGCAACCCAACAGGATGACATCGATATGGCTGATGTGGCCGAAAAACGCCGTGTGGCTGGCGCGCGTGGCGGCCACGGCGTCCCGTCGATCGACCACCAGTGAAATGCCGCACTCGGTGGAACCCTGGGCGATGACTTCCACGTTGACCCCGGCCGCCGAGTTGGCGGTCAGGAACCGGGCCGCGATGCCTCGGTTGTGCTTCATGCCGTCGCCGACCAGGGTGACCACGGCGCGCTCTTCCAGCACGGTGATGTCGCTCACCAGCCCGTGCAGGCGCTCGAAATGGAACTCCTCCTCCAAGGCCTTGCGGGCGATTTCCGCCTGCTCCGTACCCACGCACAGCGTGATGGAATACTCGGAAGAAGACTGCACGATGAGCAGCACGGAAATGCTGCGTTGCGCCAGCGCACCCATCAGTCGGTGCGCCACGCCCACCCGGCCCCGCAGGCCGGTGCCGGCGATGGTAATGGCGGCCACGTGGTCGAGCAGCGAGATACCCCGCACGGCCGTCTCGCGCGAGGCGCCGGCGTGCACCACGGTTCCCGGCAGATCGGGGGCATAGGTGTTGCGGATCTCACAGGGAATGCCAGTGGCGGCCAGCGGCGCCAGCGCCTTGGAGCTGATCACGCCTGCGCCGTAGAAGGACAGCTCCATGGCCTCGGCATAGCTGACTTCGGGTAGCACCCGGGCGTTGCTGACCAGCCGCGGGTCGGCGGAGTAGAAGCCGTCCACGTCCTTCCAGATCTGGCAGCAGCGCGCCTTGAGGGCCGCCGCCACCGCCGCGGCGGAATAATCGGAACCATTGCGGCCCAGCAACTGGTACCCACCGGCGTCATTGCGGCCGTGAAAGCCCGGCAAGACGAGCACCTGTGGTCCTTCATCCATGGCATGGCGCAGGCGTGGCCGGGCCAGGTCCAGGTCCACCACCGAGTCCAGCCAGCTTTCGTCGGCGGGTGGTAACAGGTCAGTGTCGGACCAGCGCGCATCCACGTTCTGCAGGCGCAGCATGGCGGTCATCAGGCGGCTGCTGAGGTTCTCACCTGAAGCGAGGATCTCGGCGCGGCTCTCGTCGGGACAATTTTCCAGCAGGCGGATGCCTTCGAGGCGCTTGAGCAGCCGCTCGCGGCGCTCGTCCAGGACTTCCTGCAGTTCGGCCACGTCCAGGCCGCCTTCGGCCAGGCCATCGACCACTGCCTGCTCAGCGGCCACGATGTCCGCCACGGGACGTCGATAGTCTTCGCCCGCGACGGCCGCGTCGATGGCCTCGATCAGCAGGTTGGTCACCCCGTAGACGGCCGAGAGCACCACCACCACGGGCTCATCCTCGGCAAACTTCCGGATCAGTTCGCCGCTGGCCCGGAAGCCCTCGACATTGGCCAGGGAGGAACCCCCGAATTTCTGTACCAGCATCAGTAAGCGTCCTTGTGCACGGTGCGCATGGCGCGGCCGCTGGGATCGGCCAGCTCGGCGAAGGCAGGGTCCCAGGCCATGGCCTCGGGTGACGAGCAGGCCACCGACTTACCACCCGGCACGCACAAAGCGGCGCTGGGCAGGGGAAAGTGGCGCTCGAAAATGGTGCGATAGAAGTACGCCTCGCGCGTGTCCGGCGTGTTGTGGGGGAACCGGCGCGCGGCGGTTTCCAGTGCCTGCTCGCTGACCTGCGCCGCCGCGTGGTCACGCAGGGCGTCGATCCAGCCATAGCCCACGCCATCGGAAAACTGTTCCTTTTGACGCCAGGCGACTTCCTCGGGCAGCAGCTGCCCCAGGGCCTCGCGCAACACCTGCTTCTCCATGCCGCCTTCGGGCACCATCTTGTCGCCCGGATTGATGGACATGGCGTAGTCCAGGAAATCCCGGTCCAGGAACGGGACCCGTGCCTCCACGCCCCAGGCCGCCATGGCCTTGTTGGCGCGCAGGCAGTCGAACTGGTGCAGGCGCGAGACCTTGCGCACGGTCTCCTCGTGGAAGGCGCGCGCGTCCGGCGCCTTGTGAAAATACAGGTAGCCGCCAAACACCTCGTCGGCGCCCTCGCCGGACAGCACCATCTTGATGCCCATCGCGCGAATCTTCCGGGCCATGAGGTACATGGGCGTGGCGGCGCGGATGGTGGTCACGTCGTAGGTTTCCAGGTGGTGGATGACCTCTTCCAGGGCATCCAGCCCCTCCTGCAGCGTGTAGGTGAAGCCGTGGTGAACGGTACCGATGGCATCCGCCACTTTCTTTGCGGCCGCCAGGTCCGGTGAGCCCTCGAGGCCCACAGCGAAGGAGTGCAGCCGCGGCCACCAGGCCGGGCTTTGCTCGTCATCTTCCACGCGCCGGGTTGCGTGGCGGGCTGCCAGCGCGGCAATCAGCGAGGAATCCAGGCCACCGGACAGCAGCACGCCGTAGGGAACGTCGCTCATCAGGTGCGACCGCACGCTGTCTTCCAGGGCGCCGGCCAGGCGTTCGCGATCGGTGGGTTGCGTGGACACCGCGTCGAATTCGCGCCATGCCGGTTGAAAGTACGCCACCGGCGCCTCGTCGCCGCTTTGCCAGACATGCCCGGGCGGAAACTCCTGCACCTGGGTGCACACGTCCATCAACGCCTTCATTTCCGAGGCGACGTACAGCCGGCCCTGCTCGTCCAGGCCGGTGTACAGCGGAATGATGCCGATGGGATCGCGCGCGATCAGCCAGTGGTCGCGCGCGGCGTCGAACAGCACGAAAGCGAACATGCCGCGCAGACGGTCCAGGAACCCGGCGCCCTGCGCCTGGTACAACGGCAGTATGACCTCGCAATCAGACGCCGTGGTGAAGGCGTAATCGGCCAGGGGGCCCTCACGCAATTCGCGGTGATTGTAAATCTCGCCATTGACCGCCAGCGCGCAATCACCGTCGGCGGACAGCAGGGGCTGCGCACCGGTATTGACGTCCACGATGGCCAGGCGCTCATGCGCCAGCACCGCGTGGGGGTGGGTATAGCTGCCGCTCCAGTCCGGGCCGCGGTGCCGGAGCAACCGTGACTGGCGGAGAGCGAGCTGCCGCAAATCACGGCCTGCACCCTCTGCGTCGAGGATGCCGAAAATTGAACACACGGGACAACACTCACATCACAAAATGCCTGAACCTGCATCATAACCAGCCTTGCATCCCCTTTACACCACTCCGTTTGAGGATCGGTGTCGTGGGCGAGGTTGGGGATGGCGGGATTGTTGGACGGGGTGGGTGGTTCTGTTGGACGGGGTTGGGTGGACGGTTTTGTTGGTCGGTTCTGTTGACCGGTTCTGTTGACCGGTTCTGTTGATCGGTTCTGTTGATCGGGGTCGGCTGGAGCACCCCGTTGCGGGATCGGGACGTTGGCCTTCGGCTTCCCTCGCTGTCCTGCGCTTGGTGGGAACGGCTCGCTTGCATGCGCTCCCGGGCTCGTGCTTCATCACGAGGCTCGCCTCAGGCCGCTGAAGGCGGCCTGCCCCAGTCGCTCCGGTCGCTCGGCAACGACCCTTAAAAGATCCCGCAACGGGATGCTCCAGCCGCCCCCTGCATCGAGACCCTCCACCCCCACACATTTTGTTGGGGTGCTTTCTTGTCACCCTTCCGGGCCTTGTGGGCTGGGAAGTGCGTTTAGCACCATGGTGCCGCGCCACGTGGCCTCCGTGGTTCGGCCCCTTCGAGTCGAACGGGCCGGCGTGCAGGCGGGTAAACCGGTGAAGACGGCTTTTGTCGCTGGGGCCAGCCTGTTCCTGGCTCCGGTTTATCCGCTGGGCAGCACGGCGCACTGCGCCGGACCCCGCCATTGACGGCAGCCGCGAGGAGCGCCCGGCAATCCCGGCAACAGTTCACCCCTGCAGACCGCTTTTCCTTACGGCCCGGGAGCACGTTTCCTGCAAGCGGATAGCAGGTAATACTCAGTGCCCCAAAAGAACCCCACCCAAAGAAAGCGATGACCGGGTCGGGCTCTCCGATGCAAGGGAACGGGTGGCGCCCCCTTGGGGCGGGCCATTAAGGAGTGAGCCGAGCGACCGGAGCGACTGGGGAAAGCCGCCTGCAGCGGCTTTAGGCGAGCCTCGTGATCAAACCCGCGCCCGGGAGCGCATGCAAGCGAGCCGTACCCACCAAGCGAAGGAAGTCGAGGGCAGCCGAAGGCCGAACGACAGGCCCGCCCCAAGGGGGCGCCACCCGTTCCCGACCAATACAGCAACCCAACCCGACCCGGTCAATCACGCACGAAACCCGACCAGGTCAATGGCGCACGAAACTTCCCGAAAACGTATAATTGACCGTTTCCATTACCGAATTTCCATTCATGCATTTCCAGGATTTCATTAACCGTCTGATCGGCTACTGGGCCGACCAGGGCTGTGTTCACGTGCAGCCGCTGGACCTCGAGGTGGGCGCGGGCACGTTTCACCCCGCGACGTTTTTACGCGCCATTGGCCCCGAGCCGTGGAATTCCGTTTACGTCCAACCCTCACGCCGGCCCACGGACGGTCGCTACGGTGAGAACCCCAACCGTCTGCAGCACTACTACCAGGTGCAGGTGGTGATGAAACCTTCCCCGGAGGACATCCAGGAGCGCTACCTCGGGTCACTGAAATCCATTGGCATCGATCCGGAAGTCCACGACATCCGCTTTGTCGAAGATAACTGGGAATCGCCCACACTGGGCGCCTGGGGTCTGGGCTGGGAGGTTTGGCTAAACGGTATGGAGGTCACGCAGTTCACCTATTTCCAGCAGGTCGGCGGCCTGGAGTGCCGACCGGTCATGGGTGAGATCACCTACGGGTCGGAGCGCCTGGCCATGTACCTGCAGGGGGTGGACAACGTTTACGACCTGGTGTGGACCGAGGTGGACGGGCGCGCGATCACCTACGGCGACGTGTATCACCAGAATGAAGTGGAACAGTCTCGGTACAATTTCGAGGAGGCCGACGTGGATACGCTGTTCGGCTGGTTCGACAGCTGTGAATCCGAGGCGCAACGCCTGGTGGAACTGGGCTTGCCGCTACCGGCCTACGAACAGGTGCTCAAAGCGTCACACACGTTTAATCTGCTGGACGCGCGACGCGCCATTTCCGTGACCGAGCGCCAGCGCTTCATTCTGCGCGTGCGCAACGTGGCGCGCGGTGTGGCGGAAGCGTACTACCAGAGTAGGGAGGCGCTGGACTTCCCCGTGCTGCGGGAGGCCACCCATGACTGACACCAACCACCATGATTTGCTGGTGGAGCTGGGTTGCGAGGAGTTGCCGCCCCTGGCCCTGGAGGGCATCACCCGAGCGTTCTTCGAAGGCGTCCGGGAAGGGCTGTCCGAGGCCGGCATCGCGTTCGATATCGGCAGGAGCCGACCGGTGTACACGCCACGACGCATGAGCCTGTTGCTGGCCGACGTGGCAGACCGCCAGCCGGACCGCGTGCTCGAGCGCAAGGGCCCCGCGGTTTCGGCCGCATTTGACGACCAGGGCCAACCCACGCGGGCTGCCACCGGCTTTGCCGGTTCCGTCGGCCTGCCGGTCGAAAAGCTCGAGCGCTTCAGCACTGACAAGGGAGAGTGGTTGTTCGCCCGTGTCGAAGAGGCCGGTAAGCCGCTCCGAGAAGTGCTTTACCCGATTCTCGAACAGGCCCTGGACCAGCTCCCGGTACCGCGACCCATGCGCTGGTCGGACCACGACTTTTCTTTCGTGCGCCCCGCGCACTGGCTGGTGGTGCTGCACGGCACCGAGGTTCTGGAAGGCCGCCTGCTGGGGTGCACCGCGGACCGGCTCACGCGGGGTCACCGCATCCACGCGCCGGGAACGCATGCGCTGGCCACGGCCTCGGGTTACGTTGAACGGTTGCGCGACTGTTTCGTCATGGCCGATCCCGCCATGCGTCGTGACGCCATTCGGGAGCAGGCCGAACGCCTGGGCGCCGAGGTCGGCGGGCGAACCCGCATCACCGATGCGCTACTGGACGAGGTGACCAACATCGTCGAATGGCCGGTGGCGGTTCGCTGCGCCTTCGACGCCGGGTTTCTTGGGGTTCCGGGTGAGGCCCTGGTGGCCAGCATGGAATCCCACCAGAAGTTTTTCCCCATTCTTGACAGCCACGGCGAACTGACCGCGGATTTCGTGGTGGTCGCCAATATCGAAAGCCGGGACGTCGCCGCCATGTCGGCCGGTTACGAGCGGGTGATTCGTCCCCGCCTGGCGGACGCGCAGTTTTTCTGGATGCAGGACCTCAAACAGGACCCGGAGGCCTGGTCGGACGCCCTGGACAAGGTCGTATTTCAAAAAGATATCGGCTCCGTTGGAGACAAATCGCGAAGAATTGCTGATTTAGCCGCCAGAATCGCGGAACTTGTCGGCAGTAATTCCGGAACCGCTCATCGTGCCGGCCGTGTGTGCAAGCTGGACCTGGTCAGCCACATGGTCGGTGAGTTTCCCGAACTGCAGGGCATCATGAACGGTTACTACCTGCAACATGCGGGTGAAAGCGAAGACGTGGCCGCGGCGGCAGCCGAGCACTACCACCCGCGCTTTGCCGGCGACACGATACCCGCGACGACCAACGGACAGCTGGTGGCGCTGGCCGATCGGCTCGACACCCTGGTCGGCATTTTTGCCGCGGGTCTGAAACCGACCGGCAACAAGGACCCATTTGCGCTGCGACGCGCTGCCCTTGGCGTCGTTCGCATCCTCGAGGAAGCGCCGTTCACGGTGTCCATCGATACCCTGTTGGCGCTCGCCGCTGAAGGCCTCAAAGACCAGCTTGCTGCAAACGACGACACCGTTACCGACGTTCGAGGCTTCATCCTGGAGCGCTTGCGTCACCACCTGCTCGATGGTGGCGCGTCAACGCGCCAGGTCAATGCCGTGCTGGCGGCGCCGCTTGCCGGGTTGCCCGACTTACGCGCACGCCTGGAGGCGGTATCCGGCTTCATGCGTCGGGAAGAGGCCGACAGCCTGGTGGCGGCCAACAAGCGCATCGGGAACATTCTGAAAAAGCAGGATGGCGGCTTTTCTGAGCATATAGATGCCAAGTTGTTCGCTTTTGACGAAGAACGGCAGCTTTACACGAAAGTCAACGAAGCAAAAAGCGCCGTTGCACCCCTGTTCGCGCAGGGCGATTACTCCGCCGCGCTGGCAGTACTGGCCGGCTTGCGCCAACCCGTGGATCGTTATTTCGACAGCGTGATGGTTATGGACGATGACCCGTCCGTACGCGCCAACCGCTTGGCGCAACTGCATGTTCTGAAGGGTCTGTTCGACCACGTCGCGGAATTCTCGCTGGCCGACTGAGGTGGGGGAACAGCGACATCCGCTGCTGATCATCAGTTGCAAGCTGATGTTGCTGGCCGAAAACTCACCGCTGGGCCCCGGGCTGTTTCGCCGCCTGGCCAAACTGACCCGCAGCGGGGTACATCTGCTCCTGACCGCTTCGGAACCCGACCAGTGGTTTCCCACGCGCGGCCACATCGACGACGTGCTCGGCGCACAGGGTCGACTGCAGCACCAGTTGCAGGAAGTCGGGGGAGACCTCGACGGCATCTACTACGTGCCGCGATCGGTATTCACCCAGGACCGCAAACGGGTCGACGCCTTGCGTGACATCCTGGCGCGCTACACGTCCCAACCCGGCGATGCCATGCTGGTAAGTTCCAGCAAGGCGTTTCTGAAAGCCGCTGAGCGCCTGGAGATTCCCGTCCGTCCCATTCCGCGGGGCGAGGACGGCATGCAGACTCTGGTCGACGTTCTGGAAACCTATCCCGACTGAATCGATCGCCGGCAGGGCCAGACGACGCGTTCAGACATCCAGGTTGGACGCCTCCAGGGCATTGCTCTCGATGAAATCACGCCGCGGCTCGACTTCGTCACCCATCAGGGTGGAGAAGATCTCGTCGGCAGCGACCGCGTCCTCGATGGACACCTGCAGCAGGCGTCGCGTCTCCGGATTCACCGTGGTGTCCCACAACTGGTCAGGGTTCATTTCACCCAGGCCCTTGAAGCGCTGGATGGTGCGACCTTTCTTGCTTTCGGCCATCAGCCATTCATAGGCTTCGTGAAAGCTCTCGACGGGTTCGCCGGATTTGCCACGATGCACGTGGGCGCCTTCCTGCATCAGTCCATCGAGCTTGCGCGCGACCCCACCGATCAGCCGATACTCGGGCGAACGGAAAAAGGTGCGTCGAATTTCCCGTGATTCGGTGACGCCATGCGTGGTCTGACTGAAACAGATGCCCAGTCCGGCTTCTCCCTCCATGGGTTCGACCTGGAAGCGGATGCTGGGCGGCTTGCCCCGGTTCAGACGCCCGGTGAGCCCTTCGCACCATTGCGCCAGCTCCCGCTCGTCCCAGTCTTCTGAAAAAACTTTATAATCAATGAGTTGACTTAAAAGTCGCGGGTCATAGCGCGTGGAGAGCCGATCGATGGCCCCCTTGGCGGCCATGTACTCGCGCGTCAGTGACTCCAGCCCCTCGCCCTGCAGCGCAGGCGCGTCCGGATCGAATACCAGGGAGGCATTGTCCAGGGCGCGGGCCAGCAGGTATTCATTCAGCTCGGCGTCGTCCTTGAGGTAGTGCTCCTGCTTGCCCTGCTTGATCTTGTACAGCGGCGGCTGGCCAATATAGATGTGTCCGCGTTCGATCAGTTCCGGCATCTGCCGGTAGAAAAAAGTCAGCAGCAGGGTGCGAATGTGCGAGCCGTCGACGTCGGCGTCCGTCATGATGATCACCCGGTGATAACGCAGCTTGTCCGGGTCGAACTCGTCACGACCGATGCCGCAGCCCAGGGCCGTGATCAGGGTGCCGACCTCGGCGGAGGACAGCATCTTGTCGAAACGCGCCTTCTCGACGTTCAGGATCTTGCCTTTGAGCGGCAGGATTGCCTGGTTCTTTCGGTTGCGACCCTGCTTGGCGGATCCACCGGCGGAATCACCCTCCACGATGAACAGTTCGGAGAGCGCCGG
>JAUIJU010000054.1 GCA_030431095.1 Gammaproteobacteria bacterium | reverse complement strand
GATAAAACGTTTCGAAGTTGCCGATCTGGTGACGGTAGGCGCCGATGGTCCACTTTTCGCGCGGAAAAACGAAGGAAATGAACGACAGGGAATCCGTGCTGCTGTCGTCATCGTTCTCGACGATTCCGCTGACGGTGTCCTGCCCAAGACCCGAAGGTTCACCCAGCAGGCGGCCCTGGTCGGAATAAATCGTATTGAACTCGTTGTGGCGGTATTCCAGTGAAAATTCCGGCCGGAACAGGTTGGACAGCCCGGCCGGATTGGAATAGGCGGCGGTCGCGTCATCCGCCAGGCCCAGGAAGGCGCCCCCCATCCCCAGGCTGCGCGCGCCGGGATTGCTGAAGTTGAACTGGATGCCCGCGTTGGACTCCACGGTTGTGATGGCCTGGGCGCCGGCACCGTACAACAGGGCGGACACGACCATCGAAAAACGAGCGGTCTTGCGCAATTGCATGATTATTCCCCCACGGAAGCATCAATGGATATTGAGGATATTGTTCGGAATGATAGCCTAAATGAGCAATACTTCACATGTTTGGCGGATGTGACCCTCGCGATTGATGAAGACCGAGCGAAAAGCGCTTGCGGTATTCAGCACGTCGGCGATCGACCTGTTCGCCTCGGCGCTGGGCGCGTTCATCCTGTTGATGATGCTGCTGTTTCCCTTCTACCGGCACGCCGGCCCGGAGTCGTCCCCGTCCGATACCGCTGACCTGATCCAGAAACGTCGACTGGCCGAGCGTTCGGTGGCCGACAGGCTGGCCGACACGGTGACCGTGGAAAACGAGATCACCGAACTCGAGGCGCGCGCCGACAGTCTGCGGCGCGAGATGGTGACCATGAACGAGCACCTGTTCAACCTGAAACAGAAGCTCGCGGAGGAGCCCCCCGAAACACCACCCCCGCCGGAGGTGCGGCAACCGTACGTCGAGCGCGGCGTGGAATTTTCCCTGCTGGGCATCAATACCGACCGCAAGTCCTTCGTGATCGTGGTGGATATGTCAGGCAGCATGGACGCCTATTCCGACCTGATGATCCGATCGGTGCTGGAGATCCTGCAGCCACTGGATGACAGCAACCAGTTCGCTATCCTGGGCTACAGCGGCATGGGCGCCACACGCATCATGAGTTATCCGCGTGGCTCGCGGATGTTGCCGGGTACGGCCGCAAACCTGTCACGCGCCGTGGACTTCACGCGCGGCCTTGCCGGCGCCTTCGGCGGTTCCACGCCCACCCACGGCGCCCTCTTGCGAGCACTACAGTATCCGGCCGACGCGGTGATCCTGATCAGCGACGGTGCGCCCGACGGCAACCCATCGCAGATCGTCAACGACGTGACACGGCTCAACCGGCGCCTGCGCAAGGAGATCCACACGGTGGCGCTGGGCGACTACACCAGCGACCGTGAGCTCGTGCTGTTCCTGCAGGATCTGGCGCGCTACAACGGGGGGGATTTCGTGGGGATGTCGCGGTGAGGCGGCGCGAACGCCAGTCCGAGGTGTTCTCCATGTCGGCGATCGATCTGTTCGCCTCGGCCATGGGCGCCTTCCTGATCATCACCATCATCCTGATGCCGGACTACCGCAAGGAAGTCATCGCCCAGGGGGACGACACCCTGCTGGAACGCCTGATGGCGGAATCCGAGGACGCCCTGGTGGATGCGGACGAGCGCAAGAGCGAAGCGCAAAGCCGGCGTGAATTCGCACAGCAGCAGCTCGAGGAATTGATGGCACAGGCCAGCCGGCTGCGGAACGACATCGAGGAGGCGGAAGAACAGTTGATGGCGGACCACGATCCACCGCCCCCACCCGAGCCGGCGGATGACCTCAGCCCGGAAGACCAGGTGTCGTTCCGTTTCCTCGGATTGAAAACCGACGAGCGGCGTTTCCTGTTCCTGGTCGACCTGAACCGGTTCCTGGAGCCGCACGCCGACCTGATGGCGCGCACCGTGTCGCGTACGCTCGAATCGCTGCGCGACCAGCACGAGTTCGCCATTCTCGCGTTCAGCCAGCAGGACAGCGGCCCCGTGTTTTTGCGCTGGCCGGATGACGGTGGCCTGGTCAATGCCAGTCGGCGCAACCTGGACGGGGCCCGGGTCTTCCTGGATTCACTGGCGGGGCGTTACGTGGGGTCATCACCCATCCTCGGTGCGCTGGAAGAAGGATTGGCCAGCGACGCCGACGCCCTGGTGTTGTTCAGCGACGGTTTACCCAACCCGCGGTACAACGATGGCCTGGACGGCGCCGGTATCATTGCCCGTGTATCGCGCGACAACCGGTCCGGCAAGGAGATTCATGCAGTGACGATCGGGGACTATTTCAAATACCGCAACACGATCCAGTTCATGGAAACGCTGGCCAAGGCCAACGACGGGGGCTTCATGGCCCTGTCGCGTTAGGGCGCGGGGGCGTTCCAGTCGAAGTCCGGTCCAACCAGCGCGCGAAACAGCAAGTGGGTATCGCCCAGCGTGATGCGGTCGCCGTCGTGCAGTTCGACGGGTTCCAGCACGGGCTCACCCGCCCGGTAGGTCAGGTTGGGCCCGCCGCCATGCATCAGGTGAAAGCGTCCCGCGACGGGGTCGTACACGATGCGCGCATGATCCTCGCGCGACACGCGGTCATCACCGACATCGAGCCGCACCCGTTGGCCGGCGCCGCGACCGATGGTGTTCATGCCGTAGCCGAAGCTCAGCAGACGACCGCGGCCGGGACCACTGATGACCAGCAGGATACCCACCGGTGGATCGGCCAGCGCGTCGCCGGGTGTGACGGACGTTGCGTCCGCCAGAATGCGGGTTTCCGGTTCGTTGTCCTCGCCCAGCACCCGCGTCGGTGCAGCCGATGCTTCCACCAGGGGGTCGGTCGGGCTGTCATCGCCCTTCGCCACCCGGCGGGCCAGCGGATTGTCTTCGTCCGTGTCACGTGGTCGCTTGCGCTTGAACATGCCCTGGTGCCCCGTGTCAGGCCGGCTCAAATGCCGGCGAGATCGTTCGAATTCATCATAGCGGAATGCGCTGCCGCCGGGGCCGGTCGGCATATGCCGGTACCCCCACAGCGTGTATTCTCGGATTCATGGGGAAGATGATCCGATTTTCGGGCCGCCACCCGCGGTGGGTGCGGACGTGAAACTGCTGACACGGTTACGCGTCGGCCGCGGCGCGGACTGCGAGGTCCGCCTGGATCACGACACGGTTTCGCGCCTTCACGCGACCCTGGAATGGCGTGGCGGCGGGCGTCTTCGGCTGATCGACCAGGACTCCTCCAACGGCACGTTCGTCAGCGAATCAGGGTCATGGCGACGGATCGACCGGGTGGTGATCGAACCGGACCGCGAAGTCCGGTTCGGCGAGTGCTCGGTAGTTCTCAACGAACTCCTGGATGCCTTTCCGGCGTTTGTCCTGGCCGGCGAGGCCGGTGACGCGGGCAACCTGGACGGTGCGGCCGCGGAAGCGCCGGAAGCGCGATTCGAACGGCCCCGCCGAAACCCGAGTACCGGTGATATCGAAGACCAGACATAGGCGCCGCATCGCCGGTGTCGTGCTGGCCCTGCTTGCGCTGTACACCCTTCCGGCTGCCGCCGCGGATACCAGGGCGCCCTGGCCGGATTGGCTGGTGCCCGTGGTGCGCATGGTCTCGGATACGCACGTGGTGCCCACCACGGGCATCCACCTGGGGCAGGGGCAGGTGCTGGTGCCGGCGGAGTTCGTGGTCGACGATGAACCACTGCTGGTCCTCGACGGCGGAGCCGACCTGGGGCGGTATGGACGTCCAGCGAGGCTACGGCGACGCTTCAACCTGGCCGGACTGGCCCTGCTGGCCGTGGATGGCCTGCAGCGGTCGGCGCCCCGCCTGGCCACTGCCGAGCCCGTGGATGGCGACGTCATCGAACTGCTCGCCTATCCACCGGTGGAGGACATCACGGCCGGGCGCTCCATGGTGCGCGCGCTGGGCGGCATTCAGCAAACCAGCGGGATCGCGCAACTGTCGCCGAGACGGCCCCTGCCCAACCTGACCGGGGCGCTGGTGGATGCCTGTGGCCACTGGCTGGGTCACAGCGCGGCCCGCGGCGTTTCGTCGATGTCCACTGTCGCGGCCACCCAGGTTCGCTGGATGGCCGATATCGAGGCCACCCTCGCCCTGGCAGGCATCGACCTGCCCCGGGCGGATTGCGACCGGCGCCTGGCGTTTCCCGATGTGGCCGGGCCCAATGAACCGGAAGGGCCGGTCGAGGCGCCCCTGTTCCCCGATGAATCCGACCCCTCCCCGGGAACACCACCCGACCCGCCACCCGAAGCAGAGTCCGCGTCAACACCGGAACCCATGTCAGATCCGGAGCTTGAGCCCGAGCCTGAACCCGAGCCCGAGCCCGAGCCTGAACCCGAGGCGGAGTTCGAGCCTGAAAAGGGATCGGATGCCGAGACACCGGACCGATCCGCCCCGGAGTCCGCTCCCGCCGCTGCGCCTGGCGCCGGGCACCCGGCCGCCGGCGTGCATGGCGGCTTCGGGATTCCCGCCTGGTGGCTCACCATCGGGGTCGTGCTCCTGGTGGCCGGACTGGTGCTGGCGTGGTGGCTCAGGCACAGGTCGATGGCGGTTGCGGGCGGCCAGGTCGTTTTTCGTCTGGTCGGCGATGCCGGAGAGATTCCCCTGGTGGCCCGCGCCGGAAACCTGGGCCTGGTTCTCGGCCGCTACGACGCCGACGTATTGCTCGCGGGCCCTTCGGTCAGTCGTCACCATGCGCGTCTCGAAGGTACGGTCGACGCGCCCGTGCTGATTGACCTGGACTCGACCAACGGCAGCCGGGTCAATGACCGTGCATGCGTTCCCGGCGAGCCCACGCGAATCGCGGTCGGGGACCGCCTGCGCTTCGGCGCCGAGGAGTTCCTGTTCGCCACCGGGCGGGAGGTCACCCCGTGAGCTTGCCGCCGGGCCATCGTATCGGCGATTACGAGGTGCTCGATCGGCTGGGCAGCGGCGCTTTTGGTATCACATACCGGGTTCGCGACGCCAAGCTCGGTCTGCAGTTTGCGCTCAAGGAGTACTTTCCGACCCACCTGGCGCGGCGCCAGGAGGACGGCTCGGTGCGCGCCCGTGACGGCCAGGGTGATGCCTTTTTACACGGGCTGTCACGCTTCCTCGCCGAAGGGCGCACGCTGGCCGTGCTGGATCATCCCAGCATTGCGCGCGTGGTCAGGCATTTCGAGGCGAACGGGACGGCATTCCTGTTGATGACCTACTACCCGGGGCGCACCCTGCACGAGCTGTTGGTGCGCGACGGGCCCTTCCGCCCTGGCGAGATCCAGGCACTGCTGCCGCCACTGCTGTCCGCCCTGGGAGCGCTCGAAGCGCAAGGCGTGACCCACGGTGACATCAAACCGGCCAACATCCTGGTCACACGAGACGGCACGCCGGTGTTGCTGGATTTCGGTGCGGCCCGGGTGGCGGGAGAGGCTGGTGTCCCCGGGCAGGCCACCGCCGGCAGCAAGGGCTATGCCGCGGTGGAGCAAACCCGGGGCCAGGGCGAGCTGGGCCCCTGGACCGATGTGTACGGCCTTGCCGCGACCCTGTACCGGCTGATCACCGGCGAGCTGCCGGCGGATTCGGCGTTACGTTCGAATGCAGTCAACGCGGGCCGTGCCGACCCATTGGCGCCGCTGGCGCGCAAGCGCCTGTCGCGGGGAGGGTTTCGGCGAGGTTTCCTGGCGGCGGTGGATCGCGGCCTGGTACTTCTTCCGGCAGAGCGACCGCCCGGTGCATCCGCCTGGGGGGCGCTGCTCGGTGAGTCGGTCGGCCAGGACGGCACGCGCGCGCGTCCGCGACGTCCGGGGCGGGAAGAACGCGTGCTGTTACCGCAAGTATTGGCCGGGGTGGTGGTGTTGCTCCTGCTGGGCGCCGCGGCCTGGCTGATGCTGGAGCGCGAGACGAATGTCGCGGGACAACCGGGCGTTACCGAAGAATCGACTTCGTCTCTGCCCGTGACATCGCTGGCGCAAGACGACGACTCCTGGGAGCAGGCGGTGCGCACCGACACGGCAGCCGGGTTTCGCGCCTACCTCGAGGCGTTTCCCCGCGGTCGTCATGCTCACGCCGCCCGTGAACAACTGGCGCGCTTTGACCAGATGGCCTGGGCGTCGGCCCGTGATTCGGGTCTGCTGGAACCCCTCGAACGCTATCTCGACAGCTTCCCCGATGGCCAGTTCGTGGTCGAGGCGCGGGCGCGGGTCGAGGTGTTGCGCCTGGCCCAGGCCGAGGAAGACGCCCGGCGGCAGGCCGCCGAACGCGTCGACAACCAGGCGTTCGACACCGCCCGGGCAGCCGGGACCGTGGAGGCGCTGGATGCTTACCTGGTGGCATTTCCCGGGGGGGTCAACGTGGCCGAAGCGCTGAAACTCAAGGCCGGGCTGGAGCGTGATGACCGGGACCATGCCGCCTGGCGCGAGGCGCAGAGTGCTGACCGCAAGGACGCCTACCAGGCGTATCTGCGCGCCTTTCCGGGCGGGCTGCACCTGGCCGAGGCGCTGGCGGCGGTGGAGCGTCTGACCCTGCGCCCCGGCAAGGTGTTCCGTGACTGCGCGGCGTGCCCGCAAATGGTGGTTGTGCCGCCCGGCGTGTTCCAGCAGGGGGCGGAAGCTGCCGAGCCGGGCGCGCGCTCCAACGAGCAACCGGCGCACACGGTGCGGTTCGCCCGCCCGTTCGCGATCGGCGTGCACGAAGTCACCTTCGCGGAATGGGCCGTTTGCGTGGCCGACGGCGCCTGTCGCGAACAACCGGTGGACAACGGCTGGGGCCGCGACCAACGGCCGGTCATCATGGTTACCTGGGCGGACGCCCAGGCTTATGCCGGGTGGCTTTCCTCGCGCAGCGGGGCCACCTATGACCTGCCCAGCGAGAGCCAGTGGGAGTACGTCGCACGCGCCGGCCAGGCGGGGCCCTGGGTCGGTGCGGCGGCGACGCACGTCTGCGACCACGGCAACGTGGCGGGAGAAGAGACCGGCTTCGAATGGCGCCACCGTGAATGCCGTGACCCGTTCAGCCTGGGTACAGCGCCCGCAGGCTACTTTGCTGCCAACGCCATGGGGGTTTACGACATGGTGGGCAACGTGGCGGAATGGACCCGTGACTGCATGAATCTCTCTTACCTCGATGCGCCGGCCGACGGTTCGGCCTGGGAGCGCGGCCTGTGCAGTTCCCGCATGACGCGCGGCGGTTCCTGGTTCTCCGGCAGCGCTGAGATCCGCCTGCCGGCACGATTTGCGCTGCGCAACGGTGAAAGCAATGATTTCACCGGCTTTCGGGTGGTGCGGGAAGTGCACGAATGAGCCTGCGACGGACCTGCGGTATGGCCCTGACGGTCGCGGTGTTGCTGATCAACGGGCCGGTGTCGGCCCAGGATCAGGACGCCGACCCGCCCTCGGCCGATGCTCAGGCGGTGGACGAGGAAGAGGCCGAGTTCCGTCGTCGCATGGAACTGGAAGGCGAAGCCCGGGAACGCGATGACCGGCAACAGCCCATGCCGGACATCATCGATGTCGATCCGGACACGGTGCCACGCACCCCGGCAGAACGACTGCCGTCGGAATCGCGCGAGCACCTGGAGGATCAGCTCACCGAATTGATCATTGCCAATGGTCGCTGGACGCCGGAAGACGCCGCGCAAACGGCGCCCTACGAACCCAGTGAGCAGGCCGAAGACGATGCCGCCTTGCGCGCGCTGGAACAGGAGGCCTGGGAGGAAATGGTCACGGCGTACCACGAACGCGAGCAGGTGGCCTGGGCGCAGGCTGGTGGCGCCGGCCAGGGCGCATCGCAGGGCCAGGGTGGCCCTGGCGGCGGCAATGGCGAGGGTGGTGGCGGCGGCTCCGGCGGCGCAGGCGGGGAGGGTGGCGAGGGCGAAGGACAGGGCGGTTCATCCGGCAGCCAGGGCGATGACGCGGAAGGTCCCCAGACACGGGGCGAGCCCTTCAGCGCACTGGAGTTTCTCGGCGAAGGCGGCGAGTCGGAATCCGCGGGACAGCCGCCGAGAAACGCTGGCGCGACGGGCGAGACATCCACGGCGGATGCGACATCACAAGCCGCCGGGGATGGCGATGGCCCGGGTGAAACCGGGCCGCCGAACGGGGCGGAGGCGCCGACGAGCGAGACGACATCGTCGGGAGACACCCTGGGACAGGACGCCGGCCCGGCCTCGGTAGAGTCCGCGACCGACGCCGAAAGCGACCCGGACCCCGGCGCGCCACCACCCGGTAGCCTGCCGTCCGAGGCGCTCGAAGCCCTGTTTGGCGGCGATTCAGCCGGTAGCGCGCCCGGCGAGACGCCGGGTGACGGGACGGGTCAGGACACGCGGGTCGGCGCCGATGGTCCGCAAGGTGAGGCCGGCGGAGCCGGGAACGGTTCCGGGCAGGGCCGGGGCAGTGAAGCCGGCAACGGGTCCGGTCAAGGCCAGGCCGGTGATTCGGACAACGGGCCCGGGCAGGACCAGGGCGGAGAATCGGGGTCCGGCGACGCTGGTTCACCTGCCTCGTCACCCCCCTCAAACCCCTTCCTGGCCTGGCTGTTCGGCCTGTTCGGCGGGGATGACGATGAAGATGACCAGGACTCCGACACAGGAACGCGACAGCCCTGAATCACGCCTCAACGGTAGCGGTAGTAGTTGCTCAGCAACGGCAACAGGTAAATCAGCGTGCGAACCGTGCGCTGCGTGGCATAGCGCCGGTGTTCGTCGGTGAGTTGCCGGTTCATTTCCTCGGCAGCCAGGATGCGTTCGCGCAGGAACGCGGTGTCGGCATTGTCGTCCAGCATGCGGTGAAAGGCATCCAGGCGTCCCTGCGTGTCCTCGATGGAGCGATCGGCCAGGGCGTCCATGTCCCGGGCGTAACCCAGGTACTCCAGCCGATTCCTGGCGCCCAGGGTGCCGACGCGGTAGGCCTCGAGGTCGGGAGCGGGCACCAGTTCGCCGTTTGCCGCCAGGGTTTCCAGGCTGTCCAGCATGGCGCTGCGCACCAGCAGAATTTCTTCCGCCAGCAGTTCCCGGTCTTTTTCCGTGAGTGATTCAGGGTGTTCCACCGCGATGGCGTCCAGTTCGGCATCGATCGCAGGTCCGGCTTCGCGGCGAAACCCGGCCAGGTCCACCAGCGAATCGGCCAGGGTCTCGGCGCTGGCGATGCGGTAGCCGGCGCCCTGGTAGTCCGCCGCCTGGGGGACGTCCGGCACGACGCCGCCCGGCGGCCCGAAGCGCGCCTCCAGGCTGGCCTGCAGTTCGTCATCGACACCCTCCGTGATGCCCGACAGAAAGGCCAGGCGCCAGTAACGCTCACCGGGGGGCAGGTCGGCCATTTCGGCAAGCGGGTGATGCGTGGTCGCGGTCGATGCCTCCACCGATGCCGGCGGATTTCCGGCACAGGCGGACAGGACGACGGCCATGGCCAGCAAGGCCATCGGGCAGCGGTGGCGGCCTGCGGCGCTCATCGGTAGCGGAACGGCTGCCACATGGCGGGATCGCCGCGGCCGGTATCCGTGCCGTCCTCGAAATGACGCAGGCTGGGCGTTTCGCCGGGCAGGCTGACCTGCACCTCGCCATGGGGACGGCCGTCCCGAAAACCACCTTCCAGGTATGCGGCGCCCAGCAGGCCGGGTTCATGCACGATCATGGCGCCCTGGCCATTGGCCGTACCGGACCGGGCCTGTCCCAGGTATTCGATCTCCCGGTCTTCATCGGTGCGCACCACGCCATAACCGCGACCCGCGGCCAGCCCATTGGGGCAGGGGCCGTACCAGCGCCCCTGGCGGCTGGATTCGGGGTGACGAAAGGTGCAGTCGGTGGCGATGTCCACGGTCAGGGATCGTGCCTGCGACTGGTACAACGCCAGGGTCTGGCGCCGAAAGTCGGCGTAGTCCCGGGCGGTGATTTCCTGCACACCCTCGGCCAGGCGGACCTGCACGGTGACCTGCTCGGTCAGGGCCGGGGCCATCTGGGACAGGAAACTTTCGCCCACCTGGTCACCCAGCTGGTTGGCCGCGATGGCCGTTTCCAGCGCCGTCAGCGCGCCGATCAGCAGCGCGTCGCTGGCCAGGGCCATGCCCGGGTCGAACGAACCGGAATCCCACACCTCCGAACCGGCATAGGCCGCCCCAACCATGGCCAGGATGGTGATCGCGGTGGCGACATTCTGGCGACGTGCGAGCGAACGGCGTTCCTCCAGGTTTCGGTATTCCGCGGTGATCAGTTCGCGCATGGCCTGGCCATAACTGCCGTCGTACACGCCGGCGAATATGCGCTCCGATTGCGCCGCGAGGAAGCGTCGCTCGGCTTCGATCAGTTTCTCCGCCAGCGCCAGCCGGGCGCGGACGCTTTCGTCCTCGCTGTGCGCCAGAAAAGCGAAAGCCAGTTCGGGGTCGAAGCCGGCCAGCAGTTTCTGGCGGTCGGCGAACGTGGCGCGGTCGTGGTCGATTCGCGTCAGCGCCTGCTCCACCCGCGTGCCGACGCCGCTGGCGAAAACCTGCAGAAATGGGTCCGTCTCCGGGTGATTGGCCCAGCCGGCCACCTGTTCGCCGTCCATCAGCACCTTTTCGATGGGGTAGCGCTCGACCGCGGCCAGGTCTGCCGGCCCGGTTCGGACCGGACGGGTTGGCGGGTTCAGTACCGGTCGGTCGCCGTTCAGGAAGCGCACGAAATCCAGATGACGGGCATCGTCGATGGGGCGCAGCGCGAGTCGGCCGGCGAACTCCTCGCCAGCCAGGGCCGCCGACTGCTGCCAGGCAGTGGCCAGCAGCGGCTCGCTGGCCAGCAAAAGGCCATTGGTCGGCGGGCTCATCCAGTGATCGGCGTGCACCACGGCCAGGGGCGTGACCACGTCGCCAAAGGTCAGTGGCGGCGAGTTCATCAGCTGCTCGGCGTCGGGAAACGAGTAGGTCATGAAATCCAGTGTGAGCACGCTGGGCATATCTTCCGTGGCGAGCATGGCGCGGCTGGCCAGGCTGCCGTCTTCGTCTTCATAGACCAGGTGCGGGGACAGCAGCACCGTCCCTTCCGGCAATTGATCGCGCAGTTCCCGGTACAGGGACATGACAAAAAAATTGGACTTGAGAACACTGGCGCGGGCGATGTTGTCCGCGTCCGGCGGATTCCAGCCGTCGTTGCGCGTCTTGCCGCCGATCACTTCGCGGGCGTAGGCGTCGAGCCAGGCCGTTTCGGCGCCGTCTTCGAGCATGGCGGGGTAACGCAGGATGACCCAGGCGTCGGCGGACGATCGGCTTCGGTCCGCCACCTCCACCAAAGGATCGAAGGTGTAGGTCGATTCCGCCTTGCCCCTGGCGGTACCGGCGCAGCCATACAGGCTGCACAGAACCAGGGCGGTCGATGCCACCGCCGGCAGGCGCCAACGGGCCGGCCGGGGTCGCGACGGTTTCGGTGTCATGGCGAATCTCCTTTCCGGATCACTCCGGGTCCCCTTTACTGCATTATCCGAAATGGGCGGCGCTTTTGCAGGAATCTCGCGTCCCGGTACCGTCGACCTGGCTCCGGGCTATCATGGCAGCCATGCCTGAACTCCGTATGAATACCGCTCCTGGCCGGATCGCGGCGCACCGTTTCGCCGGCTGGCTGGGTGGCGTGCTGATCACCCTGTCACCCATCGCGCAGGCCGGTCAGGACGATGCCGAGCGCATGGCCCGCCTGTTGTCCGGCACCGCCTACCGGCCTTCGGCCAGCGAACTGCGACGGCGCTACGTCGATGCGGGGTCCAGTGCCCTGGTGGCCTTCCTGGCACGCGATGATGCCGATGCGCACGACCTTGCCGCCGCCGTCGGCGCGCGCCGCGGAGAGTATCGCCGGGCGGTGGCGCGTTGCCTGCCTGCCGCGCGAGCGTTGACGCCGCGGTTGCCGGAGATCTTGCGGGGGCTGGCCGGCAGCCTCGGGCGGCGGGCCGTGCCGTCGGTGCATTTCGTGTTCGGCGACGGACGCTCCGCCGGCACGGTCGTGGCGGGTGACGTGGTGCTGGCGCTGGAGGTGGTGTGCCGTTTCGATGGCCCGAACGCCGACATGGCGGAACTGCTGGAGGCCTTCGTGCTCCACGAGGCCGTGCATTTTTACCAGTTGCGGGCGCAACGGCCGGGGCTGGCCGACTCGCTGTTGCGACAGGCCATGATCGAAGGCTTCGCCGACCTCGTGGCCGGTGAGCGACTGGGTCGCGCCTTGCCACAGGAAGCTGAACGGGCGCGCTATGGGCGACGTCACGAGGCGCGATTGTGGTCGGAGTTTCGCCGGGGCATGGACGGGCAATCGCTGGGTCACTGGATGTACGGCCCCGGCCGCGACGGCGAGCCGCCGGACCTGGGCTACTGGATCGGAAAACGCATCAGCGCGGCCTACCTGGCGGCGTCTTCCGATCGCGACACAGCCCTGCAGGAGTTGCTGGAGCTGGTGTCACCCCGGGACCTGTTGCAGGCCAGCGGCTACCCTGGCGCCGAGGGCGACTGAATGGCCGCTGGCGGGTGACGGTTCAGGCGGGCGCGCCCTCGATCAGGCGCAGCTTGCCGGCGCGGTCGAGACGCTTGATCTGCGCTTCACGCCGCAGGGCGCTGCTCCGGTCGTGGCCGTTCTCGCGCCATTCCACGCGCACCGGCTGGCGACCGGCGAAATAGCGGGCGCCGCGCCTGCCGCTGCCGTGTTCCGCAAAACGCCGCTCCAGGTCCTTGGTCACGCCGGTGTAGAGGCTGTCGTCGTCGCAGCGGATGATGTAGACGGTCCAGGTCACCGGTTCCCCCCTTGTGCCAGTACGCGTCGATAGAAGTCGTCGTGCGCCTGTGCCGACCGTTCCCAGGTGAAGCCGGCGGCATAACGAAGGCCGCCGGTGATGGCCGCATCGCGCGCCTGCGGGTCCAGCACCATGCAATCGATGCCCGCGGCAAAGGCGTCCACGTCATCCACCCCGGCCACCGGCCACAGCCCGGCGGAGACCTCCGGCAGACAGGACGCATCCGAAACCACCCCGGGGATCCCACAGGCCATGGCTTCCAGGAGGGGCAGGGCGAAGCCTTCGTAGCGGGAGGGTTGCAGCAGGCAGGCCGCGGCGCCGATCAGGGCGGGCAATCGCTCGTGCGAGACGTTCTCGATCCAGTGAATACGCCCGGGTTCGTCATCCTGCCTGCCCAGTTCCCCGAGCCTTGCCAGGTAGTCATTCGGCGCACCGCCGCCGACGAACACCAGGTCCACGCCCTCGCGACGTGCGCGGCTGCGCGCCCAGGCGGCCAGCGACAGCTCCAGGTTCTTGTGCGGAAACCAGCTGCCCAGTTGCAGGGCGAAGGGCCGTTCCAGCCCGTGCGCCCGCGCCGCCTCGCGGCACCGGGACTCGGGCAGGGGGTGAAAGCGATCGTGGTCGACACCGTGCCCGATGACCGCCACCTCGGTGTCGTCCAGTTCAGGAAAGTGGTGAAACAGGCGATTGCGGCCATAGTCGGTGAGGCAGACGATGCCGGCCGCGCGCTCGATGTTGCGTACGAGCCGCTCCTTGCCCTCGTAGCCGGCCGGCTCGTCCAGGGCGCGCACGTCGTGCACGGTGAAGCTCAGGGGGCAGCGGGCCTGGCGCGGCAGGTGGTTGCCGAAGCTGTGAAACAGGTCGACGTCCCGCGCCGCGAGGCGGGACGGATTGGGCATCCAGCGCCGGCGCAGCGCCGGTGAAAGATCGGCGATCAGCCCGCGACGGAACCAGCGGTGACCACGAATGAACAGGTCTCGCGCCAGGCCATCGCCCGGAGCGGCGGGCAGCACCTGGCGGATGTAACGTGCAATACCCCGGCCCCGTCGCTTCACCGCCTGGGTGACGTCGAGGCCGATGCGCGGCGCGGCCGGATCGTTCATGCGCCTATCGTAGTCCATGGCCGCGGCCTGTTGTAAGCTGGCAGGGTCCCGTCAAGCGATTCGCCTGTCCATGAGAGTCAGTGGTTTCAGCTTCATCCGTGACGGCGTGAAGCTGGGTTATCCCTTCGAGGAAAGCATCCGATCGGCCCTGCCGGTCTGCGACGAGTTCGTGGTGGCCGTGGGCCGCAGCGATGACGGCACCCTGGAGCGCCTGCGCGCCATGAACGAGCCGAAGTTGCGCCTGGTCGAGACCGCCTGGAACGAGCAATGCCGCAGTCACGGCTTCGTGTACGGGCAACAGAAAATGATCGCGCAATACAACTGCACCGGCGACTGGGCC
>JAUIJU010000137.1 GCA_030431095.1 Gammaproteobacteria bacterium | reverse complement strand
CCGGCGCAGGTGTCCCCCAGGGCCAGGGGCAGCACCGCTCGCCCGGAGGCCCGCTCCCAGCGCGGCGCGGCCCAGTTGTAGGACTCGAAATGAAACGGCCCGACCGCCACCGGCCCGCCGGCGGAATCCGCCAGGGTGGCCCAGAAGTCCGATACCGGGATGTGCTCGTCCTGGTAGGCCGAAATCGGGTCGTGCGACGGCCGGAACTCCATGCGGAACAGGGCGTGATTGCCCTGGGTGTTGGGCCGCGCGACCCATGCCCGTGACGGGGACTGCCACGCGTACACGCCGAGCACGGCGATGCAGGCGGCCCCGACCAGGGCCTGCCGCCAGGGGCCGTAGCGCGGCGCCAGCGCCAGCAGGCGGTCGATGCCGACCGCCACCGCCAGCAACAGCAGCGGCAGCAGCGGCAGCAGGTAGCGCGCCAGGGTGTGCGGCACCTGGGCCCAGCGCGGCTCGAGCACCAGCACCGCGACCAGCACGCCGGCCAGGCCGGTCAGCGCATAGGCCGGCAGGGCATCCACCTTGAGCACCCGCGGCAGGCCCAGCGCGGCGAGCAGCAACAGGACCAGGACCATGAGCGTGGACGGCGTACCCAGCCAGGCGAACCACACCCCGGTCAGCGTCTCCAGGCTGAACTGCGCCGCGCCGGATTTGCCGCCCAGCGCGCCCAGGTCGGCCAGCAACGGCGGCAACAACAAGGCGGCCATCGACGCCCCCGCGACCAGGCCGAGCATCGCCAGGGACAGGAGCTGCCGATAGCGCCTGCGCGCCAGGCAGTGCACGCCTTCGACCAGGAACGGCGCCACCACGAAGGGGCCGATGACCGGGTGCAACCAGGTGCACAGCGCCGCGCAGACCACGTAGGCGCCGCCCCAGGCCCAGGCACGTCCGCCGGGGAGCGACAGCGCCCCGAAAAATCGCTGGAAGGTGAACAGGGCCAGCCAGCCCAGCAGCAGGGTCAGGGCATAGGGCCGCGCGATGCGGCTGAACATCACCAGCATCGGCGCCACCGCCAGCAGGAAGGCAAAAATCACCGCCACGCGCGGCGACAGCCGGGTCCAAGCCCAGGCGACGAACAACGGGAGGGTCAGCAGCCCGGCCGCCATCATGGGCCAGCGCATGGCCAGCTCGGTCAGGCCGAATTTCCGCGACTCCCAGGCGTACAGCAGCCCCAGCGGGATGCTGTAGTCGGATGATCCGAACGACAGGAACAATTGACGCGGTGATTTGCCGGCCAGCAGCTGGTGCACCGCGTGCCACTCGTCGTCGAGCAGCACCTGTGCCACGAACTGATCCAGCCGCAGCCAGGCCCCGAGGGCCAGGAACAGTACGACCAGGATCAGACAGGCGGGGCGGTGCCCCTGCCCTGCCCTGACCGAACCCGCGGAAGGGGGTGTTCGATCAGGAAGAGAATGGTGCCGAGGAGAGGACTTGAACCTCCACGAGCTAATGCTCACTAGCACCTGAAGCTAGCGCGTCTACCAATTCCGCCACCTCGGCAAAGGGCTGCGGTAAGGGGAAAACCGCAGCCCAAGGGTAGGTTCGGGGCAAGGGGAACCACCGAACCGGGTGCGCAAGATACCGGCATGGACTGGGGAAGTCAACCTTTTTTGACGCCCTGTTTCACACGGTTCCCGGCGCATGCGTTACTCGTTTGACAGGGCCTCGCACAGGGCCACGTTGTCCTTCACCACGCGCTGCAGATCGATGGTGCCCGAGACGGGCACCTGGGGCAGATCGTAGCTCAGTCGAATGCTGTCGCAGCCCAGGAATTCCACGTCGAACGTCCCGTAGTCGCTGTTCTGTGGCTTCGGGTTTTCACTGTCGAACACGCCGCCTTCCGTCAGGGTCACCTGCAGTTGGGCGCTGGTGCCGTTCCAGGGTCCGATGGCGGTCAGCCAGCGGTGGCCCGCGTCACCCAGGATCGGGGTGATTTCCTGCAACGGTCGCTCCGTGTCGAAGGTGAAGTTCGCCACAAACACCTGGCCCAGTTCCGGATAGACCGTGAAAAAGAATCCCTGGCCGTCGGTGGCCGGATTGAACCAGGCGTCGTTCAGCCCGGGATTTACGCGGAACGAGGATTCGGTGGTGTAGAGCCGGACGTTGTCGCGGCCGCGGTCGGTCACCGCCAGCAGGCCCGAGGCATGCACGGCGACATCCGTGGGTTCCTGGAAATCAAAGCCCGTGTTGGCGCCGAAGGCCTTGCACTGCCCGTCGTAGGTACAGGCCTGGATGCGCCCGTTGCCGGAGTCCGCCACCCAGATGCGACCCAGGGCGTCCACGTCGACGCCGATGGGGCCGTTGAACCGTCCCGGCGCACTGCCCTGGCCACCGAAGGCCGTGCAGTTGGCATCCGTGTCGCACACCTGGACGCGGTGGTTGCCCGTGTCGGCAATGATGATCCGGTCCTGCGCGTCGATCGCCAGGCCCTGGGCCGCGTTGATCTGCCCCGGGGCCGACCCGCTGCGCATGAAGGTATCCAGCACGTTCAGATTGTCGGCGCGCATCACCTGGACGCGGTCATTGCCCGTGTCCAGGCCGTAGACGCGGCCCTGGCTGTCGAAGGACACGTCCCCGGGGAAGGCCCAGCGGCCAAGGCCGCCGGCCGGCTTGTTGTCCATGGTTACCGCGTCACCGCGGTAGG
>JAUIJU010000053.1 GCA_030431095.1 Gammaproteobacteria bacterium | reverse complement strand
CCGTCCAGGGCCACGGTGTTGGCGCCGGTGGACTCGGTCTCGGTGTCCACCAGCAGCAGCGAGGCAAACAGCCGGTCGGTGGGCCGCGCGTTCAGCTTGGCGTACACCCCGGAGCGTTCGAAGGCGTCCACGTCGGTGCCCGCGCCCGTGGGCGACTCGGGGATGCGGTCGATGAAGCCGCCCCAGTCCTCGCGGTATCCGGCCACGCTCAGGCCCAGCCGGTCCTCGATGATGGGAATTCCCAGGCGGCCGTTGAAGGAGTTGCTGGACGAGCCGTGCGCCACGTCCATCAGCTCGCCGCTGAAGCTGGCCTCGAAGTCGTTCTCGCTCGGGTCCTTCGTGATGTAACGCATCACCCCGCCCATGGCCGAACTGCCGTACAGGGTGCCCTGCGGCCCGCGAATGGTTTCGATGCGCTGGATGTCGCCCTGCACGGCGTCGAACTGCAACGACGGCCCGGCCGCGAACGAGGTGGAGGAACCCAGGGGAATCTCGTCCAGGTAGATGCCCACGGTGCTCACCCGGCCCAGCTGCGCCACGCCGCGCATGGTCACCGTGTTGCCGGTGGGCAGGCCGCCGCCGGTGTAATGCACCCCCGGGGAGTATTCGATGACTTCGCGCATGCGCACCAGGCCGGACTCGGCCAGCTGTGACGGGTCGGTGGCGGTCACGGCCAGCGCGACGTCCTGCAGCGATTCCTCGCGGCGAGAAGCGGTAACCAGGACTTCTTCCAGCAAGCCGTCCACGGCATCCGGGTCGTCGGCGTCCTGCGCCAGGGCGCCGAACGACGCAGTTCCGAGGCACAGCGCCGAGATGGCGGCCGCCAGGGTGTGTTTCTTGTGGCCATTCATGGGTGTCTCTCCGAGTGGGGCGGTGTGAATATTATATTTCTATTTGGAAAATATTTTCTTTTTAGATAATAGCACCCATGAAAACTTCCACAAGCAGGATTTTTATTCGTTTTCTTTCATGCACCTGTAGTGCTTTTAGACCCTTTTCACCCGCTATCTGACGGTGCAGTACGCCCCGGATTCGGCGCGATTCCCCGGGATTTCCCGCCCCGGCTTGCGCTAGACTCGTGACCTGGTTTTCAATGATGAAAGTCTGGGGCCCGCCACGACGGCGCGTCCCGCCGGCAGAGAGGGACCGGAAAGCATGAGCAAACCCGCCACACCGGCGCTGGCCGTCCAGGATCCGGCACAACGCCCCGGCGCCATCGGCGACGGCATCCGTCGGTTTCGCAAGGCGCGCGGCTGGTCGCTGAAGACCCTGGGCGAGCGCAGCGACATCCCTGTATCCACCCTGTCGAAGGTGGAGAACGGCGCCATGTCGCTGAAAATCGAGAAACTGCTGGCGGTGTGCCAGGCGCTGGAGATCGACATCATGGAACTGGTGTCGCCGCAGGACCCGGCCGAGCCGGTGCCACAGGTCACGGGGCGGCGCTGCGTGACCCGGCGCGACGAGGCGCCGCTGACCGAGACGGAGAACACGGTCTACGAACACCACGCCCACGAATTCGCGCGGCGGCGCATGTCGCCCAACGTGATCGTGGTGCAGCCCGGGCGTGAACCTGAACTGCTGCGCCACCGTGGCGAAGAATTCATCTTCGTTCTCGACGGGCGCGTGGAAGTGCTGACCGAGTTTTACGTGCCCACCGTGCTGGAGACCGGTGACAGCATTTACATCGATTCGACCATGGCCCACAACGTGCGCGCCCTGGACGACCGCCCGGCGCGCATCCTCAACATCGCCACCGTGGCCAAGGTCGAAGCCTCGCCGCGGCGGGACTGAAACCGGCGACCGCTGGCCGGTTTCATAATTTTCATATTTGATATTATTTTCATTTGTGAGATATCCTGTGCGCTCCGTCGTCCGGTCCGGCTGCCATTGCAAGCCCAGAACCCGCATCCCGCGACCCGCCAGGACGGCCTGACTCGCCCGGACCGGAATCCCGCATGAAAATCTTCACGGCCTACCTCTGCCACGAGACCAACAGCTTCTCGCCCCTGCCCACCAACCTGGACAGCTTTCGCGAGCTGGGCATTTTTCGCCCCGGTATGGACCCCGAGGCCAGCGACAGCCCACTCAAGGTGGCCGGCGCCTTCTACGAAGAAGCCAAACGGCGCGGAGACGAGGTGGTGGTGGGCCTGTGCGCCCATGCCCAGCCCAGCCGCCCCACCCGCACGGTCGACTACGAAACCCTGCGCGACTGGCTGCTGGATGACCTGCGCCGCGCCGGCGACGACATCGACATGGTGCTGCTGATGATGCACGGCGCCATGATGTCGGAGGAATGCGAGGACTGCGAAGGCGACACCCTGGCGCGGGTCCGCGAGATCGTCGGACCCGACATCCCCGTGGGCCTGCTGCTGGATCTGCACTGCAACATCAGCGAGGCCATGCTGCACCACGCCACCGTGGTGAAGGCCTGCAAGGAATACCCCCACACCGATTTCACCGACCGTGCGCAGGAGCTTTACGACCTGTGTGCGCGCACTGCCCGGGGCGAGATTCGCCCGGTGGCCGGGTTCCGGCGCGTGCCCATGTTCGGCCTGTTCCAGACCGCGCGTGAGCCCATGCGCGGCTTCATCGACGACCTGCTGGCGCAGGAGGGCAATGACGGCGTGCTGTCCTTCACGCTGGCGCACGGCTTTCCCTGGGCGGACTGCCCCTTTGCCGGCGCCGGCGTGATCGCCTACACCGACGGCGACCCCGGACGGGCCAACGCCCTGGCGCTGGACACCGCCAGGCGCTTTTTTGAACTGCGCGAACGCGGCCAGGCCCACCTGGACGGCATCGACGCCTGCCTGGACCGCGCCCTGGCGGCGCCGCCCGGCACCGTGGTCATGGCGGACATGTCCGACAACCCCGGCGGCGGCGCCGGCTCCGACGCCACCTTCATCCTGCGCCGCCTGCTGCAACGCGGTACCGAGGACGCCCTGGTCGCTTACCTGTGGGACCCGGCCGCCGTGGAAATGGCCTTCGCCGCCGGCGAGGGCGCGGTGCTGCCGCTGCGCATCGGCGGCAAGGTCGGCCCCGGTTCCGGCGATCCGCTGGACCTGGAGGTCGCGGTGCGCGCACTGAAACGCCACGCCCACCAGCCGCACATCGCCGACAACGCGCCCACTGCGCTGGGCCGCACCGCGCTGGTCGAGACGCAGGGCGTGCAGGTGGTGCTCAACGACATTCGCCAGCAGCCGTTCCATCCCGCGGGCCTGGTCGAGTGCGGCGCAGAGCCCTGGTCACGCCGCCTGGTGGTGGTCAAGTCCAGCCACCACTTCTACAACGGCTTTCATTCACGCGCGGTGGAGATCATCCACTGCGACGCGCCCGGCACCCTGAACAGCGACATCAGCCGCCTGCCGTACCGCGCCATCACGCGACCGGTCTGGCCACTGGACGAGATCGACGCCGAACAGGCTTTCGCCGGGTCGGACACAAGGCCCGCCACGGTCGGAGCCGGCTAGGATGCTGACCGCGATCATCGTGATCGCCGTGGTGGTCATCCTGGCCGCCCTCGGGGTGTCGCTGGCCTACGCCCTGGGCGCGGCGGCGATCCTGGCCTACGTCCTGACCGACTCCCTGCCGTTCCTGGCCGCGGCGCCGCAGCGCATCTTTTCGCAGCTGGACGTATTCGCGATCATGGCCATGCCACTGTTCATCCTGGCCGGCGAACTGATGAACCGATCCGGCATCACCCGCTCGCTGATCGACCTGGCCCTGCTGCTGCTCTCCCGGCTGCCTGGCGGCCTGGGGCACGTGAACATCCTCACCTCGGTGTTCTTCGCCGGCATCAGTGGCTCGGCCACGGCCGACATCGCGGCCATGTCCAACACCTTCGTCCCGCAGATGGAAAAACGTGGCTACGACCGGCAGTACGCCGGGGCCGTGACCGCGGCCTCGTCGGTCATCGGGCCGATCATTCCGCCCTCGATCATCCTGATCCTGTACGGCGCCATCATGGCCACCGACGTCGCCGCGCTGTTCGCCGCCGGCGTGGTGCCGGGCCTGCTGCTGGCCGGCGCACTGTTCGCCACCAACGCCTGGTACGCGAAGAAGGAAGGCCACCCCGGCGGCGCCGATGACGTGCGTCCGCCCCTGTGGCCCACCCTGCGCCGCGGCCTGCCGGCCCTGCTGTTGCCGGTGATCATCCTTGGCGGCATCGTGTTCGGCGTGGTCACCCCCATCGAGGCGGGCGCACTGGCCTGCCTGGCGGCGGGCGTGATCGGTTTCGCCGGGCGCGAGCTGCGCTGGCGCGCGGTGCTGGGCGCCATGCAGCGCACCGCCACGCTGACCGGCTCAATCTTCATGATCATCGCCTCCGCCTCGCTGCTGAGCTACCTGATCGTGCTGCACCAGGTGCCGGACGACCTGGCGCGCTTCGTGTCCACCATCCACGTGGAAGGCATCTGGTTCGTGCTGGTCATCATGCTGACCTTCCTGCTGCTGGGCATGGGCTTCGACTTCATGCTCGGCCTGACGGTGGTGGCGCCGCTGCTGGTGCCGATCGCGGTCAGCCAGGGCGCCGACCCGGTGGCCATGGGCCTGCTGATCTGCCTGAACCTGGCGATCGGCCTGATCACACCGCCGCTGGGCGGGGCCATCATGATGGTGGCCACCATTACCGGCGACGGGTACTGGGGGCTGTGCCGGCGCGTGCTGCCCTTCGTTGCGGCCGAGCTGGTGGTGCTGCTGATCATCGCCCTGTTCCCGGAACTGAGCCTGGCGCTGCCGCGCGCCCTGGGGCTGTTGTGAAGCGCCGGGAGCTATTGCGCGGCGCGGCCCTGGGTGGCCTGGCCTGCCTTGGCGGCGCGGGCGCCACCAGCGCGCGGGCCAGCCTGCTGAGCGACGTGAAAATCGGCATGTCCACGCCGGCCAACATCGAACAGAACGGCGTGTACGTGTGGGTCCGCGCCTTTGCCGACCGCCTCGAGGCCGGCGGCATGCCCACGCGCGTGTACCCCAACAGCACGGTGGGCGGCGACCGCGAGCGCACCATCCAGACCCAGCTGGGCCTGCTGGACGTCAATGCCACCGGCGGCGACGAACTGGGCCGCTGGTCGCCCATGCTGGCGGCCGCCTCGCGCCCCTTCCTGGTCGAATCCTATGCGCACATGAGCCGCATCATCGACACCACCGGCTTCCTCGAGACCATCTCCGGGGAACTGGCGTCCAACGGCCTGCGCCTGGTGGACTTCGTCTACGTGGCCTCCATGGTCGGCCTGTTCACGCGCGGCACGCCCGTGCGCACCCTGGAGGAACTGCGCGACCTGCGCCTGCGGGTCATCAGCGAGGCGGACATGCACCTGCTGCGCGCCTGGCAGGTCCGTGGCGTGCAGGTGGCCTGGGAAGAAGTGGCCCAGGCGCTGCAGACCGGCATCGTCGACGCCTACCTCAATCCGCCGAACATCGCGCCCATGTACGGGCACGGCTCGGTGCTCGACTACTACACGGACCTGCGCATGGGGCCGGCGACGCGCATGGTGGTGGCGTCCACCGAGTGGCTGGACGGCCTGCGCCCGGCGCAGCGCCTCCTGGTGGAACAGGCCTTCGCCGACGCGCGGCGCGCCAACCGCGCCTGGACCGAGGCCATGAGTGAGAACGATCACCAGGCGCTGCAGCGCGTGGGTATCGAGTGGATCGATCTCGACGAGGATGTGCGCCGCGGCTGGCTCGAGGCCAGCACGCGCATCGAACCCAGCGACTGGGAACGTCCCGAGTCCAACGCCCTCTTCCACCAGTGGGTCGGTAAAACGCGACAGGGGCCGGGATCGTGATCGGCCTGTCCCGGCGCATCGACCGCGTGGCGCGCCTCATTGCCCTGGTGGGCATGTCGGTGATGGTCGTCTGCCTGCTGTTCCAATCGGTGGCGCGCTACGGCTTTGCCGAGCCCCCGGCCTGGACCGAGGAACTGGCCCGCCTGGCCATGTTGTGGGCCGGGCTGGCCGGCGCCACCACCGCCCTGCTCGGGCGACGTGACCCGGCCCTGGTGCGTTACGACCGTTTCCGCTCGCCCGCCCTGCGTCGCCTGGGGCGGGTCCTGCAATCGCTTTCGGTACTGGCGCTGTGCGCCTGCGTGCTGTGGGCGACCCCGAAGTTTCTCGCCGTGCATGCCCAGCGCGTGACCGGCAGCCTGGAGCTTCCCGGCGAATGGGTGGTGGCCGTGGTGCCCGTCGCCTGCGCGGTGCTGGCGGTGCACGCCATCACCCACCTGCTGCACGAACTGTCCCCGGAGAACGACGATGACGACTGAAAACACCCGCGGCTACTGGGCCTGGATCGGCCTCTGCCTCGGCCTGCTGGCCGTGATGTTCGCCGCCACCTCGGCACTGCGCACCGGCCCTTCCCTGGACAGCCTGGACTTCGACGCCGAACGCGCCATGGCCACCCTGCGCGAACTCATACCCGACAACCGGCCGCACCCCACCGGCTCGGCCGAGAACACCGCCGTGGCCGACCGGATCACGCGGCGTTTCGAGGCGCTGGGCCTGTCGGTAGAACGCCGCTCGGAACTGAGCTGCACCTCCTTTGGCGCGGGCTGCACACGGGTGGAGAACCTCGTCGCCGTGCTGGAGGGGACGGGTGAGGCGGGTGACGACGGGGGCCGCGATACGCTGCTGCTGATGAGCCACTACGACTCGGTGGCGGCCGCCCCGGGCGCGGCCGATGCCCTTTCCGGCATTGCCGTCATCCTGGAAACGGCCGCTGCGATGGTCGACGAAGGCCCCTGGCGCAATGACGTGATATTCCTTGCCACCGACGGCGAGGAGACGGGCCTTCGCGGCGCCCTGGCCTTCGCCCGCCATCACCCCCTGGCCAGCACCGTGGACCTTGCCATCAACCTGGAAGCGCGTGGCGCCGACGGGGCCAGCGCCCTGTTCGAGACCAGCGCCGGCAACGCGGCTCTGGTGCAGCACTTTGCCGACAGCGTGGCGCGGCCCGCGGGCAGTTCCCTGCTGGTCGAGGTCTACCGCCGCATGCCCAACAACACGGACCTCACGGTGTTGCTGCAGGACGGCGTGGCCGGCATGAACTTCGCCTACTCGCGCGCCGGTTCGCTGTATCACACCGTGCGCGACGACACCGACCACCTGTCCCTGAATGCGCTCGGCCACCACGGTGACAACCTGCTGGGCCTGGCGCAGACCTTCGCGAACGAGGACCTGTCCGCCCTGTCCGTTGGCACGGACGCGACCTACGTGGACCTGTTCTCCCGCGGCCTGCTGGCCTGGCCCTCGGCCTGGAACCTGCCATTGGCAGTGTTTGCCCTGGTCGTGTTGGTGGTGATGTACCTGCGCGCGCCTGGCGGAAGCCCGGGCCGCATCGGCCGCGTGCTGCTCGCCGGCCTGGGCCTCTTCGTGCTGGCGCCGCTGGCGGGCTGGCTGCTGACCTGGCCATTGGCGAAGTGGCCCGCAACGCACCTGCTGGACCACCCCTACCCGGCCCCCGGCAACATCGCCCTGTTCGCCGCCGCCGTGCTGGCCGGCCTCCTGGTGGCCACCACCCTGGCGCGCCGCCTGGCGCCGATCACCTGGCTGTACGGGGCCTGGCTGGTGTACGCCCTGCTGGGCGTGGTGCTGGCGGTGACCCTGCCGGGCACCAGCTACCTGACCCTGCTGCCACTGGCGGCCTTCCTGCTGCCGCTGTGGCCGGAACTGAAATGGTCCGGACGGGGTTTTCCGACCATCAGCGCCCTCTGCGGCGCCACGGTGGCGGCCTACCTGGCGGTCTACCACTTCATCGTCTTCTACGCCCTGGGCAGCTTCCATGCCAGCGCCCTGCGCATGGCGCCGCTGGCGCTGTTCATCCTGGCGGTCGTGCCGCTGGCGCGGCAATGGGCCGGCGAACACGCGCCGAGGCGCACACCCCTGCTCGCCACGCTGGCGCTGGTCGTCGTCGCCGCCATCGTCGGCGCCGTGGTGCCGGCCGAGACCCCGGAACGCCCGCGCTGGGCCAACCTGGTGCTGGCGCAACCCGTGGGCGCGACGGCTCCGGGCTGGCAGCTCAACACGTATGGCATCGCCCATGCCCCCCTGGCCACCGCCATGGGCTTCGAGGGCGACCTGGACACGGTGCGGCGGCCGCATGGCCGGGATGGACGGGTCTACACGCGTCCGGCCAGTGAGCCGGCGCTTGCCGTTCCGGTGCTGGAGCGCGTGGGCGAGATCGTCGAGGGCGACACGCGCCGGGTGATCCTGCGCATCGCCGGCGTGCGCGAAGGCCACCTGATGTTCCTGGCATTCGACGACGCGCAAGCGGTCTCCCGCCTGGTGGTGGGCGACACGGACCTTGTGGACCCGCCACGCTGGCGCGGCCTGGCGGGCTTCAGCGGCCTGGGCAACGAAGCGCTGGAACTGGAGGTCACCCTGCCGGTCGGCCAGGCCGTGACCGCGACACTCACGGAGCTCTCTCCCCTGCCGGACAGCGACGTCGCCCGCCAGATCCTGGACACGCGCCCCGACACCGCCTCACCCGTGCAGTTCGGCGACCACGCCGAAGCGGCCACCCGAATCGAGCTGTGACATGAACACACCCGACACCGCTTACCTGATCCCGGACGGGATCGAATCGCGCTCCATCTCTTTCGAGAACCCCACCGGCGACCGCGGCGCCGGGGGCAGCGCCGCCAGCCCGCTGGGCCCGGGCCGCAAGGGCGACCCGGTGCGCCACGTGCACGACGGCGAGACCGTGGTGCTGGCCGACATTCACGGTAGCGGCACCGTGCGCCATATCTGGATGACCCTGCACGACAAACCGCAACTGCTGCGCGGCGCCTTCATCGTGATCACCTGGGACGACCAGGCGCACCCATCGGTGGAGCTTCCGGTGGGTGAATTCTTCGGCTTCGCGCACGGACGCAGCAGCGCGTTCCAGTCGTGCTTTCACTCGGTGGGCTCCACCCGCGCCATGAACTGCTGGCTGCCCATGCCGTTCACGTCGCGTGCGCGCATCGAGTTCCACAACCGGTCCGGCGCGCGCCTGCCCCTGTTCTACCAGGTCGACTACACCCTGGGCGACGCGCACCCGGATGACGTGGGGCGCCTGCACGCCTGCTTCCGCCGGCAGAATCCGACCGCGCTGACCGAGGACTTCGAGATCCTGCCGCAACGCGAAGGCCGCATCCGTTACCTGGGCTGCGTGCTGGGCATACGCCCGCTGGATCCGCTCTGGTGGGGCGAGGGCGAGATGAAGGCATTCATCGACGGCGACACCGAGCTGCCCACCATCGCCGGCACCGGCGCGGAGGACTACGTGGGCCAGGCCTGGGGCATCCAGGACGAGGCCTTCCTGCACCACGGCTGCGCCTGGCGCGAAGGCGACGACGACGCCGACACCGGCCGCGTGTCCCTGTACCGATGGCACCTGGCCGATCCCGTGCTGTGCCGGGAACGCCTGCGCGTGACCATCCAGCAGATCGGCCATCGCCCCACCTACCAGGCGCGCACCATCGACGACTACAAGGCCGAGCTGTTCGAGCGCGCGGACGACTGGTCCGCCGCCGCCTACTGGTACCAGTCCACGCCCTCGGCGCCGCTGCCACCCTGTCCGGAACCCGCGGCGTGCCTGGCGGACCTGCCCGAACCACCACCCAGCGACAAGCCCACCAACCCGGACCCCTGAATGACGCACACCCTGTCGGAACCCGCCCGCGCCGAACTGGCGCGATTCGCCGCCGCGGACCGTTCCCCGTGGCGCACGGCGCCCGGGAACGACAGGGAATGGCGCACGCTGCAGGACTTCCTGGCGGTGGCCATGGAGCCGTCCGTGGCCGAGGCGCTGGCGCGCTTCGAAGGCGAGATCGACGAGATCACGCTGGGCGGCCTGGCCGCGCTGCGCCTGCGGCCGGCAGTCCGGCAAGCCGGCCGCGCACCCCTGGCCTTCATCCACGGTGGTGGCTACACGGTGCACTCGGCCCGCACCACCCTGCCCGGCAGCCTGGCGCTGGCGCGCACGCTGCAGCGCGAGGTCGTGGCGCTGGATTACCCCCTGGCGCCCGGCTCAACCGTGGGCCAGACCGTGCCGCGGGTGGCCGGCGCGCTGACCGCGCTGATGGACGCGCACGGGCCCTGCCCCCTGTCCGGGGATTCGGCCGGCGGCGGCCTGGCCCTGGCGGCGACCCTGGACCTGGCCCGCCAGGAACGCGCCCTGCCCACGCGCCTGGCATTGATCTCACCCTGGACCGACCTGACCGAGACCGGCGACAGCCGCGAGCTGGTGCGCGGTCGCGACCCGGTGCTTGAATGGGACCCCCTGCTGGCCGCCAGCGCCCGCGCCTATGCGGGCAAGCACCCGGCCCGGCCCGACGCCTCCCCCGTCAACGCGGACTACGATGCTGGTTTTCCGCCCACGCTGGTGCTGGTGGGCACCCGGGAAATCCTGTTGTCCGACGCCCTGCGCCTGCACGACCGCCTGGAGCAGGCCGGCGTGTGCGCGGCACTGCAGGTATACGACGGCCTGTATCACGCGTTTCCGGTGCTATCGCCCGACATCCCGGAGGCCGAAGACGCCCGCCGACGAATCCGCACGTTTCTCGAAGCCGACACGGACACCGCCCATGACTGATTCCGCACATCGACTTTCGGCACGCGCCGACAAGGCGCCGGCCCGGCAGCAGCCGGCCGCTCCGACACGACCCGCCCGGGCGCGAATCCTCCAGGCGCCGGGCGCCCCGGCAAGACGCCGCGTAACGGCCGGCACGGCCCTGGCCGGCCTTGCGTTCCTGTCCCTGGCCACCCCCCAGGCGCGGGCCGCGGATGACACACAGGCGAACGCCCTGCCGCGGTTCGAAACCACCACGCCCTGCCCGTTCGAGGCCGCCCAGGGCGTCGATCCGGCGCGCCTGCACTGTGGTCACCTGGTCACGCAACTGGACCGGGAACAGCCGGACCTGGGAACCGTGCGCATCCCGGTGGCCGTGATTCGCACCACCAGGCCGCAGCCACGGCCCGATCCGGTGGTGTTCATCGCCGGCGGGCCCGGCGCGGCCCCGGTGACCAGCGCGCGCACTTTCGAGCTGTTCTCCGCCCACCGCTTCAACCGCGATCGTGACGTGATCCTGTTCACCCAGCGCGGCGGGCTGGGCGCAACACCGGAACTGCGTTGCGACGCGCTGCGCGACCAGCGTCGTTTCGTCTACCTCGAGGACCACACCCTGGCGCAGCGCGACCAGGCCATCGGCGAGGTGGCCGTGGCCTGCCTGCACGATCTCCAGCAACGGGGCCTGCCGGCAAGCGCCTGGTCCACGCAGGCCAATGCGCTGGACCTTCGCGACCTGCGCCAGGCGCTCGAATTGCCCCAATGGAACCTGATGGCGGTGTCCTACGGCACACTGATCGCCCTGGAGACCGCCCGCGTGGATCCCGGTGGCGTCCGCAGCCTGGTGCTCGACTCGCTGGTCTCGCCGGAAAGCGACCTGTTCATGGGCGAGGCTGCTCGGAACTATGCCGACGGCATGGAACGCGTCCTGGCCGCCTGCGAAGCCGACCCGGCCTGCCAGGCCCGGTTTCCGGATCTGCGCGGTGCGCTGGAGCGCGTGTTGGAGTCATTGCGGGCACAGCCACTGACCGTGGCCATCGACGGCCCGGACGGGCCCGCCACGCTGGACATGGTGGTCAACTGGCACGACTTCCTGGCCCTGACCCACTGGATGCTCTACAACGCCACCACGCTGAGCTGGGTTCCGTTGCTGATCGACGAGACCGACCACGGGCGATACGCGGTGCTCACAAACCTGCTCTCGCGCGTGTTTCCCGCGCCGGCCCGCTCGGAAGATTACGCCGCCGGCACCTTTTTCGCCGTGGTGTGTCGTGACCAGTACCACCCGGAACGACTGCCCGGGCCCGCGGACGACCGTTTCGGCGGCTACGCCATGTCGGGGTTCATGGAAAGCATTTGCGCGGCGCCGGAACTGGGCTACGGCGCCTATCCACCGGTCGCGCCCGTGGCCCTGGACACGCCCACCCTGCTGCTGGCGGGCCGCTTCGACCTGATCACCCCGGAGCGCTACGCCAACCAGGTGCTGCACGGCCTGACCCGGGGCGTAATGGGCCGCGTGGCCAATTTCGGCCACTCCACGCTCAGCGGCTACACCGCCTGCCAGACCGACATCGCCGGTGCGTTCCTGGACGACCCGGAAGGCGAAACCGACCTGTCCTGCCTGCGCGCGCTCGACCCGCCAGTCTTCGCTACCTCGGTCGAAGCGATCCCCGACTGATCCCGGCGCGCCGACCGGTCGATTGTCTATAGTTCAGGGACCGAGCAGTCGGGCGTTCCGGCTGATTCCACCGTTCCGGGAGCGTCACAACATGAGTTTCCTCGACACCATCACTCCCGCAAGGGCCGAAGGCGAAATCCGCGAACTCTACGGGCGCCAGGAAGACCACTGGGGATACGTGCCCAACTACGCCAAGGCGTATTCGCTGCGCCCGAAGGTGCTGGAGCGTTGGGCGAAATTGCTGGCGGAGATCCGCCGTCCGATGGACGATCGTCTGTTCGAACTGGCCACCTTCGCCGCCGCCGTCGAGCTGCGCAATACCGCCTGCGCCCTCGTGCACGGCCGGGCGCTGGCGGGCTTCCTGGGCGATGAAGCGGTGCTGGCCATTGGCACCGACCGCGAAACCGAACTGCTCGAAGAGGCCGATGCCGCGGTCGTGGCCTTCGCCCGCCAGGTGACGCGCGACGCGGCCGCCGTTACTGCGGCGCACATCGAGCGGCTGCGCCGGGCCGGTTTCGACGAGGCGGCGATTTTCGACATCGCCAACGCCGTTGCGGGACGGGCCTATTTCACCAAGGTGCTCGACGGCATCGGCGTGGAGCCGGACGCGGCGCTGAACCGGCTGGACCCGGGTTTCCGGGACCCCCTCATCCTGGGCCGCCCGGTCTCGGAGCGAGCGGACGAGCACCTGCCGGAAGATCCACCGCGCTGAACCCGGCGCCCGGCCGGCGCGAGCCGACCAGGGGGCGGCTGCGAACCTGGCCCGGTCCTGACACGAATCAGATGCGGTACTGGCTGATCTGCACTTCCGGGCCGTAATCGGCGTAGTCCCCGTCGGTGCGCTTGTACCGGAAATCCGACCAGGGGATCGGTCGGTAGCGCGGCGGACGCTCGCTGGACACCGCGCCAGGCAGGGGCTCGACCACCGCGCCCGCCGCCGGGTTGAAAAAGAAGGGGATCGAGTAACGGTCGGTGCCCTTCATGGCCAGCACCCGGTGCACCGCGGCCTGGTACAGGTCGTTGGACCACACCTGCATCATGTCCCCCGTATTGATCACGAATGCGCCCTCGACCGGGTGCACGTCGTGCCACTGCCCTGCCCGGAAGACCTGCAGGCCACCCACGGCGTCCTGCGCCAGCACCGTGAGGGCGCCGGCATCGGTGTGGTGATGTACGCCCAGTTCCGCCTCCGGCTGGTGCACCACGTCGGAGTCCGCCAATGGATCGGCCACCGGGTAGTAATTCAGGCGCACAAAACCCGTGTGGCTGGTGTCGAACAGCGGTCCGAAGTGGTCCGGCGACAGTCCCAGGCCCACGCTGAAGGCGCGCAACAGGCGAAGACCCAGGGCCGTGACTGCGTCACGGTAGCCTGCCAGCGCCTCCCGAAAACCGGGCGGCGATCCCGGCCAGCGGTTTTCCATCTCGTAGATCGGGTCCTCGCCGTCGGTGGTGAAATCGAATACTTCCTTGCGGTCTCGGCGGTTCTTGGTCAGTTCATTGTTGTAATAACCCCAGGGATTCTCCCGTGTGCGCAGCCACCGCTCCTTTTCCGTCCGCGGCCGGGCGAAGAACTCACGGGTGGCCGTCCAGGCCGCATCGACGGTCTGCGCCGACACGCCGTGGTTCACCACCTGGAAAAAACCCCATTCCCGGCAGGCCCGCCCCACCGCATCGGCGATCTCGTCCAGACCGGCCTCGTCGCCGGCCAGCAAGGGACCCAGGTCGATCACCGGAACGGCGCCGAGGGCGTCGTTGGAGGGCGCGGTGGGGTACAGGTCGAGGTTTTCAGGGGCGTCGGGGGTGGGGGTCATGGGGACAGGATAATTCATGGGGGAGAGCACTGGGGTCCTGGGTTTTTGGGTCGTCTGGGAGCGATGGTTTTGTTGGGCGGATTTGTTGGGTGGTTTTGTTGGGTGGTTCTGTTGGGTGGTTCTGTTGGGTGGTTCTGTTGGGTGGTTCTGTTGGGTGGTTCTGTTGGGTGGTTCTGTTGACCGGGGTCGGCTGGCGCACCCCGTTGCGGGATCGGGACGTTGGCCTTCGGCTGCCCTCGACTTCCTGCGCTTGGTGGGTACGGCTCGCTTGCATGCGCTCCCGGGCTCTGGATTCATCACGAGGCTCGCCTCAGGCCGCTGAAGGCGGCCTGCCCCAGTCGCTCCGGTCGCTCGGCAACGACCCTTAAAAGATCCCGCAACGGGAT
>JAUIJU010000136.1 GCA_030431095.1 Gammaproteobacteria bacterium | reverse complement strand
TGCGTCTGAGCCCCGTTGCGGGCGGCGGTCCGAGACTGCGTAGAATCACCCCCAAATGAACGAATCTTCCTGGCGAACCGTGCTGCCCGGCGTGCTCCTGGCGCTGGGGCTCGCGCTGGCGGGTGAGTTCCTGGCCGGTTTCGTGGGCACATCGCTGATGGGCATGCCACGCAGCCCGGTCAGTCCCATCATGATGGCCATTCTGCTGGGTATCGCCGTGCGCAACACCCTGGGTCTGCCGGCCCTGGCCGCGGACGGGGTCCGGTTCTGCCTGGTGCGCGTCCTGCGACTGGGGATCGTGCTGCTGGGCATCCGGCTCGGGCTGGGTGAGTTGGGCGCCATCGGTCTAAAGTCCCTGCCGGTCATCGTCGGCTGCGTCGCGGCGGCGCTGTGGCTGGTCACTGCGTTCAGCCGTCGCCTGGGTTTGTCCTCCCGGCTGGGCACCCTGATTGCGGCCGGAACCGGTATTTGCGGCGCCACGGCGATCGTGGCGCTGTCACCAGTGGTGCGCGCCCGGGACAGCGAAACGGCCTACGCGGTGGCCTGCATCACCGTGTTCGGCGTGGCCGCCATGCTGGCCTATCCCTTTCTCGCCCATGTCCTGTTCGACGGGGACGCCCTGCGCGTGGGCCTGTTCCTGGGCACCTCGGTCCACGAAACCGCCCAGGTGGCCGGCGCCGGCCTGGTGTACCAGGAATACTTCGGCAGCCAGGAAGCGCTGGACACGGCGACGGTGACCAAGCTCACGCGCAATCTTGGCCTGCTGGTGGTCGTGCCCCTGCTGGGGATGATGTACCACCGCGGCGCAGGGGAAGGCGCGGGACAGCCCTGGTACCGGATGGTGCCCCTGTTCGTGGTCGGGTTTGCCGCCATGAGCGCGGTGCGCACCGTGGGTGACCTGGGTGACACGGCCTTCGGCGTGCTCGATTCGGACCAGTGGGCCACCGTGGTTTCGGCCACCAAATCCCTGGCGGAGCTGTGCCTGGCCGTAGCCATGGCGGCCGTGGGGCTGGGCACCAGCTTTCGCGGTCTGCGGGAGATCGGCCTGCGGCCTTTCCTGGTGGGGCTGGTCTCGGCCGTGCTGGTGGGCGTGGTCAGCTGGGGACTGATCCAGATGCTGGTGTAAGGACAGGCGCTCCTCAGTCGGCGGGTTTGAGGCGACGCACCTGGTCTTCCAGGTGATCGAGCAGCGCTTCCTGGTCATTTTCCCGGGCATGCGTGAAGTGGCTGATCGACATGCCTTCCATCAACTGCTGGGTCAGGTTCAGGGCCAGGTCGAAGGCTTCCGGATCGGAGTGCCACTCGGGAAACAGGTCCCAGGCGGTGTCATACCAGGCTTTGTCGAAATCCCGTTGCGCCGGGTGCAGAATCTGCTTCAGGTCGTCGTCGGTGCGTGCCGCCACCGCCAGTTCGAAAATCGCCACGTACAGTGGGTGATTGACGTTCTGCCAGTACGAGCGAACCGCCAGGCGAACGCGGTCGGCGCCCTCGGGAATCTCGTGAATGGCGCGTCGGAACCCTTCCAGTCGCTTCTTGTGCAGGTAGTCCACCACGGCGCGGATGATGTCGATCTTCGACGGAAAATGATGCAGCATGGCGCCGCGTGACAGGCCGGCGCGCTCGGCGATCTTCATGGTGGTGGTGTTGGAGTAGCTCGATTCCACGATGCAGTGGATCGCCGCATTGATGATCTGGTTGCGTGTGGCTTCGCTTTTTCGCGCCTGCCACCCCATCTCCCCGGGACCGCTGGGTGCATTGCGGCGCTGATTGTTCTGGCTCTTGCTCATGGGTTTTTACCGCTGGACTCTGCACTGCCGACGGGGCCGATCCGGTGCGAAACCGGCCATCGGGTCACCAGTTTACTCCAGTGTCTAAAAAAGTCACACCTGATTGAAACAGGCTGGGCTGATTGTTAACATTCCCGACCGCATTGCGCAGGAGAGCACCATGGGGAGAGTGGAAGGAAAAGTCGCGCTGGTCACCGGCGCCGCGTCGGGCCTCGGCAAGGCCGATGCCTCGCGCCTGGCCGAGGAGGGCGCCAGCGTGGTGCTCACCGACATCAATCCGGAAGGCGCCGATGTGGCCGCGGCCATCGCCGAAGCCACCGGTTCACAGACCCTGTTCATGGAGCATGACGTCACCGATCCCGAGCGCTGGGCGGAAGTCATTGCGGCCACCGAGGAACGCTTCGGCGGGCTGGATGTGCTGGTCAACAATGCCGGCGTGGTCATCGTCGCCACCCCGGAGACCACCACCCTGGAGCAATTTCGCCTGGCCAACGCGGTCATGAACGAGGGCGTGTTCCTGGGCTGCCAGGCGGCCTTGCCGGCCCTGAAGCGGCGCGGGGGCGGCGCCATTATCAATATGTCGTCGGTGGCCTCTCACCTGGGCTATCCCGTGTTTTTCGCCTACACCGCCGCCAAGGGCGCGGTGCGCAGCATGACCAAGTCCCTGGCTGTGCACTGCCAGATGAATGGCTACCACATTCGTTGCAATTCGATTCACGCGGGCGCCATCGACACCCCGATGATCCACGATTCCTTCGCGCAACTTGGCGTGGATGTGCCGGACCCGGACAGTGAGAACCCGGAAGATCCGGTGGGCATCGGTAAACCCGAGGACGTCGCCAACCTGGTGCTGTACCTGGCCAGCGACGAG
>JAUIJU010000010.1 GCA_030431095.1 Gammaproteobacteria bacterium | reverse complement strand
CTCGTCCACGTGGGCGGTCGGGCTGATCGCCTCGAGGTGGGCGCGCATCTCGGGATCGCGCTCGTCGCCGTACTCGGCGCGACGCAGATCGCGGCGGTAGTCCTGGGTGTTCTCCAGGAAGGTCACGAAGTTGGAGATGCCCACGATGTCCACAGCCGCTTTCAGGCGGTCCGAGTAGTGCACCGCGCTGGCCAGGACCATGTAGCCGCCGTAGCTGCCGCCGAACACCGCCACGCGGTTCTCGTCGAGGTCCGGCTGCGTGGCGATCCAGTCCAGCAAGGCGCCTATGTCCTTGACCGAGTCCTCGCGCCTGAAGCCGTTGTCCAGGCCCATGTAAGTCTTGCCGTAGCCGTCGGAGCCGCGCACGTTGGGCCGGATCACGGCGGCGCCCAGTTTCTGGATCCACATCTGGTAGGTGCTGCTGAAGCTCGGTCGCGACTGGCCTTCCGGCCCGCCGTGGATCTGGATGATGACCGGGAACGGCCCTTCACCCGCGGGCTTGTAGACCCACGCCGGGATGCTGTCCGGGCCGCCTTCGCCACTGTCGAAGGTGGGGTAGGACACCAGGTCCGGCACCACGAAGGATTCCGTGTCCAGGCCGCCGACCTCGCTGAAGGTCCAGCGCGTGATGCCGCCATGGTCCAGCGGACCGGCGCCCAGGTCCATGACGAAAGAGTCGCTGGGGGTCTGCGGCGTGTTCAGCGTCATGCCCAGGCGTGTGCCGTCGGGGCTGAATTCCAGACCACCGACCAGTCCGGTGGGCAGGCCGGAGACCGGCGCGTACTCGCGCGTGACCATGTCGAACAGGTACAGGCGGGAAAAGCCGTTTTCATTGACCGTGAAGGCGCCACGCGTGCGGTCGTCACTGGCCGCGCCGCCCTCGACGTGCCAGGGGATGTCGGCGGTGAGGTATTCGGGTTCCGCGCCTTCTTCCAGCGACTGCCAGGCCAGTTGCTGAAACTCGCCGCCCTGGTCGGTGATGAAGTAGAACCCGGTACCGTCCTTGTCGAAACCGAAAGGAAAGTTCGAACTCGGCGTATCGCCACCGCCGGCCAGCAGGCGCAATTCCTTCGTATCCAGGTCCAGCAGGTGAATGCGCGAGTCCGCGTTGCCCACGTAGTTGAGGATCAGCAGTTTCTGGTTGTCAGGAGAAAAGTCGGCCCCACCCCACCAGGTACCGTCCGGGGATTCGAGCACCACGCCGGCGGTTTCCGGGTTGTTCACGTCCATCATCCACACATCGTTGGAGGCGCCGTTGCGTCGCGTTGACTGGTAGGCGATCCACTGGCCGGTGCGGTCCCAGGTGACCGCACCGTTGCGCGACTCACCGTCGGTGAGCATTACCGCATCATCGGCGCTGTTGGGATCGAGCAGGAAGATCTGCGAGAACTCGCTGCCGCCGGCGTCCATGGTGAACACCAGCTTGTCGCCGTTGGGCTGACGCTGTACGCCACCGGTGGGCTCGTCGAAGAAGGTCACCTGGGTGCGCGCGCCACCCGGATGCGAGACGTAGTGAATCTGGCTGACATCGCCGAAGCGGGTGGAAACGTAGATGCCCTCGCCGCTTTCCGCCCAGTCCTGGAAGCCCGCGGAGCGAACGTTCTGGTAGCGGTTCAGGTCGTTGGCGATGGACACGGGGATGTCAGGAATGTCTTCCATGACCAGCTGGCCGTTATTGGCCGTGCGGCTTTCAAACTCGGCCAGGGCGATGGGGCTGGCGATGAGCAGGGTCGCGGCCAGGGTGGTGTTGATAATGGGGTTCACAGGGGTCTCTCCGTAGCGTGAATCGCGCGAAAGCCTACCCCAAGCCAGGGCGATTGTGCAGGGTGGGAAGTCATGCCGTGACGCCGCCAGGCCAGTGTCGCATCGGCCAATGATTCATGGCGGGTGCAACATAGAACCTTCAGAAGCTCCGCCAAGCATTTGTCATTACTGCATAAATACCTTATAAAGGGCGTCTCTGGACGCACTAGAGGATTCCAAGGATGGAACATCTCGAACGCACCGGGCCGATTCGTCGGCGCCTGTTCCGGACCGGGGACGACTATTCCGCCCGGCCCGGCACCGTGGTCATACCCTGCAGCCAGCGACGTCGACGCGTCCGCTGGGTATTGCTGCTTGCCTTGCTGGCCGGCCTTTGGGGCTTTGGCATGGCGGGCCAGTTGGCCGACGATCCCCAGCTGGCCGACACTCGCACCGTTTCCGGCGCCGCCATCCTGGACTGATCAGCCTGCTCCGGCCCCGCGTGGTGGCTCGAGCAGCCGGAAGGTGGTGCCCGCCGCGCCGTACACCCGCAGCGCGCAGTCGCCCCATTCCCGATCGATCAGCCACACCCTGCCCGGCTCGTAGTCGAACGAGACCGTGTGCATGCCGCAACTCACTTCCACGTCACTGACTTCGCCGTCGACCTGGTCCACCTGGAACTGATTGCGGTTCAACTTGCCGTCCCAGGTGGTGACCGTTGGCCAGCAGGTCTCGCAGACACGGATCGCCACCGAGCGTTCGATCGGCTGGTCACCTGCGATCACGCTGCGCAGGTAGCGCTCCACCTCGACCATCGGATCGTCGTCGGCGAGGCCTCCGCCCGCCGCGCGCAATTGCGCCAGGGTGTCCAGCGCCAGGGCGTACTCGCTTGCCTGGGCCTGCACCTGCACCGCCTGGCGCAACGTCCCCGTCAACACGTTGCGCGGCGCCTTTTCCCGCGCCACGAGTACGGCCTGGTCGATGTGACGCAAGGCAGCGGCGGAATCTCCACGGGCCTGGGCCAGGCGAAGCCGCAGCAGGCTCATGTAGTACACCTCGGCCAGCCACTTGCGCGGCGAAGCGCCCAACTGCTTGACCCGGCGCTCTGCATCTTCCGGACGGTCTTCGTTCAGGGCCCTGTTGGCCTCGGCGTAGCCGGTCTCGAACGCCTTGCCGACTTCCCACTTCTGACTGGAGAGAATGAAAAAGATGCGCTGCGACAGCCCGCCCTGTGACACCGCCTCACCCAGGAACGTGGCGGGTTCGTAACGGTACTGGCGGATCGCGCTGATGGCCGCCTGGTCGAACACGTCCTCGATGCTGGCGTCGAGCACGTGAATGTCATCAGTTCTGCCTGCTTCGGTCACCGAGTAGCCCACCAGCACCCAGCCCTCGGTTTGGGTCAGTCGCGCCGGACGCGGATAGATCGGGGCAACGCGCTCGACCAGGCTGGCGGCGGTGCCGTCGGCGGTTTGCGCCGGCGACGAGCTCAGCCAGGTGAATGCGGCAAGGCAGAGCAAAAGGCGCGCGGTGATGGGCATCGGTTGAAGGGACTGAGCCTGGGGATTTGGGAAGTGCCGATAAGTTTAGGTGGGGAACTGCCGGCTTACCAAGCGCGCGTCAAACAAGAGAATCCCGAATTCAGATTCCGCAAAACAAAAAGGCCCCGCGCCGCGGGGCCTTTTTGTTGACTGGCGGAGGGGGTGGGATTCGAACCCACGAAGGGCTTTCACCCTTGCTGGTTTTCAAGACCAGTGCATTCAACCGCTCTGCCACCCCTCCGGTGACGGGTCGATGCCCTGGAACGGCGCTCTGGCCGCCCCGGTTTCGAGGCGCGTCATTTTACGGGAACAGGGCCCCATCCACCACCCCTGACCGCCGCCCTATGGCCCCGAATCAGGGAATCGGATAGAGTATTCGCCGTTGTTGAACCCGGTGTTTCGGCGGCGGGAACTTCCGCCAAAAACACGGGCCTAATCCATTGAATTCGCACTGATTGGGAGCCATATCCTGACCATGAACCAGACCTACTATCCGCAAACCGCACAGCGCGTCGACGCCGTGACCATGAACCGGGTGCTGCGCAACACCTACCTGTTGCTCAGCCTCACCCTGTTGTTTTCCGCCGCCGTCGCGGGCGTGTCCATGGCGCTGAACCTGCCCTACCCCGGCATCGTCATTACGCTGGTCGGTTATTTCGGCCTGCTGTTCCTGACCACGAAACTGCGCAACAGCGGCTGGGGCATCGCGGCCTGTTTCGCCCTGACGGGCTTCATGGGCTATACCCTCGGGCCCATCATCAACGCCTACACCTACATGTACGCCAACGGCACCGAACTGGTGATGATGGCCATGGGTGGCACGGCGGTGATTTTCCTGGCCATGTCCGGCATCGCCCTGACCGCCAAGCGGGACTTCTCCTTCATGGGCAAGTTCCTGATGGTCGGCATCCTGGTGGCCTTCGTGGCGGCCCTGGCGAATATTTTCTTCCAGTTCCAGCCGCTGGCGCTGGCGGTCAGCGCCATGTTCGTGCTGCTGATGGCCGGGCTGATCCTGTGGGAGACCCAGCAGATCGTGCGCGGCGGTGAGACCAACTACATCATGGCCACCGTGACGCTGTTCGTGAGCATCTACAACCTGTTCACCAGCCTGCTGCACATTTTCGGCTTCGCCTTCGGCGACGAGTGATCCGCTCACGAAGCGAACGAAAAGCCCGCCACCCGGCGGGCTTTTTTGTGCCCCGCCCCCAGGCCAGGGGGGTGCTAAGCTGACATCACAGGAGGTAGTGACGTGGACATGAACACCCTTGAGACCTTTCTTGGCTGGTGCCTGGTCGTCAACATCGGCGTATTGCTGATCTGGGCATTGGCCATGCTGACCGGCGACTGGGCGATGCGTTTACAGACCGGCGTTTCGAAACTGGACCTGGGCCAGGTTCGCGCCCTCAATTTCCAGCTGATGGGCCAGTTCAAGCTGCTGATCTTCATTTTCAACCTGGCGCCGTGGCTGGCGCTGGTGATCATGGGCGACTGACCTCGAACCGCGAGGAACGCCCGGCCTTGAACAGCCCACCACCCAACCGCCCCCCAGCGAACTGCCTGGTCCGGCTCGAACAGCGCGAGGACGCCGCCGGCATCCGCGGTCTGCTGGAAACCGCCTTTCCGACCACTTTCGAAGCACGGCTGGTGGATGCGCTGCGCGCCCAGGCGCGCCCCTACCTGGGACTGGTCGCGACCCGTGGCGAAACACTGCTTGGGCACATCCTGTTCACACCGGTGCAATGCATGCGCCTGCCAGCGGCGCGCCTGTTCGGCCTGGGCCCCATGGCGGTTGCACCAGACCAGCAGCGCCAGGGCATCGGCACCCGACTGATGAAGGGCGGCCTCAGCGCCGCCCGTGACACGGGCGCGCGCGCCGTGGTGGTGCTGGGCCACCCCGAGTACTACCCTCGCTTCGGTTTCGAACCGGCGGCGGATCGTGGGCTGCATTGCGCCTGGGAGGTGCCTCGCGAGGCGTTCATGGCCCGCAGCCTGTCACCCGGCGGGCTCGACGGCCTGGCGGGCCTGGTGCGCTACCACCCGGCTTTCGAGGGCGAGGGCATCGCCGAACCGGGCAAGGCCTGAGATTTGCGCCCACTGCTGCTCCTGTGGCTGCTGGCCCTGGCCCCCACGTTACCGGCGGCGGAACTGCGTGTCGCGGTGGCCGGCAACTTCGCCCCGGTGCTGGAGCGCCTGGCGCCCGGGTTCGAGCAAGGCAGCGGGCACACCCTGCGTCCCTCGTCGGGATCCACCGGCAGGCTGTACGCCCAGATCGTCCAGGGCGCACCCTTCGACCTGTTCCTGGCGGCCGACGCGGCGCGGCCCGCGCAACTGGAATCGCGGGGCCTGGTCGTTCCCGGCACGCGCACCACCTATGCGCTGGGCCGCCTGGCCCTGTGGTCTCCTGCCGCCGACGACGTCGATGCCCTGCTGGCACGACTTCAGGCGCAACCGCCACCCCGGCTGGCCATCGCCAACCCGCGGCTGGCGCCCTACGGCGCGGCCGCCCGCGCCTGGCTGGTGAACGAGGGCCACTGGGCGGCGCTGGGGCCGGGCGCGGTGCGCGGTGAGAACATTGCCCAGGCCTTTCACTTCGTGGCCAGCGGCAACGCGGAACTGGGCCTTGTCGCCCTGCCCCAGCTGCGCCTGTTTCACGAGCAGACGCCGGGCATCGCCTGGACCGTACCGGCCACGCTGCACCCGCCCATCGAGCAACAGGCGGTGTTGCTGCGCGACTCCGAGGCGGCCCGGGCGCTGCTGGGCTGGTTGCTGACAGACACCACCCAGGCCCAATTGCGGGCCCTGGGCTACGATTCGCCCTGATGATCACCGCCGGAGACCTCGAGGCCCTGCGCCTGACCCTGATGCTGGCCGCGGCCAGCACTGCCGTTCTGCTGCTGCTCGGCACGCCGCTGGCCTGGTGGCTGGCGCGAACACAGCGACGCGGAAAGTTCGTGGTCGAGGCGCTGGTGGCGTTGCCGCTGGTGCTGCCGCCCACGGTGCTGGGTTTTTACCTGCTGTTGCTGCTCGGCGCCAAAGGGCCGCTGGGCGGCCTGCTGTCCTCCCTGGGGCTGCGCCCCCTGGCCTTCACCTTCGGCGGCCTGGTGATCGGCTCGGTGGTCTATTCCCTGCCCTTCGTGGTGCAGCCCATACAGGACGCCTTCGTTCGGGTGGGCCCGCGACCGCTCGAGGTGGCCGCCACACTGGGCGCCGGGCCACTGGACCGCTTCTTCACCGTGGCCCTGCCCCTGGCCCGCCCCGGGCTGCTGACCGGCGCCGTGCTGGGTTTTGCCCATACCCTGGGTGAGTTCGGCGTGGTGCTGATGATCGGGGGCAACATTCCCGGCGAAACCCGGGTGGCCTCCATCGCCATCTACGACCACGTGGAAGCGCTGGACTACGGCGGTGCACATGGCCTGTCCCTGCTGTTGCTGGGCCTGTCCTTCACCTTGCTGGTGGCCGTGTACGGCCTGAACCGGCGCGTGCGGGTGATGCGCGCATGAGCCTGGTGGTCGAACTGCGCCAGCACCTGGAGGCCTTCGAGCTCGATGCGGCCTTCCAGGCTCCGGCCCGGGGCGTCACCGCCCTGTTCGGCCCGTCCGGCGCCGGCAAGACCCGGGTGCTGCGCGGCGTGGCCGGCCTGGACCGTGATGTGAGCGGCCGTGTGCACCTGGGTGATCAGCACTGGCTGGACGAGGGGGTTTTCGTGTCACCGCACCACCGGTCACTGGGGTACGTATTCCAGGAAGCCAGCCTGTTCGAGCACCTGGATGTCGCCGGCAACATCGACTACGGCCTGCGGCGGCGCCGGGCCGGCCGGGAGCGGCGTGACGAACTGGTGGAACTTTTGGGCCTGGGATCGCTGCTTTCGCGTCGGGCCGAAACCCTGTCGGGCGGCGAACGCCGTCGCGTGGCCATCGCGCGTGCGCTGGCGCCGGCGCCGGACCTGCTGCTGATGGACGAGCCGCTTGCGGGCCTGGACCCGGCGCGTCGCGCCGAGGTGCTGCCCTACATCGAATCGCTGTCTCGCACGCTGGCGATCCCGGTGCTGCTGGTCAGCCACCAGCTGGACGAGGTGGCGCGCCTCGCCGACCACCTGGTGCTGATGGATCACGGCCGCGTGCGCGCACAGGGCCCGCTGGACGCCGTACTCGCCGACCTGGATGGTCCGCTGGCGGCGCAGGCCGACGCCTCGGCGGTGCTGCGCGGCGTGGTGCGCGGCATTGATCCGCGCTGGGACCTGGCCGAAGTGGACTGCGGCGGCGTCACGCTGCTGCTGCCGGCGACCCGCCTTACCGAGGGCCAGGAGTTGCGCCTGCGCATCGCGGCGCGGGATGTGAGCATCGTGCGTGAACGGCCCCGTGACAGCAGCATCCTGAACATCTTTCCCGTCACCGTGGTGAACCGACGCGGCGCCGGCGCGCAGGTCACGCTGGAACTGGCCCTGGACGATGGCGCCACCCTGCTGGCCCGGGTAACCGCCCGCTCGGCGGAGGAGTTGATGTTGGAACATGGCGCCCGCGTCCACGCCCAGGTCAAGAGCGTGGCGGTACTGCCGTGAGGAAGCCCCGGAAATGACACCATGAACCCCGAACCGCTCGCCGCCCCCGTGGTTACCGCTCCCGACGGACCCCGACTGTCCCGCCTGGTGCAGGGCTACTGGCGCATGGACGCCTGGGACCGCGGCGTGGACGAACACCTGGCCTTCCTCCAGGCCCACGTGGACCTGGGCATCACCACCGTCGATCACGCGGACCTGTACGGCGACTACGGCAACGAGGAACGTTTCGGCCGGGTGCTGGCGCGCGCGCCCGGGCTGCGTGAGCGGCTGCAGATCGTCAGCAAGTGCGGCATCCAGTTGCCCAGCGAAACGGCGCCGGGGCGGCGCGTAAAGCACTACGACGCCACCGCCAGGCACATCACCGCCTCGGTGGAACACTCCCTTCGCAAGCTGGGCACGGACCACCTGGACCTGCTCCTGCTGCACCGCCCCGACCCGCTGATGGACGCCGGGGAAACCGCCGCCGCATTGGTCGCCCTGCGCCAGGCCGGCAAGCTGCGTCACGTGGGCGTGTCCAATTTCACGCCCGCGCAATTCGAACTGCTGCAGTCGCGCCTGCCGTTTGCGCTGGCCACCAACCAGCTGGAGATCGGACCGCTGGCCACCGGCCCGTTGTTCGACGGCGCCCTGGACCAGGTGCAGCGCCTCGGCATTCGGCCCATGGCTTGGTCAGTGCTGGGCGGGGGGCGGCTGTTCGACGCGTCGAATACACGGGGCAAACGGGTCCGCACGGCGCTGGAGAATGTCGGCGAACGCCTGGGCGGCTGGAGCGCCGACCAGGTGGCCTTCGCCTGGGTGTTGCGCCTGCCGTCGGCGCCGCTGCCCATCCTGGGTACCGGCAATATCGCCCGTGTCCGCGCCGCCGTGGCGGCGGTCAACCTGCCGCTGGACCGGGAATCGTGGTTCGAGATCCTGGAAGCGGCACGGGGTGAACCCGTGCCCTGACGTCGCTCCCCTGGGGGCTTCGGGCGGGTTTCAGGCGGCGATCACTTCCAGGCCACCCAGGTAGGGCCGTAGCGCCTCGGGAACGGTCACCGAGCCGTCGCGCTGCTGGTAGTTTTCCAGTACGGCGATCAGCGTGCGGCCCACGGCCAGGCCGGAGCCGTTCAGGGTGTGCACCAGTTCCGGCTTGCCGGTCTCGGGGTTGCGCCAGCGCGCCTGCATGCGACGCGCCTGGAAATCCCGGCAGTTGCTGCAGGAGGAAATCTCGCGGTAGGCGCCCTGCCCCGGCAGCCACACTTCCAGGTCATAAGTCTTGCTGGCGGAGAATCCCATGTCACCGGTGCACAGCACGATCTTGCGATAGGCCAGGCCCAGGCGCCGCAGGATGGTTTCGGCGTGACCGGTCAGGCGTTCCAGGGCGTCCATGGAGTCCTCGGGGCGGGTGATCTGCACCAGTTCGACCTTCTCGAACTGGTGCTGGCGGATCATGCCTCGGGTGTCCTTGCCGTGCGATCCGGCCTCGCGGCGAAAGCACGGGGTCTGCGACGTGAACATCAGCGGCAGCGCGTCGGCGTCGACAATCTCACCGGCCACCAGGTTGGTCATCGGCACCTCGGCGGTGGGCACCAGGTAGCGCGCCGGCTCGTCGGTGGTGGCGAAGGCGTCGTCGCCGAACTTGGGCAGCTGGCCGGTGCCCAGCATGGCATCGGCGTTGACCAGGTACGGCAGGTACACCTCCTGGTAGCCGTGCTCGGCGGTCTGCACGTCCAGCATGAACTGGGCCAGGGCGCGGTGCAGCCGCGCCAGCGGACCGCGCAACACGGTGAACCGCGCGCCGGCCAGTTTCGCCGCGGCCTCGGCGTCCATCAGGCCATTGCGCTGCCCCAGCTCCACGTGGTCCCGGGGTTCGAAGTCGAATTCCGGGATGTCGCCCCAGCGGCTGATCTCCTGGTTGGCGTCCTCGTTGCCACCCTCGGGCACGCCCTCGGCGGCGACATTGGGCATCTCCAGCAGCCAGGCCTGCTGCGCGTCGCGCACCTCGCGAAAGGTGGCCTCCAGGGCATCGAGCTCCTCGCCCAGGCGGCCCACTTCGTCCAGCAGTGGCTGGATGTCCTCGCCGCGCGCCTTGGCCTGGCCGATGGACTTCGCGCTGCGGTTACGCTCGCCCTGGAGCTGCTCCATGCGGGCCTGGGTGTCCTTGCGGCGGGCCTCCAGGTCCCGGTAGCGGGCCACGTCCAGTTCATAGCCGCGCGGCGCCAGGGCGGCGGCCACGGCCTCGGGGTCATTTCTGAGCAGAATGGGGTCGAGCATGGTGAGTTTCAGGTGCCGGGAAAAGGCGGCATTGTACCGTCAAGGCAATGGCTCTGCCTGCCTTCGTTCCTTTCAGTCTGGCCCGGGAAAGGCTTGCGCCCTATGGCGATACCGTATGTTGCGCAATCACCGGTTCGGCCAACAGGCGTTCGATGGCGGCGCGGACGCCGACCATGTCGTTGGCGCACATGGCGTGGCCTTCCCTGCCGTCGGCCTCGTGATACTCCATGCCCGGGTGGACGTACTGGATCACACCGGACTTGTCGAGCAGAAAAGTGACGGACGTGGCGGGACGATCCGGACCGGTCAGCCACCACTCAGCAAGCACGCCCTCTTCCCAGTTCCAGTCGATGGCGACCGGGAAGTCCACACCGCGTTCGTCGATGGCATGTTGCACACGTTCAATGTTCAACGGCGAATCCCGATCCGCCTTGGGGTGATAGACACCGATGACGGTCAGGCCCTGTGGCCCATACACCTGGTTGATCATGTTCAGGGCGGGCGTGCTGCTGGCGCAAAAGGGACAGGTTTCAGTCCACCAGCGAACCAGGACCACCTGGCCGCGCAGGTCTTCGAGGGTGAGTGGTCCGCCGTTCAGCCAGCCATCGAACTCGAACGACGGGGCCGCAACCCCGATGCGATCATTGCCGGCTGAACGGTCCATATCGTTGAAATAGCCGAGCATCTCGGCCACGCGCTGATCCGCCTCGGTACCGGATTTCCCGTTTCCGACCAGGTGATCCCGGTAGTCCTCCCAGGAGGTGATGACCGGGATCTCTTCGGTTCGCGCATCCAGGCTGAATCCGATGAGAAGGCACAATACGACCGTCCGTCTGAACATGCGATCAACCTCGCGCCTTGGCCGGTAAACGGCCCCCATCATCCCGCATCCGGCGCGAAATCGCCATCGAATCAGCCGTCTGCCTCCTGACCGGCAATGAAGTCCGGCACCTCGCCTACCAGGTCCACCCCCTCGGGGGGCGTAAAACGGAAATGCCCTTCAGGCACCGGCGGGTTGCGCCGCACGTTGCTGAAGCTCAGCTCGGTGCGCAGGCCGAAGGCGTCCTCGAGCACCAGGCGGTTCAGTTCGCCGTCCTGGAAGCCCAGCACCATGCGCTCGAACTGGGCCTCGGGCTCGAGCGAGGCCAGTTCCAGCAGCTGCAGACCGGAAACGGTGCCCAGTTCGGTGACCTGGAAGGCCTCGTCCATGCCGTCCAGGTCGGTGATCATCAACAGGGGGGAATCGCCCGCGCGGCTGCTCTGGCGGTGCACGGTGACCTGCTCCAGGCCTTCGTCGTAGAGCCACACGTGGGCGCCGTCGGCCACGATCAGTTCCGGAAAATCGCCGTGGTAGGACCAGCGGAAGCGGTCCGGGCGCGCCAGCCAGACATCACCGGCGCCTTCTTCCATGATCGCGCCGTCCTGTGAGATCACGACCTGTTCGAAATCGGCCGCCAGGCCCTCGAGCCCCCGGCTGAAGGCCTCCAGCGTGGCGCGTGCGCCGGCCGGGGCTGCGGGTTCTTCCGCAGCCAAAGGCAGGCTGCTCATGCAAACGCTCAGCGCCGTGAACAGCACCAGGCAGTGTCGCGAACGGCGGGGGGTTGGCAGGCGGATCATGGTGTCTCCTTCGACGGGCCAGGCTGGCAACTGCAATGGGCAATGAGCAATGGCGGCCGGTCGGGGCGTGCCGGCCGACTCCAGCCCGGCGTCAGTCCTTGGGCGGCGGCGGCGCCAGCACCTCGCGCTGGCCGTTGTGCTCGGGCGGGCTGACCACGCCGTCTTCCTCCATCTCCTCGATGATGCGCGCCGCGCGGTTGTAGCCGATGCGCAGTTGCCGCTGCACGCTGGAGATGGAAGCCCGGCGCGACTCGGTGACCCAGGCGACGGCCTGGTCGTACAGCTCGTCCTTGTCGTCGCCGCTGCTTTCCGGCAGCCCGGCGGCATTGATGGTCATGCCGTCCGTGGTGGTCTGTGTTTCGTTTAGGACCTCTTCCACGTAGTCCGGTTCCCCAAACTGCTTGAGATATTCCACCACCGCGTGCACCTCGTGATCGTCCACGAATGCGCCGTGCACGCGATCCGGCAACGCCGAACCGGGTGGGAGGTAGAGCATGTCGCCGTGCCCCAGCAACTGCTCGGCGCCCATCTGGTCGAGGATGGTGCGCGAGTCCACGCGCGAGGACACCTGGAAGGCGATGCGCGTGGGAACGTTGGCCTTGATCAGGCCGGTGATCACGTCCACCGACGGGCGCTGGGTCGCCAGGATCAGGTGTATGCCCGAGGCGCGCGCCTTCTGCGCCAGGCGGGCGATCAACTCGTCGATCTTTTTGCCGATGATCATCATCATGTCGGCGAGTTCGTCGATGATGACCACGATGTACGGCAAGGGCTCGAGCATGGGCGGGTCGGTCAGGCCCAGTTCCTCGTTGACGGTATAAAGCGGATCGGCAATGGGCTGGCCCGCCTCCTGCGCCTCGCGAACCTTGCGATTGAATCCGCCCAGGTTGCGCACGCCCAGCGCGGCCATCAGCCGGTAACGCCGCTCCATCTCGGCCACGCACCAGCGCAAGGCATTGGCCGCCTCTTTCATGTCGGTGACCACCGGCGCCAGCAGGTGCGGGATGCCCTCATAGATGGACAGTTCCAGCATCTTGGGGTCGACCATCACCAGTCGGACCTGCTCCGGCCCGGCCTTGTAGATCAGGCTGAGAATCATGGCGTTCAGGGCCACGGACTTGCCCGAGCCGGTGGTGCCGGCCACCAGCAGGTGTGGCATCTTGGCCAGGTCAGCCACCTGCGGCCGCCCGGAAATGGTCTTGCCCAGCGCCAGGGTCAGCGGCGACTTCGAGTCGTCATAGACGTCGGACTTGAGGATCTCCGACAGGTAGACGATCTGCTTCTTCGTGTTGGGAATCTCCAGGCCGATGGTCGACTTGCCCGGGATGACCTCCACGACGCGCACCGAGACCACGCTGAGGCCGCGCGCCAGGTCCTTGGACAGATTGCTGATCTGGGCTGACTTCACGCCGGCGGCGGGTTCCAGTTCGAAGCGCGTGATCACCGGGCCGGGGTGCACCGCCACCACGTCCACGCTGACACCGAAATCCGACAACTTGAGCTCCACCTGCCGGGACAGCGCCTCCAGGGCCTCGGTGCTGTAGCCCACTTCCTGCACCGGCGGATCGTCCAGCATGTCCAGTGGCGGCAGCATGTCGGCGGGCAGGTTTTCGAACAGGATCTGCTGCTTTTCCTTGACCACCCGCTTGCTCTTGGGGGCCGGCTTTTCTTCCGCGACCTGGGGTTCGATGCGCGGCCTGGGCTTGGTCTTGCGTCGCTCGGTGTCCGCCTTGCGCACCTCTTCGCGGTGCGCCTTGGCGCGACGGCCGGCGAACCAGTCACGCAGGCCCGCCACGCGCTCCACCACCCAGTCCACGCCGGCCAGCGTGAACTGGCCGATGCGGTCCATCACCCAAAACCAGGACAGGCCGGTGTACAGGGTGATGCCGACGAGCATGAAGGCGAACAGGAACAGCGTGGAACCCAGCATGCCGGTGGTGCGCAGCAGCGGCTCGGCTACCAGGTCACCGATCACGCCACCACCATCGGCGGGCATCACGTCGGCCAGGGGACTGGAATGCAGGTCGGCCAGGCCGGTGGAGGCCAGCAGGAACAGCACCAGGCCACTCAGCCGCGCCACCCAGCCGAACCAGCCGTCGTTGTCCTCGTCGCTGCTGTCGGCGTAAAGACGCCAGCCCGCGTAAACCACCAGCGGTGGCACCAGGTATGCGATGTAGCCAAGGCCAAGCAGGAGGAAACGCGCCAGCCAGGCCCCCAGGTACCGCCCGATGTTCTCCACCCCGTCGGCGGCGGCGGGCTGAAACGGACCCGGGTCGAGGGGGTGATAGGTCAGCAGGCAGGCCAGCAGGTACACCGCCATCAGGATGGAAACGATGAAGGCGCTCTCCTGCAGCCGCCGGATGATGTGGTGCTGAATCGTGGGCGCCGTTTTCGGGCTTGTCTTACGTGCTTGGGCCAATCTGAGAATTCTTTGTAATTTTAATGTCCAGGTGATTGTATCTGCTGCAAGTTATCTGCACCAGAACGCGTCTCCGGGAAGGCGCGTCCAGCGCGGCTCCCTTTTTTCCGTCGGCAGGCCGCCGTCACCGGCGTGGCATTCCGGCGGGACGGACGAATCGTTTAGAATCGCACCCCACGCAACGCCCCTTGAAACGGACGATCCAGCCACAACCTGAATCACTCCGGCGTCGGTTTTGGCCAGGGTGCCGAGAACCGCGAGTTCGGTGTTGCATCGACCCCTTCCTGACAGAGCGAATTATACATGAGCGACCTCCAGCACCGCCGCCTGTTGATCCTCGGTTCCGGCCCCGCCGGCTACACCGCCGCGATCTACGCCGCGCGCGCCAACCTGTCCCCGGCCATTGTCACCGGCATGCAGCCGGGCGGGCAGCTGACCATCACCACCGACGTCGACAACTGGCCGGGGGACGTCGAGGGTCTGCAGGGTCCTGACCTGATGGACCGTATGCTGCGCCACGCCGAGCGGTTCGATACGGAGATGATTTACGACCACATCCACACCGCCAACCTGTCGCAACGCCCGTTCGTGCTCGAGGGCGATTCCGGCAAGTACAGCTGCGACGCGCTGATCATCAGCACCGGCGCCAGCGCGCGCTACCTGGGCCTGCCTTCCGAGGAAGCCTTCATGGGCAAGGGCGTGTCGGCCTGCGCGACTTGCGACGGCTTCTTCTACCGGGGCAAGAAGGTCGCCGTGGTCGGCGGCGGCAACACCGCCGTGGAAGAAGCCCTGTACCTGTCCAACCTGTGCGAAGAGGTCATCGTGGTGCACCGCCGCGACGAACTGCGCGCCGAGAAAATCCTGCAGGACAAGCTGTTCGACCGCGTGGAGAACGGCAACGTCACCATGATGTGGGACCACGTCGTGGACGAGGTGCTGGGTGACGACTCGGGCGTCACCGGCTTGCGCGTGAACCACGTCGCCACCGGCGAGGCGACCGACCTCGACCTGCACGGGGTGTTCATCGCCATCGGCCACACGCCCAATACGGAAATCTTCGAGGGGCAGCTGGAGATGCGTGACGGCTACATCCAGATCCAGAGCGGCCTGGAAGGCATGGTGACGCAGACCAGCATTCCGGGCGTGTTCGCTGCCGGCGACGTGGCCGACCACGTCTACCGCCAGGCCGTGACCTCCGCGGGCTTCGGTTGCATGGCGGCCCTGGACGCCGAGAAGTGGCTGGACGACTGAACCGCCCTGCCCCGCGAGCGCCGGTCGCGCCATGATTCCGCGCCTGGGCCACGAGCCCGGCGCGCCGTTTCCGCCCCCGGAACAGGCGCTGGAGGACCCCGACGGTCTGCTGGCCTGGGGCGGTGATCTGTCTCCCGAACGCCTGCTGCACGCCTACCGCCACGGGGTCTTTCCCTGGTTTTCCGAGGGCGATCCCATCCTCTGGTGGTGCCCGGCCCGGCGTTGCGCCTTGCGAACCGCCCGTCCGCACGTTTCACGCCGCCTGGCCCGCGTACTGCGGGGCGGGCGCTTCGAGGTCACCGCGGACCGGGCTTTCGACCGCGTGGTGGACGGCTGCGCGACCACCCGGGACAGCACCTGGATCACGCCGGATATGGCCTCCGCCTACGGCCGGCTGCATCGCCGCGGACATGCCCACTCTTTCGAAGCCTGGGTGGACGGCGAACTGGCCGGCGGGCTGTACGGCGTCGCCGTGGGACGCATGTTTTTCGGCGAAAGCATGTACAGCGCGGCCGACAATGCCAGCAAGGTGGTGCTGGTGCAGCTGTGCGCCGTGCTCGAGCGCTGGTCCTTCCCCTGGCTGGACGCGCAGGTCCCCAATCCCCACCTGTTCCGCATGGGTGCGGAGAACATGGGCCGCGAAGCCTTCCTGCGCCGGGTGCGTAAGCTGGTCGGTGAACCCGCTCGCGTGGGGTCCTGGAGTGACGCCTTTGCGGCCGAACTCGGGGCGCTGGAGGCCGAAGGCGCCCGTTGGGAATGAGTAGCCGACCCGTCCCCCAAAACACGCTCCACGCGGTGGGCTGGATGATGTGGGCGGTGTTCCTGCTGGCCACCATGGACGTGGCCATCAAGCAACTGGTCGAGTTTTACCCCAGCCTGCAGGTGGCATTTCTGCGCTGCGCGGTCTCCGTACCGCTGTTCGCGGCCTGGATGGGCGTGATGAACCGGCGTCTTTTCCGGACGCGTCACCCGTGGGCCCATGGCATTCGCGCCGTACTCGGCCTGTTGATGCTGTGGGCCGTGGGCGAGTCCTTTCGCGAAATGCCCCTGGCGGACGCCTACGCCATCTTCTTCGCCGCACCGCTGCTGATCGCGCTGCTGTCGGGGCCGGTGATGAAGGAGCCTGCCGGCCCCTGGCGACTGGGCGCCTGCGCCGTCGGCTTCCTGGGCGTGCTGGTGGTGCTCAAGCCCGGCGCCTCCTCGCTGCTGTCCTACGGTTCGATGACGGCGTTGCTCGCGGTGGTCTGCTACGCCGTGGTGGCCCTGCTGGTACGGGCGCTGGGCCGCGAAGAGCACAGCCTGACCATCGCCTTCTGGTTCACGGTGGTCAGCAGTTTGCTCGGCACGCTGCTGATGTGGGGGCGCTGGGTGCCCCTCGAGCCGGAACACTGGCCGTGGATCGTCGTGCTCGGCGTAACCGGCACACTGGGCCAGGTGGCCATCGTCGCGGCCTTCAGGCGCGCGCCGGCGGGCGTCATCGCACCGCTGGACTACAGTCACATGGTTTGGGCGGTGCTGTACGGATGGTGGTTCTGGGGTGAACTCCCCGATTCGCGAACCTGGTTCGGCACCGGCATCATTGTCGCCGCCGGCCTGTTCGTCATATACCGTGAGCGTCGCGTCGCGCGCCGGAGGCGCGCTCAGTCACCGCGCGCGCCCGAGCCGCGCCCGGGTCCGGACGCCAATTCACCAGCTGGCTCCAGCAAGAAGTAGATGTGGGTGACCAGCGCCTCGGGCGGCGTATCGGCCGGGTCCGAGACGTAGTGTTCCCAGGACGTGCCCTGCTCGCGAAAACCGTGCGCCGCCATCCAGGCGTAGACGGCCTCGTAGCTGGCCAGGGTGTCGTCGTAGGATCCCGTGTGGACGATCCGCACGGCGTCACCACCGGGTGACTCGCCGATTTCCACGCGGGTTCCGGTGAGCGGTTCGGGCGGCCATTCGCCACTGACCGGGATGGCCGCCTCGAAGCGGTAGCGTTCCGGGTTCCAGGAACGCGTGATCGCCATGGGCTGCCCGCTCAGCTCGACGCCTTCGTCCAGCGCCCAGGCGGTAATGTCACCGAAGGCGGTCGCCAGGGCGTCGGCGATGGCCCCGGGCTCCGCAGGCGCCTCGCCGCTGACGCGCGCCACGGGCACCGCTTCGACGACCAGTCGCTCGATCACGGCACGACTGAAGTCCTGCGCCGGCAGCGCTTCGGCATAAGCCTTGAAAGTGGCCAGCCCCCGATCGAAATCCTCACCCACCCAGCGCCGCAGGAACAGGCCGAAGTATCGACCCAGCAGGCCGCCGACCAGACCCTGGCCCGTCGCCACGTCCGCCTCGAAACGCCAGCTGACCTGGCTGCCGAGCTGATCGCCGCGTACCTCGTAGCGGGTCGTGGCGGCGCCTTGCGCACCGATGTCCGTCTTAAGTTCGACCAACGTCCAGGGTTCACTGACGACGATTTCCTGCCAGCCGGCGCCGACCACGGTGGGGTCGCCGGACCACTCCAGCCGCGCGCCAACCCCGAAATCAGGTCCCGAGCGGGTAAACGTCGCAGCGGGGTCCAGGGTGGCCCAGGGTGACCATTCCGCCCAGGTGCGAAATCCGTTGAGCAGGGTGAACACCGTGGCCGCGGGCCGGTTGACGCTCACGCTGCGCTCCACCTCGACCCGGGTCGGCAGCGTCGCGCCGAACCCCACGAAGGCGACAAGCAGCAGCAACACCACGGCCAGGAACTTTTTCACCGGCGCCCCCCACGGGTGTCGCCCTGCTCAACGCGCGTCGTCATGATCGGCCTCCTCCGTGAAACGGGCGTCCTCTCCGCGCGCCGGCGGTTCCGGGAACCAGTCAGGCACGCTGTCGTCGTCTTCCCACTCGTAACGTTTGACGGGCACGCGGTCCCAGCCGCGATAGAGCACCGCCATGGCCACGCCCAGAATGGCGCCTGACAGGTGCAACTCCCACGACATCTGCGGGCGAATCGGCAGCACGCCCCAGATCATGGAGCCGTACAGGAACCAGACCACCAGCGACACGCCCACCGAGCGGAGATCCTGGCGAAACAGGCCGCTGACGAACACGAACGCCAGCAGGCCGTAGACAAAGCCACTGGCCCCCACGTGGATGCTGGGGCGACCAATGCACCAGCCCAGCAGCCCGGAACCCAGCCAAACCATGGGGATCACGCGAAGGGCGCTGTTGGGGTAGAGGTAGAGCACGGCGGTCAGGCTCACCAGCAGGGGCAAGGTATTGGAGAACATGTGCTCCAGATCGCTGTGCAGCAAGGGCGCCGTGACGATGCCGAGCAGGCCGCCGAGATCGCGCGGCTGCAGCCCGTAGCGCGTCAGCCCCAGATCCAGGTAGGCGTCACTGAGCCAGATGAACCAGATCACCGAAGTGACGGCGATGGCCAGTTGCAGCGCCAGGGAAAAGCTGCGCGCAGCCTTGTCCGACGAGGTGAAGTCCTCGTCGGGCTGATGCAGCTGGATCACGCGGCGCCTTCGGGCAGCGCGGAGGCCACGGCGTCACGCGAGGCCCGCATCAGGGTCATGGCGTCCTTGCCGGCCGGGTCGATGGGCGGGTGTACCACGATTTTCGCGCGCCCCGGGGTAATGAACAGCGACCGGGACGGCATGATATCGCGCGTTCCCAGCAGCGTCAGGGGCAGGATGGGGAGCTGTTGCTGCTCTGCGATTCGAAAGGCGCCCTTCTTGAAGGGCCGCAGGCGTCCATCCAGGCTGCGCGTGCCTTCCGGGAAAAACAGGATACCGACGCCGTCACCGATGCGTTCCAGCGCGTCGTTGATCGTCTGCCGGGCCGCCTCCGGGTCGGATCGGTCGACGATAATGTGGCCGACCTTCTCGCAGGCCGCGCCGATGCCCGGAAGTTTGCGCAACTCCTGTTTCATGACCCAGCGCAGGTCCAGGTCCAGCCAGCCGTAGACCAGCAGAATGTCGTACTGGCTGGCGTGGTTGCTGACCACCACGTAGGCCTGCCGCGGATCGATGTGCTCCGCGCCTTCCACGCTGACCAGCATGGGCGTCAGCCAGCCGATGACGCGCGCCCAGGCGCCGCCCACCCGCGTGGAGGCGAAAGCGGGCGAGATCAGCATCGCCGTCAGCACCGCGGCCCAGCCGCACAGGAAGGACCAGACCAGGGTAAAGGGAATCAGGAACAACCAGGCGTAAACCTGGTACAGCCACGAGAGAACCGTTTTCACATTCTTGTGCTTCGGCGTTCGGTGGAGGGGAACAACCCGGCAGACTAGCCGCTGCCCGGCGGGTGCGCAAGCCACGAAAAAGGGGCGTGGCAAGCGCCACGCCCCTGTCCGTCAGGCCAACCGGGATCAGGCGGCCTTTTCTTCCTCGTCCTTGCCCACCTCGATGAGCCGGGCGCTGCTGTTGCCGATTTCGATCTTGCGCGGCTTCATGGCCTCGGGAACTTCCCGCTCCAGGCTGATGTGCAGCAGGCCGTTTTCCAGGGCGGCACCGGTCACCTTGACATGGTCTGCCAGGTTGAAGCGGCGTTCGAAGGCGCGGGTGGCGATGCCCCGATGCAGGAAGCGACCATCCTCACCTTCATCGTCCTGGCCCTTGCCGGACACCGTGAGGGTGTTCTCTTCCGAGGTGATCTCCAGGTCGTCCTGGCCAAAGCCGGCGACAGCCATGGTGATCCGATAGTGGTTCTCGTCCTCGGCCAGGATGTTGTACGGCGGATAGCCGCCGTTCTGTTCGAGGCGCTGCGCGGAAGACAGCAGGGAAGCCAGCCGGTCGAAACCGATGGAAGTGCGGTACAGGGGTGAAAAATCAAACGTCGTCATAACCGTGATCTCCTTTGAAGCATTACGGTGGTTGAAGCCCGCCATGTTCGGCCGGGCAGTTTCAGTATCGTGGCCCCTTGCGGCGACCACGCTACTTAGATGGGAATGACCGCTGAAAGTTCAAGGGTGGTAGCGCACCTCGAGCACCTCCAGCAGGATATCGCCGTCCGGCAGGCGAACCGCCACCTCGTCCCCCGCCTGCTTGCCGACCAGGGCCCGGGCCACGGGCGAATCCACCGACACCCAGCCCTTGCCGGCATCCGTCTCGTCGGCGCCGACGATGCGGTAGCAGCGTGCCACGCCGCCCGGGTCGGCCAGTTCCACCCACGCCCCGAAACGCACCTTGCCGGTATCGTCCGGCGGGCGGTCGACCACCTGGATTCGATCCAGGCGCTTCGACAGGTAGCGCACCCGCCGGTCGATGCCGCCGAGTTGCTTCTTGCGGTAAATGTACTCGGCGTTCTCGGAGCGGTCGCCTTCGGCCGCCGCGGCCGACAGCGCCCGCACCACGTCCGGGCGCTGCCTTTTCCAGAGATCATCGAGTTCCTCGCGCAAGGCGCGCGCGCCTTCGGGCGTGATATAGGGGCTCGAGGGAGGGGTTGGCGGACGCCAGCGACCCATGGCGGCAATTCCTGGTCCGGGATGGGCACATGGTAGCGCGCCGCGGCGTCGCGGGGCGATGCACCGCAGCACCTATAATCACGGGGCCTCTTACCGACAGTTTGCGACCTTTTTTGCATCCCTAGCGTCTATCCCTCCGATGATCAGTGCCCCGCCTTACGACCTGGACGTGGATGACGTCACCCTCGCGCGTGCGAAAAAGGGTGACCTGGACGCCTGCGAGCGCATCTACCGCCAGTTTCACCAGCCCGTGTTCACGGTGACGGTGCGCGTGGTGACTTGTCGCCACCTTGCCCAGGACGTCACGCAGGACGCGTTCATCACGGCCTTTCGGCGGCTCAGGCAGTTTCGCGGCGACGCGCCCTTCTGGGGTTGGTTGCGCCGCCTGGCCGTCAACCATGCCATCAGCGCCCTGCGCAAACAGCCAAAGGGCGATGTCGTGACGTTCGAGGACTTTCGTGCGTCTTGTGAAGGAGAGCAGGAGGGTATCGGCCACGCCATGGACCTCGAAGAGGCCCTGGCGCAGCTGGACGACGAGGACCGAACCATCGTCTGGCTGCACGACGTGGAAGGCTACAAGCACGGCGAGATCGCCGAGCTGTTCGGCAAAACGGAGAGTTTTTCCAAGACCCGGCTGTCGCGTGCACGCCAGCGACTCCGGGAACTGATCGGCGAACGCGAGCGCCACGGCCTCGCGGACGCCGGGGCCTGACTCCCGCAAGTGGGACCTGGCCAGAATCGAGAGGTATCGGAATGAACCGACACGGCAACACGGACACAGAACACCCGGGCGGCAGCGATCCGCTGGGCCTGCGGGACCTGCCACTGCTCACGCCCGATGGAGACTGCTGGGCCGAGGTACGCGCGCAGCTGGAGACTGACCGCGCCGCGACCAGGCGCAGCGCCACCGGTCGCTGGCTGGCGCTGGCCGCCTGCCTGGTGATCGTGGCCGGGCTGGTGACCTGGAACGTGAACGACACGGCGCCGCAGCCGGCGCAGCCCCGGGTAGCCATGGAGCCGACGCCGTCGGAAGAACAGAACGCCGTGGCCGAACCGGCCGGCGTGGAGGATCTGATCGCCATGTCACAGGTGCTGGAGCAACGCCTGCGAATCCTGCGCGACAACACCGCCTCCATGCCCGCCGAGTCCGCGGCTTACGTTGCCGAACTGGAGGACCTGGTGGCGCGGGTCGACAGCCAGATCGGCTACCAGCCCGAATCCATGGACCTGTGGGGGCAACGGGTCAACCTGCTACTGGACCTGGAATACCTGTTCCAGCACCAGTTCGAACGTGAATACGGAAGGATGGCGTCCCTGTGACGTCCAGGAGAATCATCCACATGAAACCCATGAACATTCGTCACGGCGCCCTTCTGGCGCTGGCGCTGACCAGCCCTACCTGGGCGCAGGACCCCGAACCGGCACCGGCGCCCAGTCCCACGACGCAGGTGCACGTCGAGGTCCACGAGGCCACGGAAACCTGGACATCGGCCGAGGCACGCTCCAGCGCCGAGCACGCCCGCGCGCTGGAACGGGCCGAGGAAGAGCAACGCAATGCGCTGAAGGCGGTCGAGACAGCCCGCCAGGAGCTGGCGAGGCAGGCCGAGGAGGAACGCCGCCTGGCCGCGGAAATGGCGGAGAAGGCCGGCGAGAACCGTGAGCAGGCGGCACAGATGAGACACCAGGCGGCGGCTGAACGGGACCGCGAACGCGAGGAAATTCGCCAGGTCCGTCGTGAACTGGAACGTGCCCATGACAACCTGCGTCGCGCCTCGCGAGAGGTCGCCCGGGTGCACCGCGAGATCCAGCACAACGGCACAGTGGCCGCGCCCGCTGTGCGCTTCGGTGACAACCGCGCCGTCATCGGCGTCATTCTCGGCGACAGTTCCCGTGACGGTGTCAGGATACTGGGCCTGTCGCCGGACGGCCCGGCAGAGCGCGCCGGCCTGCAGCAGGGCGACGTGATCGTCAGCCTCATGGGCGAGTCCCTGACCGAAGGCGATGTCGACGGACGCGTGGTCCTGGGCGAGGCCATGGAAGCGGTCGAAGCGGGCGACGAACTGGCGATCGTGGTGTTGCGCAACGGTGAGCAGGTGCCCTTTACCGTCGTCGCCGAGGAGCGGACACCACTGTCCTGGCACAGCATCACCCGCCTTTCCGCGGTACCCGAAGCGCCGGTTGCACCCGGCCCGCCCTCCGCGCCGGCCCTCGTGGAGACCATCGATGTCCGCGGACCCGAAATCGAGAGCACGCTGAAGGACTTTGAAGCGGCACGCCGGAACCTGGAAGGACGGCGTATCATCATCGACGACCGAACCACCTCCGACATCGGCAACAACGTCATGATCTACGAGTACGAGGCGTTCTCCGACGCTGCCGAGGCAGCCCTGGCCGGAACCAACATCTGGTTCGGCGTGCCCCTGACGCGTGGCCTGAAACTGGCCGAGCTCGACGGCGGGCTGGGCGAATACTTCGACACCGACCGTGGCGTCCTGGTGCTCGAGGCGGATCAGGACAACGCCTTGCAGTTGCGCGCCGGCGACGTGATCCTCAACGTGGACGGTCGCGAGGTACGACGCCCCGCTGATGTCATGCGGGCGCTGCGCGACGTGGAATCCGGCTCGGTGGTGGCGGTGGAGATCAAGCGCCAGCACCGCAACGAAACGCTGAGCGTGGAGATCCCGGAGAACCGACTCGGCTATCGCTTCGACTTCGGCGAAGGCCTGCACTTCGACGGCAACTGGGACCTGCGCTTCCGGAACGGCGCCGAAGAATGAGGCAGCGCGCACCCGGCGCCCGTCAACACGCCGGTCGATTGAAACAGCGGTCCTGAGCCACCCTGGCGGCGGGCGGGTGACACCCGCCCGCTGACTTGTTCCGGGCATCCTGCAACCGGATAATGGGCGCCCTCCCCCGCCGGTACGCCGCGTCCATGAATCCCGACTCTCCCGCCACCGAACGTCGCCGACAGGTCGGCTTCGTCAGCCTGGGCTGTCCCAAGGCGCTGGTGGACTCCGAGCGCATCATCACCCAGCTTCGCAGCGACGGTTACGAGCTGTCGGACAGCTACGAAAATGCCGATGTGGTGGTGGTGAACACCTGCGGCTTCATCGACAGCGCACGCGCCGAATCCCTGGAGGCGATCGGCGAAGCCCTGGATGCCAATGGCCGGGTTATCGTCACCGGCTGCATGGGCGTGCAGGAAGACGAGATCCGCGAGATTCATCCCCGGGTGCTTTCGGTCAGCGGACCGCAACAATACGAACAGGTGGTGGGCGCGGTGCACGAACACGCACCGATGACACGCCGCCATGATCCTTTCACCGACCTGGTGCCGAATACCGGCATCAAGCTGACGCCGCGCCACTACGCCTACCTGAAGATTTCCGAAGGCTGCAACCACAAGTGCAGCTTCTGCATCATCCCGTCGATGCGGGGCAAGCTGGTGAGCCGACCAGCCGGTGACGTCCTCGCCGAAGCGGAACGACTGGTGGCGGGCGGCACGCGTGAACTTCTGGTGATTTCCCAGGACACCTCGGCCTACGGCGTGGACCTGAAGTACCGCACGGACTTCTGGGGTGGGCGCCCGGTCAGATCACGCCTGACCGAGCTGTGCACGGCGCTCGGCAGCCTCGGCGCCTGGGTGCGGTTGCACTACGTGTACCCCTATCCTCACGTGGACGAGCTGATGCCCCTGATGGCCGATGGCCTGGTGCTGCCCTACCTGGACATTCCCCTGCAACATGGCAGTCCGCGAATTCTCAAACTGATGCGCCGCCCGGCCGCCGCGGAGCGCGCCCTGGAACGTATCCACGCCTGGCGAAGGATGTGTCCGGACCTGACGCTGCGCAGCACCTTCATTGTCGGCTTTCCCGGCGAGACTGACGAGGACTTCGCTGAGCTGATGAATTTCATCGACGAGGCCCGCCTGGACCGGGTCGGGTGCTTCCAGTACTCGCCAGTGGACGGCGCCGGCGCCAACGCATTGCCCGACCCGGTACCGGACGCGGTCAAGGCCGAGCGCGAAGCGGCGTTCATGGCTCGCCAGGCCGAGATCAGTGCCGAGCGACTGGCGGCGAAAATCGGCTCGATTCAGGAAGTGCTGATCGACGAGGTCGGTGAGCTGGGCATGATCGGACGCAGTCACGCCGACGCCCCGGAGATTGACGGCAAGGTGTACGTCAATGGCGCCGACCATGCCAATTCCGGCGACCTGCTGCGGGTGCGGATCACCGGCGCGGACGCGCACGACCTGGTCGGCGAATTCACCGGCGAATAGGGTGTCCCCATTGTCCCGTTTCCTGGCGCGCAACGCGCCGCGCCTGCTGGAAGCGGCTGACACCCTGTGGGTGAACCCGCCCCCTGACTTGAATTGGATCGAATTTCACCGACCCGGTCACACCGACTGGTTCACGCAGGACGAGGCCGCCCGCCGGGCCCTGGCCACCGCCGGCGCGCCGATCCGTTTCGGCGCATTTCCAATGGGCGATAGCCCCCCGGCGCGCGCCGTGTTGTGCCTGCCCCGGGAGAAAGCACGTCTGCGGATGCTGGCGCATGCATTGGCCGATGGCCTGTCCCCGGATGGCGTGCTGTTCCTGGCCGGGGAAACCCGCGCCGGCGCCCGTTCCGCCGCGCGCCAGGTCGAGCCCTGGTTCGGCAGCGTGGACAAGCTGGACAGTGCCCGGCACTGCGTGCTGTTCCGGGCCACGGCGCCCCGCGTGGATGCCCCGTTCGATCCCGACGCGTACCGGCAGACCTGGCGGCTGGATGATGCCTTCGGCGGGCTGCCGATCTGCAGTTATCCCGGCGTATTTGCCCATGGCGACCTGGACGCGGGCACGCAGCTGCTCCTGGAATCACTGCAGCAGCTTTCCGGCGCGCCACCCGTCACGGCCCTGGATCTGGGCTGCGGCGCCGGGGTGATCGGCACATTTCTGTTATCGCGTCACCCGGGTCTGGCGTTGACCTGCGCCGATTCCAGCGCCCTGGCCCTGGCCGCCACGCGGTCCACGCTGGCGGCAAACGGCTTCCGGGCCACCGTGCAACCGACGGACGGCCTGGCGGGCGTCGATGGCCGATTCGACCTGGTCGTGAGCAATCCCCCATTTCACGACGGCCATCGCGAACGCGATGACCTGGGCGCCGGCCTGTTCGACGACCTGCGGAACTTTCTCAATCCCGGTGGTCAATGCATCATTGTCGCCAACCGCCACCTGCCGTGGCCTCGCTGGATGGACCAGGCGCTGGGCGGACACCAGGTGCTGACCAGGAACGACGCGTTCCACGTGCTGGCTGGGCGATCTCCCGCGGCCCGCCGTGGCCAGGTTAACCAAAGAAGGACAACGCTATGAACACACCACGCATACTGACCGGCGCCGCACTGGCCGCCCTGCTCACCATTGGCGCCATGCCCGTCAGGGCCGGTGACGAGGAACCCAGGGAGTCCACCGGGCAAGAAGCCGAGGACACCGCCAGCGCCGTCATGAGCCAGCCGCTGGATGGCAGCAGCCAGGAAGCCTTCGATGCCAGCCTGGCCCGCGTCGAAACGGACGCCACGCCGGACGAGTACGCCCGCCTGAAAAACGCTCTGGGCATGATGAGCGCCTACGACCTGGCAATTCGCAGCAATCCTTCGCTGCTGCCACAGCGCGTCGACGGCAAAACGCCCAGCGAAGTCGTACAGATGGCGAAGGACCGCTGGAAGCTCTGACCGGGGCGGGGTTCAGTCGGTGGCGTCCGGGATTTCGATCTCGTCCGTCGCAGGATCGATAAAGCGCGCTTCACCGGCCTGTAAAATCCGGGCTTCAACCACCGTTGCCGACTCGGCCGAGGCCACGGTCGCTGCGTACGCGCCCAGTTGGTCACGCCACTTGCTGCGCGTTTCCGAGGCATCGGCGCCAGACTTGTAGTCGACGACGTGCCAGTCGCCATCACGGTCCTGGTACAGGCGGTCGATGATCTGTCGCCGCAGCCGCTGGCCGACCGGGACGAAGTACTCCGCTTCCGCCAGGGAGCGTGCCTTGCCTTCCGGCGACAGCATGTCACGCACCGCCTCGTCGGCCAGCAGCGACTCGAGCAGCCCCGCCAGTTCGGCATGCAGGGCGTCGAGCGACGAATTGCGCGCGCCGAACAGTGACAGGCTGGATCGCAATGCTTCGGCATGCCCGGCAGTCCAGTCACCCAGCCAGCGTTCGTCCCAGTGGTCGTGGATCAGTTCCAGCCAGTGGTGCAGGGCCTCGCCCAGCGCCAGGCGATCGCGGTCCGGGAAGGGTTCGCCCAGGGTCACCGGCGCGTCCTGGCGCACGATCGACGACTTCGGAGCCAGCCGTGGCGATGCCTCAGGCAGGCGCAGCAACGGCCTCGGCTCCACGGCGCAGGACGCTGACTGCGTCTCGGGGGGATGGTCAGCGTTCGCCAGGGCCTTTTCGAACTGCGGTTCGAGCAGGGCCAGGAAGGAGCCCGGCTTGCGCGCGATGCCGCCGTCCTTCTTCAGGGCACACACCGCGGACATCTGCAAAAAACGTCGCGCCCGCGTCATGGCCACGTACAACAATCGATGGCTTTCGCAGTCCTGCGCCTCGCGATCGAGCAGGCCCAGGTAGTCGTACAGGCCTGGGTCGCCCTTCCCCGAAGGCTTGAGTGGTGCGACCAGGGCGCCTTCACCATCGGGCCCGGGCGCCACGTCCTGGGCACGAAACAGGCTGCGGCCATGATTGCCTGTCCCACCTTGCAGCGCCGGCAGGAAGACCGCGTCAAATTCCAGCCCCTTGGCCTTGTGCACCGTCATCAGCTTGACCGACGCGCTGCGCGAACCCGCGTAGAGTCGTTGCAGGCGCAGATCCAGTTCGGCCAGGAAATCCTCGGGACGCTCGGATTCCAACCGGGTCAGCAGCCGCAGGAAGACCTCGGCATCGGCCAGGTCCTGCCGGCTGCGCGCCATCCGTGGTCCGCCCAGCCGAACCCACGCGGCCTCGACGCGCACGGCCAGCTCCGCCTCTGAGGCGGTTTGGTGCGCGGCCTTCAGTGAACTCGCCAGGACCTCCACGCGCTGTCGTGAGCCGGCGGACAATCCCTCGAGCAAGCGGACATCGCTCATGCGCGACAGCATGTCCGCGGCATTGTCCATACCGGCCAGTTGCATCAGCTCATCGGCCTGCAGCGCGCACCAGGGCGCCAGCAGAAGGCCCAGCCAGGCCACGCGATCCCCGGGGTGCAGCACCGCCCGGGTCAGCGTCAACAGGTCCAGCACCAGTGGGCGTCGGGCCAGGGACTGGACCTCCACCGCCTCGTACGCGATCCCGCGATCCGTCAACGCCGCGGCGATGGGTTCCAGCTGGCTGCGTTTTCGCGCCAGGACACCCACCGAAGGCAGGTCGCTATCCGCCTCGTCAAGGAAACGGCCGATTCGTTCACTGATCCATGCCGCCTCGCGGATGGCTCCGCCACGGCCGTCGTCCTCGATCACGGCCTGGTAGTGCACCTGCCCGCCAGGGCCGTGAAAGGGCTGCACGGCGGTGTAGTCAACGTGCCCGGGAGCCGCGGGTGACGGCGGCGCAAACACGTCAGCGCACACCCGGTTAACCTCGTCGATCACCGTGGCGCTGGACCGGAAATTGTCGCTCAGGCGGCGGGCCGCCAGTGGAACCTGGCCCAGTCGCTCCGCCCGGAACACGGCCTGGAACAGTCCCACGTCAGCCTTACGAAACCGATAGATGGACTGCATCGGGTCGCCCACGAGGAACAGGCTGCGCCCCTCTCCGGGTGTCCAGCCCGCGACCAGCCGGCGCACCAGTTCATACTGCAGCTGCGAGGTGTCCTGGAATTCGTCGATCAGCACGTGCTCCAGCCGACCGTCCTCGATCAGCAGGGCCTCACCGGGCGTTCCGTCACGTCCCAGCGCGTCAAGGGCCTGGGCGGCCACGTGCTGAAAGTCGCACACGCCCTGCTCTGCAAACAGGGCGTGCAGTTGGTCGCGGGCACGCAGCAACAGGGCGCGCAGGGCGCCCATCAACGCGTCGGCGTCCGCATCCAGGTTCAGCGGCGGCGCCTTGAGAAATCGACTGAACAGGACCAGTGCTTCCGGGTCTTCTCTCCAGGCCGTCACGATCTCCCCGAGGGCCTGCACGCCCTCCGCGCGCCCCGACGCCGGCCCCGGATAGACCCGCGAATTGACCGAGCGCGCCGACCAGGGCTGGGAGCTGCTCGAAGACAAACGCTTGAACAGGTACCAGTAGGCCCGGGCGGTATGCGCCGGATCGTCGGCCTCGCCCATGGTCGACCAGGCGACCGGCAGCGGATCGTCCGGGTCCGGGGCGTCCGCAAGCGCGGCCAGTTGCACCACGGCCTGGCCGGCCGCGTGAATCGCTTCGCGTCCCAGGGTGTGTTCCAGCACGGTAATCTCGAGGCGCTGGCGCAGGGACAGCAATGGCGCGGTGTCCACAGCCCTGCCCTCCATGATCGGAAGCCACTGGTCACGTCGAGGCAATGCGTCCGCCAACAGGGCCTGCAAGGCATTGGCGTTGCCACGCTCACGCAACAGCAAGGCTTCCAGCGCGCGCCGGATGTCGTCATCTTCTCCGGCCCGCGCCGCCTCGACCAGCGTGAGCCGCGCAGCCTCGGTGTAGACGGCGGCGGGGAACTCGACCACTTGCAGGCTGCCCAGTGCCTGCGGCGCGCCACTGCCCCGCGCCGCCAGGCGCGCACACAGGCCGTCGATGGTGTGCACCTGCAGCAATCCGGGGTTGTCGAGCAGGTTCCAGCCCTCGGCCGCGTCCCGCTTCAGCACCTCGAGCGCCAGTTCATGCGCCAGTCGCTGATGGGGCTCCGATGGGATGGTGCCCGCTGCCGCCCCGCGCAGTCGTTCCAGCACGCGGTCGGCCATTTCCCGTGTCGCCTTGCGCGTGAAGGTGATGGCCAGGACCTTTTGCGGCTGGTCCACCCCGGAGAGCAGGCGCAGAAAGCGCTGAGTGAGCAATTCGGTCTTGCCTGAGCCGGCAGGCGCCTGGACGATATAGGATGCGCCCGGCTCGATCACTTCGCGACGCACCGCGTGGTCAGCAGGTGTCCTCGAATCAGACATCAGTGCCCTCCGGGGTCTCGCCATTGGGCTCCGGACGCAGCAACAGGTCCAGGCCCAGGTAAGCCAGCGGACCTTCATGGTGAACGGTGAAAGCGTTCTCACCGGCGCGAAACGCCCCGAGTAGCGACGTCAACCGTTCTTGCCAGGCGTCCAGCGCCTCGTCCCAGCTGGCCGGTCCGGTTTTCTGTCCCGGCGTCAGCACGGTGAAACCCCTGCCCTTGAGATCCGGTTCACCGGACCAGACGCGCTGCTGCATGTCGCCGCCGCGAACCGAAAGCAGGCCAATGCCGACGGCCGGCCGCTCATCCGCACGCATCAGGACGGCATACAAAGGCAGCTGGGTCTCGGTGGGACGAGGATCATCCCAGGCCGGGGGGGAAACGGCGCCGGTCTTGTAGTCCAGCACCACCACGCCGTCGCCGTGTCGGTCCACACGGTCCATGCGCACGGTAAAGCGGAAACCCGCCATGCGCCCTTCCCGCTCGGTTTCGAGTTCCCAGGGGCTGCCCAGCGGCAGGCCCCGTTCGTGCCTCAGCCACTCTCGCAACAGGGATTCGAGGCGGCGGCGCTCCGCGGCCAGCGCCCCGGGCAGCAGGTGCAGGTCGGCGTGGCGCACGGAGAGGGTCTCGGCGACCACCTGCGGCACCTCGCCAGGTTGCGGCAGGCTGCCCTGTCCGATGTGCGGCCGGTACAGGCGCTCCAGCGCCTGGTGTACCAGCCGGCCGGTGAACAGGCCGTCCGCGAAAGGCGTCGGTGGCGCCGGGAAGGCGGCGTCCAGGCGATGCACCAGGAAGGCCGCCCAGGGACAGGCGGACTGCAGGTTCAGCACGCTGATCACCGAGCGCAAGGCATCCTGGTCCGCAGGGATGGGCGGCGCCGGCTTGCGGGAATGGACTTCCAGTGCATCGCGCCCCTCTGTCGATTCGCGGTCGCCCGCGCCTGGCCAGGCCGCTTGCGCCAGGTGGGCGCCGGCCACCGTGAGGGATTCTCCCGTCCGTTCGGTCGCCGGAACCAGGGCGCTGGCGGCCGTGGGTACGCCGTCGGCCTGCTCGGCCCGTGTGAACACGATGCGTGGCGCGCTGGCCAAAACCGCCTGTTGCACAGCCCGTGCATGGCAGAGTTGCTGTTCGGGCGAGGTCCGAGGAAGCTGGCGAGCCAGGCTGTAGGGGATGAGGCGATTGAGAGAGGGCGGCGGCGGCCAGTTGTCCGCGTGCACATTGATGACCCGTACCGCGTCGAAAGATTGGCCCGGCATGTCCTGGAGATCCAGCACCTGTACCGGTGACAGCTCGCCGCCGATCGCCGGCAGACGCTGTTCGGCGCACAGGCGACGCACCACCGACAGGGCCTCACTGTCGTGGCTGATCGCCGAAAACTCCAGTTCCTCCAGCGCCTGGCGCACCCCCTCCACCGCTTGCGCAGCGCCCGAACCGCGGGCGCCTGGGCCCGGCCAGCCCCAGTGCCGCAGCATGCCAAAAAATCGTCGGGCCGGAGAATCACCGTCCCGCGCGTCAGGCAAACGCGCCACGCGTTCGACCAGCATCGTGGCCGACACGGCCCGCGCCTGCTCGGCCACCGCCGCCAGGTTCCACTCGAAGCGACCGGATTCGCGAAGCTTCAGTTCCAGCTGCGCGCGCGCCTCCGACTCGGTATCAGCGCCTGTCCAGGCCGGTGACAGCAGCCAGCGGCTGACCCGTGCGAACGACCAGGCACGACGCACGCCGCCCAGGGAGAGATCCAGCAGGTCGAGCGCGACAGGGACCAGGGGATGCTCGATCAACGCCCGGCCGCCGTGAATGTGAACATCGGCGGCGCTGGGCGCACGACCGGCCAGGGCGGACGCGGGGTGAAACACCTGCAAAAAGCTGCGTTCCACGTCGCGTCGCCAGGCCGCCAGCCCGTTGACCGCAACGGCGACCCGGCCCTTCCCCGCCCGACGTTGAGCGGCAGCCCATTCCGCAGCCGCCCGAATCTCATCACCGGGTTCCACGAAAAGCTCGCTGGTCACTTTGGAAGACTCGGCCCCGGCGGGAGACGGCACGTCGTTCACCGTCACGCCGAGTGACGCCAGGGCATCGAGGACGTCACGTTCCAGGGGGGTGATTTCGGGAAAGCCGCACAGGAGAATTTCCGAGGGCAACGCCATCGGCAATTCACCGCGGTCGTGAATCAGCCCGCGCAACCAGCGCAACTGCTGGGCCGGGTTCAGCCAACCGCGGGCCGCCATTCGGGCATGCACCTGGCGACGCCAGGCGCAGAATGCGTCGTCGTCCCAGTCCCTGCCCGGCTCCCGACCCCTGGGCAACAGCCAGTGCTCGCACAGGTGATCGGCTTCCATGGCTTCGCCCGCCAGGGCGGCAATGTCACCGGCCTGCCAGTCCTGCCGGTCGGATTCGCGAATCGCGGTCTCCCACAGCCGGCGAACGCGAAATCGCGACGGCACTTGCGGTACACGCCGCCCTGACAGCAAAAGACTGTTCTGCAACAGCCGGCCGGCCCACAAGGAGAACACCGCCAGTGGCGGCGCCGCAAAAGGGGTGGTGTCGCCAGGCGGGATGCCGGCGGCCAGACGCAATTGCTGCGCGGGCCGGTTGGGGACCAGCTCGAGCCACGATTCGTCGATGGCCTGGCTCATGATGGCCGACCGGTGCGTGCTGTCGGATTGTGCATGTGACCAGTGTACGTGCAGGCTTTCGCAATTTTCGAGAACGGGATTGGACAGAACCCCTGGCGGTTCGTTTTCAGCACACCCCCGGTTGCTACAATGGTCGCCATGTGTGGCAAAGCTTCCGTATCGCACCTTTCCTGGAAGGAAATTTACGCCTGGGCCGACAGCCTGACGCCCCCCGACCACCTGCCTGACGACCCCGTGGACCGGGTCAACATTTCTCCCTCGCGCCTGCGCCGCAAGTCGGAACCCGATTCGATGATATGGGAGACCCTCCCGATCACCTACTGTGACGGCACACTGGATGTTGCCACCGAAGCCACCTGGCCGTTTCTGCCCTTCTGGTCACGCGGCCGCCTGCCCACCAACAAGGGCGGCAAACTGATTTCGACCGCCAATGCGCGCCTGCGGCGTGACGGCGAACCGTTCGCGCCCACCTTTCTCGCCTCCTGGAACAAGGACCGGCGGGTGGTGGTATGGGTGTCCTGGTTCTACGAATTCGACAGCCGCGTTCACCCACAGGTGCCCTGGGCCGTGTTTCCTCTGAATCGCCCGTTCTGGGCCATGGCGGGGCTGGGCAGCTTCGCCCGCGGCGAAGACGGCATTCCCCGGCCCAGTGTGGCCATCATCACCGTGGAGCCCAACGAGGTGTTGCGCTCGGTTGGGCACCACCGCAGCCCGGCCCTTCTCGGAACGCCCGGCGCGGTGGAGACCTGGTTGCATGGTAACCGGCAACAGGCGCTGAACCTGCTTCAACCGCCCGAGAACGAATCCATGGGCACGGAGCCGGTTCCGATGGGGATCAAGATTCCCGGCAATGAGAACATCGAGCTGCCGCCGGTACTGGCGCAACGAAAAAACGCCCCGTGAGGGGCGCTTTTCGTAGTTTCTGAGCTGGCTGTGGCCTTACCATCCCCAGGGCTTGGTGGGGCGATCACCATCGCTGCCGGTTAGGGTATTTTCCGAGACCTCGGATACGCGATCCTTGACCTTCAGGCTGTCCTGGTACGGCCAGCTGGACGTGTCCGGGGACGTGTCCCGTTCCATGTCGTAGCCGGTCAGCACGTTGCGGACGGATCCGACGGCCGGGGATGAGCGGTCCCGTTCACGTGCCGTCTTCTCATTGGAGCGCGCATACAGCTCCAGGGATGACCAGTCACGTGACTTGGAGCGGCTGGCCGGCTCCTGCGACGTGCGATGCTGGTCGAATCTGTGGTGGTGAGGCGTGTTGCCCCGGTCGTTTCCCCAACCCCACGGGGCCGGCGTGGCCTGCAGGTTGGAATTGAGGTGCGCCAGCTTGGCCTGCGACAAACTGCGGCCGGCGGGCGACATCGTCCGGTAGGCCGATTTGCTGGCGACCGTCAGCGAACGAAGCATCCATACGACAACGGCTGCGGCGATGACTCCGGCAACGGTAAGTGCGGCGTAAACCAACATATGCGTGATCCTGGTGTCACTGGTGGCCGGCCAACCCGAAATTCATTCTCCGGTTTCCGGCTCACCCGACCTCGAACACCGGCCCCTCTGGGCAGGCTGGGCGTGATTCGATCCGCTGTTCACGCCCCGTTTTTGGCTCGGGTGGCGACGAGCAGGCCACTCGTTGGCCTGCACCAAGGCCCGGAACCTGAGTCCGGACCGTCGACTCCTGTCACGCTATCGTCATCATTGCGTCCGTGCAGGGGAATACGGACAGGGAGTTATTTTCCAATACTAGCATCTTTACAACGATTTGGGCAATACAGCCGAACTTTTGTTCGCGCTTACAGGGCAGTACGCCGCAGCGAAGGAAAAGTTGGTCGCGAAGTCGGGCGTTCAGGGAACCTTGTTCGTCACTTGATTGCCATCCAGGCGCATGATCCAGGCCGCCAGGCTGTCGAGCATTGTCCTGTCGAGCGCACGCGCGAAGTTGGTGTGTCGTCGCGGGTGCCAGATATCACCGGGCGGCGGACCGTCAGGGTACTGTGCGGGTGGCCACAGATCCGCGTCCCAGTGGGCGCCGCCGCGAATACCCACCAACAGGCTGCGGCCGTTCCGGCTGGCCACCATGCCGCCTCCCGAGGCGCCGCCGTCCGAGTCACAGTCGTCCAGCAACTGCCCTCGCCAGGCGCCCCCTCCCAGGTCATCCGGCGAGGAAAACACTGCCTGGCAGCCCTGCACCACGCTGATCTCCCCGCGTCCACGGTCCCAGGCGACCAGCCCAAGGCGCCCCTGGCCATCGGCCACCTGCTCGGCCGTCGCGGGCTGCAAACCCGCCCCGTCGACCGGGGGTCGCCAGCCATGGTCCAGTGCCGCGAACGCCCAGTCATCAGCGCCGCTGTCGAGCTCGGAGGCGCTCGAGCCCGGATCGAAGGACCCCAGCATCAGGCGTGCTCCACTTAACCACGCCTGGTAGCCGGGAAGCGCCCCCAGCCCCATGTAGTGAAAGGCGCATTGTGACCACGGCTGGCCGGTTTCGAGGTCGAACAACACGTGGGCCGCGGTTGCGATCACCGGGCCTGCGCCGGGCGCCAGTTCGGATAGGTCCAGCAGGGTGGCCGAACCGCGCACCGCGCCGTCGCAGTGAATGGTGCCCGCACTGCGGTACCAGTCGTTCGCCGGTGCCTCGCCGATTCCCGTGCTGAGCGCGCGCCGGCCGTCTTCCACGCCATTGTCCGGATCGCCGTCACCGAACACGCCGGCGACCGCCGCCGACGCCAGGGTCATTGCGATCATCAGCACGGCGCCCGCAAGCGCGCGTGGTCTGGCCTGGCGGAAACGTTGGCGTGCGGGCATCGGTCATAGGAGGTAAACGGGGAGGCGAAAGGTTAGCGCCCTCGCCCGGCGTCGGTCAATTGACCCCTGCCCCGCCTTTGCTCGCACCGCGCGATGGGCGACAATGACCGCATGACTACGGCACGACTGATCGACGCCCGCGGCCTGATGTGTCCGGAACCCATTCGGCTGGCCGAGCTGGCCATCCGTGAACTCGACGGCGGCGGCCTGCTGCGCGTGCTGGCCACCGATCCCGCCGCACCCATCGATTTCGAGGCCTGGTGCCTGCGCCGCGACCACACGTTCCTGGCCTGCGAAGCCGAGGGCGAGGGATGGGAGATCCGGGTCCGCAAGGGCGCCGTCGGTTCACCCCGGACATGAGCGACACACCCGCGCCACAATTCGCCATGGCCGACGTGTCGGCCAAGCCGGCCACCCGCCGCCGGGCGTTGGCGCGCGGATCCATTCTCCTGGGCGAAACGGCATTCGATGCGGTCGCCCGCGGTGAAGTCCCCAAGGGTGACCCGCTGGCCATGGCGGAGATTGCCGGCATACAGGGCGCCAAGCTGACACCGCAGTTGTTGCCCCTGTGCCATCCCATCGCCCTGAGCCGCATCGCGATCCACACGCGGCTCGACCACGGTCAGCACGCCGCCGTGGTTTACGCCCTGGCCGAAATCACCGAGCGCACGGGCGTGGAGATGGAGGCGCTCACCGGCCTCAACGTGGCCCTGCTCACGCTCTGGGACCTGTGCAAGCCCCTCAACGCGGCGCTGGAAATGGACAGCATCCGTTTGCTCTACAAGAGTGGCGGAAAGCAGGGCGAGTGGGTGCATCCCACGGGCCTGGACGATGCGGCCCGGGAAATACTGGGCCTGGCGTAGGCGGCTTACCCGCCGCGGGCGTGCCCACATCGCTGGCAGTTGACCCAGGTGGCCTCGCCGTCGACGTAGTGCTCGCGTTTCCAGATCGGCAAGCGGGCCTTGGCCTCGTCAATCAGGTATCGCGCCGCCTGGAAGGCTTCGTCGCGATGCGCCGAGGCCACGCCAACAACCACCGCCACCTCGCCCAGCGCCAGCAGGCCTTCGCGATGCACCGCGACGGCCCGGCGCACGGCCCAGCGCTGCCGCGCCTCCTCGATGATGCGCAGGCCTTCGCTGATGGCGATCGGCGTGTAGACCTCGTACTCGAGTCGCAGCACCGCACGTCCTTCGTTGTGATTGCGCACGCGCCCCTCGAACCACACCGCGGCGCCGCAGGCCGGGTCCTCCATGGCCATGCTTAGTGAGGAAAGGTCGATCGGTTCCGCGGCGATGGAGAAGCTCATCCGCCGGCCACCGGTGGAAAGAACAGGACTTCGTCGCCGTTCTCGAAGGTATCGCTCCAGTCCGCCAGGACATCATTCAGCGCCACCTTGGCGGCGGTTTCTTCGTGCAACGCGGTGTGTGCCCCGGCGCGCTCGCGAAACAATGCCGAAAGCGTCGTCGCGTTTGAATTGACCGTTTCCTCGGAAACCCCGGCGGCATCGCGAAAGGCCGCGAAATAGCGTATGCAAACCGTCTTCATCACCCCCCCATGCGAAACATTTCAACCCGATGGTCAGGGGCGGCGCGGCGCCGCCGCAACTCGCTGTAACGGTCTTCCCGATCAGACCAACGCCGGCCCAGGAACGCAAACAGGGGCTCATCGTCCGCGTACTGGCGCAACAGGGGGCGCAGCGCGGCGCCCTGCCCCGCGAACAGGCAGGTGTAGAAGGTGCCGTCCGCCGTGACGCGCGCCCGCGTGCAATCGCCGCAGAATGGTTGGGTGATGGACGAAATGAAGCCAATCTCGCCGGCGCCATCTTCGTAAGCGAACCGCCGTGCGGTCTCACCCGGTGCGGACGGTGACAGCGGGCGCAGCGGCCATCGCGCGTGGATACGGCGCAGCAATTCGGCGCTGGGCACCACCTGTTCCCGTCGCCAGTGATTGAGGTTGCCGACGTCCATGAACTCGATCAGGCGCACCACGTGCCCGCTGCCTCGAAAATGCGCGAGCAGATTCTCCACGCCCGCATCGTTGACGCCGCGCTGAACCACGGTGTTGATCTTCAGTCGTTCGTATCCGGCCTGGCCCGCCGCCTCGATGCCGGACAACACCTCGTCGACGCTGCCGCGCCCACCGGACATCTGGCGAAACACCTCCGGGTCCAGGCTGTCCAGGCTCACCGTGATGCGGCCCAGGCCGGCACGGCGCAGGTCAGCAGCCTGGCGGGGAAGCAGGATGGCGTTGGTGGTCAGCGCCAGGTCGTCCACGCCGTGCAGTTCGGCGATGCGCGCCACCAGGTCGGCCAGTCCCGGCCGCAACAGAGGCTCGCCTCCCGTCAGGCGAACCTTGTGGACGCCCAGGTCCCGGAATATCCCGACCAGGCGCACCACCTCGTCGTCCGTGAGTAATTCCTCGCGCGGGAGGAATACGCCGCGCCCCTCAAGCGAATCTTCCGGCATGCAGTAGGTGCAGCGCAGGTTGCAGCGGTCCAGGACGGACAGGCGCAGGTCGCGCAAGGGCCTTGCGAAACGGTCCCGGGGACCGCGGTCGGTGGCGGAATCGGACGAAATCGTGCGCAGGGGAACGATACGTTTGACGGCAGTTTTGTTCATTCGCCCCAGTGTAAGGCCTGAATCCGCCGGATGTGTAAAAACGGCGCGCAGCGCCCCATGCCATTCAGCCCCCGGGCGTCAGAGGTTACGACGCAGCATGCTCCGGTCGAGGTGGCGCCACATGTACTCGTGAAACTCGCGTTCCTTGCCCTTCAGGGCCAGTTCGAAGGTACGGGCCAGCAAACGCGCCTCGTGCCGGTTTCGCCAACTCACCAGGGCCCAGGTGAACACCACGGCCAGCAGAACCACGAACAGCGAAACATGTCCCAGCAGCCAGGCGATGGTGGTCATGAGCACAATCGCCCAGAACACCAGCGAGCCCTGGCGACGTTTGCGCTGGGCTTCGAACTGGGCCTCGCGAAATGCGCTGACATAAGCATGGGGGGTTTCGTCGATCAGCATGAAATGCTTCTCGTAATACGGCGTGCTGTCGCTCAGCGTGATGGGGTATTTCATCGCGTCGCCTTCTTGTTCACCACAAGCCGGTGGTGGATCCCCTTGGAGAGAGTTTAGCAATTTTGGGGCACGGGGTGGGTGCTTCGCCGCGTAATCGATGGGGTATCGCCCCCTGGTGAAGGCGGCGTCGCACATCGCCGTGACCGATTCCCGTGAGGGTGCCGCCACCAACAAAAAAGGCCCGCTCGATGAGCGGGCCTTTTTCGTTCGTATGGCGTCCCCAGGGGGATTCGAACCCCCGTTACTAGCGTGAAAGGCTAGGGTCCTGGGCCTCTAGACGATGGGGACATTGGTGGAGCTAGGCGGGATCGAACCGCCGACCTCTACAATGCCATTGTAGCGCTCTCCCAGCTGAGCTATAGCCCCGAAAGGCGCGCAATCATACTGGCAATGCCGGGGTGTGTCAAACCTCTTTTTTCCGCGGCCCTCACACCACCTCGGCGGGTGCGTCGACGCGGGTTTCCGCCGGAATTCCACGGCGCGCCGGGCGCATGGTTTCGAAGCTGTGCCCCTGGCCGATCAGGTAACCCAGCCACTTGTCCAGGGCCAGGTTTTCACGCCAGTGACGCTGCAGCAGCGGCCGCGCAGGATACCAGGGATGCGCGGTCCGCTTGAAGGCCTGTTCGGCGTTAAACGCCGTGACTTCAGCCAGGCGCGCGTCCTGGTACATCCGAATGTGCGCATCGGGCGCCAGGCGTTCACGCTCGCGGTTCTCGAAATCGTACGTCAGGCGGATGAAGTGGGTGTAGGGGTGCCGCTCGAGAATCTCCAGCCGCAATACCGGGGAACCCTCCACCTGAGAACGAAACCGGTCGTCACGCGCCGCGGCGTCCGGGATCAGCAGTTGCAGCTGACGGAAGATTTCCGCCTGCGCCTCCTGCAGCGACCCCAGCCTGGGGCGGGCGGATTCCCCGGATTGTTCGCGGAATGAAACCATGGTCAAAGCGTATCATGCGGCGAAATCTTGACGGTAGGACGGTCAGTCGTGGCAGAATGTCAGACCCGGATGGCATTTTCTGTCAGTCGGATTCCCGCACGGCCACCATCGCCATCAGAACATTTCCCGTTGCAGCCCGAGTTGCAGCAACACCCGGGACGAAATTTCCTCGATGGAGGCGTGCGTCGTCTTGAACATGGGCACCCCTTCCATGCGCAACAGGCTCTGGGCGGCCTCCACCTCCTGCCGACACTGCCGCAACGAGGCGTAGCGGCTGCCGGGGCGGCGTGTCTCGCGTATCTGGCTCAGCCGTTCCGGCTCGATGTCCAGGCCCACCAGCTTGTACTTGTAACGCCGTAAAAACGGCGGCAGCCGCATTTCGTCCAGGTCCTCCGGGGTGAGTGGGTAGTTGGCGGCTTTCACACCGAAGTGCAGCGCCATGTACAGACAGGTCGGCGTTTTGCCGCATCGAGAAACGCCCACCAGGATCAGGTCCGATTCGCGGAAATCGACGCTGATGCCGTCGTCGTGTGTCATGGCGTAGTTGGTCGCGTCCATGCGTCCCTCGTACTTGTCGAAGTTGGTCAGACCATGCGCCTGTCCGACAGAAGGCTCATGGCGCATGCCGAGGGTCTCTTCCAGCGGCGCCAGGAACGTGCCGAACAGGTCCAGCACCTCACCCTTGCCCGAGGCGATGATCTGTCCCAACTCGCGATCGACGATGGTGTTGATCACGATGGCCGCGGCGCCGTCCCTGTCGGAGGCCTCGTTGATGGACACCACGGCTTCGTGGCAGGCGCTCTCGTTGTCCACGAACGGCAGGCGCACCTGGCGGAAGCTGACGGAGGGGAACTGCGCAATCAGGCTGTGACCCAGCGCTTCGGCGGTGATCGCCGTGCCGTCAGAAATGAAAAACACCGTGCGTTTTGCGCCCATTTTGCTGCCCGGATCACCACCTGCCAGCAGCCACTATAGCAATCCGCCGCAGTGCCGTGGCCACATCCCCCGGGGGGCGCTAAACTAACCCGTTTTCAACGCGCACACAGGGGAACGACCGGTGGCACAGTACATCGCCTGGCTGGATGAGCTCGGCATGAAAGACCTGGGCCAGGTGGGCGGTAAAAACGCCTCTCTGGGTGAAATGATCAGCGAACTGTCGGAACTGGGGGTGGATGTGCCCGGCGGATTCGCGACCACGGCAGATGCCTTTCGCGAGTACCTCGAGGGATCCGGCCTCAAGCAACGCATCGACCTGGCGCTCGACGAACTCGATGTCGATGACACCCAGGCGCTGATCGCCACCGGCCAGAAAGTGCGCGGCTGGATCATGGAGACCCCCTTCCCCGCCGCGCTGCAGTCGGCGATCGAAGACGCCTGGCAACTACTGGTCGAGCGCTCAGGCAAGGAACCGGCCGTGGCGGTGCGCTCCTCGGCCACGGCCGAGGACCTGCCGGACGCGTCTTTCGCCGGCCAGCAGGAGACCTTTCTCAATGTCTGCGGCCTGCCGGACGTGCTGGCAAAAATCCACGAGGTGTTCGCCTCGCTCTACAATGACCGCGCCATCGCCTACCGGGTGCACCAGGGCTTCGAACACGCCGACGTGTACCTGTCGGCCGGCGTTCAGCTGATGGTTCGCTCAGACCTGGCTTCCAGCGGCGTGATGTTTACCCTGGACACCGAATCCGGCTTCCGAGACGCGGTATTCATTACCAGCGCCTGGGGCCTGGGCGAAACCGTGGTCCAGGGGGCGGTCAATCCCGACGAGTTTTACGTGTTCAAGACCGGCCTGAAACAGGGCCACGATGCCATCCTGCGTCGCAACCTTGGCAGCAAGGCCATCGAGATGGTGTTCGACGAGGCCGGTACCGGCGTGCAGACCCGGGACGTGGCGCCCGAGCGCCAACAGTGTTTCAGCATCGACGACAACGAGGTCCAGGCCCTCGCCCACCACGCGTTGGTCATCGAGAACCACTACGGGCGTCCCATGGACATCGAATGGGCCAAGGATGGCGAAACGGGGCGCCTGTATATCGTCCAGGCGCGACCGGAAACCGTTCGCAGCCAGTCGAGCCATGGGCATACCCTGGAGCGCTACCAGCTGCTGTCGTCCGGCGATCTGCTGTGCGAGGGCCGCAGCATCGGCCATAAAATCGGCAGCGGACAGGCGCGCGTGGTGCAGGGTCCGGCGGACATGCATTCCGTGCAACAGGGCGACGTGCTGGTCACCGACATGACCGACCCCGACTGGGAGCCGGTCATGAAGCGCGCCGCCGCCATCGTCACCAACCGTGGAGGCCGCACCTGTCATGCCGCGATCATCGCCCGCGAGCTGGGCATCCCGGCCGTTGTCGGCTGCCGAGACGCCACCACGGCGGTCCCGTCCGGCGCCGCTGTCACCGTCAGCTGCGCCGAGGGCGACACGGGCTACGTGTATGCGGGCGCGCTGGAGTTCGCGGTCAAGCAGGACGACCTCGCCGCCCTGCCCGAGGCCCCGCTGAAGGTCATGATGAACGTCGCCAACCCGGACCGGGCCTTCGATTTCAGCATGATTCCCAATCATGGCGTGGGCCTGGCGCGGCTGGAGTTCATCATCAACCGCATGATCGGCATTCACCCCAAGGCGCTGCTGGAATACGCCACGCTGGACAGTGACTTGCGCGATCAGATCGACGCACGAATGGCAGGCCATGATGACCCGGTACAGTATTACGTCGACCGCCTGGCCGAAGGCATTTCCACCATCGCCGCGGCCTTTCACCCCAAGCCCGTCATCGTGCGCCTGTCGGACTTCAAGTCGAACGAATACGCCAATCTGATCGGTGGCGCACGCTACGAGCCGCACGAGGAGAATCCCATGCTGGGCTTCCGCGGCGCCTCGCGCTACGTGGCCGAAGGGTTCCGGGACTGCTTCGAGCTCGAGTGCCGCGCCATGCGCAAGGTGCGCGAGACCATGGGTCTGGACAACGTGCAGGCCATGGTGCCCTTCGTGCGCACGGTGGACGAAGCGCGCGAGGTGATCGGGATACTGGCCGAATTCGGCCTGCGCCGCGGCGAGAACGGCCTGCAGATCATGATGATGTGCGAACTGCCTTCCAATGCCCTGCTCGCCGAGGAATTCCTGGAACATTTCGACGGCTTTTCCATCGGCTCCAACGACCTGACCCAGCTGACCCTCGGCCTGGATCGCGATTCGGCCGAAATCGCCGACCTGTTCGACGAGCGCGACCCGGCGGTCAAGAAACTGCTGGCCATGGCCATCACCGCCTGTCGTGAGCAGGGCAAATACGTGGGCATTTGCGGACAGGGACCGTCAGACCACGTCGACCTGGCCGAGTGGCTGATGGAGCACGGAATCGAAAGTCTCTCGCTGAACCCTGACTCCGTGGTCGAAACCTGGGTTCGCCTGGCCGGCAAGACCGAACACTGAGCGCTTGCCGCCCACAGGGCTCACGCGCCGCCCAGCGCGCCCATGAACGCGCGGTAGTGGCGCAATTCAGCCACCGACTCGCGGATGTCGGCGAGCGCTTCGTGCCGGTTCTCCTTCACCATGGCGTCCGCCACCTCCGGCGCCCAGCGCCGGGCCAGTTCCTTGAGCGTGGAAACGTCCAGGTTGCGGTAATGAAACCACTGCTCCAGGTCTGGCATGCAACGGTACAAAAAGCGCCGGTCCTGGCAGATGCTGTTGCCGCACATCGGTGACGCACCGGGCGCGGACCACTCGCCGAGAAACGCCAGCGCGGCAGACTCGGCGGCGGCCATGTCCATCTCGCTGGCCAGCACCCGGCCCCACAGTCCCGAGGCGCTGTGGTGCCGCGTGTTCCAGTCGTCCATGCTTTCGAGCACCGCCAGCGGCTGGCGTATCGCGACGACCGGGCCCTCGGCCAGCTCGTTCAGTTCCGAATCGGTGACGATCAACGCCAGTTCCAGGATCGTGTCGCGGTCCGTGTCCAGGCCACTCATTTCCAGGTCGATCCAGACCAGGTTGTTTTCCTTGTCCATGTCTTGCCCCTTCGGTGAACCCGGGATGATAACCAGCGTCGCCGCGCAGTGGCCAGCCTGCCAACCCTGTGCGCCGCGGCGCGAGCGGCCATAATGACGCTCATGACGACACCCGCCGCTGAGCATATCGGGGTTTCGGACCGGCCATGAACGATCGACCCTGGGCTCAGGTGCTGGTTGCCTATGGCGGTCACGGGGTGGTTCGCATTGCCGGATCGGACCCCGTGCCCTGCCTGTTTCGTCGCCGCGTGGGTCGCCCCTGCTGTGGCGACCAGGTGCGCATCGCGCCCGCTGACGATGGCGCCTGGGTGGTGGAGGAAATTCTGCCACGCCGCAACCGGTTCATGCGCGCCGACCAGCGCGGCCGCCCGCAGGTCGTTGCGGCCAATCTCGATCGGGTGGTGGTGGTGGTCGCGCCCGCACCCCCGCCCTCGCGCGACCTGCTCGACCGCTACCTGGTGGCGGTGCACAGTCTTGAGGTGAACCCGGTTGTCGTCCTGAACAAGGCCGAACTGCCGATCGACGAGCGCGCACCGGGCGCCGGCCCGCTGGGCCGCATCGAGCGCTATCGGGAACTGGGCTACGCCGTCGCACGCACTTCCTGCAAGGGTCCGCCCGGTGTCGACGAACTCGCCCCGCTGGTCGCCGACCGCACCAGTATCCTGGTCGGCCAGTCCGGCGTCGGCAAATCGTCGTTGATCCGGCGCCTGGTGCCCGATATCGAGATCCAGACCGGCGCCCTGTCGCGGGTCACCGGCAAGGGCACGCACACCACCACGACCACGATGCTGTACGACCTGCCGGACGGCGGCCACCTGATCGATTCGCCCGGCGTGTGGGAATACGGTCTCTGGAAACTGGCGCCGGCGGACATTGCGGCGGGTTTCCCCGAATTCTCACCCTGGCTGGGCCAGTGCCGCTTCAACGACTGTCGGCATGACAGTGAACCAGGCTGTGCAGTCAAGGCCGCCGTTGAGCGCGGAGACATCCTTGCGTGGCGTCACGCGGGTTACCTGCGCCTGCTGGCGCAGAATGAATCGGCCGGCTGAAGGCATTTTCCCGTCATGAATTCAATTCCCTTTGTGCTATTCTTGATCCACAACCTGACGGGAAGCCCATCATGACGAAATTCCTTCTGGCCAGTGTGTTGATGTTCACGCCCCTGGTGACGAGCGCCGATGTCCTGATTCTCGACGAAGTGCGCCAGGTCGAGCGCCTGGAGCTGCCAGAGAACGGCTTGAGCAAGGCCGACGTCGAATCCCGCTTCGGCGCCCCCGGACAGCGGCATGCCGCCGTCGGCGACCCGCCCATCACGCGCTGGGACTATGGCGAATACTCGGTATACTTCGAGTACGACCTGGTCCTGTTCACCGTGCTGAACGCCGGCCAGGTGGTCGAAAAGACCTGAGCCCGACCCGCCGGCTTTCGCCGCCGTTTCCCCGCCGCCGCCCGGCTATCGGGTGGCTGACAACTCCCGCCACGGCCCGTTCTGCGGTACCATTCGCCCCCTTTGCGTCCGGCCATTGTCCGGGCATGGAACCGATGCGGGGCGCCGCCCCGAGAAGCGCATGGAATCAGCCGTGAACAGCCCTCCCGAACCGGAGCCCACCGTGGACGCCAGCCAGCCTGTGCGCGTCGTGCAGCGGGACGGCGTAAGTTACACCCTGCTGGGCACGGCCCACGTCTCGCCCGCCAGCGTGCGCGCGGTCCAGGCCGCCATTGCGGAAGGCGGCTGGGACGCGGTCGCCGTGGAGTTGTGCCCCACCCGGCTGGACGCCCTCGAAGGGCGCAAAAGCTGGCAGGAGCTGGACCTGTTCCGGATCATTCGCGAAGGCAAAGCCGGACTGGTCATGGCCAACCTGGCGCTGAGCGGCTACCAGAAGCGCATTGCCGAGCAGTTCGACATCGAGCCGGGTGCTGAACTCAAGGCGGCTGCGGCCGGCGCCACCGACAATGGCCTGCCCCTGCAACTGATCGACCGGGACCTGGCCACCACCCTCAGGAGAACCTATCGCGCCGTGCCCTGGTACAAGCGTTTCAGCCTGACCATGGGACTGGTGCTCAGCTCGTTTTCCTCCGAAGAAATCGACGAGGAAGCGATCGAAAACCTGAAGGAAGGCGACATCCTGGAAGCCACTTTCACCGAGTTCGCGACCCAGTCGCCGGAACTCTACGAGGCGCTGATCAGCGAACGCGACCGCTACATGGCCGCGCGGCTGCGCGAAGAAAATCCGGGCGCCGAGGGCCGCCGCGTGCTGGTCGTGATCGGCGCCGGCCACCTGGAGGGCCTGGCGCATCACCTCGCCAAAAGTGATACGGATCCCGCCGTGGAGGCCAGAGACCTGGCCACCATGCCGGCCCGTGCGCGCTGGCCGCGGCTGGTTCCCTGGATCATCACCGCGCTGGTTCTGACCGGCTTCTGGTTCGGATTCAGTCGCAGCCCGGAACTGGGCTGGCAGCTGGTCGGCATCTGGGTGTTGCTCAATGGCGGACTGGCGGCAGTCGGCGCCGCCTGCGCCCGGGCTCACCCGCTGACCATCCTCAGCGCGATGCTGGCAGCGCCCCTGACGTCGCTGAATCCGGCCGTGGCTGCCGGCATGGTCGCTGGCGCCGTCGAGTCCATGTTGCGCAAACCCACCGGCCACGACCTGGAACGGCTGCGCGAAGACGCCACCAGCCTGCGCGGCTGGTACCGCAATCCCGCCACGCGCATCCTGCTGGTATTCTTCCTGTGCAACGTGGGGTCGTCGATCGGCACCTACGTCGCCGGTTTCCGCTTTTTCCAGCTGTTGGCCTGACGATGCGCATCGGCACTCACGCACTGCCAAACAACCTCGCCCTGGCGCCCATGGCCGGCGTGACGGACCTCCCGTTCCGACAACTCTGCCGCCAACTCGGCGCGGGGTACGTGGTGGGCGAAATGATCGCATCGGACCCGCGCCTGCGCGGCACCCGCAAGTCGGAACTGCGCGGCAGCCACGACGGCGAGGCGCGGCCCATCGCCGTGCAGATCGCCGGCAGCGATCCCCAGTGGATGGCCGAAGCGGCCCGCTATAACGTAGCCCGTGGCGCGGAAATCATCGACATCAACATGGGCTGCCCGGCGAAGAAGGTCTGCAATCGCCTGGCCGGTTCCGCGTTGCTGGAAGACGAGCCGCTGGTGGCCGAGATTCTCCGCGCCGTGGTGCAGTCCGTGCCTGTACCGGTCACGCTGAAAATTCGCACCGGACCGGCGCCGTCACGACGGAACGGCGTGACCATCGCCCGCCTGGCGCAGGACGCCGGGATCAGCGCGCTGGCCGTGCATGGCCGCACGCGCGAAGACCGCTTCCGCGGTGAGGCGGAGTACGACACCATACGACGAATCTGCCGCGCTGTGGATATCCCGGTGTTTGCCAACGGCGACATCGAGACTCCGGAACGTGCCGCGAAGGTCCTGGCGTGTACCGGCGCCACCGGCCTGATGTTTGGTCGCAGCGCCCAGGGCAACCCCTGGATTTTCCGCGAAACCGCCCATTTCCTGGCCACGGGCAAACGCCTGGCGCCGCCCACCCCGGAAGAAGTGCACCGGGTGATGGTCCACCATATCAGTGGACTGCACGCGTTTTACGGCGAAGCGCAGGGTTTGCGCGTGGCGCGCAAGCATTTTGGCTGGTACTTGCAGGGCAGACCGGGGGGGCAGGCCCTGCGCGACCGCCTGGTACGCGTGGACAACGCCGCGCGGCAGCTGGACCTGCTGGACGAATTTTTCCAGGTACGCCAGGCAGCAGCCTGAGTCCATTGATGCATTTATTTTGGGGAAATAATGTTATTAAATAAAAAGATACGAATTATTTTTAATGCATTACTTCTCTTGTTTGTGAGCGCCCCCGTCCTGGCCCAGGAGACAGGTTCCCGCTTCTACGGACACTGGACCTCCATTCTCCCCCCCTTGCTGGCCATCGGTTTCGCGCTGGTCTTCAAGCGCGTGATCCCCGCGCTGTTCCTGGGCATCTGGCTGGGCGCATGGCTGATCCACGACCTGACGCTGTCCGGCCTGGGCCGAGGTTTGCTGGACACGGTGCAGGTCCACGCCCGGGCCGAACTGGCGGACGGTGACCACGCCGCCATCATTCTGTTCTCGCTGATGATCGGTGGCATGGTCGGCATCATCAGCCGGAACGGCGGGATGCAGGGCATCGTGGAATCGATCGTGGGCTGGGCGGACAGCGCCCGCCACGCCTGCATGGCCACCGCCGGCATGGGACTGGCGATCTTTTTCGACGACTACGCCAACACCCTGGTGGTGGGCAACACCATGCGACCGGTGACCGACGCCATGCGCGTGTCACGCGAGAAACTGGCCTACATCGTTGATTCCACCGCCGCGCCGGTCGCCTGCCTTGCCCTGGTCACCACCTGGGTGGGCTACGAGGTCGGACTGATCGGCGATGCCATGGAGAACATCGACGGCCTCGATGTACAGCCGTACCTGGTCTATCTGTATACCATCCCCTACAGCTTCTACCCGGTGCTGGCGCTGCTGTTCGTGTTCATGGTCTGCGTCACGGGACGCGATTTCGGGCCCATGCTGCGAGCCGAGCGTCACGCACGAGCCAATGGCGTCGACACCAACGCCCTGGCCGAGTCGGGCGCCGCCAGTGACGCCGCGCCGATCAACCCGGTGGGCAAAGCACCGCACCGCGCAATCAACGCACTGTTGCCGGTCGGCGTGATGGTGACCGCCGTGGTCATCGGCCTGTACGTGACCGGTCGAGCCGGCATCGATGCGCCTGACCCTGCTCTGCGCGACATCATCGGCGCCGCGGACTCGTACACGGCGCTGATGTGGGCCTCCCTGCTGGGCGTGCTGACCGCCGCGCTGCTGAGCCTGGCCCAGCGCATCCTCACACTGGAACAGGTGGTGGACGCGTGGTACCGGGGACTTCGCGCCATGATCAAGGCCATCATCATCCTGGTCCTGGCCTGGTCGCTGGGCGCGGTCACCACGGAACTGGGCACCAGCGATTTCCTGGTCTCGGTGCTGGGTGACACCGTGCCCGCATGGACCCTGCCGGCCATCGTATTCCTGATCGCCGCCGCCACCGGTTTTGGCACCGGCTCGAGCTGGGGCGCCATGGGCATCCTGGTGCCGCTGGTGGTTCCACTGACCTGGGCGGTCATGCAGAGCCAGGGACTCACCGGCCCGGAACATATGCACCTGTTGTACTCCGCCATTGCTTCCGTGCTGGCCGGCAGCGTCTGGGGCGATCACTGCTCGCCCATTTCCGACACCACGATCCTGTCCTCCCTGGCCAGTGGCTGCGATCACGTCGAGCATGTGCGCACACAGTTGCCTTATGCCGGCATCGTCGGCCTGGCGGCTTTGCTTCTGTGCAGCATTCCTGTGGCGCTGGGACTGCCGTGGTGGGCCGGAATGGGCATCGGATTCCTGGTGCTGCTGGGTGTGTTGCGGTTGCTGGGACAGAATCCGGAAAGCGCCTGACCCCATGACTTGCCGCCCGGCCTGGTTCCGCTTAGCGTCCGCCTCCCGAAGCGCCCGCCCCGAACCATGAGCACATCCACGACGCCCGTTTTCCAGGCCCGGTTCGACGCCGCGCCCGGACGCCCCACCCGCTGGCGTCACCTGCACGGCAGCAGCCTCGCACTGGCGTTGCTGGCGGCGGCCGGCGCGCATGCCGGTCCGGTGCTCGTGGTCACGCGCAGCAGCCACCGCGCCCGCGCGCTGGAACAGGACCTGCGACTGCTCAACCACCGGCAGGTGCCGATCTGGCACTTTCCCGATCGTGAGACCCTGCCCTACGATCCTTTTTCAGCGCACCCGGACATTGTCTCCGAACGCCTTGCGGCGCTGGCCGCCGTCGCGCAGATGCGCCAGGGCCTGTTGCTCGCGCCTGGCCCGACACTGATGGAACGCCTGCCGCCGCGGCAACATGTACTGGGCCAGACCATCGACCTGGAACCCGGGCAGCGCCTGGACCTCGATGCCTTCCGGGAGCGCCTGGCGCATGCCGGCTACGACGCGGTGGAGCACGTATACCAGTCGGGCCAGTTCGCGGTGCGGGGTTCCCTGCTGGACCTGTTTCCCACCGGCTGCCGCGAGCCGATCCGCGTCGACCTGTTCGATGACGAAGTCGAGACGCTGCGCACCTTCGACCCGGATTCCCAGCGCTCGACCGGCGAACTGGACGATCTCAAACTGTTGCCGGCCCGTGAGTACCCAGCCGACGCGGACGACCTGGACCGCCTGCGCCGGGCCTTGCGACTGCGCTTCGACGTGGACATGCGGCATGTGCCGGTCTACCAGGACTTGCGGTCAGGCTTGCACCCACAAGGGCTGGAGCAGTACCTGCCCCTGTTTTTCGACCGGACCGAGTCGTTGCTGGACTACCTGGCCGAACCCCCCGTGGTGGTATTGCTCGATGACGCCGCCGAATCCATGGCCAGCTTCGCCGCACAGACCCAGGAAAGACACGAGCAACGACGCCACGACACGGAGCGCCCGGTGCTGACCCCCGGTGAGTTGTTTTTCGACGTCGCCGGGACACTGCGTCCGCTGCAGGAACGCGCCGTGGCGCTGGTCAGCGATACGCCCGGACCGCACACGGGCGAGGTGCGCTTCGACACCCAGCCCGCGCCCGAGCTGCCCATTCACGAGCGGGGCAAGTCCGCCAGTGAGAAGTTGCTGGGCTTTGTCGACGCGTGGCCCGGCCGGGTGCTGTTCGCGGCCGACACCGCCGGACGGCGCGAAGCGCTGGGCGATACCCTGCGTGCATTCGGGCTGCGGCCTGAACGCTTCGATCACTGGACGGGGTTCCACGCCGCCGGGGGACGCATCGGCCTGGCCGTGCTGCCATTGGAAGGCGGCTTCGTGCTCGACGAGACGCTGGCGGTGCTCACCGAGTCGCAGCTGTTTGGCGCGCGTACCCGCCAGACCGCGGAATCACGCCGCGACGAACGCGACCCCGAGGCCATCATCCGCAACCTCGCGGACCTGGACCTTGGCGCACCCGTGGTGCACGAGGACCACGGCGTGGGTCGCTACCAGGGTTTGCAGACCCTGGAAGTGGACCAGCGCGAAGCGGAGTTCCTGACCATCGAATACGCGGAGAGCGACCGGCTCTATGTGCCGGTGGCCTCGCTGCACCTGGTCAGCCGCTATACCGGCGCTTCGCATGAATCCGCCCCCCTTCATCGCCTGGGTGGTGAGCAGTGGAGCAAAGCCCGGCGCAAGGCGGCGGAGAAGGTTCGCGACGTTGCCGCCGAGTTGCTGGACCTGTATGCCCGGCGCCAGGCCCGCGAAGGCTTCGCCTTCGGCCTTGACCAGCGGCTGTACGAGGAATTCGCCGCCACGTTCCCGTTCGAGGAAACCCCGGACCAGCTCAAGGCCATCGAGGCGGTGCGGGCGGACATGATCTCACCCCTGCCCATGGACCGCGTGGTCTGCGGTGACGTGGGTTTCGGCAAGACCGAGGTGGCCCTGCGCGCCGCCTTCATCGCGGTCCAGGGCGGCAAGCAGGTGGCGCTGCTGGCGCCCACCACGCTGCTGGCCCAGCAGCACTACGCCACGTTCACCGACCGCATGGCCGACTGGCCGGTGAAGATCGAGATCCTGTCCCGTTTTCGCAGCGCCCAGGAGACCGAGGACGTGTTGCAACGCCTGCAACGCGGCAAGGTCGACATCGTGATCGGCACGCACCGATTGATCCAGCGGGACGTTCGGTTCGCCAGGCTGGGCCTGGTGATGGTGGACGAGGAGCAACGCTTCGGCGTGCGCCAGAAAGAGCGCCTGAAGGAACTGCGCGCCGAGGTCGACATGCTGACCCTGACCGCCACGCCCATTCCACGGACCCTCAACATGGCCCTTTCGGGGATTCGCGACCTGTCCATCATCGCCACCCCGCCGGCGCGGCGCATGGCGGTCAAGACCCTGGTGGTGCAATGGGACAACGCCCTGCTGCGCGAGGCCCTGCAACGCGAAATCCAGCGCGGCGGCCAGGTCTTTTTCCTGCACAACGAGGTGCGCAGCATCGAGCGTATCGCCCGGGAGGTCGGTGAGCTGGTGCCGGAGGCCCGCCTGCGCGTCGCCCACGGGCAAATGCCCGAACGCGAGCTGGAGCAGGTCATGCTCGATTTCCACCGCCAGCGTTTTCACGTGCTCGTGTGCACCACCATCATCGAAAACGGGATCGACATTCCCACCGCCAACACCATCATCATCAATCGCGCCGACAAGTTCGGCTTGTCCCAGTTGCACCAGCTTCGCGGGCGCGTGGGCCGCTCCCACCACCTGGCCTACGCCTACCTGCTCACCCCGGAGCCCCGGGCCATGACCCGTGACGCGCAGAAGCGACTGGAGGCCATCGCCAGCCTGGAAGAACTGGGCGCCGGATTCACCCTGGCCACGCACGACATGGAGATCCGCGGCGCCGGAGAGTTGTTGGGCGAGGACCAGAGTGGGCAGATCGCCCAGATCGGCTTCAGCCTCTACAGCGAACTGCTGACCCGGGCCGTGGAGGCCCTGCGTGAGGGTCGCGAACCCGACCTGGAGTCCCAGCGTCGTCACGGTGCGGAAGTGGAGCTGCACGTGGCCTCGCTGATTCCGGACGACTACCTGCATGACGTGCATACGCGCCTGACCCTGTACAAACGCATCGCCAGCGCCCGCGACTCGGACACGCTGCGCGAATTGCAGGTCGAGATGATCGATCGCTTCGGGCTGCTGCCGCCCCCGACCAGGAACCTGTTCGCCATCGCCGACCTGAAGCTGCGTGCCGACGCCGTGGGCGTAACCCGCATCGATGTCGGTCCGCGTGGCGGACGCTTCGAGTTTGCCGAGGACGCGGAGGCCGACGTGGACGCGCTGCTGGCGCTCGTGCACGGCAACCCCGCGCGCTTCCGCCTGAAGGGCCCCACCCAACTGCAGATTCTTAAGTCCAGGGAGGATGGCGAGGAACGCATCAGACAGGTCGTCGAACTGCTCGAACGCCTGGCCGCTTCCGCCGGGTGAGCGGATATAATGCCCGCCAGTTGCATCGACCCGGATTCAGATCGACCATGACCCGTAACCGCCGCAGACTACCGCTGCCCGGCGCGCTGTGCGCCGCCGTGGCCTGCCTGTGGACGGCAACGGGCGTTCATGCGGCCGAGGCGCGCTACCGGGTCGAGGTCATCGTGTTCCGCAACCTGGATGTGCCTGCGACCCCACAAACCGAAGATCGTCCACGCACCTTCTCCGGGGCATTCGAACTCGATGCCGCGGCCCCGCCGGAGGCGCCCGTGGCTCTGGACAAGCGCGACGGCGCCTTCGCCAACTTGTGGAGCCGACTGGACCGCCTGGCCGATTACCAGCCCCTGGTTCGACTGACTTACGAACAGACCCTGTATGACTACCACCCGCCCGTGCGCCTGCACGGTGAGGAGGTGCTGGCCGAAACGCTGAACATTCCCGGTGACATGGCCTACATCGACATGGAGCGCAAGGGCGGCGCTGGCTGGTTCGACGACTACATGGCTCCCCTGTACCGCCTGGACGGGACCATCCAGCTTCGCCGCAGCCGGTTCCTGCACGTGGAACTCGACCTCGAATACCGCCTGGACGGGCCGGCCTGGGCACGCGTCTTTCCCGGCAACGGGCCCGGGCGCCTGGAGGAAGGTTTTGAGTGGGTCGGCGCGCCCCCGGCCCCGGACGTCCCCGCCGAACCGGCGCCGAACGTAACACCGGGAGACAAAATGACAAGCGACACGGGCGCCCTCGCCCCGCCCTTCGAGTTGCACCGCCTGCAACAGTCGCGCCAGGTTCGCACCGACACCATGCAGTATTTCGACACGGCCTACCTGGGCGCCATCGTCCGGGTCACGCCGATCGCCGATGCCGCACCCTGAACATACACCCGCCCCGGGCAACGCCGGTCGCGAGACCGCGCCCGGGCCTGACGAACCCAAGACAGGAATCTCACGACCATGACCCGCCCATTCAACAAGTGGCGCCCCCACCCCTGGCACGGCCTGGACCTGGGGCCCAATCCGCCCGAGGTGGTGCATGCTTTCATCGAAAGCACACCCTTCGATTACGTCAAGTACGAAGTCGACAAGCGCTCGGGCTTTTTGCGCGTCGACCGTCCGCACCGCACCAGTTCGCTGCCGCCCAACCTGTATGGATTCATCCCACGAACCTACTGCGGCCGTCGCGTTTGCGACCTGATGCCGGGCGCCAAGCGCGGTGATCACGACCCCCTGGACATCTGTGTCCTGAGCAACCGCCGTATTTCCCGCGCGGAAATCATCCTCAACGCGCGCGTGGTGGGTGGCATTCCGATGATCGACGGTGGAGAGGCGGACGACAAGATCGTCTCCGTGCTCGACAGCGACGACGTGTACGCGGGCGTGACCGACATTTCCGAGTTACCCGAATCACTGGTCGAACGGCTGCGTCATTATTTCTCGACCTACAAGACCCTGCCGGATGAACCCGAGCGCGTCATCATCGGCAAGGCCTACGGCCGTGAAAAGGCCGCGGAAGTGATCGCCGCCGCCTCCGCCGATTACCAGGAAGAATTCGTCGACTGAGGCGGTCCGGCCGGTGGCCCCGCTTGGCGGGAGTCGCCATACACGCTAGGCTGGAACGCAAAGGACAGGGGCCACGCCCCGGGGTGGAAGCATGAGTCTGGAAAAGGTCATTTTCGCGTTTTTCATCGTCCTGGCGCTGACGCTGAACTTCGGCTTTTTCATCGGCGACATCGACAACCCCGCCCACCACGACGCCTACGAACTGGGCGCGGCACTGGTGGTCAGCCTGATCGCCACCGTGCTGAAATTCGGCGACCGATCCCAGATGGGCGCCGTCCTGCTCGCCACCAGCCTGGTGGCGGATCTGCAACTGATCGTGGCGGCCATTTTGTGGGGTTACGCGGCCTACGGCTCCGCCGACGGTGTGACGCCGCACGTGATCGTCAGCGTGGTGTCACTGTCCGGCGGCGCCCTGCTCGCCAACCTGGTGTCCGTGACCCTGCTGGTGGCTGAAACCATCGTCATCCGCCGCTGACGCCGTCCCCGGGATCCCGGCGCCATGAACGACATCATATGGGTCACCATGCGGCGGCTGCGCACGCCGCTGATCGTCCTGATCCTGGTCTATTTCATCTCCGTGTCCCTGATGGTGGCCGTGCCCGGCGTGGACGACCAGGGTCACGCCGTGCGCATGGGTTACCTGGACGCGGCCTATTTCGTGGCCATCCTGTCCACCACGATCGGCTTCGGGGAAATTCCTTTCCCCTTCACCGGCACGCAGCGGCTGGTCGTGTTTCTGCTGATCTTCCCCAACGTGGTGGCCTGGCTGTATGCCATTGGCGCCATTCTCGGCCTGTTCCTGGACCCCGATTTCCGGACCATGCTGGAACGCAACCGCTTCACGCGACGGGTCGGCTGGATGCGCGAGCCGTTTTTCCTGATCTGCGGTTTCGGCAATGCGGGGCGCATGCTGGGCATCGGGCTGCTGCGGCGTGGATTCCAGATCGTGGCGCTGGATCGCGACGAGACCCTGATTCGCAGCCGGCGGCTGGAGCCGCACCTCGACCAGGTGCCAATGCTGGCGCACCCGGCCAGCGACCGCCGCATGCTGGAATTCGCCGGCCTGGACAATCCCTGGTGCCAGGGCGTCATCGCCGTGACCAGCAACGACAAGGTCAACCTGACCGTGGCCATCACCAGCAAGCTGCTGCGGCCGGATCTGAAGGTTTTCGCACGCAGCCAGCAACAGGACGTGAGCACCAACATGGCCTCTTTCGGCACCGACCAGGTGGTGGACCCCTACGAGATATTTGCCCGGCGGCTGTACCTGGCGCTGACCTCGCCGGCGCGCTACCTGGTGCAGGACTGGCTGCTGTCGGTGCCGGGAACCACACTGCGCAAGGCCGTCAAATTGCCCACTGGCCGCTGGGTGGTGTGCGGCATGGGGCGCTTCGGTTCGCGCATGGTCGAGGCCCTGGAGCGGGCCGGCCAGTCGTGGACCGCGGTGGATTCCGATGCCGGGTTGCTGGATGGCCTGGAGGGAACGGTAACGGGCCGTGGCACGGAGGCCGACACACTGGAAGAGGCTGGCGTCAAGGAGGCGGTGGGCCTGATCGCGGGCACTGACAGCGATGTGGACAACCTGTCCATCGTGCTGACCGCGCGCGAGCTCAACCCGGCGCTGTTCGTGGTCGCGCGGCAGGAAGAGACCGTCAACGATGCCTTGTTCGACGCAGAAAAGCTGAACGCCGACCTGGTCGCGCGCCCGTCGTGGATCGTGGCCCGTCGCATGCTGGCCCTGGCCACGACGCCCCTGCTCAAAACCTTCCTGGACCACCTGGAGCGCGAGAAAGAAGACTTCGCCCACCGCCTCAAACACCAGCTGGAGGACATCCTCGGCGGCGTCGCTCCCAGCGTATGGCTGACCGACCTGACCCAGGAGCCGCTGTATAGCCTGCGCGCGGCGAACGAGGAAAACGTGACGCTGAGGCTGGAACACCTGGTGCACAACACGCGCAGCGGCGAGGACGAACACCTGCGCTGCGTGTGCCTGGTGCACGAACGTGGCGGACGCCGCCTGTTCCTGCCCAGCGACGAACAGGACATCCGCGAGGGTGACCGTCTGTTGTTCGCCGGCCGCGGCAGCGCCCGCCGGGAGATCGACCGCGCCCTGGCTGACCCGGTATTGTTGATGGACTTCGCCACGCCCTACCGGGTTCCGCGAACCGCCATCGGCCGCTGGTGGGCACGGCGCACGCGTGAGCCGGTCAGTCGAGCGTGAAGGCGTCGGCTTCCGCGGCAAAGGGAAAATCGGCGCGAACCTCCCGCACCCGCCCCAGGTCGATCACGGCGTCGCGCGTGCCTTCCTCTTCCCACGGAACGATCGCCGCTTCGCCCAGCGGGTCATAGATGGCGCTGTGGCCGGGGTAGCCGACTCCCTTGCCGTCCTCGCCCACCCGATTCACGCCCACCACGTAGCACTGGTTCTCAATGGCCCGTGCGCGCAGCAGCGCGTCCCAGGCGGCAACCCGGGGCGTGGGCCAGTTGGCGACGAAGATCATCAGGTCGTAGTCGTCACGATTGCGGCACCACACGGGAAAACGCAGGTCGTAGCAGACCTGGGGACAGACCCGCCAGCCCTCGTGCCTGAACACGACCCGTTCATCACCCGCCACGTAGCGTCGGTCTTCTCCGGCAAAACTGAACAGGTGACGCTTGTCGTAGTGATGTACGGCGCCGTCCGCGGCGGCGAACAGGAAGCGATTGCGACGGCCGGCGCCATCTTCGATCACCGCGCTGCCGCACAGGGCCGCCCCGCGCTCGGTCGCCTGCGTCTTCATCCAGTCCACGGTCGCCCCGTCCATGCCTTCGTCCTGGCCGGGTGACTCACCCAGAAAACCGGTGGTGAAAGTCTCGGGCAACACGAACAGGTCGGCGGGGCCGGCACCGTCCATCAGACCCGCCAGGTGGGCGCGGTTCACGGCGGGATCACGCCAGCGAAGGCGCGACTGGACGAGTACGGTTCGGAGTTGTGACATGGCTGACGGGCCTTCGCGTGCCGGGCAATACCGCAGTCTACCCGTCCGGTGCCGGCACCCGCCAGCCTCAGGCCACGAACAGGTAGTCGCTGCCTTCGGTCCGCCCTGCTTCGTCGAGAAATGCCCGGATCTCGGCGCGCGCGCCTCGGGCGCCGACCGCCACGATCACCATGCCCCCGGTCCAGGTCGCAGCGCGCTGCGTGTCCCATACGGGCAGGCCGCGCTTGCGCCCTCCGATGCGCCTGGGGTGTACTTCAACGAAACCGCTGACCGTCGCGCCCTCGGCGGTCAGGAGGTCATGAAAATCCCTCCCGGTAGGCCCGGCACCCCACAGCAGCAGGCCCTCCCTGAGACCGCGCCCGTGAACCAGGTAATGGGCCTTGGCACGCTGGAAGGCCTGGCGACCGTAGCGCGGGTCGGTGTGGGTCAGGCGCCGGGCATGTTCGCGCCAGCGCAGCAATACCGGCGCCGGTTTGCCCATGCGCATGCCCAGCGCGTCGGCGCGCAGGAACAGATCGTAGTCCTCCGGCCAGTCAGGCTCGGCGTAGCCGCCGAGAGACGTCAGTACGCCACGCCGGAAACAGGCGCCCGGGTTCGGGATGGGACTTTCCACGAACATCGCCCGCCGGATCTGGGCGGGTGAACACTGCCGGTTCAACCAGTCCTGGTAGTGCCGATTTCCCGCGGCGATTCCTGCCTCCGAAAACAGTTCGACGCGGCAGCCGGCAATGGCGACATCGGGGTTCTCGTCCAGGTAGGCGCACTGCGTCGACAGACGCGCCGGCAAGGCGATGTCATCGGCGTCCATGCGCGCCACCAGGGCGCCCCGGGACGCGGCGAAGCCGGTATTGAAAGCGGCGGAGACGCCCCGTCCGCGCGAGGGCAACACGCGCACCCGGGGGTCCAGACCGCCGAGCGCCCCGATCGCACCATCGGTGCTGCCATCGTCGACCAGCAACAACTCGAGGTCGGCATGATCCTGGGACAGGATGCTGTCCACCGCGGCCTGAAGGAAGGGGCCGGCGTCGCGCACCGGCATGATGACGCTGACGCTCACCCGGACCAGCTTCGCACCCTGGATAAAAAACGGGCCGGAAGGACCTCCCTGGCCGTCATGCCATGCGACTTAGCGGACATGTCCCCCTCCATCCGCCGCAACCTCAGCCGCAGGCTGTATCGGCCAGGGGCGTTGGTGTCCTCCCGGCCCGGGTGGCGACCCGCCACGAGGGCGGTGTTCATGGGTACTACCGGGGAACGGGAGAAAGGTTGGTGAATCCGCCAAATTCCGTTCAATTCGGGTCAGTCGGGGTCCGTTCAGGCCTCCGGGCGCAGGTACGGAAACAGCAGCACGTCCCGGATGGATGGAGAATCGGTCAGCAGCATGACCAGGCGATCGATGCCAACGCCCTCCCCGGCCGTGGGCGGCATGCCGTACTCCAGGGCACGAACGTAGTCAGCGTCGTAGTGCATGGCCTCCAGGTCGCCCGCCTCCTTGCTGGCCACCTGGGCGCGAAAACGCTCGGCCTGGTCTTCCGCGTCATTGAGCTCGGAGAAGCCGTTGGCGATCTCGTTGCCGGCGACGATCAACTCGAAGCGATCGGTCACGCGAGGGTCGTCGTCGTTGCGGCGCGACAGGGGCGACACTTCCGTCGGATAGGCGGTCATGAAGGTGGGCTGGATCAGCCGGCGTTCCACCGTGGCCTCGTAGAGCTCGGTCAGCAGTTTGCCGGCACCCCAGGATTCGCCCACGTGTGCGCCCTTGTCGGTCAGCGCGGCACGCAGGACGTCGACGTCCCACAGGTCGGCCCCGTCCAGCTCCGGATTGAACTCACGCACCGCGCCTTCGACGGTCAGGCGCCGGAACGGCTGGCCGAAATCGATGTCCTGGCCCTGGTAGCTGACCCTGGTGCCACCCAGTACGGTTTCGGTCAGCCCGCGCAGCATCTCCTCGGTCAGGTCCATCAGGTCGTTCACGTCGGCATAGGACCAGTAGAACTCCAGCATGGTGAATTCCGGATTGTGCCGCGTGGACACACCCTCGTTGCGGAAGTTGCGGTTGATCTCGTAGACCCGTTCCAGGCCGCCCACGGTCAGGCGCTTGAGATAGAGCTCAGGCGCCACGCGCAGGTACATCGTCAGGTCGAGCGCGTTGTGGTGGGTCACGAATGGCCGTGCCGTTGCGCCACCCGGAATCGGGTGCATCATCGGCGTTTCGACCTCGAGGAACTCCCGGCCGGGGGCCTCCATGAAGGACCGGATGTAGCTGATGACCCGCGAGCGGGTGCGGAACACCGCCCGCGAATCCTCGTTCATGATCAGGTCGACGTAACGCTGTCGATACCGTGTCTCGGTGTCCTGCAAACCGTGAAATTTTTCCGGCAGCGGACGCAGGGATTTGGTCAGCAGGCGCAGGCTGGCGGCGTTAACCGACAGTTCGCCCTTGTTGGTGCGCACCATGCGGCCCGACGCGGCAATGATGTCGCCCACATCCCATTGCTTGAACGCCTGGTAGACGCCTTCCGGCAGCACGTCCCGCTGCAGCATCAGCTGGATGGAACCTGAGCCATCCTGCAGGCGCACGAAGGCGAGCTTGCCCATGACCCGCTTGGCCATCATGCGCCCGGCGACGGCGAACTCCTCGTCGACCGCCTCCAGGGCGTTCGCATCGTCGTCGGCGAAACGCGCCGCCAGGCCGGCGGCCGTGGCATTGGGGCGGAAATCGTTGGGGAAGGCCTGGCCGGTCTCGCGCAGGGCCTGGAGCTTGGTGCGGCGTTCGGCGATCAGGTGGTTCTCGTCGCTGGCCTGATCATCCGTCGAAGGCTTGTCTGTCATGGTGCTGTGCTCCGCCACCCGGCGGAGTCCCCGCAGTAAAAGGAGGCTATTTTATGGGAAGGGCTACCCCTGCGACCAGACGCTGTCGGCAAAGCCTTCTTTGCTGCGCCGCCCGGCCCGGCGCGCCAGCCAGAAACAGCCGGCGGCGGACAGGCCCGCCACGACCTCGACACCCAGCGTGGAATCGTAGCGAACCCACGCCGGCAGCCCCGGGAAGACGGCCGCCACCAGCGAGGTCAGCGGAATCAGCAAGGCGACGCCGGCGCACAGCAGCAACAGCTGACGACCGGCCCGGGGGGCGCCGACCGTCAGGGCCCACGCCACGCAGGCGAGAAACACCGTGTAGTAAATGCCGGCATGCCAGGCGTCGAGGTGGTCCACGCTGCCCCACAGCCACTTGGCGGACACCAGCGACAGGCCCACGCCGGCCACCGAGCCCAGGCACACGCCGACGGTCAGCGCCGCCAGCACGCGTGCGGATCGCTTCTGTTCCACCGGTCCGCCGTTTCGCCGCTGGCGCTTGCGGCGCGACTCCACCCAGATCAGGTTGCCGCTGTAAAACACGAAGGCGCCTGCCAGGCCCATGAAAAAGTAGATCCAGCGCATGAAGTTTCCGCCGAAATTACCGAAATGCAGGGCGAAAAACGTCGTCACCGGCGCCAGCCAGGTGCCGGGTTGTCCGGGCACCATGGCCGTGTAGATTGGCGCGCCAGTGTAGGGCTGCAGGATCAGGTAGCCGTAGTCGGGACCTCTGAGCAACTCACCGCCGGGACCGGTCCCCGCCACGCGCAGCATGGCGCGTGGCGTGGCGACGTTGAGCAGTTCCAGTTCTGCGACCTGGAAGCCGGGCGCCTCTTCCCCGATGCGCTCGAGGAGGCTGGCCACGGGCAGAAGGTTGTCCGTGCCCTGTTCCGGCAGGGGGTGGGTCGCCGGCCGCTCGAACAGGGGCCGGTCACCGTAAATGGATTTCTGCATCGCGCCGTAAATCGGGTCGTGAAAGGCGAACACGATGGCGGTCAGGGCGATGACCAGGTGAAACGGCAGGCTGACCACGCCGATCGCGTTGTGCGCATCCAGCCAGAACCGCTTGTTCGACGCGTCATGGCGCATCGCCATGAAGTCACGCGCCAGGGTCGGCAGCAGCACGACCAGGCCGGAAATCAGCGCCAGCACGTAGAGCACGCTGACAACGCCCATGAACAGCACCCCGGCCGGCTCGTGTCCGACCATGCCGGGAATGCCCGCGGTCTGGTGCAAAACGTCGATGAAGTCCGCGAAATCGGAACGCGGTGCCGGTTCGGCGACCAGGGCGCCCTGCCCATCCACCATGGCACGCCAGGGCGCCGCATCCTCGCCCTCCAGCGCCGGCTGGCTCCAGGTAATGGACGTGATGGTCGAGCCGTCGGGGGACAGCTTCAGCAGCGTGCCCGCCGTCGCCGCGGGGTGGCCGGCGTAGAGTTCCGGTAACAGTCGATCGACATCCTCCGGCGCCAGCGCCACCACGCCGCCGCCTGGCGGAGTCAGCCAGCGGGCGACCTGGCGCTCGAACATGGTCAGCGCACCGGCGAAAAATGCGATGAACAGCGCCATGCCCGCCAGCACTCCCACCCAGGTGTGCAGCGAACGGTGCACCCGCAACAGGTCGCTACGCATGTCCACCGCCCCGCGCCAGCGCCAGCAGGACCCAGACCAGCACGTTGGCCAGTCCGAGCCACGCCAGGGCGCGCCAGGCACTGCGCATGAAATAGACCGCGCCCAGCGCGGTCATCCACATGGGGGTGACGATCCACATGTTGAACTGCACCTTGTCCGCAGCCTCGATGCCGCCAGGACCCCACCAGGCCCACAGCCCGGACAGGCCCAGGGCCAGGGCAAATCCCAGCAGAACGCCGACCAGGGACTTGCCCCACCAGTGCGGCCGCAGGGGCGCGCGCCTGACGGGCGTGCCAGAGGACAAGCCGTCACCCCCGTTGCGCGCCACCGGACCGGCGCGATTGTCGGTCCACAGGGCGCTGAAGGGCACCAGGCCGAGCACCAACATGGTGATCACGGCCTGGCCGAACAGCGCCGCCGGCAGGGACAGGCCATCGGCACGCAACGCCAGGAAGCCGCCGGCCAGTGCGGCCAGCAGCACGCCGCGCGCCGGCCAGCCCGGCAGCGGGCGCGGCAGCCACCGTTGCGTGGGCAACGACAGGTACCAGGCGACGGCGCCCGCCAGGCCCAGCAGCAGGGCGAGCGCCTTCAGCACCGTGAGCCGGTTCCCATCCGCGCGGTCCGATCAGAAGCGGTAGGCGGCGGAGACCACGAATTCGCGGCCGACGGAGGGGTATCCCACGTAGTCGCTGGTGGGCGGGCCAAGCCAGGTGTAGGTGGCGTGGTCGTAGTAGAACTCGTCGAACAGGTTGTTCACCGTCACGGCCAGGGTCAGATTGTCCAGCGGGGTCCAGTCGGCGAACACCCGCGCCACCAGGTAGGACTCCTTGTCCGGCGCATCGGCGGAGATGGGGTTCGGTTCCGATTCCACGTAGCGCAGCTGGGCGCCCAGGTACCAGTTGTCGAAGCCGTACCAGGTGAAGTTGCCGCGCCAGGTGGTGCCGATGGAGGTCCCCAGGCCCAGGTTGGCGTCCGCCAGGGGTTCGCCGTTGAGGCTGTTGTCGGCATCCCAGACGCCAATGCTCGCTTCGAATTCGTCCGCGCGCCAGCCGGTCTCGATCTCGTAGCCCTCGACCTTTGCGTCGCCGACGTTGCGCCAGTAGCCCCATACGGGCACGGGGCCGGAGAACTCCGCGTCGATAAAGTTCTCGATGTTCTGCTCATACACCGTGGCGGCGACGTACCAGGGACCGTTTTCCCAGGAAATGCCGAACTCGAGGTTATCGGCTTCCTCGGATTCGAGGTCACCATCGTGCACGTAGAGGCCGCTGAAGAAGGCCTCGCGGATGGTCACACCCCGAAAGGCTTCGGCGTACAGGGCGCGCAGGACCAGTCCGTCCACGACTTCCCAGGTGATGCCGATGTTGGGGCTGACACCGTCGTCGGAGAGATGCACACCGTCACTGACGCCGCCCTCCCCGTCCAGGCTGTAGTCGTCGTAGCGCACCCCGGCGGAAACCGTCACCGCGTCGGTCACCGCCCAGTTGTCCTGGACGTACACCCCGAGCACGGAAGCGTCCTGCAGGGTACGGCCCCAGGCGAACGGTGGCGTGGCGTTTTGCCCCGAATCCAGTTCGTCACCGCGGTAGTCCACGCCGTAGGTGATGCTGTGGCGGCCCAGCAGGGACGTGTTGCGCAGGTCGAAGCCGGTACTCTGGAAATCGCCTTCGCCGTAGTAGGTGTCCGAATTCAGGCGCTGCACCAGGAAGTCTGTGTCGTTGCGGTACACGGTGGCGTGCAGGTCGATGGCGTCGCTCATCGGGTCAAACCCGTAGTTGCCTGCCAGCGTGGTGCGGGTCATCTCCTGGTCGGAGAGAATGTAGGTGCCGCGGAAATTGGTCAGGTTTGGCCGTTCGTAGGTGGTGGCCTCGTCGTCGATACCCTCGGCGGTCACGCTCCAGCTGTGTGCGCCGCTGCGCCCGTCGAGCTTGGCAAAGGCGCGCAGGTGATCATAGGGGGTCGCCTCCTGCAGCTCGCCGTTGCCGGCCTCGTACTCGTCACGGCTCTCGCGGGTCGCACCGACGATCAGGCCGGTGCTCTCACCCAGCATGCCGTACAGGGCGGCTGACTCCCGGTCACCGTTCTCGCCGTTGAAAATGCCCGTCAGGCGCGCGTAGGCGCCGAAATTGCGTCCCGGGTCGAGCATGTCTTCGGCGGTCTTGAGGGTGGTGCGCAGCGCGCCGGTCAGCGCCCCTGCCCCGTTTGTGGCGACACCGGCGCCGGCGTCGAGTTCGATGGTCTCGATGAAGTCCGGTTCGATCTGTACGCGGCCCTGGTGGTGATACAGCTCACCGGGACTCTGCGCGCCGTCCACCGTGTAATTGAGCATCACGTCTTCGAATCCGCGAACGTAGATCTTCTGCGCGGTGACCGAACCGCCACCCACGGCCACGGAGGACTGGTTGGCGAAAATGTCCTCGAGGCTGCTGGCTTGCTGGCGCATCAATTCCTCGCCGGACACGACCATGTTGCCCGGCTCCATCCGCTGGCCGATGACTTCCACGGTTTCAAGTTCAGCGGCGTCGTCGCTCGCGGTTTCGGATACGTTCGTGCCTTGCGCCTGCGCGGTGTGCGCACCGGACGCCATCAGCAGCGCAATGGCTGATGAAAGAGTTTTCATGGGTTCTGTCCCCCAGGTGATTCATGTTCTCCGTACGCCGAACGAACCGCCGCCGCACTTTGCCGAAGCCGGGATGATAGGCAGGCGCCGCAGGATTTGCAAATGATAATTATTATTGTTTGAAAGCTGCGTCATTGCGACGCCAGCCCTTGTTACCGGTTAACGCGACGGGCCTACAGGCCGTGTTTCAGCGAGGCCTCGACGAAGTCATCCAGGTCACCATCCAACACGGCCTGGGTGTTGCCGGTCTGCACGCCGGTACGCAGATCCTTGACGCGTGAATCGTCCAGCACGTAGGAACGGATCTGGCTGCCCCAGCCGATATCCGATTTGGCGTCTTCCATGGCCTGGGATTCCTCGTTGCGCTTCTGGATTTCCAGCTCGTAGAGCTTGGCGCGCAGCTGCTTCATGGCCTGGTCCTTGTTCTTGTGCTGGGACCGGTCGTTCTGGCATTGCACGACAACTCCGCTGGGCATGTGCGTGATGCGCACAGCGGACTCGGTGCGGTTGACGTGCTGGCCGCCGGCGCCGGAAGCACGGTAGACATCGATGCGCAGGTCCGAGGGATCGATATCGATTTCGATGTTGTCATCCACCTCGGGCGAGGCAAACACGGCCGCGAAACTGGTGTGCCGCCGCCCCCCGGAATCGAACGGGGACTTGCGCACCAGGCGGTGCACGCCAGTCTCGGTCCGGCACCAGCCGAAGGCGTAGTCACCGGTGATGTGGATGGTGGCGCTCTTGATGCCGGCCACTTCCCCCGCGGACGCCTCGACCAGTTCGGCCTTCCAGCCATGACGCTCGGCCCAGCGCAGGTACATGCGCAGCAGCATTTCTGCCCAGTCCTGGGCCTCGGTGCCTCCGGAACCCGCCTGGATGTCGAGGTAACAGGGCCGGTCGTCCATCTCGCCGGAAAACATGCGCTGGAACTCCAGCGCCTCTACCTGTTTCGCCAGGCCCTCGATATCAGAATCGACCTCGCCGATGGTGCCTGCGTCTTCCTCGGCTTCGGCCATCTCGAGCAGGTCTCCGGCATCGCGCAGGCCCTGGTCGGTGCTGTCGATGGTCTCGACGATCTTCTCCAGCGACGCACGCTCACGGCCCAGCGCCTGGGCGCGTTCCGGGTCATTCCAGATATCGGGGTTTTCCAGCTCGCGGGTGACTTCCTCGAGCCGGTCACGCTTTACAGCGTAGTCAAAGGTACCCCCTCAGCGCTTCGACGCGCTGCTGGAGGTCTTCCAGTCGTTCGTTGATGGGTGCGGTTTCCAGGCTCATGGCGCAACACGAAAAGTGAATCGAAGCGACGAATTGTACACCAGTGTCGGCTGCTTCCCGACGCTTCAGTCCACCAGGTGTTCAATCACCAGCTGGGCGCTGGATTCGCCTCGATAGTGATTGACGTCCAGGCGGTACAGCGCGCGCAGCCGGCGTTCTCCACGCAGGTCTTCGGGCAGTTTGCCGAACGCGATGGCGTCGATGGGCTCGCTGCCGTCCAGGGGGCGCAGGACCATTTTCAGGTGGGCGCCGCCCACCACCCGCTGTTCGACCACCTCGAAGGCGCCCTCGAACAGCGGCTCGGGGTGGCGCTGGCCCCAGGGACCGAGCTCGGCCAGTGTCCGCGCAAAATCCAGGTTCAGTTCCGTGGCGCCCAGTTCCCCGTCGGTCAGCAGTTCCGGGCGTGGCGGCGTATCATCGAGAAACCTCCGGACCGACGCCTCCAGCAGCGTTTCGAACCGCCCCAGCCGCTCACGCTCCAGGCTCAGGCCGGCCGCCATCGCATGGCCGCCGAAGGCGCGAATCAGGCCGGGCGCCGTGGCGTCCACGTGGGCCAGGACGTCGCGGATGTGCAGGCCCGGGATGGACCGGGCCGAGCCTTTGAGCATCGTGGCACCCGCCTCTTCCGGTGCAAAAGCCACCACGGGCCGGTGCGTGGCCTCCTTGATGCGCGAGGCCACCAGGCCGACGATGCCCTGGTGCCAGCGCTCGTCGAACAACGACAGGCTGAACGGCAGTTCATCACCCAGTTCGCCGACCAGGGATTCCACCTGCGCCGCCGCCTCGCCCTGCATGGTGTCCTGCATGGCCTTGCGCTGGCGGTTCAGGGTGTCGAGTTCGCCGGCAATTTCCCGTGCTTCTTCATCATCGTCGGTGAGCAGGCAGCGGATGCCCACTCCCATGTCCTCCAGGCGACCTGCGGCATTGAGGCGCGGCCCCACCGCGAACCCCAGGTCGGACGCGGTGACGTGCCGGTAATCCCGCTTGCCCGCCCGCAGCAGCGCGAGCAGGCCCGGGGTGGCCACGCCGGCGCGGATGCGGTCCAGGCCCTGGCGCACCAACACGCGATTGTTGTGGTCCAGCGGCACGACGTCCGCCACGGTGCCGAGTGCGACCAGGTCCAGAATGTTGGCCAGGTTGGGTTCCGCCCGCCCGCGACCAAACCAGCCGGCGTCGCGCAACCGCGCGCGCACTGCGCCGAGCAGGTAGAACACCACGCCGACGCCGGCCAGGGCCTTACTGGGAAAGCCGTCCCCCGGGCAATTGGGGTTGACGATGGCCGCCGCTGCCGGCAGTTGCTCCCCTGGCAGGTGGTGGTCGGTGACGATCACCGGAATGCCCAGCTCGCCGGCGCGCGCCACGCCATCCAGGCAGGCGATGCCGGAGTCCACGGTGATCAGCAGATCAGGCGGTGCATCGGCCAGGGTGTCGACCAGCCCCGGTGTCAGGCCGTAGCCGAATTCGAAACGATTGGGAACGCGAAAATCAACCTGTCCAGCGCCGAAGCCACGCAGCCCACGTACCGCCAGCGCGGTGCCGGTGGCGCCGTCGGCGTCGAAATCGCCGACCACCAGGATGCGCTGATCTTCGCGTACCGCCGCGGCCAGCAACTGCGCCGCCGTGTCGATGCCGGACAGGTCGGAAGGACCGGCCATGCGTCCCAGGCCCAGGTCCAGACTCTCGGGCGCGCCGATGCCGCGCGCCAGCAGCACGCGGCGCAGCACGGGGTGCAGATTCGCCGGCAGGCGATCGTCGCAATCGGCCGCCGAACGCTGCCGGATGCGAACACCGGGTTTCACGGGGCGGCCGGCTTCAGAGGTATTCGACCTCGACGATCTCCAGTTCACGGTCACCGCCGGGCGCCGCAACCACACCAACGTCGCCCTCTTCCTTGCCGATCAACGCGCGGGCGATGGGCGAGGAAATGGCGATGCGGAATTCCTTGATGTCGGCTTCCAGGTCACCGACGATCTGGTAGCGCGTTTCCTCGCCGTCCTCGTCGGCCACGGTGACGGTGGCGCCGAACACCACCCGTCCACCGGGATTGAGCATGCTGACATCGATGATCTGGGCCGACGACAGGGTCGCCTCCAGTTGCTGGATGCGGCCTTCGATAAAGCCCTGCTGCTCACGCGCAGCGTGGTACTCGGCGTTTTCCTTCAGGTCGCCGTGGGCGCGCGCCTCGGCGATGGCCTCGATGACGGCCGGCCGGTCCTTCTTCTTGAGACGGTCGAGTTCCGCGCGCAGGCGCTCGGCGCCCGCGCGGGTCAGGGGGTCGCGATTCATAATGTCAAACCTTCATGCAGTGACTGCAGGCTGCGGACCTGGCGGTCCTCCTCGTGATCGATGGCCTGCAGGGTGGCCCAGCCACGTGACGTGGTGGTGGTGTAAGGCACCGAGTGCTGCAGCGCTTCGCGCCGGATCGAGAATGAATCGGCGATGGCCTGCCGGCCCTCGGTGGTGTTGATGATGAAATTGATTTCGTCGTTCTTGATGGCGTCGACGATGTGCGGGCGGCCCTGGTCGACCTTGTTCACGTGTTCGCATTCGAAACCCTGCTCGCGCAGGTAGTCGCAGGTGCCCTCGGTGGCGATCAGCGTGTAGCCGCGCTTGACCAGGTTGCGCGCGATCGGCGGCAAGGCGGACTTGTCGGCGTCACGCACGCTCAGAAAGGCCTTGCCCGGCACCGGCAGACGCTGGCCAGCGCCGCGCATGGCCCGGATGCAGGCCCCGCCAAAGGTTCTGTCCACGCCCATGACTTCGCCCGTGGAGCGCATTTCCGGACCCAGTATGGGGTCCACGCCCTGGAACTTGATGAAGGGGAAAACCACCTCCTTGACCGAGAAGTAGTTGGGTATGACTTCGCGGGTCACGCCCTGATCCGCCAGCGAGGTGCCCGCCATGCAGCGCACCGCCACCGAGGCCAGCGGTACGCCGGTGGCCTTGGACACGAAGGGCACGGTGCGCGACGCGCGTGGGTTCACTTCCAGCACGTAGATGTCGTCGCCGCGCACCGCGAACTGGGCATTCATGAGGCCAACCACGCCGAGCTCCAGCGCCATTTCACGCATCTGCTCGCGCAACTCGTCCTGGATCTTCTTGCCCAGGGAGTACGGCGGCAGGGTGCAGGCCGAATCGCCGGAATGCACGCCGGCCTGCTCGATGTGCTCCATCAGGCCGCCGATCAGCACATCCTCGCCGTCGCAGATGGCGTCCACGTCCACTTCGATGGCGTGGTCCAGAAAGTGGTCCAGCAGCACCGGGGAATCGTTGGATACCTTGACCGCGTCGCGCATGTAGCGCCGCAGCTCCTTTTCCCCGTGCACGATATCCATGGCGCGCCCGCCCAGGACATAGGAAGGACGCACCACCAGCGGATAACCGATGGACGCGGCCTGCTCGATGGCCTGCTCGACACTGGTCGCGGTGCGGTTGGGCGGCTGGCGCAGGCCCAGTCGCTCGAGCAGTTTCTGGAAACGCTCGCGGTCCTCGGCCAGGTCGATGCTGTCGGGCTGGGTGCCGATGATCGGTACGCCGGCCGCTTCCAGGCTGCGCGCCAGCTTGAGCGGGGTCTGCCCACCATATTGCACGATCAGGCCTTCGGGCTGTTCGCGATGCACGATCTCCAGCACGTCTTCCAGGGTCAGCGGTTCGAAATACAGGCGATCGGAAGTGTCGTAATCGGTGGACACGGTTTCCGGATTGCAATTGACCATGATGGTCTCGAAGCCATCCTCGCGGAGGGCCAGTGCGGCGTGCACGCAACAATAGTCGAACTCGATGCCCTGCCCGATGCGGTTCGGCCCACCACCGAGCACCATGAACTTCCTGCGATCGGTGGGATCTGCCTCGCACTCCTCCTCGTAGGTCGAATACAGGTAGGCGGTGCTGGTGGCGAACTCCGCCGCGCAGGTGTCCACGCGCTTGAAGACCGGGTGAATGCCCAGTTCGTGGCGCAGGGTGCGCAGATCGGCCTCGGGAATGCCCAGCAGGCTGGCCAGGCGACTGTCCGCGAAGCCTTTGCGTTTGAGCGCCCGCAGGCGGTCCGGGTCCAGGGACTGCACGCCGCCGGCCACCACCGCGGCCTCCTCGGCCACCAGGTCGCCAACCTGGGCCAGGAACCAGGGGTCGATGCCGGTCAGTTGCTGGATTTCGTCGAACTCCAGGCCGGCGCGAAACGCGTCGGCCAGGTACAACAGGCGTTCCGGGCCTGCCTCGCGCAGCTCGCGGCGCAGGTCCGCCATGAGGTTCTCGTCGTCGCCGACCTCCAGCACGGGGCACAGGCCGTCATGATCGGTTTCCAGGCTGCGCAGGGCCTTTTGCAGGGATTCCTGGAACGTTCGACCAATGGACATGGCCTCGCCGACGGACTTCATCTGCGTGGTCAGGCGTGCGTCGGCCGCAGGAAACTTTTCGAAGGCGAAGCGCGGAATCTTGGTGACCACGTAATCGATCGCCGGCTCGAAGGACGCCGGCGTGGCGCCCCCGGTGATTTCGTTGCGCAATTCGTCCAGGGTAAAACCCACGGCCAGTTTGGCGGCGACTTTCGCGATGGGAAAACCCGTGGCCTTGGAGGCCAGCGCGGAGGAGCGAGAGACGCGCGGGTTCATCTCGATGATGATCACGCGACCATTCTCCGGATTGACGGCGAACTGAACATTGGAGCCGCCGGTTTCCACACCGATCTTGCGCAGCACCGCCAGCGAGGCATCGCGCAGGCGCTGGTATTCCTTGTCGGTCAGCGTCAGCGCCGGCGCCACGGTGATGGAGTCGCCGGTGTGGATGCCCATGGGGTCGAAGTTCTCAATGGAGCAGATGATGATGCAGTTGTCCGCAGTATCGCGAACCACTTCCATCTCGTACTCCTTCCAGCCCAGGATGGACTCCTCGATCATCACCTCCGTGGTCGGCGACAACTCCAGGCCTCGCTTGATGATGTCTTCGAATTCCTCGTGGTTATAGGCGATGCCCCCGCCGGAACCGCCCATGGTGAATGACGGCCGAATGATCACGGGATAGCCGATATCGACCTGCTTCTCCAGCGCCTCCTCCAGCGTGTGGGCGATCTCGGCGCGGGTGCACTCCAGCCCGATCTCGAGCATGGCGTCACGAAACTGCTCTCGGTCTTCGGCCATGTCGATGGCCTCGCGCGTCGCGCCGATCATTTCCACTCCGTGCGCTTCGAGCACGCCGTGGCGCACCAGGTCGAGCGCGCAGTTCAGCGCGGTTTGTCCACCCATGGTGGGCAGCAGCACGTCCGGCTTTTCCCTGGCGATGATGTTGGCCACGGTGCGCCACTCGATCGGCTCGATGTACACCGCGTCGGCCGTTTCCGGGTCGGTCATGATGGTCGCGGGATTGGAATTGACCAGGATCACCCGGTACCCCTCTTCGCGCAGCGCCTTGCAGGCCTGGGCCCCGGAATAGTCGAACTCGCAGGCCTGACCGATGACGATCGGCCCGGCGCCGATGATCAGGACGCTTTGGATGTCGGTTCTTTTGGGCACGTTTCTGTATGTTTTCCGTAAGTTGGAGATTTTTTCTATAATTTGTATTAAGAGGTGTCGATCCATTTCGAGTAAGGGAAGGCCTTCCGTCTCGCGCCTCCCCGACTCAGGCCTCCTTTCTCGCCCCTTCCTTCCGAACCACCTCCATCTCCCCCACGAACCGGTCGAACAGGCCCTGGATGTCATGCGGCCCAGGGCTGGCTTCAGGATGACCCTGGAAACCGAAGGCTGGCCGGTCGGTCAGTTCGATGCCCTGCAGGGAACCATCGAACAGAGAACGGTGGGTGGCGCGGACATTGTCCGGCAACGAATCCTCGTCGGCCGCAAAGCCGTGATTCTGGCTGGTGATCATCACCTGCCCCGTGGCCAGGTCCTGTACCGGGTGGTTGGCGCCGTGGTGACCGAACTTCATCTTCACCGTGCGCGCGCCGGCGGCCAGCGCCAGTAGCTGCTGACCCAGGCAAATACCGAAGATCGGCAGGCCACTCCGCAACAGTTCGCGAATCGCCTCGATGGCGTAGTCGCAGGGCTCCGGGTCACCGGGGCCATTGGACAGGAACACGCCGTCCGGCTCCAGCGCCAGGACCTGGCTGGCCGGCGTCGTGGCGGGCACCACTGTGACCTTGCAGCCCCGGTCAGCCAGCATGCGCAGGATATTGCGTTTGACCCCGTAGTCGTAGGCCACGACGTGGTGGTCCTCGCTGCTGGTGGCCCATGCGCCGCTGTCCAGGTCCAGGCTGCCCTCGGTCCAGACGTAGGCCTTGTCCGTGGTCACCTCGCGCGCCAGGTCCATGCCGGCCATGCCGGGAAAGGCCCGCGCCTTCTCCAGCGCAGTGTTTTCGTCGATCGTTTCACCGCACATCAGACATCCGCCCTGGGCGCCTTTTTCACGCAGGATGCGCGTCAGGCGACGGGTGTCGATACCCGCGATGCCGACGATGCCATGACGCCGCAGGTAGTCGTCCAGCGGTTCTTCGCTGCGCCAGTTGCTCACGCGCAATGGCAGGTCGCGGATGATCAGGCCCGCGGCCATGGGCCGTCCGGCCTCTTCGTCCCCGGAATTGCACCCGGTGTTACCGATGTGCGGAAAGGTAAGCGTCACCAGTTGGCGGGCGTAGGATGGGTCGGTGAGCATCTCCTGGTAGCCCGTCATGGCGGTGTTGAACACCACCTCTCCCACGCTATCGCCGGCGGCGCCGATGCCGCTGCCGTGAAAAACGCTGCCGTCTGCCAGGGCCAGTACTGCTTTCAAGACCAAAACCTCGCTCCAGATATGCAAAACGGGAAAGCCGACTGGAGCTGTTCCCGCTTAGAATTCATTTGATTGGATTTCCGGCCGCCGTGGCGCGCACCGTGACCGGATGTGATGCTCTAAGCCGTCAGATTGTACTGGATGGCGCCGCGGCAAGTCCACGCTGAAGGGCCTGCTGACGCATTCCCGTCAGGTTGCCGAGGTCCACGAAGGGGTCGTCGAGCGCCGGGTCGGTCAGCACCTCGAAAAAGCGGTCGTGATCGGGGTGACCTTCTTGCCAGGGGCACTGGGCTTCGAATTCCGGCCGTGGCCAGGTGCCCCAATCCACCAGCCGCGAATAGTAGGCCCGGTCGCCACCCAGTTCGCGCGCCAGCTCGGCGAAGGCGGACATCTCGCGAAAATTGGCGCGCTGCACCACGCAGTCGTAACGCAGCAGGCGGATGGCGCCTTCGCGACGCAGCGTTCCCAGACGGCGGCAATTGTCCATCAGCGTTTCCCAGTGTCCACCCTTGCGGGTGATGGCATAGGTGTCTGACGTGGCGGCGTCGAGCGAGATGATCACGGAGGAGATGTTGTCGTGCACGCGCTCCATGCGGGCCCAGTTGCGTGGCGTCAGCAGCACGCCATTGGTCTGCAGGGCGATCTTCATGTTCGGGTAGTCACGACCGTCCAGGCCGAAGAGTAACTCGCGATAGACACGGCTGGCGAAAGGGTCGCCCGAGCCGGTGATGGACAGGGTGAAATCGCGCGCGTTGGGCTCGTGCAGCCAGGCATCCAGGAACCGTTCCTGGACATTCGCCATCTGCTCGAATGCCCTGCCCTCGGTCACCTGGATGCGCTCGGGACGGCAACTCGGACATGCCAGGTTGCAGGAACGGTCGTTGACCATGTTGACCACGCTGGGCAGTGCGGGAAGTTCGGTATCACGCGCTTTCACCGCCGCCCCGTAGACGGGATGGCGCTCGGCGTCCGCCAGGCTGGGCAGTTCGCCATTCTGGATCAATGGGCAACGGTCGTGCCGGCAATAGCGAAAACTGCCGTCGTAGATGCTTTCCCGGATCTTGCGCATGATCGGTCCGTTCCACAGGCGCGTCAGCGATGCATGGCGGACATTGCCCATGGGGGTGGGCAGCCAGGCGGAACAACAGGTATAGCAGGTTCCCGATTCTTCCAGGTCTACCTGCTGGAACGGTGCGGGACAGAATCGCCCGCGGAGATCCTGGTCCGGTTGGTCCGGCGAACCGGGCGGACCCAGCAGGCGCATTCGCCAGCGGTCGGCACGCACGCGGATACCACGAGAGGCGTGACGCAGGCGGTCTCGCCAACGGGGTTGATTGCGGTTACGGGCCATACTGCGCGCACCGGAGGGGCCAGGCGTTCAACCCTGCTTGGATGCGGTGATCCAGTCAAGCGGACCGTAGCGTCCCGGAGGCTGGGCGTTCAGCCACCGAGCCGCCCGCAGGGCGCCACGCGCGAAAATGGCACGGTCCGCGGCGTGATGCGCAATGGTCAGTGTTTCGCCGGGAAGTTCAAGCCGGACTTCGTGGTCACCCACCACCTCGCCTTCACGCCGGCTTTCGATCTCGGCCTCCAGCGGAGCCAGTGCCGCGGCCAGCGCCAGCGCGGTTCCCGACGGCGCATCCTTCTTGTGCACGTGGTGTACGTCAGTGACGTGTACGGCGCGAATCTCGTCAAGCCAGCCGGCGGCCTGCCCGAGCAGCGCCATAAGGGTGTTCACCCCCGGACTGAAATTGGCGGCCTGCAGCACCGGGACGCGTTCGGCGGCAGCCGACAGTGTGCCGGTCTGCACACGGTCCAGGCCGGTAGTCCCGGTGACCAGCGCCACGTCGTGATCGGCGCACCAGCGCGCCGCAGCGGCGGTGCCGGCCGGGAGCGTGAAGTCGATCAGCACGTCCGGCGCTGACGGCAAGGCATCCAGGCCGGGAAACCAGCGTGTGGCGATCGCATCACCCGGGTGGTGGCGCGACACCACGCCGGCCAGGTCAAATCCGAGCTCGTCGGCCAGGCCCAGTACCTGTCGGCCCATGCGGCCGGCTCCGTGAACGGCCAGGCGCGGCCGCTCCGCCGTCACGAAGTCATCCGGTCGAAGAACTCACGTACGCTCTCGAGCCACGAGTGCGACCGCGGGTTGTGCTCGGTCTTGTCACCCTGGTAGGAGGCCTCGAACTCGCGCAACAGCGCTTTCTGCTCCTTGTTGAGGCGCACCGGCGTTTCCACCACCACGCGACACATCAGGTCGCCGTGACGGTGGCTGCGCACTGATTTCACGCCCTTGCCCTTGAGCCGAAACATTTTTCCGGTCTGGGTCTCGGCTGGAATCTTCAGCTTCACCTGGCCGTTCAGCGTGGGCAACTCCAGCTCGCCGCCCAGGGCGGCGGTGGAAAAATGCACCGGAACCTCGCAGTACAGGTTGTCGCCATCGCGCTCGAAAATGCGGTGCGAACGGACCCGAACTTCCACGTACAGGTCACCGGCCGGGGCGCCGTTGGGGCCGGCCTCGCCCTCACCCGCCAGGCGGATGCGGTCGCCCGTATCGACGCCGGGCGGAATTTTCACCGACAGGGTGCGGGTCTCCCGCACCCGACCCTGTCCGCTGCACTCGGGACAGGGATTGGCGATGCGCTGGCCGGTGCCCTGGCAGTTCGGGCAGGTCTGCTGCACTGAGAAAATACCCTGCTGCATGCGCACCTGGCCGACACCGCCACAGGTGGTGCAGGTCTCTTTCTGGCCGTCGGTGGCGCCAGAGCCGTCACAACCGCCACAACTGCTGAGCGTGGGCACTCGAATCTCGCGCTCCACGCCGCTGACGGCTTCCTCCAGGTCCAGCTCCAGCGCGAACCGCAGGTCGGAACCGCGCTGGGGAGCGCGCCCCCGTCGTCCCTGGCCGAAGATATCGCCGAAAATGTCACCGAAAATGTCACCGACGTCGCCGTGAAAACCACCACCGGCGCCACCGGCGCCCTGGTCCACGGCCGCGTGGCCGAACTGGTCGTAGGCTGAGCGCTTGCGTGGGTCCTTGAGCACCTCGTAGGCCTGCTTGGCCTCGGTGAAACGTTCCTGCGCGGTGGCGTCATCCGGGTTACGGTCCGGATGGAATTTCATGGCCAGGCGCCGGTAGGCCTTGCGCAACTCGTCATCTTTGGCGTCCCGGCTGACGCCGAGCACTTCGTAGTAGTCTTTTTTTGCCATGAAGCTTCGTGTCCCGTCCCACTCCGGGTGTGTTCATCCCCCCAGAAATGAGGCTGGGGGCGGTCCAATTCAACCGCCGCCCCGAGGCACGATCCGCCTTAGCCGACGCCGGCCAGGCGCTCCACGCGTTCAGCTTCGACGCCGACCCGGTCCAGACCGGCCTTGAGATCCTGCACCAGGTCGCGTTCGTGCTCGATGCCTACCGACAGGCGCAACAGTCCGGGACCGATACCCGCTTCGATCTGCGCTTCCTCGCACATGGCCGCGTGGGTCATGGTGGCCGGATGGCACACCAGGCTTTCCACGCCGCCCAGGGACTCGGCCAGGGTGAAACAGGAAAGGCCCTCGAGAAAGGTGCGCACCGCCGCCTCGCCGCCCTGCAGCTCGAAACTGATGATGGCGCCGAAACCCTTTTGCTGCTGGCGCGCAAGGGCGTGGTCCGGGTGGTCCGGCAATCCGGGGTAATGCGTGGTCTTCACCGCCGGATGGCCCGCCAGCAACTTGGCCACCGACCAGGCGTTCTCCTCGTGACAACGCAGACGAGCATGCAGTGTGCGCAACCCACGCAGCACCTGGCTGCAGTCGAACGGCGAGGCGGTGGAGCCCACGCAGTTGGCCCACCAGGCCAGGTCCTCGTGCAGGGACGCATCACGGGTGATCACCGCGCCACCGACCACGTCGCTGTGGCCATTGATGTACTTCGTGGTCGAATGCACCACGATGTCGGCGCCCAGTTCAAGCGGGCGCTGGCCCAGTGGCGTCAGAAAGGTGTTGTCGGCCACCAGCAAGGCGCCGCATTCGCGGGCGATCATGGCCACGCGCCGCAGATCGGTGACCCGCAGCAGCGGGTTGCTGGGCGTCTCCACCCAGATGATCTTCGGTCGGTGCAGGCGGCATTCACGGCGCAGGCGGTCCAGGTCGTGAAAATCCGTGAACCGGGTGCGGAACCGACCCTGCCTGGCCAGGGAGTCGAAGGCGCGGTAGCAACCGCCGTAGCAGTTGTGCGGTGCGATGACCAGGTCATCGGCCTTGAGCAGGTAGGTGACCAGCACCACGGCGGACATGCCCGTATTGGTAACGACGGAGGCGGTGCCTCCTTCCAGCTCCGCCAGCGCGTCGCCCAACTGGTCCCGCGTGGGATTGCCGCTGCGCGAGTAGTCGTACTGGCGCTTTCCGTCGAAGCCCTCGAAGCTGTAGTTGGAGGACAGGTACAGTGGCGGCATCACCGCCCCGTACTGACTGTCGGTATCGACACCGGCGCGCACGGCGCAGGTCACGGGGCTGGTGGCGGGTTTAGGGGCGCTCATGGCGAGTCTCCTTCCAGGAATTCATCAATCGCGGCGGCAACGCGTTCCGCTTCGCACAGGAATGCATCGTGGCCAAAATCGGTATCGAGCACGCGGCTGCGCCTGACGCGGGGCGCGGCACCCGCGAACTCGCGGAACAGCTCCGGCGGACAAAGTTCGTCGGTACTGAAACCCAGCAGGTCGATGGGCACATTGATATCGGCCGGATCGATTTCGTGGCCGTCGATGGAGTCGATCAGGCGCAGGTAGGCCTCGCGGTCGAACACGCGGGCGAATTTTTCGCCCTGGTGTTGCAGATATCCCGCCAGTTGGGCCTGGCCGCCCTGTCCGCCGAAACGCGTACGAAATTCCGCCGGGGAGCGGTAGGTGGTCATGGCCAGCGCCCGGGCCAGGGACAGGCCGGCGGCCTCGTCGTCACCGGCCAGCTCGAGGATTCGCTTTTGCACCTGGCGCCGTGCCGTGGCCATCGGTTCCGGTCGGTGTGCGCAACCGATCACCATGATGCGTTCCACCAGGCCCGGATAGGAGACCGCGAAATGCTGGGACACCATGCCGCCATATGACGCACTGACGATGGCCGCCAGGCGCTCGATGTCCAGGGCTTCGAGCAGGCGCGCCAGCAGACGTGCCTGGTCACGGGTGCTGACCGCGGGAAACGCTGCTTCGTCACCTGGCCAGTGGGAAGGCCCGGTGGTGTCGCCGGCGCCACCCAGCCAGTCGAAAGCCAGGACGCGGTAACGCTCGGCCAGGCCGACGCCGTCCGCGCCCAGCGCGTTCTGCCACCATCCTTTACCGGCTTCATTCGGTAGCATGACGGCGCGGCGCGAAGCGGAAATGCCGCCCAGCACCGCCACCACGGGCGCCCCGGGCGGGCCGACCAGACGCACCGCGGCCTGCAGGCCGGTCAGAGATGAACCGTCATCGAGCGGTAGCGGATCATCCAGGCGCAAAGTGCGCTCGATGACGCGACACTCGGGGTCGGCGGCAAGATCGTCGGGCGTCTCGGCGATGCATCGTCGGAGTGAGCGCGATGAGCCGGCGGCGTCTGAAAGCATGTGCATGGCCTCGTTTCCAGGTGCATGAATCTCGACTCACTGGAAACTCCGGCCTTCGGCGGAGGGGTTCGGTCCCATCGCGTAGCGCTGACCGAACACTCATTTCCCGAAACCTCGACGGGTTTCGCTGGAGTTGGCACCTTTTCGAAGTGGTTAGCTTCGAAGGTTGCCCCGGCTTCTAAGGGCCAGTCCCTCTGCCGGTCTCAATGAGTTGTACGCTTCAAAGTGTAAACGAAACGGCCACCAATGCAAGCAAAATCGCGGGGGCGTTCATGCCCAGGCGACGCCCGACCAGCGGCCCAGCAGGAAGGCGGCGACGCAGAGCACCAGACTGGCGACGACGTTGACCAGGGCGTGCCACAGGGTGCCCTGCCGCCGCAGGTCCAGGGTTTGGTATGCGAAACTCGAGAACGTCGTAAATCCCCCACAGAATCCGGCCAGCAAGCGTCGCTCCTGCTCACCGACCAATCCGGGCGAGTCCCATAGCACGGTCAGTCCCAGGCCCAGCAGGAAGCAACCGACCACGTTGACAATCAACGTGGACAGCGGATAGCGATGGGTCACGGCGGTGGTCATGAGGAACCGCGCGACAGCCCCCAGGCCGCCACCCAAGGCGAAGAATCCGTGCAGGACCAGTTCGGTCACGAAACGGGATGCCCGCGAAAACGGCGCCCCACACCTTCGCCCAGCACTGCGGCGCCGATGCCCAGCACCACGGCCGATACCACGTAGGCGCCGGCCTGCAGCCATTGTGCGGCATCGCCCAGGGTCACCAGTTCGTAGCTGAAATGCGAGAATGTCGAAAACCCGCCGCAAAAACCGCCCACCAGCAGGTGCATCCAGTACGGGTGCAGGCGGGCCCGCCACACGTACAGCATGCCGATGGCCAGGCAGGCGGCGACGTTGACCGCAAGGATCGGGACCCAGAACCAGGGCGCCGGCAAGACCGGCGCGAGCAGCTCACGCGCCAGTGAGCCGGATGCGCCGCCCAGGAACACCAGGACCAGGACCAGGCCGGTGTGCTCCCTCGGCGCGGCGGATTGTTCAATCATGTTGAATGTTCCCTGCGAATCGCGGACTAAAATACCGGTTTCCGACGTAACCGGCACGCGGCTGCCGTCAGACCCTTGGAGCAATCAATGATCACCCGGTGGATCCCCGCATGTTGCGACCGCAGGCGATGAAGCCCTGGGTTCGACGCACCCTGCTGGCAATCGCCGGACTGGCCGGGCTGTCGATGCTGGCGTGGCTGTCCGTGCCCGCCTGGGCGCCCTTATTGGCGGGGTGGCTCGCGCCCGACGGCTGGCGCCTGGAGCAGGCCGACATTCGACGGCCCACCTTTTCCGGCACGCGAATCGATTCGCTTCGGGCCCGAGGGGTGGTCGCCGGCATGGCGGTCTCGGTGACAGCCGACGACGTGACGGTCACGCACCGTGGCCCGGTGCTTCACCTTGGCCGGCTGGCGATCGAACTGGCGCCGGCCGGCGACAACGAACCGGCTGTGCCGCAGCCCTGGCGTCCCGCCGAGTTTTCCATTCCCCGCCTGCTCGCGCCGGGTGATTACCCCACGGTGCGCGTGGACCAACTGACCATCGCCTACCCGGGCTCTGGCGCAATCCAGCACTTGCGTCTTATCGACCTGGAGTTCGACAGCGGTGGCGCGGCCCGGCGCATCGAGACCGGGGTCGAGGCGCCACCCGGATTGCGGGCGCCGCTTTTCGTCGTCGTCGAGCTGGGCGGTTCACGCCTGGAGGCCCGGGTCAGCCTGGGCGATCCCGGCGCCGCACCCGCCCTGGCGTTCATCCAGGAATCCGACCCCCTGGAGCCGCGGGACACCATGGCCACGCTGGGGCTCGACCTGGACCTGTCGCTGCTGGAACCGACCCTGCTGGCCAGCCTGGGCGATGGCCTGCAAGCCGGATCGCCTGACTCGCTCGCAGGCCGCGTCCAGGGCGAACTGGTTTTTCGTGGCCAGGAGAACCTGAGCCCGGTGACCGCGGACCTGGCCTTGCGTGACGTCCGCCTGGTGATGGCGCGGGCCAGCCTGGCCGCCGATACCGCTGTAAGCGCGGTGCGCGAGGGCGACCAGGTCCGCTGGTCGATTCCCGCGCTGGACGTGAACGTGGGCGGCGCCCTGCCCCCGATGACCCGGTGGCTCAAATCCCTGGCCGCCGATGCCGGCGTGACGGGCCTGTTCGGAGACGGAGATGTGGCCGCTGGCTTCGCCCTGCTTGACGACACCGGCAAGGCGACCGGACTGGCAGGTGAACTGGATTTGCATCCGCCCCATGCCCTGGCGTTGACCGGTGACCTGGCGTTGTCCTGGCAACAAGGCGGGGCCGCTGAATTCGACCTCTCGATGCACGACCTGGAGGCACGACTTTCCGCGCCCGCCGAGGGACGCCTGTCCACGCTGTCCACGGATCTTTCCGGCGCCGGCACGCTTCGCGGAGACCTGCGGCTGGCGCTGGACGGGGCCGACCTGTCCGCCACGAACGCCAACCTGGGCCTGGATCTGCGGCTGTCGATCCCGGAGCGCGGACCGGTGGAACTGAGCGGAACCGTCTCCGAGTCGACGATCCGGGATTTTCGCTGGTCCGATGCAGCGATGAATCTCGCTGTCGCGCAGCTGGATCTGCGTGGCCGGGCCGGGTTCGGCGCGGATGGTCTGAGCTTCGACGGCCCCCTGGCCGGTCAGCAACTGGACGTGGAAGCGGGCGAAGACCTGCTGGCCAGCGCCGCCTCGTTCGCCTTCGACGTCCTGGCCCAGGGAGATGAGCCGCTTGTGGTGAGCGGCGCCGGCCAGTTTTCTGGACTTCAGTTGCCCGGTTTGGGCATCCGCATGGACGGACTGGAACTGGACCTGAATTCCCTGGAACTGCCAGCCGCGACAGCGCGCTTGCACGGCCTGACCACGGGACTGGAGGCCCGCCTGGACGGTGCCCTGCACACCGGCCTGGACCTGGACCTGGGTGGCGTCCTGGAACAGGGCGAGCGCTTCCTCGGCAGTGGCGAAGCCCTGCTGGGCTACTCCGCCAGTCTCCCGTTCGGTGTCGACGCCAACCTGGGCAGCGGCGCCCTGACGGTGCGTTTCGACCAGGCGGAACTCCCCGGCGCCGCCCTGCGCGACGCCGCCCGCGCCCTGGCCGTGCCGCTGCCGGAGGCGCTGAAATTCACCGGAGGAACCCTGTCCCTGGACGGAACCGTGGCCCTGGGCGAAGCCGGCCTGTCCGGCGGGCTGGATGTGCAGGGTGACGCACTTGCCCTGGCCCTGGGGGAAAGTGATTTCGAAGGCCTCACCTTTGCCACCCGCATCGACCTGGCGGACGTCATGACCGGCGGCGGTCCAATGGCCCTGGACCTGGCGCGCCTGGCCGCCGGCCTGGACCTGGTGCAGGTCAACACGCAGGTGGACATCCAGGGGACGGACGACCTGGGCCTGCTGGACCTCGACGCGGGTCTGCTGGGCGGCGCCCTGTCCTCTCCCGCGTTGCGCATGGTCGACGGGCGCATCCTGGACACGGAAATCGAATGGCGGGGATTCGACCTGGGACGCCTGCTGTCCTTCGTCGACGTGAACGGCCTGGAAGGCAGCGGCACGGTGGACGCCCACATGCCCGTGGTCAACGAACCAGGCGGCCTGGCCGTACATGACGGCCGGTTCGAGGCCCGCGGTCCCGGCCACCTGCGATACAGCACCGGCGCGCCGGCCACGAACATCGGCCTGCAGGCCCTGGAGAATTTCCAGTACGACTCCCTGTCCGGGGAGGTCGACTACTTCAGTGACGGCAGCTACACGGTGGCCATCGACCTGCTGGGCCGCAACCCGGACCTGTATGGCGGCCACCCGATCCGCTTCCGGCTCAACCTGGGCGGCGCCATGCCGGCGCTGTTTCGCAGCCTGTTCGTGACCGGTGACTTCGAGCGGGCCATTATCGAGCGCCTGCGCGCCGGCAAAACACCATTGGAGGAAACCCCGCAAGGCGTCCCGGCTGATTCACCCTGATGCGCCACGCCAGGGCCCGATTCTGGCCCTTCGGTGGCCCGTTTGGCACGACAGAATGCCGCATCGCGAGATCGCGCCATTCAGCCCGTATTCATTTGTTCATGAATATGGTGCTAACCTCGCGGCAGGCGTCCGACATAAGGAGCAGGTACGGAACATGGAAAAGCACGTGAAATTCCTGGCGGCGGCGCTGTCCGCCTGCCTGGCGATGGCCTGTACGCCCACGGTGAAAGTCGAGGCGCCGGACAAGCCCATCGAGATCAACATGAACATCAACATCAAGCACGAAATTCTCGTCAAGGTGGAGAAGGAAGTGGAAGAGATGTTCGAAGACGAGGAGATTTTCTGATGATCGCAGCGAACCGCACCGCGGCGGCCCGCCGCCCCCTGAAACTGTCCGCGCTCCTGCTCGGGATGCTGGTCAGCCTGGCCGCGGCAGCCGCCAGTCTCGATTCGGCCAAGGACGAGGGCTGGATCGGCGAGAAGCCAGATGGCTACCTCGGCCTGGTCCGGCAGGACGCGCCCGGCGACGTCAAGGCGCTGGTCAACGACGTAAACACCAAGCGCAAGCGCCGCTATGAGCAGATCGCCCGCCAGCAGGGCGCGCCCCTGAGCGAGGTGGAGAAAGTCGGCGGACAGACCGCGATCGAGAAAACACGCCGCGGCCACTACGTCATGGACCTGTCTGGTCGCTGGCGCAAGAAATAGGAGCATCCCATGAAACCATCTATCCTGGCGGCCGCATTCATGCTGCTCGCGGGCATCGGGCCCACGGCGGCCCTGGCCGATTCCACCGAGGCGAGTTGCGAGGTCTATCCCGCCGGCGAGGACCATACCGACGTGTTGATCCCCTGCCGTTTCTACCAGGCGCAAGGCCACGTCGTCATCACCCGCTCTGACGGCGTCGAGCACGACCTGATGCCGGACGAAACCACCGCAGGGAATTTTACCGATCAGCACGGCAGAACCGTGTATCGGCAGAGCGGACTGGGTGACCAGGGGCTGATTTTCCGCTTTCCGGACGAGAGCGTATTCGTCTACTGGGACACGTCCGCGTTGGCGCCGGCCGACCCGGACAGCCCGACGGCGCCCTTCACCACCGCAGACTACGACGCCACCTCACTGCTGCGCTGCCGCGCGGTGGACGCGACGGAATTCAGCAACTGCCCGGCGGGGATTTCCCGAATGGAAGACCGCCAGGCCTCGATCACGGTAAAGAGCCCGGCGGGCGAAATCTTCACCATTAACTTCATGACCGACTTCGTCAACGCGGCCAACCGCGAAGTCGAGGCCCGCCTCGACGGCGATACGTGGACGGTGATCATCAACGGCGAAGACGAGTACCAGGTGCCCCTGGCTGCAATCGAAGGCGGCTGAACGAACCGCTACCCATTCGGCGCATTCGTGCTAACGTGAGCGGCTCTACGACCCGCCAGGAGAAATCTGAATGAAACTCAAGCACCTGTTAATCGCGCTGATGCTCGCCGCCGCCGCCACGCTGGTGGCCTGCGAAAAGGAAGGCCCCATGGAAAAGGCCGGGGAGTCGATCGATGAAGCGGCCGAAGACGTGAAGGACGCTGCCGAGGACGCCGCCGAGGAAGTCGAGGACGCAGTGGACGGTAACGGCTGAACGACTGCACCCTCCAGGGCCGGGAGTGCTGGAGCCCCAGGACCCTGAGTCCCAAATGAAAAAAGCCCCGTCGAAGCGGGGCTTTTTTCTTTCCGGCGGGTCGGGACTCAGTCTTTCTTGTCCTCGTCCACCTCTTCGAACTCGGCGTCGACCACGTCATCACCGCCTTCTTCCGCAGCAGGCGCTTCGCCGGACTCGGCCGCCCCTTCCTGGGCAGCCTGCGCCGCGGCGGCGGCCTGCTGATAGATCGGCTGGCTGGCCTCGGTGAGTTTCGACACGGCCGCATCGATGGCGTCCTTGTCATCACCCTTCATGGCTTCCTCGACTTCACCGATGGCGGCTTCCACCCCGGCCTTGTCATCCCCGGAAACGGCGTCACCGAGCTCTGAAAGGCTGGAGCGGGCCGCGTGCACCATGGCGTCGGCGTTGTTGCGCGCCGTGACCACTTCCTGGAACTTCTTGTCTTCCTCGGCGTGCAGCTCGGCGTCCTTGACCATCTTGTCAATCTCTTCCTCGGACAGGCCTGAACCTGCCTTGATCTCGATGCGCTGCTCCTTGCCGGTGGCGTTGTCCTTGGCGCTGACGTGCATGATGCCGTTGGCGTCGATGTCGAAGGTCACCTCGATCTGCGGCATGCCGCGCGGGGCGGGCTGAATGCCGGCCAGGTCGAAACGGGCCAGGGACTTGTTGGCGCTGGCCATCTCGCGTTCGCCCTGCAGCACGTGCACGGTCACCGCGGTCTGGTTGTCCTCGGCGGTGGAGAAGGTCTGCGCCGCCTTGGTCGGGATTGTCGTGTTCTTCTCGATCAGCTTGGTCATCACACCGCCCAGGGTCTCGATGCCCAGGGACAGGGGCGTAACGTCCAGCAGCAGCACGTCCTTGACGTCCCCGGCCAGCACGCCGCCCTGGATGGCGGCGCCCACGGCGACGGCTTCGTCCGGGTTCACGTCCTTGCGCGGCTCCTTGTCGAAGAATTCACCAACGGCTTTTTGCACCAGCGGCATGCGGGTCTGGCCGCCGACCAGGATCACGTCCTGCACGTCACCGACCTTCAGACCGGCGTCGTCCAGCGCCGTGCGGCACGGGCCGATGGTCTTCTTCACCAGGTCTTCCACCAGCGATTCCAGCTTGGCGCGGGTCAGCTTGATGTTCAGGTGCTTGGGACCGGAGGAATCGGCCGTGATGTACGGCAGGTTGACTTCGGTCTGCTGACCCGAGCTCAGCTCGATCTTGGCGCGCTCGGCCGCCTCTTTCAGGCGCTGCAACGCCAGCGGGTCGTTGCGCAGGTTCACGCCCTGGTCCTTCTTGAATTCCTCGACCAGGTAGTCGATCACACGCTTGTCGAAGTCCTCGCCACCGAGGAAGGTGTCACCGGAGGTGGACAGCACCTCGATCTGGTGCTCGCCCTCGACCTCGGCGATCTCGATGATGGAGATGTCGAAGGTGCCCCCACCCAGGTCGTAGACCGCGACTTTGCGATCGCCACCTTTCTTGTCCATGCCATAGGCCAGCGCGGCCGCCGTCGGCTCGGAGATCACCCGACGAACGTTCAGTCCGGCGATTTTGCCGGCGTCCTTGGTGGCCTGGCGCTGCGGGTTGTTGAAGTAGGCCGGCACGGTGATGACCGCCTCGGTCACTTCCTCACCCAGGTACTCCTCGGCGGTTTTCTTCATCTTCATGAGGACACGCGCGGACACTTCCGGCGGCGCCATTTTCTTGCCGTCCGCTTCCACCCAGGCGTCGCCATTGTCGGCTTCGACGATGGTGTAAGGGACCAGGTCGCGGTCCTTCTGAACCACGTCCTCGCTGAATTTGCGGCCAATCAACCGCTTGACGGCGAACAGCGTGTTGGTGGGGTTGGTGACGGCCTGGCGCTTGGCGGCCTGGCCGACCAGCACTTCGTCATCCTTGGTGAATGCAACCACGGACGGGGTGGTCCGGTCGCCTTCCGAGTTTTCGATGACCTTGGGCTGACCACCCTCCATCACTGCGACGCAGGAGTTGGTGGTGCCCAGATCGATACCGATGATCTTGCCCATTGTGAATTTCTCCAAATTTCAGGTTAATGCGATGTTGTTAAGGTGGGGGCCTGGCGGCTGTTTTCAAACTCTCTATTCAGACGTTCGGCGGTCCGCTTGAGACCACCACCCGAGCCGGACGGATCAGGCGGTCATTCAGCCGGTACCCCTTCTGAATCACGTCGATCACCTGGTTCTCGGCGTGTTCCGGCGACGGGATCAGGCTCATGGCCTCGTGCAGCTCTGGATCGAAAGCCTGACCGGCCGGGTCGATTTCCTGCAGGCCATGATCGCTCATGACCTTGCCGAGCATGCGCATGATCAGCGCCTTGCCTTCGCGCAGCGATTCCACCGAGGCGTCTTCCTCGGCGGCCTGGAGACCCTTCTCCAGGCTGTCACGCACCGGTAGCAGGTCATTCATGATGCCTTCCAGCGCACGTTTCTGTGACTTCTCCAGGTCACGGATCAGGCGTTTGCGCAGGTTCTCCATCTCCGCGTGCATACGCAGCATGGCCTCACGCTGTTCGGCGGCTTCCCGCTCGGCGGCGGTCAGCGCCTCCTGCAGGCCGGCCAGTTCCTGTTCCACTTCCTGCGCTTCGGCGCTGCTTTCGGGTGATTCCCGCCCGCTGGCGTCGAGGTCTTCGTCTCGGTTGTCGGTGTCGGTGTTCAATGCGATCTCCCCGGCCGTTGAACCGGTCAAATGTCCTGTCGCGGATATGGGGTTTGCCGACACCGATTCAAGCAACCGGCGCTTGCCCCGGGCGCGGATTGCCGGGAGTCTGGCTTGGTGCTAGTTTTGGGCGCAGCGCGCCCGACGGAATCCCATGCTGCTGCACCTTCACATTCGCAACTTTGCCATCGTGCCGTCCCTGGAGCAGGACTTCCTGTCCGGGTTCACGGCGATCTCCGGCGAAACCGGCGCGGGCAAGTCCATCCTGGTCGATGCCCTGGGCCTTTTGCTGGGCGCCCGCTCCGATGCCGGCTGGGTTCGCGCCGGCGCCGACCGTGCGGAGTTGAACGCCGAATTCGCGGTCACGGGTAACGATGCCGCGAGTGACTGGCTGCGCGAGCACGAACTCGATACCGGTGACAGTTGCCTGCTGCGTCGCAGCATCCAGGCCGGCGGACGCTCCCGCGCCTGGATCAACGGCACGCCGGTGACCGTGGGCCAGCTCGCCGAGCTGGGACACCTGCTGGTCGAAGTTCACGGCCAGAACGAACACGTTCGCCTGGCCGCCCACGCCGAACAACTGGCGCTGCTGGACCGCACCGGTCAACTGGATCGGGAGACCGCGGCGACGGCCGAGGCCTTCGATGCGTGGCGAGCCGCTCGGGAGCAGTTGCGCGAGCAGTCCGAAGGTGCCGCCCTGCCCCCGTCCGAAATCGAGTTCCTCACCTTTCAGCTGTCCGAGCTGGAAGGCGCGAGCCTGCCGCCGGACGCCATTGCGAAGCTGGAGGGCGAACACCGACTGCTGTCGGCCAGTGGCGACCTGCTCAAGGCCCTGGACCGCAGTACCGGACTGCTCGATGACGAGGCGGACGGCGCCACCGCGCGACTGCAGGCCGCATTGGGTGCGCTCGCGCCTTTCGAGAACCTGGCGGACGAAGTCCGTGAAGTGCGGAGCATGCTGGACGAGGCGCTGATCAATGCCCGCGAGGCCGCCAGCGCCCTGTCCGGCCTGTCGTCGGACGTCGAGCTCGATCCGGAGCGACTGCAGACCGTGGAGGCGCAGTTGTCCGCCCTGGGCGACCTGGCGCGTAAGCACGGGGTGGCAATGGAAGACCTGGACGGGGTTCGGGACCGACTCGCCCGGCGACTCGACCAGGCCAGCCGCTTCGATGAGATTCGCGAGGCCCTGGAGCGTGACTGCGAGGGTCGGCTACGGACCTACCGGGACTCGGCCGAACGCCTGTCCAGGGCCCGCAAGCGCCAGGCAAAAACCCTGGCCGGGCGCGTGGTGGACCTGATGGGTGAACTGGGCATGGAAGGCGGCCGTTTCGAAATCCGCGTCGAGCACGACGCGCAGGCTGAACCCTCACGCCGGGGCACCGACCAGGTGGAAATGCGCGTCAGCGCCAATCCGGGCATTGCAGCGGCGCCCCTCGCCAGGGTCGCTTCCGGCGGCGAATTGTCGCGCATCAGTCTGGCGATCAAGGTGGCCACCGCCGACAGCGGCGCCCGCACCCAGGTTTTCGACGAGATCGACGCAGGCGTTGGCGGCGACACCGCCAATGCCGTCGGCCGTCTGCTGAAAAAGGTGGCTCAAGGCGGCCAGGCGCTGTGCGTCACCCACCTCGCGCAAGTGGCGGTGCGCGCAGACCAGCAGCTGAAAGTGAGTAAGGAGACTGGCCTTGAACAGACCTCGGTGGACGCCCGGGTGCTGGAGGCCGAGGCCCGGGTGGAAGAAATCGCCCGCATGCTGGGCGGCACCGTCTCGGACCAATCAAGGGCCCACGCGCGGGAAATGCTGGACGCGGCGGCGACCACGTTGCAGTGAGCCACGCCGCCGCACCGCGGTGATCGCTATTTTTTCGGACGGACGTAGATGACCAGTGAATGGTCTTCGATGACGTAACCGGCCTTGTCGGCCACTTCTTTCTGCAGGCGCTCGATCTCTTCGTTGCAGAACTCGATGACCTTGCCGGTCTCTACGCACACCATGTGGTCATGGTGTCCGCCCGAGTCGAGTTCGTAGTAGGCCTGCCCACCTTCGAAATTGTGCTTGATCACGAGACCGGAAGCCTCGAACTGGTTGAGCACCCGGTAAACCGTGGCCAGGCCCATGTCGTCACCCGCCTTGTTCAGCTCGCGGTAAATGTCGTCCGCGGTCATGTGTTTGAAGCGACGACGCTCCAGCAAATCCAGGATTCGCACCCGGGGCTGGGTGACCTTGAGGCCAACGTCCTTGAGTTTGTCGGTTTCCAACGGGATGGACTCCTGGTGAATTCGGTCGACGGTGAATGACGAGGTTCGCGTGACGCCCCTGTCGAGCGCGGCCGCATCATTGTATCATTCACGCCCCGAGACCTTTACGCAATTCCATCCCAGAATAATGACAAAGCGCCTGACCCTACTGATGTGCGCCTGCCTGGCGCTGACCGCCGGCTGCAACATCCTCTACAAGCAGAATATCCAGCAGGGCAACGCGCTGGAGCAGGAAGACCTGGACCAGCTCGAGCTGGGCATGAGCAAGAACCAGGTCGCCTTCCTGCTGGGCACCCCGGCCATCCAGGACCCGTTTCACCACGACCGCTGGGATTACCTGTCCAGCTTCGCCCGCCGCGGCGGCGACCCGGTACGGCGCCTGGTCACCCTGAAGTTCGAGAACGACACCCTGAGCTACATGCGCGGCGTGCGCGCCGGCGAAGGCGAGGAAGTCCTGAGAGCCGATGGCGCGCAGGCCATCACACCGGCCGAACCGGTGATGGGTGTCGATGTCCGTGATGCGCGAGACTACGAAGACCTGGAAATCCTGGCTGACGGCGCCGCGGGCTGGACCCTCCAGTTCGGCTCCTTTGACGCGCGCACGGACGCCGACCGGCTGCTCTCCCAGCTTCAGGCCGACGGCATCGACGCCACAATTTACGGCCAGGTCATCGCCGACACGGGTTTCTTCGTGCTGCGCTCCGGCGACTATGCATCCCGTGACGAGGCGCTGGCGGCACTGGAGGCACTGGAGGAGCGCACCGGACGGCGCCCCTATATCGTGACCCCGGGCAGCTGACCGACCGTCACTTTTTTTTCGCGGCTTCCGCCTTCGCCCGCCTGACTTCCTTGGGGTCAGCGATCAGCGGCCGGTAAATTTCCACCCGGTCACCGTCGGACAGGATGTGCTCCGGCGGCACCTTGCGCCCCCACACCCCCAGTCGATCGGGTGCGACCTCCAGTGCGGGAAAGGCCGCACGCAGTTCGCTGGCCTCGATCGCCGCGGTCACCGTGGCGCCTGGCGGCAGTTCGACTTCCACCAGGCCCTGGCGGTCGGGTTCGCCGTAAGCGACCTCTACGCGAATCGTTCGGCTTGCCGGGATATCAGTCACCGTACACCGCGTCTGCGTGGACGCCGAAGTCCCGCACGAGCCGATCGGCCACGTGGGCAAATCCCCGGCCGAAAGCGCCAGCCAGAAGCCGGGAGGACACCTCGAATGCCAGGTCGAGGGAGATCTTGCTGCCGTCTGAACCCAGTTGCTGGAAGCGCCACTCGCCGCTCAGGCTCCGAAACGGCCCGTCCACCAGGTTCATGACCAGCCGCTCGCCCCGCTCCAGGCGATTGCGCGTCGTGAACGCCTGCCGCACGCCGGCCACGTCCACTTCCAGGGTGGCCAGTTGCAATTCGGGGGACTGCTCGTGCACCGCCGCTCCGACACACCAGCTCAGAAAGTCCGGGTAGCCGGCCACGTCATGCACCAGGCGGTACATGTCGAGCGCGGAGTGCGTCACGAGGGCGGATCGGGAAATCTCCATGGCGGGCCGGCAGCGTGAAAGCGCGGAAATATAGCACGCCGCCGACCCCGTCGACACGATCCGGCGCGGACCCAGATTGGGCTTTGCCCGGCGCGATGCCCTACAATAGTCCGTTCGCCCCGCCGCGGCGCACCGCTGCGGTCACGCCCGGAAACCAGGGAACCACCAAGACCATCACGCCATGAGCAGCCAGGGACAGAAAACCATCGCGGTCAACAAGCGCGCCCGCTTCGATTATCACCTCGAAGACCGCCTGGAGGCCGGCATCGCACTGCAAGGCTGGGAAGTGAAATCCCTGCGAGAGGGCCGAGTGCAATTCGCCGACAGTTACGTGTTTCTGCGCGACGGCGAAGCGTACCTGGTGGGCACGCGGATCGATGCATTGCCCACGGTCAGCACGCACGTGGACCCGGACCCCATGCGTTCGCGCAAACTGCTGCTACACCGCCGGGAGCTGGACCGTCTCGGCGGCCTGGTCGACCAGCGCGGCAAGACGCTCGTGCCCACGGCCCTGTACTGGAAGGCGGGCAAGGCCAAAGTGGAGATCGGCGTCGCCACGGGTAAAAAGCAGCACGACAAGCGCAAAACTGTCAAGGACCGTGACTGGGACCGCCAGAAGGCGCGCATCATGAAGGGGCGCTAGGCGTCTTCCGACGGTAACGCGATCATCGGACTTTGCTGATCTCGCAGGGAACTTCCGGTTACAATGCGCGGTCCCAGACTTCGTACACTGGGAAAATCACCCTGGGGGCGACCTGGCTTCGACGTGGGTCGTGAAACCCGAGGTGCATGCCGAGCTGCAGACATCTCGTAAAACTGATTGCAAAACATATAGTTGCCAACGACGACAACTACGCACTCGCAGCTTAAAAACCTGCCGTAGTGCCCTCCGCCCGGCGCCTGCCCGTGGGTACCGGAATTCGGGGGTCGACCTTCGCGGGATCGCGGTGAAGCACG
>JAUIJU010000009.1 GCA_030431095.1 Gammaproteobacteria bacterium | reverse complement strand
CGGAAGTGACGGTGCTGCTCCTCACCCAGCGCCTGCAGGCGCTTGACCCGGCGGTAGGCGCGCACCTGCCGTTCCACGTGGCTGGCGGTGCCGTGCAGGGCGACGTTCAGCAGCACGTCTTCGTTGTCCGCCGTGGCCACCCGGGTCATGGCGCGGACCTTGGAGTAGCTGACCACCCCCTGGCTGAAGGCTCGGCTGATCTTCGGCAGATCCGGCAGGGCGCGCGCCACGCGCACCCGTTCGCGCGCGGCGCCCAGGTTCATGCCGACTTTCCAGCTGAGCCAGTGGGCGCAGCTGCTCACGCCGATCTCGGCCCAGCCGCCCTGGCGGTCGAAGGCCTCGATCAGCACCAGCAGGCGATAGGCGCCGGCATCGAGATGGGCGGCCAGCTCGGTGATGCGGTCGGCGAGGGATACCGGCCCGGGTGATAGGTCCGTTTCGGTCTTCGACTGTTGGGGCTGTGGCTGTGGCTGTGGCTGTGGCTGTGGCTGTGGCTGTGGCTGTGGCTGTGGCTGTGGCTGTGGCTGTGGCTGTGGCTGTGGCTGTGGCAATATGACGACTCCTCGTAAAGACTGTATTATTATACAGTATTTAGAGCTCATCATCATGTTTTTATTGTATATTTCCTGAAGGAAATCAACCCGATTCCAAACACGACACACCTGGCGCCGACAGTTGCCGTCAGTGGGCCTCCACCCAGAGGATGCCGAACGGCGGAACCGCAATGACCCCTTCGTCCGTGGTGAGGGTTGCGCCCGAAATGCGGTCCCCCAGCTGGCCCGTGCCGAAACGCCCCCGTCCCCCCAGCTCGTCCAGGTCCAGTTGCTCTTCCTCGTCGTTGAAGTTGGCCACCACCAGCACCCGTTCGGACGGTTTCAGCGGGTGGCTGCGCAGGAAGGCGAACAGGTGGGTGTTGTCCGGGTCGAGCAGTTCGCGGTTGTTGAAGTCGGCGAAGGCCGGGGTTTCCTTGCGCACCTCGATCATGTGCCGCAGGCCGTTGAAGATACGGAATTCCGGCGTGCCGCGTTCGTGCCGCCGCTCGGCGCGTTCCCAGTCGATGGTGGGCCGGTGAACCCAGCGCGAATCGCTCGAGCGGTGTACGTCCTGCTCATAGCTGTAGTCGTTCAGCGTGCCCAGCTCGTCGCCGTAGTACAGCAGGGGAATCCCGCCGAAGGCCATGATGATGCCGTGCAGGGTCAGGATCAGGTCGATGCGGCGCTGGATCTCGTCCTCGTCACCCGACTCCAGGGCCGATTCCAGTCCGGCCAGCGACGCCAGGGCCCCGGCGATGCGCGCGTCCCCGGTGGCCTCGTTTTCGCCGAAGGGCCGCCCGCGGGCCGGTGACATGGCGTAGCCGCCGGTGAACCAGTCCACCAGGAAGCGCCGGTGCGAACCCGGGTCGTAGCCGGCTTTGACGATGTCGGCGTCGTCGAAGCCCAGGCCGATGTCGTCGTGGCAGCGCACGTAGTTCAGCCAGGTGGCGCCCTCGAGCTTGTCCGGCAGGCTGCGGATGCCCTCGCGCAGCAACTGGGCGTTCTTGGTGGCCACCGCGTCCCACAACAGGGCCATGGTGGTGGCGTTGTAGGCGATCTCGCATTCCTTGGCGACCACCGCGTCCTCGCCGAAGTACTTGGTGATCTCCGACGGCGCCACGATGGCCTCGGCGATGAACAGCACGCCGGGGGCGGTCACCTGGCAGCAGTCCTTGAACAGCTGCAGGATGACGTGGGCCTCGCGCTCGTTCTGGCTCTGGGTGCCGATCTTCTTCCACAGGAAGGCCACCGCGTCCAGGCGCAGGATATCGGCACCCTGGTTGGCCCAGAACAGCAGGATGTCCAGCATCTCGATGAACACCGCCGGGTTGCGGTAGTTCAGGTCCCACTGGTAGGTGTTGAACACCGTCATCACCCAGCGGTTCATGGCATCGTCCCAGGTGAAGTTGCCGGGCGCCTGCTCTGGGAACACCTCGGGCAGCGTGCGTTCGTACTGGTCGGGAATCGACCGGTCTTCGAAGGTGTAATAGTAATCCCGGTAGGTCTCGTCCCCGGCGCGGGCGCGCTGCGCCCACGCGTGCTGGTCGGAGGTGTGGTTGACCACCACGTCCAGGGTGAGCAGCATGCCCTGTCCGCGCATGGTCCGGCCCAGTTCGCGCAGCTCGTCCAGGGTGCCGGCGCGATCGTCCACGTCGCGGAAGTCGCTGACCGCGTAGCCGCCGTCGCTGGCGCCGGGCGGGCACTGCAGGATCGGCATCACGTGCACCAGGTTCACGCCCAGTTCCTGCAGGTACGGCAGGCGCGCCTGCAGATCGGGCAGGCGACCGGCAAAACTGTTGGCGTACAGGGCCATGCCCACCCACTGCTGGTGCAGGAACCACTGGTGGTCCTGCTCGCGCGCGCGGTCGAGCTTTTTCAAACCCTTGGGCCGATCGATGTAGTTTCGCGCCAGGACTTCCACCAGGCGTACCATCTGCGCTTCCAGGTCGTCGCGGTCGCTGTAAAGGCGCCGGAACAGCGAGTGGATGGCGTAGAAATTGGCGCCCAGGCGCGTGTGAAAAAACCGCAGCTGCTTTTTCTTCAGCTCCGGGTTGACCTGGTCCAGGATCCGGTTGAGCAGGGCGTGGGATACCGGCTCGTACATCAGTCGTCTCCTTCGCCGGGCAGTCCCCAGGCGTCCAGGAAGGGTCGGTAGAAGGCCGGGTCGGCCACGGTGGCGCCACGCAGGCCGCAGACGGCAGCGGCGAATTCCAGGGCGCGTTCCAGGGAAACGACGGGCGACCAGCCACGGCGCAGGCCCAGGATCATGACCGAGGCGAAGGCGTCACCGGCACCCACCGTGTCCACCACCCGGACGCGTTCCGGCGCCGGCGCCGCGGCAGCCACGTCGTCCGCGCCCAGCACCACGGCGCCGGCTGCGCCGCGGGTCACGACCAGGCCCTCGAGCCCGGCGTTTTCCAGCAGGGCGCGGGCGCGGTCCGGCAGCGAATTTCCGGGCGGGGCGAGGCGATCGAGTTCGTCCTCGTTCAGTTTCACCCAGTGCGCGGCGCGCACGCGTTCACCGACCTCCTCCGGATCCCACCAGGGAGGACGCAGGTTCACATCCAGGAACACCCGCACGCCGTTCGCGCACGCCAGCGCCTCCAGGGTTTCCCGGGAACGGGCATCACGCAGGGCCAGGCTGCCGTGGTACAGCCATGCGGCGCACGGCGGCGGCGGGGTGGCGATGGCGTCCCAGGCCACCGGGTGAACGATCTCGTACTCGGGTTCGCCGTCGGCCAGCGTGACGTCCACGCGGCCGGTGGGCAATGTCGCATCGCGCGAAACCGCCCCGGTATCCATGCCCCAGCCCTGCATCGCGGCGAGCACCGCCGCGCCGTCCTCGTCCTGGCCCACGCGGCTGACCAGGCGCGGCGCCTCGCCCCAGGCAGCCAGGTGCCAGGCTACGTTGAACGGCGCCCCGCCGAGCACCCGGCGCCCGTCCGGAAAACCGTCGAACAGCACCTCGCCGAAGAGGTCGATCCCCGGGCTCATCAGTTTCCCTCCCCTGCCGTCATCCAGGCCACCGACTCCGGCCGGTAGTAAGCGATGCCTTCGAGCATGCCCGCCGCGTAGTTTCCGTTCATGCCGAGGAACTGACCGCGAGCGCAATACAGGCGATCGTCGGTGCCGGCTTTCCGCGCCTGGCGCAGCGCCTGCTCGCGCACGGGCCGGGTCGCATTGGCCACCAGCACCCCCGGAATGTCGCTGGCCAGAACCTCCAGGTCGTTGCCGCTGTCGCCGCAGAACACCGCGTGATCCGCCTCAAGCCCCAGCCGGTCGATCAGCGCCTCGATGGCGTGGCGCTTGGAGGCGCTGCTCGGCAACACGTCCAGCAGGCCCTGGTCGCTGGTCTCGTCGATGCTGAACACCAGGCGGGCGCGCACACCGGCCGCTTCCAGGCGCTCTTCCAGTCGCAGGGCCAGCATGCCGGTATCGGCATCGGCCGGCAGGAAAAAACTGAGCTTGTGGCGGTTCTGGCGGGATTCGGGCTGCAGATCCAGGCCGGCAAAACCCCCCAGGCGGTCCGCCAGGCCACGCCATTCGAGACCCGCCCAGTCTTCGCCGATGGCGGCTTCCCAGTCCGCATCACGCGTCCAGTGGTCGGCGCCGGACACCCGCCACAGCGTGGTGCCCACGTCGCCGATCACCCAGTCGGGCAGCGGCAGCGACCACTGGTCCATGGCTTCGCGCACCAGCGCGCGATGACGGCCGCTGACAAAGGCCAGCGTCACTTCCGGGCGCGACACCAGGCGGGCCAGCCGCTCCCGGGCGTGCTCGGACTCGGCCTGCTCGCCGTTGGGCAGCAGGGTGCGATCGAGGTCCGTGCACAGCAACAGCCGCCCTTCCATTAATCCCCCTTCATGCCCTGGCGTCCAGACGCTCCAGTTCCAGGAAACCGTAGTGGTCCACTGCCTCGAGTATTCCGGCGGCGTGTGAACGTTTCGAGAAAAACACGCGGTCCACATCCACCAGCTCGGACAATTCCTCCTCGTGGCGGTTGGCGACCACGACAGCCAGGGTATTGCCACGCATGAGGTCCTCGTCGGCGCCCGAGCCGCCGGCCACCAGGATGCGCTCCAGCGGCATGTCCAGGCGCGCGGCCACGTAGCGCAGGGCCTGGCCCTTGGAGGCGCGCGAGGGAATGATGTCGATGTACTGGCCAAATGAGGTGACCACGTTGGCATTCAATTCGTGCTGGTGCAGCGTCGCCACCAGGTCGTTCACGGGCCGGCCGACGTCCGGGTCGTAGAAATAGGACAGTTTGAACTCGCTCTGCTTGTCGGTGGGCTGCAATTTGAGGCCGGGTTCGTCACGGAACAGCCGCTCGATGCGCGCACGGCTCCAGTCGTGGTCTATGTGGTCGGTCCAGGCACGGTCCTCCGTCAACACGCTGCGATAATGGATGCGCGTGCCCAGCCCGCTGATCAGCACGTCGGGGCGCGGCAGGCCGTACTTGCGCAACACCGCCAGCGCGGAACCGAAGGTTCGGCCGGTGGCGATGCCGAAGGAAACACGACGCTCGTTGTCGTGCAGGAATCCGGCGAAAGCCGGCAGCGAATCCGGGTCGCCCAGCAGGCTCTGGTCGAGGTCGCTGAAGATGGCGCGGTCGCGATAACCGGGCGTGGCGGGCGGGCGCTGCTCGGCGCCCGGCTCGCGGTGCGTGCCGCGCAACACCGCGAGGCGTTCCAGGTACTGGTCGGCGTGCGCCTGCCAGGAATAGTGTTTGCGCACCCCGTGCAGCCCGTTTTCCACGGCCTGCCCGCGGCGATCTTCGTCGTTCAGCAGGGTCAGCAAAGCGTCGGCAATGGCGTCGGCATCCAGCGGATCGACCAGCAGGCCGTTGTCGCAATTGGCGATGATGTCCACCGGGCCGCCATTTTCCGTCGCCACCAGCGGCAGCCCGCTGGCGGCGGCCTCCAGCAGGGTCAGGCCGAACGGCTCGGTCAGCGCCGGGTTGATGAACACCCCGCCGCTGGCGGCGGCCAGGCGGTAGATGTCGGGCACTTCGTCGGCGCTGTGTCGCTTGGGCAGCGCCACCCGGCCGTACAGGCCGTGCTGGTCCAGGCGCAGCAGCAGGTCCGTCAGGACCGCTTCCGGGCCCTGGTCGAGCTCACGGATGGCCGTTCGGTTACCGGCGATGACCAGCAGGTTGGCCGCCTCGCGCAAGGCCTCGCTGGCGCCGAAGGCCTCCAGCAGGATGGCGATGTTCTTGCGCTCGTCGGGCCGCGACAGGGCCAGCACCAGGGGCTTGTCCGGGTCGCGAAGAAAGGGCGTCAGCTGGTCGGCAAAGGCGAAGGTTTCGCCCTTTTCGGGTGGGCGAAACTGCGCCAGGTTGGTTCCCGGGGGGATCACCGCCTTGCGCGCCGGGTCGTAGTAGTTGTACAGCCGATACTGTTCCTTGATCTCGTTGTTGGTGCTGGTGATGACCAGGTCGGCGTTGGCCAGCAGCTCTTCCTCGGCGCGGATGCGGCGCGCCATGTTGTAGGTGCGCTCGATGTCCGCGGCGGACATGCCATTGGCCAGCAGCCGCTTGCGCTTGTCACGGCCCAGTGAGTGACCGGTGTGCACCAGCGGCACGCCCAGGAAATTCGCGGTGCGCACGCCGACATAGCCGGCGTCGGCATAGTGGCTGTGGATGAAGTCGGGCTGCCGGGACTCATCCTTCAGATAGTCGACGAGGTTGTCGGTGAACGTGTCCAGGTGGTCCCAGAGCTGTTCCTTGGGGATGTACTCCGCGGGGCCGGCCTCGATGCGCACGATGCGGGCGTTGCCGTCCAGCGGCTCGACCGACTCGGCGTAGTCGTCGCTGACCCGCGGGTCGACGATGCGCCGCGTGAGCAGGTCCACGCGACCCACACCAGGGTGCACGCCCAGCGCCCGGGCCAGGTCGACCACGTACTTGGTCTGCCCCCCGGTATCCGCGTCCCGCCCCAGCTCCAGGTCATGGCCGCGTATCAGGCCGTGGATGCTGACCAGGACGATGTACAGCTTGTCATCGTCGTCGTCGGACATGCCCCGACAACGCTACTTGACCGGCGAGTCAAAAGAAAGTCGCCAAACAGGATCTGGCGCGCCCGGCAGGACTCGAACCTGCTACCCCCAGATTAGGAATCTGGTGCTCTATCCTGATGAGCTACGGGCGCGTCGGGGCGCAGTTTAGCAAGACTTCTTGACCGCCACCCGGTGGAATTTCACACTAGCGGCATGAGCAACCCACCCGGAACGTCGCCGAATTCACCGCTGATCCATGCCGTGGCCATCACGCCGGACGGGGGGCACCAGGCGCTCGACCGGGAAGCCTGGGATGGCGCACACGCGCCCGGCACCCTGACCTGGGCGCACCTGGACGCCAACCACCCGCTGGCGCGGGAGTGGCTGGCCGGGCCGGGCGATCTGTCCGACCTGCTGGCTGACGCCCTGGTGGCGGAGGAGACCCGGCCACGCGCCACGGTGTCCCAGGACGGCCTGTTGCTGGTGCTGCGCGGCGTGAACCTGAATCCGGGCGCCGACCCGGAAGACATGGTCTCCATCCGCATTTGGGTGGACCCGGAAACCCTGATCACCACGCGGCGCCGCAAACTGCTGTCGGTGGTGGACACCCTGGAGTCGCTGGACCAGCGCGCGGTGGCCAGTTCCGCCGACCTGCTGCTGCGCCTGGTGGAGCGGCTGGTGGTGCGCATCAACGACGCGGTGAACCAGGTGGAGGACGACGTCGACGAACTTGAAGACGATGTGCTCAACGCGCCCCAGTCCGAGGCGCGGTCCCGCCTGTCCAACCTGCGTCGGGAAGCCATCGCCCTGCGCCGCTACCTGGCGCCGCAGCGCGACGCGCTGTCCCGCCTGCTGGCCGAGCCGCCGGCCTGGTTCAGTGCCGACGACCGCATGCGCCTGCGCGAGATCTGCGACCGCATGGTGCGGCTGGTGGAAGACATGGACACCGTGCGCGAGCGCGCCACGGTCATTCACGAGGAACTGGCCAGCCGGCTGTCCGACCAGCTCAACAAGCGGATGTATCTGCTGTCCATCACCGCGGCGCTGTTCCTGCCGCTGGGCTTTCTGACCGGCCTGCTGGGCATCAACGTGGGCGGCATCCCTGGTTCCGACAACCCCTGGGCATTCTGGATTTTCAGTGGGCTACTCGCGACCCTGCTCGCCGGCCAGGTGATCTACTTCGTCCGCAACCGCTGGTTCTGAATCCGAGACCCCGGGACCCAGCAGTTTCAACGCCCCGTCGATGTGGACGTCCCGCTGCGGAAAGGCGATCACGATCCCCTGCTCGTTGAACTGGTCGGAAATGGCGAATCGCAGGTCGCTGCGTAGCTTGCGCAGATCCCCACCGGGCCGCAACAGGGTCCAGAAAAACAGGTCGAACACCAGCGCGTTGTCGCCGAAATCCTCGAAGATGACCTGCGGCGGAGGGTCGACCTGCACGTCGGGGTGGCCTTTGGCCGCGTCGTAAATCAGCTGTTCCACCTGGCGCACCGGCGAACCGTAGGCCACGCCCACGCGGACCTGGGTGCGGATCTCCTGGTCGACGAGGGTCCAGTTGACCACCGTGTTTTCCAGCAACATGCTGTTGGGGGTGACGATGTGCACGCCATCGATGCGGCGAATCAGCGTGGAGCGCGTGTTGATCGCCTCCACCCTCCCCAGGGTGCCTTCAAACTCAAGCAGATCGCCCAGGCGAATGGGACGTTCGCCCATCAGGATCCAGCCGCTGATGAAGTTGTTGATCACGTTCTGGGCGCCGAAACCCACGCCGATGGCCACCGCCCCGGAGATGAACGTGAATGCGCCCAGGGGAACGTTCAGTATGCTGAGGGACAGCATCAGCAGAGCGGTAATCACCACCACGTAGAAGCCGCGCCGGACCACCTGCACGAGGTTGCTGTCGTGGCCCTTGCGCTCGAGCCGCCGGGACAGGGTTCGATCGACAAGGCGCGCGATCAGCAAGCCGAGTCCGAGGACGAGGGGTACGGCAATCAGCTGGGAAACGGTGATGGGCGTTTCGCCGAAGTGGAACAACTGGTGGCTGAGCACTTCGGACACCCGGGTCCATATCCTGGAAAGTATTTCCATGCCGGTCTCGCGTGGTTTGCTTGCGCGACAGTTTAGGCCGGAGGCCGCCGGCGGCGCCATAGAGCGTGGGCCGATCCCGACCCGGACCGGCCCATGCCACCTTCACGTCCCCTGGAAAACGGCCTCTCCCTCTATGCGGTGGCCGTTTCTCCCCTTCCCGCCACCGCGACCTCTCCCTTGACCCGGGACGCCGGCTCGGGCGTTCCCCTTAATTGTCAGTTTATATCTATATTGACTTATTTGTCAATATATAATTGAAATGGCTATTTTTCAGGGGGCGATGGAGGACGAAACACCCACTTGGCGAGCTGCAGGAACACCCACAGGAAGGCCACGGGCAATACGCCCGTTTGCAGGACGAACACCACGCTGAGCTGGATGACGTGCTCGATCAGCGCCGTCGCCCGTTCCTGGATGGCCGCCACGCGCTCGGCCAGGCCCGGCCCGTCCGCCGCGGAGTCCCAGGCCCTGCCCAGGGAATCCCTGAGTCCTTCGAAAAAGCCCTCGTTGTCAGCGGGTTCCGGCACCGTGGCTGGCTCCTCGCCCAGTTCCTCCAGGGCCTCGCCGGCGGCTTCGATGACCTGGGTGCTTTCCTGGTAGCGGGTTTCCAGGAACAGTTCATAGACCGCCTCGTTGGCCACCAGCGTCAGGGGCACGGCGAAACGCAGGAACACGGCCACCAGCAGCGCGCGCCACAGCCAGGCCCGGGCGGTGTCAGGGGCGCGCCCGCGCCACCAGCGCAGCGCCAGCAGCCAGAGCGCCAGCACCACCACCGCGCCCTGCAGCACCCACCAGGCGCTGATCTCCAGCAATACGCTCTGCACCCCCAGGGACACGGTGGCGCCCAGCATGATCCAGGAGAATCGCTCGACCAGGTCATTGACCGGGTCCAGCACCTCACCCGGGGTCAGCGTCACGCCGACGCCGGCCGGCTGGATTGCGACCTCGGTTCCCTGCACCGCGGAGATCACCCCGTTAAGGGTGCGCGCCAGGGCGAATGTGACCAGGGCGCGCTGGAACAGGGCCTCGTAGTTGTGTTCGGCGCGTTCATCCAGCACCGGCAACACCGCCAGCAGGGCGACACCCAGCAACAGGGCGGTCATGCCCCAGCGACGCCACGATTCGTTCACGGACCCGGGCTCCTGGCGGCGTCGGCTACTGGACGCTGGCCGAGATCAACTTCACCGGCGTCAGTGGCACGTCCTGGAAGTCCATCTCGCCGTGATAGCCGGTCGCCACGCCGGCAATGGCCTGGAGCACATCCTGCCCCGCCACCACCGTACCGAACACGGTGTAGCCCCAGCGCCGCGGCGACGGGTCCAGGGCGCGGGTGTTGTCGGCCACGTTGAAGAAAAACTGGTTGGTCGCCGAGTGGGGGTCGTCGAAACGCGCCATGGCGATGGTCCATGCGTCGTTGGCCAGGCCGTTGCCGGATTCGTTCATGACCGGCTCGCGCGCGGTGCGTTCGTTCCAGCTCTCGTCGTACCCCCCGCCCTGCACCACGAAGTCCTTGATCACGCGGTGAAACAGGGTGTCGTCGTAGGCGCCTTCCACCACGTAGGCCAGGAAATTGTTGACGGTGGCCGGAGCGCGCATGCGGTCCAGCTCCACTTCCACGGCGCCCATGGTGGTCTCGAATACGACCACCGGAAACGCGTTGTCGGGCAACACATCTTCCGGTGCGCACTGGAACTGGGCAAAGGCCGGCATGCCGCCGGCCAGGAGCAGCCAGGCGGTCGCCATCGCGGTCGAAATTCCTTGCATGGTGTACACCCTCGCGGAGCCGAACGACTATGATAAACGCATGAGTCAATCGTCGCTTTACGTGGCCATCGCGCTGTTCCTGCTGGTGGCCAGCTGGTACGTGCTGCCGTTGCGCTGGATGAAGCTGCTGAGCTTCCTGGCGCGCCGCATCACGGGCCTGAAAGGCCGCAAAATCGTGGTCGACAACGTGCGCTGGTCCTACATCGAAGGCGGTAAGGGCCCGCACCTGGTGCTGTTGCATGGCCTCGCCTCCGAGGCCGACCATTGGCTGGGCGTGGCCGGGCCGCTGCGGCGCCAGTTTCACGTGCTGGTGCCCGATTTGCCCGGCTTTGGCGCCAGCCAGCCGCCCGCGGGACTCGACTTCCGCATTCGTGCGCAGTCCCTGCGCCTGGAGGCGTGGCTCGATGCGCTTGGGGTGCGCGAATGCACGCTCGCGGGAAACTCCATGGGCGGCTGGATCGCGGCCGATTTCGCCGCACGCAACCCGGAGCGGGTCCGCGGGCTGTGGCTGCAGGATGCGTTCGGGGTGAAATCCGCTGAGCAGAGCGAGTTGATGCGCAACTTCCTGGAGCACCAGGTCAATCCCTTTCACGTGGACTCCATGAAGGACTACATCGACATGGTCACGATGCTGTTTTACAAACGCCCCCACGTGCCCTACGCCCTGGCCCGCGCGGGCTACCTCAACGCAGCGCGGCTCAAGGAGGAACTGCCGCGGATGCAGGACGAATTCCTGCTGCAGTCCACGCCATTGGAGGAACTGGCCGAACATCTGACCATGCCGGTGCTGATCGAGTGGGGCGAGGAAGACCGCGCCACCCACCCGGACGGCGCGCAGGTGCTGCACCGACTGATACCGGGCTCCACGTTGGAGACCCACCCGGAGGTAGGCCACCTGCCCATGCTCGAATGTCCCACACTGGCGGCGCAGGTCTTTAAGGATTTCGCCCGGCAACACCAGCTCGCTCCCTGACGCGAAGGAGTTTTTCTTGGACCACCCGACCCGACTTGAAGCCGGTGTTCTGCGCTGGCGTTTCGATGAATCCGAGCTCGATTTCCAGAGCACCGCCGAGGTCGACCCCGCCACCGGCGTGGTGGGTCAGCCCATCGCCATCGAGGCCCTGCGCTTCGGGGTGGAGTGCGACGCGCCGGGGCAGAACGTGTACGTGCGCGGGGTAACCGGAACCGGGCGCATGACCCTGGTGCGCTCGGTGCTCGAAGGTATCGATCCGGCGCCCCGGCGACAGCTGGACCGCTGCTACGTGCACCATTTCGCCCAGCCCGACCGGCCACGTCTGCTGACCCTGCCGGCCGGCGACGGGCCACGTTTACGGCGTCGCATGCGCGAGGCGGCCGACTTCATCGAACGCCGCCTGGGCGAAGTGCTAGAATCGCCCACCGCCAAGGCCCGCCTGTCCGCCCTCCAGGAGGAAACGCGACAGGCGGTGGAAGCCATCACCGGCCCGCTGGAAAAGGAACTGCATGAAAACGGTCTCACCCTGGTGCAGATCAAGACCGGACCCGTGGCCCGCACGGTGATTTTTCCGGTGCGCGAAGGCAAGCCGGTGCCACCGGACGAATTCCGGCAAATGGTCGCCAGCGGCGATGTGGACGAGGCGCAGGCCAGGGCCGTGGAAGAATCCATCCGCGGCTACAACCAGCGGCTGGAGGAAACCGGCGCCGAGGCCTCGCGGGTGATGAACGAAGGCGTGGAAAAAACCCGCACCTTCGTCGAGCAGGAAGTCACCGGCGTCCTGGAGCAGCTGCTGACCCCGATCCGCCAGCAGTTCGACACCGCCCCCGTGTGCTGTTTTTTGCGCGAGGTGACCGACGACGTCCTGGAAAACCGGCTGCCCGGCAACGCGGCGGACAACCTGCCGGACGCGAACGACATCTACGGCGTGAACGTGATCCACACCCACGCCGCCGACAGCGACTTTCCGGTGATCACCGAGAACGCGCCCACGGTGTCCAACCTGCTGGGCAGCGTGGAACCAGACTTCGTCAGCGGTGGACGGCCGGTGACCAACTACAAGGGGATTCGCGCGGGCACGCTGGTGCAGGCCGATGGCGGCTACCTGGCGCTGGACGCGCGCGACGTGCTGACCGAGCCGGGGGCCTGGCGCCTGCTGATGCGCGCGTTGCGCACGGGCAGCGTGGAAATCGTCCCGGCCGACCTGGGCTGGCCCACGGCCACGCAATCCCTCAAACCCGAGCCGATCGACATCGAGGTGCGCGTGATCCTGCTGGGCAGCAGCGGCCTGTACTACCAGCTCGACCAGGTCGACCAGGATTTTTCCGACCTGTTCAAGGTGCTGGCCGACTTCGATACCGAGATCGGGCGGGACACCGAGGGCGTGCGCCTGTACGCCGGTGTCATCGCCAAGCTGTGCGCCGAAGAAGGGCTGCCACCCTTTGCGCCCGACGCGGTGGCCGCGGTGGCCGAGCACGGCGCCCGCATCGCGTCTCGCCGTGGCAAGCTGACCGCGCGGTTCGGCCGCGTGGCCGACATCGCCCGCGAGGCCGCTTTCCTGGCGCGCAAGGACAGCGTCGAACAGGTGCATCGCGGACACGTCGAAAACACCGTACGGCGCACCCGCTACCGCGCCAGTCTGCCCTCGCAGCGTTACCAGGAACTGATCTCCGACCGCACCATCCGGGTGGAATCCAGCGGCGCGGTGGTCGGCCAGATCAACGGACTGGCGGTGATCCACGCCGGGCCGCTCAGCTACGGGTTTCCGTCCCGCATCACCGCGACCGTGGGTCCGGGCCGCGCCGGTGTCATCGACATCGAGGGCGCCTCGGCGCTGTCGGGGAACATTCACACCAAGGGCTTTCACATTCTCGGCGGGCTGCTGAGGCACATTTTGCGCATGGACCATCCGCTGGCGTTCAGCGCGTCCATCGCCTTCGAACAGAGTTACGGCGGCATCGATGGCGATTCCGCCTCCGGTGCGGAATTTTGCTGCCTGCTCAGCGCACTGACGGAAGTGCCATTGCGCCAGGGGGTCGCCATGACCGGGGCGATCGACCAGCATGGCCACCTGCAGGCCATCGGCGGGGTCAATGAAAAAGTCGACGGTTTCTTCGACGCCTGCCGGTCGCTCGGCCTGGACGGCGGGCAGGGTGTGATCATCCCGCGGGCCAATGCCGGCGACCTGATGCTGCGCGCCGACGTGGTCGCCGCGGCGCACGACCGGCAGTTTCACGTCTGGGCGGTGGACACGGTCAGCGAGGCGCTGGAAGTGCTGACCGGGCGCGTGGCGGGCGACCCGGAAGCACCGGGGCCCTACCCGGAGGACAGCCTGTACGCGCTGGCCCGCGAACGCGCGCGGGCCTACTTCGAACAGAGTTCAGGGAAAGCCGCGAGCCGGGCGCCAGCGGCGGACTGACTCAGCGGAAGTTCTTGGTGAACCGCACGCCGTATTCGCGGGGCCGGTTCACGGTCTCGCGCGAGCGTCCGAAGAAGTAGTCGAACTCGAAGGGGTTCTTGAACAGGATGGCGCGCTCGTCGGTCAGGTTGTTCACGAACAGTTGCACGCTCCAGTCCTCGCCTCCGGTCCCGAAACGCAGGTCGCCGATGTTGTAGGACGGTTGCACCAGTTGCGGCGCAGGACCATCGTCCAGCGTGAGCGGCTCGAACACGTTCAGCATCTCGTCGGTGTAGCTCCACTGCAGCCGCACGTAGGCGTTGTCCGCCAGGCCGCCGAACCAGTCCACGGGCCAGTCGTACTGGGCGTAGGCCGAACCCTTCCATTCCGGCGACAGGGGCAGCGGCGAGCCGGCCGGCACGGGGATGGAGACGTTGACCTCCTCGTCGAGCTTGGCGTCGAGGTAGGTGAAGTTCAGGCCCAGGGTCCAGTTTTCCGAGGCCGCAGCGTCCAGCTGGAACTCGAGCCCTTTCGACGAGGCGTTGCCCACGTTGGCCACCACCTTCTGCCAGGGCTGACCGCAGAACGGTTCCGGCGGCGCGTTGCTTTCCCCACAAGGGATGTTACTGGGGTCCACGACCTCGAGCTGGTAGTCGTTCCAGGACATGTCGAAGTAGGTGGCGGTCAGGCGCACCCGGCCTTCGGCCAGGGTCATCTTGGTGCCGAATTCGATGTTCTCGAGAATGTCCGAGTCGTATTGCCGCGGCAGGAAAGGCTGGCCACGGCCGCGGTTGGTGCCGCCAGGACGGAACCCTTCCGAGTACAGGCCGTAGAGCAGGACATTGTCCGTCACCTGGTAGCTCAGGGTGAACTTGGGCACCCAGTCACTCTCATCGCTGGTGGGACTGGTGTTGTAGTACTGCTCTTCCGGCGGATCACTGGGGTTCACCGGCGCGGGGTTGCCCAGGGGATTTTCCACGCCGTAGGTTTTTTCCATGCTGCGGTCGAACCAGCGCGCGCCGAAGGTGGCGTCCCAGCGGTCCGTGATGTGCCAGGTCACCTCGCCGAACACGGCGTACTGTTCCCAGTCGGTGCGGTCGTAGGAATACCACCAGGTATCGTTGATCGAGGGTGGAACGTTGGGCTGGTTCGCACCCAGGCCTGCCAGCAGATTCTGCATGGACTTCGAATTCGAATAGCCGTAACCCGTCTCGTAGGTGTAGAAATCCCAGTCCTCGCTCTGCTTCTCGTAGAACAGGCCGGCGATCCAGTCGAAGGTGTCGCCCGAAGCCGACAGCCGGAACTCCTGGCTGAACTTGGTGTTCTTCTGGATGTTCTCCAGGTAGCCGATGGGGTCGTTGTAGTAGTTGCCCACGCCGGCCGGCTGGAAGCAGTACTTGGAGTACTGCGAAAAATCGTAGTAGTAGCCCGAGTAGCAGAAGGTGCCGAAGTAGGAGGCGTAACCCACCGAGGTGTCCTGGGCGTAAGTCCAGTCACGCGTGAAATAGGAGGTGGCCGAAACGAAGTCGGCAAAGCCCAGGTCGCCTTCCAGGGTCAGCGAGTACTGGGTCCAGTCCTGGTCGTCGTATTCCTGGTCGGGACGGAAGCGCACCACGGCCAGGTCGCGACCCAGCGTGGAGTCCTGCTCCGGTCGGCCGTCGGATTTGGTGTCCTGGTAGATCACCCCGGCGGTGGCGGTCCAGTCGTCGCTGACGAACCAGCGTGCCGAGACACGGCCGCCGGAGGTGCGCACGTCGTTGAAATTGTCCTGCACCGCGTCGTCATTGGTGAACAGGCCGAAGCGCGGCGTGGTGCCGCGCACCACGTCGATGAACCCGCCGTCCTCGGCGGTGAAACCCACCAGCCGGATCGCGAAGTCGTCGCTGATGGGGAAGTTGCCCATCGCACTGACGTCGTAGGACATGTCGCTGTCCGAGCCGGTGCGCAGCATCACGTCGACGAAGGAGTCGAAGGCCGTGGGGTCGGGCTTGTTGGTGATGATGCGCAGCGTGCCGGACTGCGAGCTGGCCCCGTACAGCGTGCCCTGCGGACCGCTGAGCGCCTCCACGCGCTCGATGTCCACCATGCGCGGGTCGGGCGTGGCGTTCAGCGCCAGGGACTGTTCGTCGAGGTACAGCGCCGCGGACGGCTCGGCGATGAAAGTCGCCTGGTCGTCGGCGATGCCGCGGAAGATGATCTTGGCCGTGCCGGGGTTGGCGGAGACGTAGGACATGCTGGGAATGAACCGCACGTAATCGTCCATGCTGTTCAGACCGGCCTGCTTGATCTGTTGTCCGCCAATCGCCTGGATGCTCTCGGGCACGTCCATCAGGCTCTCGGTGCGCTTGCGGGCCGTGACCAGCACCTCCTCCAGCGCGCCGGAGGCCGCTTCCTGGTCCGCGACCTGGGCCATGGCGGCCCCGCCCGGCGCCGCGAACACCGCCGAAAGGGCGAAGGTCAGGTTGCCAGAAGGCAGGGATCGGTTGGCGGATGGTCCGGCTGGTGCTTCTGGCATGGCGCTGTGTCCTCGACGGTTTTCGGGGATTGTTGTTCCGTTTTTTTACACGGACTTCACGAACATGGCAAACATTTTTCGCCGGGTCAAGCGCTTACCGTTGAAATTGTTAAACAGGCCGAAGAATTCCGCTCCCCGGTGACAGCCAGGCGGACCGCTGCGTATACTCGGCGCCTGGCGTCATCGAACGGTCATTCATGGAATTCAACGGCACCCTCAAGGACCTCGGCGAGGTCGATTCCGCGCCCCTGGCCGAGCGCGTCCTCGGGCTGGACGCCTCCGTGTGGCAACAAAACCAGTACCGGCAGAACGCCTACTCGGTGCACGAGCACACCGAGTCCCTGGTGATGGTGTTCTGTAGCGGCTGGCCGGAGCTGACCGTGACCCGGGAAAGCGCCTGGGAACCGCTGCGTGATCTCGCGGTGCCGCTGATGCACGCCATCCTGGACGCCCACTATCCGGCCGAAGGCACCATTATCCGCGCCATGGCCGCGAAGCTGAAACCCGGCGGCGTGATCACGCCGCACCGCGACACGCACGAATCGTTCGTGCACAGCCACCGCATCCACGTCCCCCTGTCCACCAACGCGGGCGTTCGGTTCATGATCAACGGGCGGCCCCACCGCCTGCAGACGGGGCGGGCCTACGAGGTGAACAACCAACGCAACCACAGCGTGATGAACAGCGGCCGGGAAGACCGGGTCACCTTCATTTTCGACTACCTGCCGCGCGCCGGGGCAGGCCAGGAACCCACGCCGGAGCCCGGCATCGCCACGCCGGCCGCCTAGGCGGGCCGATCCGCCTGCGGAAGGGAATCGAGCAGCGGCTCGAGCTGCCCGATCAGTTCACCGAGGTGCGGCTCGTAGTGCCGCCAGAAATTGACCGAGCCGGAGTACAGCGGCTTGCGCACCTGCTCCGAACTGGCCGTGTTGACCGCTCGCTCGGTTTCCCAGAAGCGCAGGCAGTCCGCTTCGAAATCCAGGCCGCAGTGCGCCAGCAGCCGGCGCACCTGGCCGTCCAGGTCGGCCACCACGTCTTCGTAGCGCACCTCGAGCACCTTGCCCGGCAGTACCTCGCGCCAGTGCGCCATGATGCGGTCGTACTGCAGGTAGTACTGCCCCAACTCGAAGAAATCATAGGTGAAGGCCTGTCCCTTGAAGAACAACTGCTTCCAGGTGCCCAGGCAGGAATCCAGCGGATGGCGCCTGGCGTCGATGACCTTCGCGTTGGGGAGGATCAGGTGCAACAGGCCCACCGCCGCAAAATTGTTGGGCATTTTGTCGATGAAGTACGCCCTGCCCGAACGGTAACGCGCCGTCGTCTCCAGGTAGCGGCGACCCAGGGAGGCCAGGTCGTCCGCGTTCATGTGGCGCAACGCTTCCGGGTACTGGATCTTGCCCTTGCCCTCGCGGTTGATGTCCCGGATCAGGCGGCTCAGGTCGGGCAGTTCCATGGTGCCCTCGACCTGCGAATGGCTGGCCAGGATCTGTTCGATCAGCGTGGAACCCGAACGTGGCATGCCCACCACCAGGATGGGATCGGGCGCCGGGTCGCCACTGCCGGCGCGTTCGGCCAGGAACGCGGGCGTGAAGACCTCGATGATGCGGTCGTGTACCACCTGCGTCTGCACCGGGTCGTACACCTCGTGTTCGCGGCGCAGGGCCGCACCGCGCGAAAAAGCGTCGAAGGCCGCGTCGAACTCACCCTGGTTTTCCAGGTGCTTGCCCAGGGAATACAACAGGTTGACCCGCGATTCATCCGCCAGGCTGGCGTCGTCCACCAGCGCGCGCATGACGGCCACCTCCTCCGGCGCGAAGCTGAAGGTCTTCAGGTTGGCCAGGCTCCAGTAGGCCTCGCCGAAGCGCGGGTGCAGGCGGATGCACTCGCGAAAGGCCTCGATGGCTTCCGGGGTGCGCCCGATGGTCTTGAGCACGTGACCCAGGCCCGACAGGGCGCCGGCGTGGCCGGGGTTCTTCTCCAGCGCATCGCGGTACACCGCCTCGGCCTCGGCATGGCGCTGCGCGCGGGACAGGATGTTGGCGCGGATCACCCAGCCGTGCGGGAGCTCCGGGTCCAGCGAGATGGCGTGGGCAGCGGTCTCCAGCGCCTCGTCGTAGCGCTCTTCCTGCATGTGAAGATTGGCCAGATCATTCCAGGCCAGCACGAAATCCGGCGCCAGTTCCACGGTGCGCCTGAGCATTCTCAGCGCGGGACGAACCTGGTTGGCGTCGATGCCGATCTGCGCGAGCAGGCGCAGGGCGATGGGGTCGTCCGGGGTCGCCTTCAGGTGTTCGCGCAGCCATTGCTCCGCCTCCTGCGCCCGACCTTCGCGGTAGGCCTCGGCGGCCCGCGCCACCACCGCCCGGTCGGGGTCCAGGGCCAGTGCGCGGTTGAAGGCCGCCTCGGCTTCCGGCGCCTGTCCCGCCATGGCCAGTGCACGGGCCAGCACCAGCTGCGTATTGACCCGTTCCGGCACCGCGCGTGCCGCGCGGGCCAGGAATTCCGCCGCCCGAACCGGCTTCTTCTCGTCCAGCAGGGCGCGGCCCGCGCCCTCCAGCGCGCGCGGAAAATCCGTGAAGTGCTCCAGGGTCCGCCCAAACCATGTGCGCGCCTCCTGGGGGCGCCGCCGCTTCAGGCACAACTCGCCGAGCAGGCAGCTGATGTTGGGATCACGTGGATAGATGACCTGCGCCCGGCGCGCGACCTGCTCAGCCTGGTCCAGGTCGCCGGCGCGCAGGTGCGCCATGGCCGTGTCATAAAACACGCGGACCGATTCGCTGGGCAGGGTGTCGGTGGGAGCGGCCATGCGGCGGCCAGTGTGCCGCAGGGCCTGTCGCCTCACAAGACCGGGCTTGCCCCCGGAGCATCCCCGGGGTCACACTGACCGGCCCTCCACCCGACGACCGGCAGAACCCCATGCGCGAGACCGCCGCCGCGGCCCTTCCCGACCTGCGCGTCAATCCCGACGCCAGGGCGCACCGAGTGGACCTTGGCGAGGGCGCGCACTGCCTGGTGCTGGATGATTTTCTGCTTGACCCCGTCGCCGCCCGTGACTGGGCCTGCGCCCGGCGCGATCGTTTCCAGGCACAACACGATGCCTATCCGGGGCAGGTGCTGCCGCTGGACGACAGCGCCGCGGCGCCGTTGCGCTCGGCCCTGGCGCGCCGCCTGGCCCGTGATTTCCACGTCATGCGCGGGGGCTGGAATCTGCAGGCGCAGTTCGCGCTCACCACGTTGCAGCCGTCGGCGTTCTCGTGGATACAGCGTCTCCCCCACGCCGACCCGCGGCGTGACCCGGCACGCCGCAACCTGGCCACGGTGCTGTACCTGTTCGAGGACCCGGAACTGGGCGGCACCGCGTTCTTTCGCTGGCGCGACCCTGGTTTCTGGGCGGATTTCTCCCGTCGCCACCGGCAAGACCCAGCCACGTCGGAGACCGAACTGCACGAGCGTTTCGAGCTCTATCGGCGGGCACCGGCTTATCCTTCGGGTTCCAATGACGTGGTGGAGGAACGGGCGCGGGTCCGGGCGCGCTTCAATCGCCTGGTCGCCTATTCCGGCGAAGTGCTTCACAGCGCGTGCATCGACCAGCCCGAGCGGCTGGCGTCGGACCCGGCCAGCGGCCGCCTGACCCTGAACGGATTTGCCGATGTCCGCCCCGCCCGCTGAACCCGGCGAACGTCGGCGCCGCAAAGCTGCCGGCCACGACCTGACCACCGGCCCCGTTGGCGGGCACCTGCGCCGCCAGGCCCTGCCGTTCTCCATCGGCCTGGTGGCCATCTTTTCCTTCGAGGCCATCGACCTGTACTTCATCGCCCAGCTGGGCGACGCGCCGCTGGCCGCGGTGAGTTTTGTCCTGCCCGTGATCTGGCTGGTTTACGGCATCGGCATCGGCTTCGAGGCCGGCGTCGCTTCCTGTGTGTCACGCGCCGTGGGCCGTCGCGAAGAGGAACGCGCACGTCGCCTCGCCACGGATTCGAGCGTACTGGGCGCTCTGGCCGCCATCGGCATGCTGCTCGCCGGGCTTGCCACGATCGAACCGGTTTTCCGGCTGCTGGGCGCCACCGACACCCTGCTCCCGTTGATCCGTGACTACATGGAAGTGTGGTATTACATGGCGCCCCTGGACATGGTGCTGTGGTGCACGCTGGCCGCGATCCGGGCGCGCGGCAACAGCCTGCTGGAATCAAAGATCATCATCGGCGCCGCCCTGCTCAACCTGGTCCTGGACCCCATATTCATTTTCGGCCTGTTCGGATTTCCCCGGCTGGAGGTGGCAGGTGCGGCCCTGGCCACGCTGGTGGCGACCTGCGCCATGCTGGTCTTCACCCTGTGGCACCTGGGCCTGCGCCTTGGGGTGCTGGCCTCTCCCCTGGCGCCGCTGCGTACGGTGCTCGACAGCTGGCGCCACATGCTGCAGATCGGCATTCCCGCCATGGCGACCAATGCCATCGTGCCCCTGTCCAGCGCCATTGTGGTGGCGCTGATCGCCGACTACGGCGTGGACGCGGTGGCCGGGTTCGGCATCGCCATGCGCATCGAGCCGATGGCGCTGATCCCCTTCTACGCGCTGTCCGCGGTGACCAGTCCGTTTTTCGGCCAGAACATCGGCTGCGGTCACTATGACCGGCTGCGCGAGGCGCGACGGCTGTTGGCCCGGTTCTGCGTGCTGTTCGGGCTGGCCCTGGCCACGGTGGCCTGCCTGGCGACCCCCGCCATCAGTGGGCTGTACACCGATGACCCGGCCATCCGCGATGTCACCACCGCGTACGTGTGGCTGGCTGCCTGGGGTTGGGGACCTTATGGCCTGGTCATGTCAGTCAACGCGGCCTTCAACGGCTCCGGGCGACCGTTGCCCGCGGTGGCCTTGTCCAGCGCACGCGTGATTTTCGTGTTGCTGCCGCTGCTCGCGCTGGGCCAGTGGCTGTTTGGCCTGCACGGCCTGTTCGGCGCCGTACTGGTGGCCAACGGCTTGCTGGGCCTGGTGGCCTGGCGCTGGCTGGGGCGCCATATCGACCGGGCGGAACAGCGCGAAGGCGCCCCACCTCAGAACGGGGTCAGGAATGACACCGCGTTGCCGCCGTAAAGCTGGCCCCGGCGGGCCGCGGCGAGATAGCCATCCATCTCCACCGACTGAACGTCGTCGAACGGTCCGCCGTGGTGATCCACGCGGCACACGCGGTGGCGGGCGTACATGACCAGTGCCTGGCGCAGGGGAATGGCCGAGGCCGGATCGACGCTGACATGCTCGCGGTAGTACGCCGGCAACCGGTACCAGGGCACCGTGGGGCGCAGGTGATGCGCGTTGTGAAACCCGAAGTTCAGCACCAGCCAGTTCGGCGCATCGTGGCGAAAGCTCAGCGGGTTCGAAAAAGTGTGCGCCTGCTCGGTGGCGCGGCCGCCGTGTCGCGACGGTGCGCGCGGCTCGAACAACACCGGGTTGCCGCCGTAGTCGTGCTGCAGCGCGTCCATGAAGCGCAATACGTGCAGCATCAGGCAATAGGCCAGCACGTAGCCCAGCGCCACCTTCGGCGCCAGTATCGCGACCGCGACGAAGACGCCGCCGCGCACCATGATGACGGCCGCCTGGCGCCGCCGCTGCGCGCGCCGTTCGGGGATCACGAAGGCGGACACGGCGAGCAGACCGTGCATCAGGAATTCCTGCGCTGGAATCCAGGCCCATTCAAGGGCCTTGATGACGCGCCGGAGGCCGCCATGCCGCGCGAGAAAGTCGTCGACCATGAACCAGACCACGTCATCATTGTCACGGTGGTGCCGGAAATGCTTGTGGCGAATGTCCTCGAAGGTGCCATAGGCGCTGCCGGTGACCCAGGTCAGGAATCTCCCCAGGCGGGCGTTGTGGGCATTGTTCCGAAACACGGTGTTGTGCGCCGCCTCGTGCAGCAGGTAGGCAGCGATCACCAGGCCGTGGCCCCAGACCACCACGGCCAGGGCATTGAGCCACCAGGCCGACTGCAGCAACCCCCACACACCAAAGCCCCAGGCGCCCAGGGCATAGGCCAGGGCGCCGCCGTGCCAGGCCAGGCCGGCCGGCTCGAAAAACAGGTTCAGCAGGGGTGCGGTGGTAGACTTCATGCATGAACCGGGGGGATCGGGACTGGGCGACATTCTATCGCAGCCAGAGCTATTGGCTGGACACCCTGCAGGGGCAACTGGCGCCGCGTCCCTCGCTGCCCGGGGACGCCTCCGCCGACGTGGCGATCATCGGCGCCGGCTACACGGGCCTGTGGACCGCCTGGTACCTGAAACATCATGCGCCGCACCTGGACATTGCCCTGCTGGAGGCCGACATCGCCGGCTTCGGCGCTTCGGGGCGCAACGGGGGCTGGTGCTCCGCTTACCTGTCGGGCATCGACGACTGGCTGGACGACCCGCACACGCGCGAGGCCGCCATCGACCTGCAACGCCAGCTGTTCGCCACCGTCGACGAAGTGGGTCGCGTGGCCTGCCTGGAGAACATCGACTGCCACTTCGACAAGTCCGGCCATGTCTCGGTGGCCGTCAACCCTTCGCAACTGGCGCGTGAGCGCGAGTGGCTGGCGCACTGGCGGGCGCTGGGCTTCGGCGAGGACGACCTGCGTCCCCTCGGCGCTGCCGAGGTGGCGCGACGGGTGCGCATCGCCGGCGCCCTGGGCGGCCACCACATGCCGCACTGCGCGGCCATCCAGCCCGCCGCCCTGGCCCGCGGCCTGGCCCGCGCCGTGGTGGCGCGCGGCGTAAAACTGTACGAGCGCACACCGGTGACCGCCTGGCGGGACCGAACACTGGAAACACCACACGGCGCCCTGCGCGCCGAGGTGGTGTTGCTGGCCACGGAGGGCTTTACCGATTCCCTGCACGGCCTCAACCGGCGATTGATACCGATTCATTCCATGATGATCGCCACGGAGAAGCTCACCCCGGAGGAAATCGACGCCACCGGCCTGAAACGCCGCTACACCTGGAATAACGGCCGGCACCTGGTGACTTACGGCCAGCTCACGCGCGACGGACGCATCGCTTTCGGCAGCCGCGGGCGTTACTACTTCCGGGGCGCCCGGCACACGCGGTTCGACCGCGGCGATCCGTTGTTCGGAGAAATCCGTGAAGAGCTGGGCACCCTGTTTCCAGTGCTTCGCGGCAAGGCGATCACCCACCAGTGGGGCGGCCCCATGGGCGTGTCGCGCGACCTGCGCCCGGCGGTGGTGTGGGACACCGCGACCCGTTCGGGCTGGGCGGGCGGATACTTCGGTGACGGCGTCGGCGCCAGCAACCTGGCCGGGCGCACCCTGGCCGACCTGGTGCTGGACCGCGACACCGCGCGGCGCCGCACGCCGTGGGTCAACCCGCCCGGCAGCCGGTCGCCGCCGGCGCGTCGCTGGGAGCCGGAACCGCTTCGCTGGCTGGCCATCGCCGCGCGCTACCGGGTCATGGGCATGGCGGACCGCGCCGAAACCGCGGAATCGCCTGCGGCGAAACGGCTCAACTGGCTCCTGGAGAATGTGTTTCCCTGACGCTCAGGCGGGGTCGCGCAGTCCCGAGGCCTTCACCGCCGCGACCGCGAGTTCCGGATTGCCCGTGCTCATCAGGTGGATGCCGGAGACGCCGGGCAATGCCGCCACCTCGCGCATGGCTTCGGCGCAGATCGCAACACCTTCCTCCGCCGGGTCGTCGGCCGTCTCCAGGCGCTGGATGATCGCGTCGGGAATCCTCGAGTCCCGCAGGTTATCGCGCACCCAGCGCGCGGTGCTGGCCGACGGGAACGCCGCCAGGCTGACCACCACCGAGTATCGCCAGGTCTGACGGGCCGCCACCAGCGCATCCAGCCAGTGACGCAGCAGGCCCACGTCGAAACACAGCTGGGTCATGAGGAACTGGGCGCCGGCCTCGCCCCGGGCGCGCAAGGAGTCCGCGGTCCATCCCGCGCGGGCCCGATGCGCCTTGGCGCCGGTCCCGATGAACAGGTCGCCTCCGGGAACGTCCTCGCCCAGGCCGGCCGCCATCGCGATCAGTTCGCGCCCCGTCATGTCGAACACGGTGCTGGCATGCAGGGCGTGGCGTTTGCCCACGCGCCGGCCGCGGCCCAGCAACACGCTTTCCACGCCCAGCGCGCGCAGCCCGAGCAGGTCGGACAGCAGGCCGATGCGGTTGCGGTCGCGGCAGGTCAGCATGGGCAGCGGGTCGAGACCGGCCTGCAGCAACAGGCTGGAAGCCGCCACCACCGACATCTGGGTCCATGCCAGCGGACTGTCCAGCACCTGGACGCCGTCGACGCGCCCGCGAAGCATGTCGGCCTGGGCCGCCACGTCCGCGGCGCCGGACGCCGCCCCCAGGGCCAGCTCCACGCTGATCGCGGTGCTCGGCCCCTGCAGGGCATGTCGATAACGGTGGCGGGGTGTGTTCAAGGTCTGTCCGGTGCCGTGGCCAGGTGCGATGCGCGGAATGCGCAGCCGGCATGATAGGCCAGCGGAGCCGACTTGTCCGCTTCACGCGCTGCAGGTAATTTGGCCACAATCCGGAGAGCCGTGCCCATGAGCCCCAGCGATCAGCGCCAGGAACACACCGGCAGCTACTACGCCGCCACCGCCAACGAAATTTCTGACTACCCCGTGCTCGAGGACGCGCTGGATGTCGACGTCGCCATCGTGGGTGCGGGTTTTACCGGCGTGGCGAGCGCCCTCACCCTGGCCGAACGCGGCTATCGCGTGGCTGTGCTGGAGGCAAACCGGGTCGGCTGGGGCGCCAGCGGCCGCAACGGAGGTCAACTGATCGCCGGGGTCAGCGGCGAGTGGAAGGTGCGGGAAAAGCACGGAGACTCGGTGGCCGACCTGCTGTGGGGCATGCGCTGGCGCGGCAACGACATCATCCACGAGCGGGTGGCGAAGTACGGCATCGACTGCGACCTGAAGAACGGCTACGTCGAAGTCGCGAGCAAGGCGCGCCAGCTGCCGGACCTGGAGGCCGAGGCGGAAGAACTGCAACGCCGGGGCCACCCTTACGAGTTTCGCCTGCTGGACCGCGCGGGCGCGCAGGATATCACGCAGACCGACGCCTACGTGGGTGGCTTGCTGACCTGCCGAAATGGCCACCTGCACCCCCTGAACCTGTGCCTCGGCGAGGCGCGCGCCGCCACCGGCCTGGGTGTGCAGTTTTATGAGTTGTCACCGGTCACAGCCATCGAGCACGGGCAGAGACCGGCGGTGATCACCGACCACGGCCGGGTGCGGGCCGACGCCGTGATCCTGGCGGGCAATGCCTACCAGCGACTGGAAATGAAGCACCTGGGCGGCTACGTGTTTCCCGCCGGCAGCTACATCATCGCCACCGAGCCGCTGGACGAGGACAGGCGTCGGCGCACCAATCCGCTGGACGTGGCGGTGTGTGAAATGAACGAGATTCTCGACTACTGGCGACTGTCCGCCGACGGACGCATGCTGTATGGCGGCCGCTGCAACTACTCGGGTCGCGATCCGAAGAGCATCGAGGCGATGATCGCCCCGCGCATGCACGCCCTGTATCCCCATCTCGCCGACCTGCGCGTCGACTACCAGTGGGGCGGAAAGATCGGCATCCCGGTCAACCGCGTGCCGGTCATGGGGCGCATCGAGGGCAACGTCTACCACTGCATTGGCTATTCCGGGCACGGCGTCAACGCCACCCACATCATGGGCGAGGTACTGGCCGACGCCATCGCCGGCACGCTGGAGACCTTCGACCTATGGGCCGGGATGGACAACGTCCGGATTCCCGGCGGCCAGGCCTTCGGCAACCAGATGATCGCCCTGGGCATGCTGTGGTACCGCCTCAAGGACCTGCGGCCCTGAGGCGGCGACGGCTTACTCGCCCAGGTAACGCCCGAACCAGTCGATGTAGCGGCCGTACAGGTCCACCGCCAGGCTGGGCGTGTCGATGCCGTGGTACTCGCCGGGATAGACCAGCAGCTGCGTCTCGACGCCCAGGCGTTTCAGCGCAAGGTAGAGCTGCTCGGAATTGAGAATCGGCACGTTCCAGTCGATCTCACCGCCGATCACCAGCGTGGGGGTGGTGACCTGGTCGACGCGATTGAACGGCGAAAGCCGTTCGTAACGCGCCCGGGCCTCAGGCTCCCAGGGCAGGCCCAGTTCCTGCTCCCACCACAACACGTACTCGTCGTGGCCATAGTTGGCCACGTAGAGCGTGGCGCTGGCGCCGGTGGCCGCCGCGTCGAAGCGGTCGGTCTTCGTGATCACATGGTTGGTCAGCATGCCGCCGTAGGACCAGCCCATGACGCCCAGTCGCTCCGGGTCGGCCCAGTCGCGGGCAATCGCGCCGTCCAGGGCGGCCATCACGTCGTCGTAGTCCACCCCGCCCCAGTCGCGCCAGATGGCCAGGCAGAATGCGTAGCCGCGTCCGGTGGAGCCGCGCGGGTTGGGCATGATCATGACGTAACCCTGCGCCGCCAGCAGCTGGGCCTGGAAATCGAAACCGCGGTCGAACTGGGCCTGGGGCCCGCCATGCAGGTACAGGATGGCCGGGCGCGGCTCACCCGCCTTGAAGTCCGGGGGCAGCAACGCGAAGCTCTGGATCCGGGTGCCGTCCGGGCTGGTGACGTCGAAACTGCGCAGCTCGCCCATCGACAATTCCCGGCGCCAGTCACGGTTGACCGTGCTGCGCTGCTCGAGCCCGTTGCCGTCGTACAGGAACAACTCGGCCGGCATGTCGTGCCGGGTCACGGTCAGGGCCACCCGCCCGTCCGGCAGCGGGTCGAAGGCGCGCACCACGTCCTGGTCCCGGACCAGGCGCTCAGGCGGGCCACCCGCCAGCGGCACCCGCGCCAGGTGCTGCTCGCCCTCGTCTTCGAGCAAAAACAGCAGGGACTCGCCATCGGCGGCGAAACGCGGTTCGTACACCCAGCGATCGACGGCCTCGGTGAGCAACCGCGTGTCACCGTCGGCAACCGTGGTCACCGCCAGGTGCGGCGTCTCGTAGTAGATGGTTTCCGGGTGGGTCGAGGTGGTGTGCACCAGGCGACTGCCGTCAGGACTCCAGGCCGGCGCGCTGTCGCCCCCGGGGGTGCTGGTCAGTCGACGTGGTTCGTGGACGCCATCCTCCGGGACCGTGGCCGGCACCAGGAACAGGTCGTTGTTGGTGGACAGGTCCGGCGCCGGTACGCGCTTGCTGACAAAGGCGATCCGGGTACCGTCCGGCGACCAGGCCGGGGCGGAATCGTCGTAATCACCCCCGGTCAGGCGAACCGGCGCGCCCGCCTCCGGGTCGAACAGGTACAGGTGGGTGCGGCGCCGATCCAGGTAACCCTGGTAGTCCTTCTTGAAATGTACGCGATCGATGACCCAGGGTTTCGGTCGGGGGGTGTACGCCTCGCCCGCGTCCAGCGCGGCCTGGTGCTCGGGCTCCAGGTCACGCAACACCAGGACCAGGCGCCTGCTGTCCGGGGCCCAGGCGAAGTCATCGACGGACTGGGGTGTGTTGCTCAGCGCCCGCGCCTCGCCGCCGCGGCGATCCAGCACCCACACCTGGGTGGGGGCCTCGCCGCGGGCTGTCAGGAAGGCCAGGCGTTGCCCGTCAGGGCTCCAGCGCGGCTGCCACGACGACTGGTCCGCGGCGGTCAGGGCCACGGGATCACCGCCGTCGGCCGGCGTCATCCAGAGGCGCGTCAGGCTGCTGTCGCTGGCCGAATCCTCGCGGGTCACGGTATAGGCGATCCAGTCACCGCCGGGGCTGACCCGCGGCTCGGCCACCGCGCCGATCGCGTGGTAATCGTCTGCGACCAGTGGCCGTTGCGTCTGCGCGGCGCCGGGCCCCGCCACCAGCAGGGCCAGCAGGGTCAGCAGCGGGACGCGAGATGGACGGATCGGTGTGCGGCGCATCGACATCGACTCAGAACTTGTACCCGAGGCCGAGTTGCAGCGTGGAATCGTCCTTCGATGCGCCGGCGGCGGGTTCGGTTTCGTAATCGTAGCGCAGCGACACGTTGGCGTAGAGATCGCCCACCAGGTCGAAACGGAAGCCCGTGTTCGTCTTGATGACCAGGTTGTCCGCGCCGTAGAAGTGCTGGGTGAGGTTGTCGTTGTGGAAGAACGTCATCCAGCCGGTGAAGTCCTGCTCGTAGCGCAGGTTCCACAGCGCGACCGCGCCCTCGTCGGACACGCCGCCGATCTCTTCGCTCGAATAACCGGGGCCGAAGGAGAAGGTCAGGAAAGTGGTGGCCGTGTCGATCAGGTCACGCCCCACCAGCACGCCGGCGGTGTAACGATGATCCAGCTCGCGAATCGGGTCGCGTTCCCAGCTGGCCGAAGCGCCCACGAACCAGGGGTCATTGAAGAACCAGTTGTAGCTGTAGTTGAGCAGGGTCTGGTCCTTGGTCTGTACGCCGTTCTGTTCCTCGTCACGGAAGGTGATATCAAGATACTGCCGGTGGTCGCCGATCTTGATGTCACCCTGGCCGTACAACACGGTGTTGCGCGAATCGGTGTTGCCTTCGTTGAAGGTGGCGTTGAAGTCCACCAGGGCGCTCCAGTCGAAGTATTCCTCCGGCTCCCTGGCCTCGGCGATTTCGGTCAGCACCACCGGGCGTTGTTCGCCGTCGACTTCCAGCACCTGCTCGCCAGCGGCGTTGAGGCTCAGCGTGGCGGCATCGAGCATGGTGCGGTCTTCCAGCTCCACCTCGAACGCCTCGTCGAGCTCGATGGAGGCGACCTCCGACAGGTCCACGGCAAATTCATCGGCATAGCTGGGCTCGATATACACGTCATCGCCGTCGATCAGGGACACGTTGCCGGTAATCACGTCGCCGTTCTTCATGACCACGCGGTCTTCGGCATACAGGTCGGCGGCAAAAAACAGGGCGCACGCCGCGCTTGCGGCGGCCAGGCGTTTGGCTTGCATCATGGTTCCCCCCGGGGAAATTGTTCAGGACTGGAAAAAACGGGCGATTATCCCAGATTCGGGGCGGTCGCCATACCCCGGGCGCGACGCAGGTACAGGATCATGACCAGTGACGCGGCCAGACCCAGCCCGGCGAACACAGCCTGGAACGCGAAGAAATCCTGGTGGCCGCCCAGTCCGGGGCTGGCGTCCAGCATCACGCCACCCAGGTAATTGACGAAAATATCCGGCGTGTAACCCACCACCGATACCATGCCCACGGCCGTGCCCATGATGCCGCGCGGGATCGCGGCCTCTTCGAAAATGGCGTAGTACAGCGCGCGCAGGCCGAAGATCGCGGTGCTGCCCAGCAACACGTTGGCGTACAGCACCCACCACAGGCTGGGTGCAGGGGTAAGCAGGGCGAACAGCAGCTGCGAGGCGAGCAGCAGCGCGAAGCACAGCACGGTCATGCGCGAGACCAGGAAGCGGTCGCCGAGCAGCCCGAAGCCCAGGGCGGCGAAGGGCCGCACCCAGGCGCCGATGGCCGTCAGCCGCGCCGACTCCACCTCGCTGATGCCAAATGCCTGGACGGCGTACAGGCCGTAGTTGTCGAATCCCTTGTAGGCGACATAGGCGCAGACCACGATCACCGCCGTGATCCACACGGCCGGCAGGCGCAGCGCGCGCCCGAAGTGATGCAACACGGATTCGCGGTGCGGGTCCCAGCGCCGCTCGGCCGGGCGCTCCGGGATGGCGAACCAGACGAACACGCCGGCTGCGAAAGTGGTCAGCGTATACAGGTGAATGATCAGCACCAGGGCCTGGCGACGCTCAGCGAAATCGGCCGCCGCGTAGCCGTCGGGAAACGACCAGGCGAACAGCGCGGCACCCAGCGAAGCCATGACCGCCGCCAGCACGCCGCGACCGCTGTCGAGCAGGCCGAAGGCCCGGCCCTGCTCATCGTGGCCGCCCCAGTCCCGCGTGGCGCGGATCAGGGCCGCCCAGAACAGCAGAATGGTGGTGACGCCGAAGAACCCCCACAGCCAGACGCTGCCCGCATGGTCCGGCAGCGTGGACATGTACAGGCCACCGGCGGCCGTGGTCCACAAGGACAGGGCCAGCAGTTTGCGGGCCGAAAAGCGGTCGGCCAGGGGGCCGCCGGGTACGTAGGCCACCATGGCCACGATGCCGTAAACGGCCATGGCCTTGCCCAGTTCGGTGTTGCTCAGGCCAAAAGTTTCCAGCACGGTGGGGCGAAAAAAGCGGGTCACCGCGAAGGGCAGCAGGTACACCGCCTCGCCCGCGAGAATCAGGCCGATCATGGTCAGCAGGCGGTGCTGGTCGCGTTGGGAAGCGATGGGGCCTCGTGGGGCTGGCGGGAACGGGTCGGAGCTTACGCTATCACGACGCCAGGCGGGCCTCCACCGGGTATTTCAGTCCCGGGGCTCACCGATCACGCCGGATTCCACAATGCGCTGCGTGGGCATGAAGCCGTTGAAGTCCACCTTCACCGCAACCTCGTAGTCCAGCCGGTCCAGGGTGCGGCGGCCACCGCCCAGTTCGGCCAGGAAGCGCAACAGGTGAAACGTGTTCAGGCCCGATTCCAGGGTCACCACTTCCTCGGAGTAACCTTCGATCAGCGGCACCTGATTGGTCACGCCGGAGATCAGGTCCACGTCCTGCAGGGCGATCTCGTAACCGATGCCCGCGATGTCCAGCGACTGCTGGTTGGGGTTTTGAATGCGCAGGTCCACTTCGAAGCGGGGCCCGGCGCCTTCACCGGGCAGGGACCGGAAGTTCTCGATGCTGATCTTCGGCGGGTCGAGATCATCCTGCAGCGCGGCGCAAGCGGACAGCACCAGGAGCGCCATGAGAAGGGGGGCAGAACGGGACATGGGCTCAGGCCTCGGCAGCGGACGAAAAAGTGTAGCATGGCGCCGGACCCACGCTTGACGACGGCTCATGATCGAATCACGCTCGCCCTGGGGCGAAAAAGAGAAGGCGGCCTGGCGCGACCGGCAGTCGATCAAACGTTCCTACCGCGACGACGTGCTGCAGCGCCTGGAAACCCTGCCGCCAGGCCTGGAACTGAGCCAGTACGGGGCGCTGTCGTACGATCCCGCCCGCTACCCCCTGTTCCTGGCCACCACCGGGGACTGGTCGCCGGAGAATCCCACGGTGCTGATCACCGGGGGCGTTCACGGTTACGAGACCAGCGGGGTCCACGGCGCGCTGGCGTTCCTGGAGCACGCCGCTGACCACTATGCCGACCGGCTGAACATCGCCTGCGCGCCCTGTATCAGTCCCTGGGCCTACGAAACCATCAACCGCTGGAACCCGCTGGCCATCGACCCCAACCGCTCGTTTCATCCCGACAGCCCGGCCGAGGAATGCACCGCGCTGATGGCCGCGGTCGCCGCGCTGGACAGCGCGTTGCTGGTGCACATGGACCTGCACGAAACCACGGACACCGACAACACCGTGTTCCGGCCCGAGCGCGCGGCGCGCGACGCCCTCGAGCAGGCGGTTTGGGACATCCCCGACGGCTTTTATACCGTAGGCGACACCGACAACCCCGGCCCCGGCTTCCAGGCCGCGGTCATCGCCGCCGTGCGCGAAGTCACGCACATCGCCCCGGCGGACGGCGAGGGCCGCCTGATCGGCGAACCGGTGGCGCAGGATGGCGTCATTCACTACGACGTGAAGCGTCTGAACCTGTGCACCGGGTTCACCGGCGCCCGGTACTGCACGACGACCGAGGTCTACCCGGACAGCCCCCGCACCCACCCGGCCGAGTGCATCCAGGCGCAACTGGCGGCAGTGCGCGGGGGCCTGGATCATGCCCTCGCGGCCGGCTGCTGATACCAGGGGAAACCCGCACCATGCTGAAAAAAATCGTTCTCTGGATCGTTGGATTCGTCCTGCTCCTCGCCATCGCGATCGCGGCCTGGCTGTGGTCCATGCACGAGACCTTTCCGGACCAGGATTCCGCGGTGGTCTCCGCACTGCCCGAGTCGCCCCTGCCCCTCGCCCTGCGTGATGAGATACAGGCAATGCTGGCCGACGAACGGGCCCGGCACCACCTGCCGTCCATTTCCCTGGCCATCGGGCTGGACGGGGCGCTGGTGTACGCCGGCGCCGTGGGCTACGCCGACCTTGACGCGCACATCCCGGCGACGCCGGACTCGCTGTACCGCATCGGCAGTGTCAGTAAACCGATCACGACGGTGGCGCTGGGCCGGATGGTGGAAGAAGGGCTGATCGCCCTGGACGTCCCGTTCCACGACTACGTGCCCGATTTCCCGGCCAAGCGCTGGCCTTTCACCCTGCGGCAGCTGGCCGCCCACCAGGCCGGCATCCGGCACTACCAGTCACCGCTGGAGAATTACCACGACGTTCACTACGACCGCGTGGCCGACGCACTGGGGCTGGTGGCTGACGACCGACTGCTGTTCGAGCCGGGAACGCGGTATCGCTACAGCTCCTACGGCTTCAATATGCTCTCGGCCGCGATGGCCGCGGCGGCCGGCGAGCCGTTCACGGAACTGCTGCAGCGCCGGGTGCTCTCCCCTGCCGGCATGGGCGCCACGATGGCGGAAAACGCACCTGACCCGGACCCACGAACGGTGGCCTTTTACAACCAGTCACCGGAGCATTCCTTTCGCGCGCCGTATGCCGACAACAGCTACAAGATCGCCGGCGGCGGCCTGATCGGCACCCCCTCAGACCTGGTGCGCCTGGGCAACGCCCTGCTGGCCGGCGAGCTGCTGCGTCCGGAAACCTGGCGAACCCTGGTCACGCCCCTGCCGCTGGCAGACGGCGACACGTCACACGGCTATGGGCTGGGCTTCGCATCGGGCGAGGTGCAAATCGGGCAGCGCACGATTCGCGAACTGGGCCACAGCGGCGGCAGCGTCGGCGGCCTGACCGCCTGGAAGCTGTTCCCCGGCGTGGCCACCGAACACGGCGAGCACGACCTGGTGGTGGCCGTGACCATCAATATCAGCGCTCTGGGCTCACGCGGCAATCCGCACGCCGTGGCGTACCGCGCCACCGAGCAGGTGCTGGACGCGCTCGACCATGGCGCCGTCGACCTCGGCGAGACGGCCCGATCGGGGGCGCGTGAACCGGGGTGGATCGACCTGTTCGACGGCGAATCCCTGGACGGCTGGACGCCCAAGGTGCGGGGCTACCCGGCTGGCGACAACCCGCTGGACACCTTCCGCGTCGAGGACGGCAAGCTGGTGGTCAGCTACGAGAACTACGAGACCTTCGACAACCGCTTCGGGCACCTGTTTTACGACACGCCCTTTTCCCACTACCGCCTGAGCCTGGAGTACCGCTTCGTGGGCGACCCGGCGCCCGGCACCGAGTCGTGGGCCTTCCGCAATTCGGGCGCCATGCTGCACTCCCAGGCGCCGGCCAGCATGCCCCCGGCGCAGGACTTTCCGATTTCCATCGAGGCCCAGTTCCTGGGCGGACTGGAGGAAGGTGAACACCGCCCGACCGGCAACCTGTGCACGCCAGGCACCCACGTGACCATCGACGGCGTGTTCACCGAGGAACACTGCATCTGGTCGACATCACAGACGATCTACGGAGACGGCTGGGTGCATGCCGAGGCCCTGGTGCTGGGCAGCGAGCGGGTGGTGCATTACATCGATGGCGAAGCGGTGCTGGAGTACACCGACCTGGTGACCGGCGGTGGCGTGGTGGCGAACTTCGATCCGGCGCTGAAGCCCGAGGGCGAACCCCTGGGGGAAGGCTACATCTCGCTGCAGAGCGAAGGACACCGCATCGAGTTCCGCAACATCCGGGTGCGCAACCTGAAGGGCTGCATGAACCCGCATGCCAGCAACTACCAGACCTGGTACGTGGCCGACGACCCGGAGGCCTGCAACTTCTGAGGCCTCAGCCCCCCGCCCAGCTCCGGTCGCCCGGGGCACGGGTCACGCAGGGGTCGAAGCGGCCAGGCACCTCGGTATAGCGCTGCGCCTGGTGCATGCCGATTTCGGACGTGAAATAGCCGAACAGCGCCAGTTCCTTGAACATCCGGAACGGGTGCTTCGGCGCCGCGTCGTCTTTGGCGTTCATGTACGCATGCTGCTCGGCGTCGAAATGCTCAAGAACCGCCAGCCGGTCGGTGGGTGACAGCGCCACGAAACCGGCGCCGTGATGCGTCACGGCCCAGTCTTCGATGTCGCGCAGGCCCTCGCGGAACTGCGCCTGCTCGCCGTCGGTGTAGGTGTCGCTGACCATCAGCGCGACGAAGGCGCCGGTGGCCGCGGCCTTCGCGCCCGGCGTATCGGTTTCCGGCAGCAGGGTGTCGGCCACTTCCTCCAGCCAGGCGATGTCCCCGGCGTCGAATTCGCTGCTCATGGCCAGCGCCGTGCGGGCCGCGGCCGCGGAGGGTATGGCCGCCGCCAGCAGCCCGGCGCCGCCGGTCAGCGCCGCGCCGCCGAGCAGTGCGGTGACCTGGCGCAGGGCCTCGCGGCGGCTCAGGGTGTGTTCCGGCGCGCTCACAGGTTTCTCCTGTTGAGTTCCCCCACGGCGTGGTCCACCGCGCGCGCGGTGAACGCCATGTAGGTCAGGGACGGGTTCTGGCAGGCGGCTGAAGCCATGAAGGAGCCGTCCGTCACGAACACGTTGGGGCAGTCCCAGACCTGGTTCCACTCGTTCAGCACCGAGGTCTTCGGGTCACGACCCATGCGCGCGGTGCCCATCTCGTGGATGCCGGCGCCCGGGTAGTACTCGGTTTCCCAGGGGTGCACGTCGCGCGCCCCGGCCGCCTCCAGGATTTCCGCCATGTCGTTCTGCATGGCCACGCGCATCTGGCGCTCGTTCTCGCCGATCGCGCAATCGAAGGCCAGCACCGGCAATCCCCAGGCGTCGACGCGGCCGTGATCGATCCAGATGCGGTTCTCGTGCCGTGGCAGCATTTCACCGAAGGCGGTGCCGCCGATGCCCCAATCACCGGGCCGGCAGGCCTGGTCCTTGAAATCGCCGCCCACCCCGAGCTCGGCCACCGCCCGGCTCCATCCCGAGCGACTGGCGCCGCCCTGCACGCCGTAGCCACGCAGGAATTCGCGCTTGTCCTTGCCGATGTTCTGGAAGCGTGGAATGTAGAAGCCGGTGGGCCGCCGGCCATATACCTCCTTGTCGTCGAAGCCGTCCATGGTGCCGGAGGCGCCGGCGCGGAAATGGTGGTCCATCAGGTTGTGGCCGAGTTCCCCGGAGCTGCTGCCCAGGCCGCCCTCCCACTCGTCGGTGGCCGAACGCATCAGGATCCAGGTGCTGTTCAGCGTCGAGGCGCACAGGAACACGATTTTCGCATGAAAATCGCGCGTATCACCGGTGACGGCATCCATGACCCGTACCCCCGTGGCGCGGCGCCGCTCCCGGTCGAACAGCACCTCGTGCACGATGGAAAACGGCTGCAGGGTCAACAGGCCCGTGGCCATGGCCGCCGGCAGGGTCGATGACTGGGTGGAGAAGTACGCACCGAAGGGACATCCACGGGCGCACTTGTTGCGGTACTGGCATGGTGAACGACCGGGCAGCGGCCGGGTCAGGTTGGCGTTGCGCCCGGGAATGATGCGCCGTTGGCCGTCGAAGGCCTGCGCCAGCTTTTCCGCAGCCGCTTCTTCCACGCAGTTGAGCGGCATGGCCGGCAAAAACTGCCCGTCGGGCAGTTGCGGCAGGCCTTCCTGCGAGCCCGCGATGCCCGCGAACCGCTCGACGTGGTCGTACCAGGGCGCGATCTCGTCGTAGCGCACCGGCCAGTCGGCGCCCACGCCGTCCCGCGCGTTGGCCTCGAAGTCCATCTCGCTCAGGCGGTAACTCTGGCGCCCCCACATCAGCGATCGACCACCCACGTGGTAGCCGCGGAACCAGTCGAAACGCTGGACCTCGGTGTAGGGCGAGTCCTGGTCCGAGGCCCACCAGTCGGGCGTGATCTCGTCCAGCGGATAATCGCGCTTCAGGACCGGGTAGACCTCTTTCATGGCCAGGGTCGGCCGGCCGCGATGGGGAAATTCCCAGGGCCCTTTCGTGGCCTGCACGTAGTCGGTGATGTGCTCGATGTTCTTGCCGCGTTCGAGCTGGAGGACGCGCAGGCCTTTTTCGGTCAGTTCCTTGGCGGCCCAGCCACCGGAAATGCCGGAGCCGACGACGATGGCGTCGTATTCATTGTTGGTTTTCGACATGGTAATCCGAACGTGCGGCCGCCGAGCCAGGGACCGCTTCACGGACCAGTCTACCAGTCTCGGGACAGCGGTAAACCGGCCCGCGGGAATCGGTGCTTGTCTATACTCCGTGGGCATGACAGCGAAAGCCACGAAACGCCCGCGAGCCTGCGCCGCGCGTCCGCCAGCCCGGCCCTGGGCGCGGCTGGCCGGCGCCTGTTTGCTCCTCGCCACGACGGCGACCCTGGCCCAGGACCCGCCCGGCGACTGGACAGCGCCGCGTCCCACTTCCAGGGACGCTTCGCCCACTGGGACGTGAACAACGAACTGCTGTGTGCGGCCCTGGCTAGATCCAGAAACTGAAGTAGAGGTACAGCCCGGCCACCAGGCCCAGCACCACGGCCGTCAGGATCACGTCCGTACGCGTCCAGCTGGCGCGCACCGCCGCCCGGTCGATGGACGAGATGGTCAGGCCGCGAATCTTTTCCCTGTCCGGCGCCGGCGCCGTGCGTGACATGAAAATGATCACCAGGACGCTGATCAGGAACAGCACGCCGGAGTAGTAGAGGAAATTGAAATCGCCGATGGCCGCCAGGAAGGCCGGGTTCTCGATTTTTCCTTCGCCGAAGAAGGCCTGCACCAGGAGCTTGGCCATGCCCAGGATGAAGCCCAGGCTCAGGCCCCACACCGCGCCGCGGTTGTTGATGCGGTCGTTGAAGACGCCCAGCAGGAACACCGCGGTGATGGGCGGCGCCAGGTACCCCTGCACGCTTTGCAGGTACTGGTACAGGCCGCCCTGGGAGATCATCGGCATCACCGGGATCCAGGCCAGGCCCAGCAGCACCACGACGAAGGTCGCCGCGCGGCCCACGTTCACGTAGTGCCGCTCGGTGGCCTCGGGCCTGAGTTTCTCGTAGACGTCCACCGTGAACAGGGTGGCGGTGGAATTGAACAGCGAGGACAGCGAACTCATCAGCGCCGCCATCAGGCCGGCCACCACCAGGCCGCGCAGGCCCTCGGGCAGCAGGTTGGCCACCATGGTGGGGAACACCTGGTCACCCACCAGGGTGCCTTCCGCGGAAACCGGAATCGGCAACAGGCCCTTGGACTGCAGGGCGGCGCCGATCAGACCCGGCACCAGGAAGAACATCACCGGCCACACCTTCAGCAGGGCGCCGAACAGGGCGCCACGCCGCGCGGTGCGCAGGTCCTTCGCGGCCAGGGTGCGCTGTACGATGTACTGGTCGGTACACCAGTACCAGATGCCAACGATGGGCGAGGCGATCAGGATGCCCAGCCAGGGAAAGTCCGGATCGGACAACGGCCGCCACAGGGCGTAGTCGGCCACCGAGGTGCTGGCGAAGGTCTGCAGTTCGCCCCAGCCACCGAGGCGATCGAGGCCGATCCAGGTGATGGCCAGGGAGCCGAACAGCAGGACCACGGCCTGCGCCGAATCGGTGTACAGCACCGCCTTCAGCCCGCCGGCCACGGTGTACAGGCCGGTCAGGACCACGGTGGCGATGGCGCCGATCCAGAAGGCGTTCTCCGGGGTGCCGAAGGTATCCGGCAACAGGGTGGAGAACACGATGGCGCCGGCGTAGACGGTCACCGACACCTTGGTCAGCACGTAGGCGGCCAGCGAGACCAGCGACAGGATCCAGCGCGGCCTGGGGCCGAAACGCTTTTCCAGGAACTCGGGCATGGTGAACACGCCGGAGTTGTAATAGAAGGGCACGAACACCCAGGCCAGCAACACCACCACCCAGGCGTGCAGTTCGTAGTGCGCCATGGCCAGGCCGGTCGAGGCGCCCTGCCCGGCCAGCCCCACGATGTGCTCGGAGCCGATGTTGGAGGCGAAGATCGAGGCGCCGATGGCGAAGAAACCGACGTTGCGGCCGGCCAGGAAGTACTGCGTGGTGTCGGTCTGCTTGCGCACCACCGCGATGACGATGCCGAGCAGCAGCAGGAAGTAGACGGCCACCACCGTCCAGTCCAGGGTCGTGAGTGAAGTCATGTCGTCCGGTTCTCCATTGTCCTGATTTTTATCGTTGTGCCCTTGCCGCGGGTCGTCTTCTAGTTGCCGGGCGCGAACGGGAAGGTCAGCGACCGGTAGTGCTCCAGCGAGTGCGCCGGCGGTTCCGCGCCCGGTGGCAGGGGGCGTCCAGACACCTCGCTGAAATACGCCAGGCAGGCGTCGCGCCACCACTGTGCTTCCCGGGCCTGGATGTCCAGGAAACGCTTCACGCGGGCATGGCGCTCCGCGTCCACCCACCGGGACAGCTTAGCCCAGTCAGCCTGCATCTGCCGCGCCTGCGCCACGCCGAGGTCGTAGTGTGCCACCAATGCTTCCCACAGCGTTACACCGCCCACCGGATGGTCCCAGGGCAGGCGGTGGAACCACAGCAGCATTTCGTCGGGTACCGAATCGAGTGACCCGAAGCGCTGCGCCAGTGGCGGCGCGTACTGGGACACGGCGTCGCTGCCCGCCGCGGTGCGATCGAAACCGATGGCCTCGGTATCGGCCCGGTGGTAGTAGTAAGGGTTCCACTCCGGTCGGCCCAGGTCGTCCACCCAGGGCGCCGGGCCGTAGTGGTGACCGGTGCCCATCAGGTGCGCCAGGCCCAGCGGGGTCATGTAGTTCACCGCCGCTTCGCGAGAACCCATCATCAGAGTCGTCGCCGGATCGACGAAAGCCGTTTCGCGGGAAAAGGTCTGCGCCAGCCATTCCCGCGCAATGTCCGCGGCGCCCCGGTCCGGGTCCCAGGCCAGTCGCCCGAAGGCGTACCAGTTGGCCTGGGCGAACGGGTGGCCACTCCAGTCGCGGTCCATGCCGGTGTTGGCCACCCCGGCCATACCGGTCAGCGCGTGGCCCTGCAGGCGGCCGTCCACCACCTTCGCCACGGTGGAACCGGGACCCTCGCGGTGCGTATCGGACTGCAGCACCTCTTCCCACATCGTGCCCAGGTAGACCAGGTGGGTGCTGAAGCCCAGGTACTCCTGCGTGACCTGGAATTCCATGGCCAGCGGCGTTTCCGGCATGGCCCCGAACAGGGGATGAAAGGGCTCGCGCGGCTGGAAATCCAGCGGGCCGTTCTTGACCTGCACCAGCACGTTGTCCGCGAAGTCGCCGTCGAGGGGTTTGAACTCGGTATAGGCCTGCCGCACCCGGTCTTCCGGGTCGGTGTCGGAGTAAACGAAGGCGCGCCAGAACACCACGCCGCCGTGTGGCGCCAGCGCGTCGGCCAGGGCATTGGCGCCTTCGGCGTGGCTGCGCCCGTGCTCCCGCGGGCCGGGCTGGCCCTCGGAATTGGCCTTGACCAGCAAGCCGCCGAAATCCGGAATGCGCGCGTAGATCTCGTCGGCCTTGTCGCGCCACCAGTCGCGCACCGCCGGGTCCAGCGGGTCGGACGTGGCCAGGCCGCCGATGTCCACCGGCGCCGAAAAGCGCGCGGACAGGAACACGCGCAGGCCCCAGGGACGGAGCGCGTCGGCAATCGCGGCCACCTTGTCCAGGTAGCGTGGCGTGAGCACCAGCGCGCTGGCGTTGACGTTGTTCAGCACCGTGCCGTTGATGCCCAGCGAGGCATTGGCGCGGGCATAGTCCACGTAGCGCTGCTCGGTCTGGCCAGGCAGGCGCCACCAGTCCCAGATGGACTGCCCGGCATAGCCCCGCTCGACGCTGCGGTCCAGGTTGTCCCAGTGGTTGAGCACCCGCCATTCCACGGACGGAGCGTCGACCAGGTCCAGCGCGGCCGGCGAGTGACCGGTGCCGAGATGCCGCAGCAGCGCGAATACCCCGTACAGCACGCCGCGATCCGTATTGCCGGCCACCAGGGTCACGGTTCGCTCGTCGAGCGCCACGCGCCGCACCAGGTACCCTTCCTCGCCCAGGTCCGCCAACGGCAAATCGAGAGTGTCCAGCGCGGGCAGGCGTCCCGGCGTGGCCAGAACGAGGTCGGCGCCGGAATCCGCCGGGTCGATGTCGCGCCCGAGCAGCCCTCGTAAACCCCGTTGCAGCTCACCCGCAGCGGCGTCCATCACCGGGGATGCGGGACCGGGCACCGAAATGCCTTCGAACGACCCGGCCCACGCCGCGCGCGCTTCCTCACCCAGGGGTGCATACCGTAACCACAGGTCGTAGCCGTCCTCCGCAGGGGCCGGCGCAGCCAGGCCCAGGGCAATGACCAGTTGAAAGGCAAGCAACGTAAATCTGCCGCCACGGCGAAGTATCGCGAACACCATCAGGACCGCGGCGGCGCGTCGCTGTGCCGGCGGACCAGGCTGAACTCGCGCAGCAGGCGTTTGGCTTCAGGCTCCGTGCCAGCCGTGCGGCTGCGAAGGTTGCGCTGCAGCAGGTCGATGGCCGCGTGTGACATGTCGGTGATCGGCTGTCGAATGGTGGTCAGCTCAGGGTACATGGCCGTGGCCAGCAGGGTGTCGTCGAACCCGGTGACCGTCAGGTCGCCCGGAACGTCGACATGATGGCGGTGCGCGGTGGCAACCGTGGCGGCGGCCATGTCGTCGTTGGCGGCGAAAATGGCGGTGGGTGGACGCGGCAGCGACAGCAGGCGTTCGGCCGCCACCATGCCCGAACGATAGGAGTAGCTGCCGGGCACCACCAGGTCCTCGTCAACAGCCAGTTTCGCCTCGTCCATCGCCTGGCGAAATCCGGCCAACCGCTGCCCGCTGGACAGGTGCTTGTCACTGCCGATGATGTGCGCGATGCGCGTGTGGCCCAGGTCGATCAGGTGACGCGTCATGTGCGCCGCGGCGCCGGTGTCGTCGATGCGCACCGCGGAAATGCCGAATTCCAGGTGCTCGGTGCCCAGCGTGACGGTTTCCACGCCGTTGTCCGCCAGCAGGCGCAGCAGGGCAATGTCGTCAGCCAGCGGCGGCGTGAGCACCACGCCGTCGATTCCGCCTTCCATCAACTCGCCAACCACGTCCAGGGCGTCATCACTGGAGGCGGACTCCGCCACCACCACCTGCGTGTCGCTCTGGCGGGCTTCCTCCAGTACGCCCAGCAACATGGCGCTCAGGTAGCCGATCGACGGGTTGGTGTAGACCAGGCCGATGCGCGACTGGCTGGCGGTCGCCAGGCTGCGGGCCGCCTTGTTGGGCGAATAACCAAGTTCGGTGATGGCCGCCATGACGGTTTCACGGGTCGAATCGCGGACCCCGAGGTTGCCATTGATCACCCGCGACACGGTCATCGGGGACACGCCGGCGAGACGGGCCACGTCGCTGGCGGTGGCGCGGGCATGCTGCCGGCGCGAAGGGGGTTTTTTCTGTCTGCTCAAAAGGGCGTCGATACCGTGTCGTGCGGGGCCGACGGCCCCGGGGGGCACCCCGGAGACGGCAACGCCGGATTACTCCGGCGTTGCGTGTCTCACAGGCTGTGCGGTTCGATCCTGCCGGTCAGAACGTGCCCCGGAGGATCAGGCTGTAACGCGTGTCGTTCATGTACCAGCTGCGTGGGGCCTGCAGGAGTTCGTCGTTCACCACCGCCGACGTCTTGATCACTTCGCCGGTCAGGTTCACGGCCTGCACGCCGACGCGGAAGTTGTCGTTGATGGCGTAGAACAGCGACCCGTCCAGTTGACCCGTGGCCTCGTTGTAGATCGGCTGGAACGGCACGATCACGTCACGGATGGTCAGCAGGAACTCGTCACGCCAGGAGTAGGCCAGCCGCGCGGACCAGTTGCCGTACTCGTAGAAGGGCGTGAAGTTGAACGTGTGTTTCGACAGGCCTTCCAGCGGCAGCCGGCTGATGTCCACGGTGGACTGGTTGCCCGCCGCCACGTCCGGGTCGGTCTCCGACAGCGTGCTTTGCGGCACGTTGCTGGAATCGACATAGGTGTAGTTGGCCTGCACCCCGAAACCGCTCATCCACCCCGGCAGGAAGTCGTACACCTGTTGGTAGGCGATTTCGAAACCCTTGATCTTGCCGGTTTCGGGCGAATTGACCGCCGTGGTCACGATGGCCTCGAAGGTCTCCCCGTTGTTGGTGTACGGCTGGCGCACCACCGAGTTGGTGCGGATGTTGTCCAGCTCCTTGTAGAACAGGGCCAGGGTCAGCTGCCCGACGTCAGCGAAGTACCATTCCGCGGTCAGGTCGAAGTTGTTCGACTCCACCGGCAACAGGTAGGGATTACCGGCGCTGAAGCGCCCGATGACCCCGCCGTTCTCGATGATGCTCTGGTCGTCGGTATCCAGCGTGACGTTTTCATACAGGCGCGTCAGGCCGAAGTCCGGCGGCGCCACGCCCTTGAAGTACGACGCACGGAACTGCAGTTCGTCGCTGGTTCGCAGCAGCATGTTAACGGACGGCAGCCAGAAATCGTAATCCAGGTCGGCCGAAACCGCCGTGGAGGCGCCGTTGGCGAAGTTGCGGGCCGACTGGCGCTCATCCGGCGTCAGCTGGCAGAACTCGGTCCGGGTCTGCCCGGGATCCAGCGGCTCGTTACACTCCGCCTCGGTCTGGAAACCCGTATTGGGAAATTGCTGGTAGCCCTGCGCCTTGCGGTTGGTGTCCGTGTAACGCACGCCGAAGTTCCCGCTCAGGTTCCAGCCGTTGTCCAGCTCGTGGTCGTAGTTGAACGAAATGTAGGTGGCGTAATTTTTCTCCTGCACCGGGTTGATTTCCCCGACCAGGAACGGCGTGCCGGGCACCACATCCGGGCGCATGAACAGCGGCATCCAGTTGTCGCCCGGGCTGTCCGGGCGCCAGGTGTTGGCGATGTTCAGCGCGTACTGGTAGTAGGCCTGGTAATCCGCCGTGATGTCGCCGGCGTAGTACAGTCGGCCGTCGCCCGCCATCGGATTGGGCACCTGGCCGTCGAAGAAGTTGTCGAAGTAGAACTCTTCCACGCCGGCGCCTTCGTTGGCCACCGGGTTGTCGAACCAGACCGGTCCGCCGCTGCCCCAGATCTCGCTGAGCACACCCCAGTTGTAGGTGGAGAAGCGCGCCGTCTGGTCGCGGTCGGCGTAACGCACGCCGAACTGGATGCTGTCCAGCCAGTCGCTGTCGGTAAATACCTTGGAGGCATCCACCTGGAACGCATCGGAGGTGCCATCACTCTCCTCGATGTGGTCCATGGCCGCGCGGTAGAAGGAATTGCGCGGGTCGACGAAACTCGCGTCAGGCTGTGTCCAGTACGTGGGGCACTCGTTGTTGGTGGGCCCGGTGCACGGCTGGATCGGGCGGAACTCGACGAACGGCAGATCGTTGCCGTTCAGGTCCATGTACAGGTCCTGGTAGGTCGAACCCCAGATACCGGCATCCAGGTTGTCCACCGTCGACTCCACGTGCTGGTAGTCGAAATTCAGCGCCCACTCGTCGTTGACGTACCACTTGAAGTTCAGGCTGGCGTCGTCGGTGACGAACTGCTGGTCCACCGAGCGGGTGATGTTGTTGCTCTGCAGGCCCATGGTCGGGGTGCGGGGATCGCCGCTCCACTGGTCATCGCGCCAGCCGGTGGGGCCGGTGATGAAGCCGCTGTCGAATACGCCACTGTCGTCAAAGGTAAAGCCGGTGCCGGGTACGGCGCGCGAGTCGCCCTGGTCGGTCACCACGTCGGTCGCGATCTCCACCACGCGCTCGGTCCAGGCCTCGCGCGAATCGGAGCGCAGGAACTCGGCGGTGGCTTCGAAGCGTTCGTCGTCGGAACGCCATTGCAGGGCCGAGGAGAAGCCGTAACGTTCGCGGTCGAACTCCTGGGTGCCCATCACGGCCCCACGCGGGAAGATCACGTCGCCCACGGGCGTGGCGCCATCGGATTCGATCACGTCCCCATTGGAATACAGGGTCCGCTCGGCAAAGTTGGAGACCTGGAAGCGGTCGGCCCGCGACTGGGTCTGGGCGTACACACCACTGACCAGGAAGCCCACTTCGCCGATACCGGTGTCCCAGCGCCAGCTGGCCAGTCCGGACACGGTGGGAGAGGTTTCCTCGATGAAATCGCTGTACTGCGCCTCGGCCGAAAAAGCGAAGTAGTTGTCGTCCTGGTCGAAGGGTTTGCGGGTGCGCAGATTCACGGTACCGGCGATACCGCCTTCGATCTTGTCGGCCGACAGGCTCTTGAACACGTCCACGCCGCCGAGCAGCTCGGACGACACGTCGGCGAAGCTCAGACCGCGGCCGTTGTTGGCGGTGAACGAATCCCGCCCGTTGATTTCGGAACGCACATACGTCAGGCCGCGCACCACCACACCGGCGCCTTCGACGGAAAAATGGTCCGGATCGCGGCCGGCGGCGAAGCGGTTGATGGCCACGCCGGGCACGCGTTGCAGGGCCTCGGTGACCGACTGGTCTGGCAGTGCGCCGATGTCCTCAGCGGTGATGGAGTCGACCACCACGTTGGACATCTGCTTGATGTCCTGGGAGGACTGCAGTGAACTCTTGAAGCCGGTGACGAGCACTTCCTCGAGAATGGCGTCCTCCTCGTCATCATCGTCCTGGTCCGCCGTCGCCGTGTTGTCCTGGGCGTGCGCGTACTTGTCGAAGGGAAGGGCCCCGAGAACGACCAGGGAGAGTCCGGCTGCGATGGCTGAGCTTATCCGGTTTTTCTTGTAACGCCTGAGTGCGTTGATGTGTGACATGCGCGTACCCTTATATGCTGGTTTTAGGGCTCGTACGAGTCGTAATCGTGTTGAGCTGTGATGTGGTTGAGCCTGTCTTTCCGCCTTTTTTCAGCTGCCCGTTTCGGGTCTTGGCCGATGGCTTTCGTCAGCGCATCGGTTAGCGCTAACATTTCCGTTATAGTCGACACCTGACAGCGATGTCAAGAAAATGCGATATCGTTGTCATGGGGGCGTTAAAAAAACACAACGAGGCTCGAATGAACGTTTTGATCGTCGGCGGCGGGACCGCCGGCTGGATGACCGCCGCCGCGCTGGCCACCCTGCTGCCACCGGGCACCGCGCGTTTCACGCTGGTCGAATCGGCGCAGATCGGCACGGTCGGCGTGGGCGAGGCAACCGTGCCCCACATCCGGTTTTTCAACCAGCGCCTGGGCTTCGACGAAGCCCATTTCATGGCGTACACCCGCGCCACCTTCAAGCTGGGGATCGAATTCCACGACTGGGCGCGTCCCGGCGACCGCTACCTGCACCCGTTCGGCGCCTACGGCGAATCCGTGGACAGCGTGCCTTTCCACCAGGCCTGGTTGCGCGCGCGTCGCGAAGGACGCGCCCGCGACCTGCCACGCTATTCCCTGCCCGTGCGTGCCGCCGGGGAAAATCGCTTCGCCGCGCCAGACCCCGACCCGGAGGCGATCGGCAGCACCTATTCCTATGCCTACCAGTTCGACGCCACGCGCTACGCCGACTACCTGGGCCGCCACGCGCAACAACGTGGCGTGACCCGCGTTGAGGGCCGAATCGTCGATGTCGACCTGCACCCCGAGTCGGGGTTCGTGCAGGCGGTGATCCTGGAAGACGGACGCCGTCTCGAGGCCGACCTGTTCGTCGACTGTTCCGGCTTCCGCGCGCTGCTGATCGGCAAGGCGCTGGGCACCGGCTACCGGAACTGGCAACACTGGCTGCCCTGCGACCGCGCCTGGGCGGCGCCCTGCGCATCCACCGGACCCCTGGCGCCCTACACGCGCGCCACGGCGGACCAGGCGGGCTGGCGCTGGCGCATTCCCCTGCAACACCGCGTCGGCAACGGTCACGTTTATGCCAGCGGATTCATGGACGACGACGACGCCCTCGCCCGGTTCCTGTCCGGCCTGGAGGCGACGCCGGACGACGAGCCGCGGCAGCTGCGTTTCGTCACCGGCAGGCGTGAACGCCAGTGGCGCCGCAACGTGGTGTCCATCGGTTTGTCATCGGGCTTTCTCGAACCGCTGGAGTCGACCAGCATCCACCTGATCCAGCTGGCCATCGGCTACCTGGTGGACTGGTTCCCGGAGCGGCGGATCGACCCCGCCTGCGCGGCCGAATTCAACCGCGTCATGGACCTGGAATACGAACGCATCCGCGACTTCCTGGTGCTGCACTATCACGCCACCGAACGCGAGGACAGCGCGTTCTGGCGCCACATGAAGCACCTGGACATTCCCGACACCCTGCGCGAACGCATGGCGCTGTTCCGTGAACGCGGCGTGGTCTCACAGTACCGCCACGGCATGTTCCTGGACGCCAGCTGGCTGGCGGTCTATTTCGGGCAGCGCGTGGTGCCCCGCCAGGTGGATCCGGCCGCCGAACGCCTGGACCCGGACCGGCTGGACGACTTCATGCGGGACCTGGACCGGCGCATCGGTGAGACGGTGGCCATGATGCCGGACCATGCCGCCACCCTGGAAGGCCTGTTGGCCGGCCGGCAGGGGGCGGCGGCATGAATCGCGCAAGCCATGCCGCGCTGGTGGTCGGCGACGGCGCCACCGCCTGGCTGGCGGCCCGCTCGCTGGCCCGGGTGCTGGGGCCGCGACAACCCGTGTGCGTGCTGTCACGCCCCGGCGAGGAAACGACGTTGCACGGCGCCGTCGCCCTGCGCCCGCACACCGCGAACTGGCACCCGGCCCTGCAACTGGAAGACGCGGTGGGCGTGAACCGCGCACAGGGCGCATTTTCGTTCGGCGCCGCGCTGAGCGGGTGGCCGAACATGAGCCCGGCCTGGTTCCAGCCATTCAGCACGTTCGGCGCGCCGATCGGCCCGGTGGGCTTCTACGCCATCGCGCTGCGCCTGCGCGAGGCCGGCGCCCCGCTGCGCCTGGCCGATTACTCGCTGGCCGCGCTGGCGGCCCAGGCCAACCGCTTTCAGCAGCCGGGGCGGGAAGCCAGCAGCGTGCTGTCCACGTGCGGCTACGGCATGCACCTGTCACGCCAGGGGCTGCGCGCGGTGTTGCGCGAAGACGCCCTGGCGCTCGGCGTCACCGAACATTTCGGCGAGGTCGTCGGGCTGGACCGCGACGACGTGGGCAACATCGATGCGTTGCGGCTGGGCGACGGCGAGCGCCTGGGCGCGCGCCTGTTCATTGACGCCAGTGGCCCGGAAGCGCGCGTGGCCGGCCTGCTCGACGACTGGCGCTGGAACGACTGGCGCCGCTGGCTGGCCAACGACGGCCGGATGCGCGTGACGGCCCGCACCCTGGGTGTGCCGCCACCGTATCGCCACCTGGAGCGGAACGACAGTGGCTGGACCGAACACCTGCCCCTGCATGGCGCTGTCCAGGTCAGCCACTTTCACCGCGGTGAACATGGCGGTTCCCCGAACCGGCTGGCGCGGGAGGCCGGCCTGGAGGCCCTGGACCATGTGACCAACGAATCGCACACGCCCGGCCGCGCAGCCACGCCATGGGTGGCGAACTGCGTGGCCCTGGGCGAGGCCTCGATGTGGCTGGAGCCGCTGGGCGGTGATGCCTTCCATTTCGCGCGTACCGCGCTGCAGCGGCTGCTCACGCTGTTACCGGGCGACCCCGATGGCGCCGCGGTGCGGGCTGAATTCAATCGCCAGGTCGGCCTCGAGCAGGACCATGCGCGAGACTTCGCCATTGCCCACCACGGCCTCGACGGCAACGACCTGCCCGATTCGCTGGTCCAGCGCCGGGAAGTGTTCCGCGCGCGCGCCACCATCGCGCTGGACGACGAGGAGCCGTATGAACCGGAGGCCTGGCTGGCCCTGTTTGACGCCCACGGCATCACGCCGCGCGACCCCGGCCCGCTGGTGCGGGGACTGAGCACCCGCCAACTCGTGGAGCACGCCGACAAGGTCCGCGCCTTCATGCTGGGCGCCCTCAAAACCCTGCCGTCCCACGAAGACACGCTGGTCAGCCTGCACGTCGCGGGCGGCGACCTGGAATCAACCGTCGAATCGGTCAGCATCGCACCCCCGGGTGTCGGGCCGGCCCATCCCGGAGGACACTGAGAACCGCATGGACAATCGAATCAAGCGCATCGTCATCGTCGGCGGCGGCACCGCCGGCTGGATGACCGCCGCGGCCCTGGGCAAGGTGCTGGGCCGGGAATACGCGGACATCACCCTGGTGGAATCCGACGCGATCGGCACCGTGGGCGTCGGCGAGGCGACCATTCCGCAGATCGGCACCTACAACCGCATGCTGGGCCTCGATGAAGACGAGTTCGTGCGACGCACGAAGGGGACGTTCAAGCTGGGCATCGAATTCGTGAACTGGGGCCGCCTGGGCCACCGTTACATGCACCCCTTCGGCAAGTACGGCCTGAACATGCAGGGCCTGTCCTTTCACGCGTTCTGGCAGCGCATGCACCAACTGGGCGACCCGCACAGCCTGGACGACTACTCCCTGAACGCCCTGGCCGCGTACGACAACAAGTTCATGCGACCCATCGACGCCGGCCGTTCACCGTTGTCGGAAATTGCCTATGCGTTTCATTTCGATGCCGGCCTGTACGCCCTGTACCTGCGCGAACAGGCCGAATCCCATGGCGTGGTGCGCCGCGAGGGGCGTATCACGCAGGTTCACCAGGACGGCGTCTCGGGTTTCGTCACCGCGGTGGAGCTCGAAGACGGCAGTGAGGTTTGCGGGGAACTGTTCATTGACTGCTCCGGTTTCCGCGGCCTGCTGATCGCGCAGACACTGGGTATCGATTTCGTCGACTGGTCGCACTGGCTGCCCTGCAACCGCGCCGTGGTGGCGCCCTGCGAGAGCGTGGACGCCATGACCCCGTATACCCGCTCCACCGCCCACGGCGCAGGCTGGCAATGGCGCATTCCACTGCAGCACCGTATCGGCAACGGCCACGTCTACAGCGCCGACCACATGAGCGAGGACGAGGCGACCGCCATCCTCCTCGACAACCTGGATGGCGAACCCCTGTCCGAACCGCGCGGCTTGCGCTTCACCACCGGGCACCGCCAGCGCTACTGGGAAAAGAACGTGGTGGCCATCGGCCTGTCCTCGGGCTTCATGGAGCCGCTGGAATCGACCAGCATCTGGATGATCCAGACGGGCATTTCGCGGCTGCTGTCAAACTTTCCCGACCGCAGTTTCGCCGCCGTTGACCGTGAGCGCTACAACCGGGTGCTGATCGAGGAAACCGAGTACATCCGGGATTTCCTGATTCTCCACTACCACGCCACCGAGCGCGACGATACGCCGTTCTGGGCCTATTGCCGAAACATGGACATCCCGCCCCGCCTGCAGGAAAAGCTGGATGTGTACAACCACACCGGCCGAACCTTCCGCGAAGGCGAGGAGCTGTTCAACGACACCAGCTGGTTCGCCGTGCTGACCGGTCAGTGCGGCAAGCCGCGCATTTACGACCCGGTGGCGGAAATGATGAGCGTGGAGGAGACCCGCGAGCGTCTGCGCCAGATTCGCGAAACCATACGCAGTTCGGCCGATTACATGCCGGGGCACCGCGCGTTCATCGCCGAGCACTGCGCGGCATGAAGGCCCTGACAAAAACCGCGGCGATTCTGCCGCTGGCCGCCTCACTGGCGGTGGCTGTCCCCACCGCCCAGGCCCAGCCGTCCCGCGGCTGCGCGGCCGAGGGCGCGGCGGTGCGCCTGAACCAGCGGGCCTTCGAGCCGCGCGCGCCCAAGCGCGCGATCCTGCCCAGCGAAGCGACGGAAGCGGTCGAATTTCGCATACTGGATGCGGGCGGCGACGTGGTGTTCGAGGGCCGCAGCATGGTGTTCGGCCCCGACCCGCTGGCTGGCGAATCCGTCCACCAGCTGGATTTTTCGGCGCTGCGCCTGCCTGGAGTCGCCTACCGCGTGACCACGGAATGTGGCGACAGCCACCCGTTCGACATCACCAGCGATCCCTGGCGAGCGCTCGCTCGCGACGCGCTGGCCTACTTCTATCACAACCGCGCCGGGGTCCCCATCGAGGCCCTGCTGGCCGGCGGCGACGCCTGGGCGCGGCCCGCCGCCCATACCGACGAGGTGGCCAGTTGCCGCAGCGGCGAGGACCCCGCCGGCAACGACTGGCCCGGCTGCGACTATGAACTGAACGTGACCGGAGGCTGGTACGACGCCGGCGACCACGGCAAGTACGTCGTCAACGGAGGTATCGCCACCTGGACCCTGGCGAACTTCGTTGAACGCCAGGCCCTGCGCGGCGAGCCGGCCGTGTTCGCCGACGGCGTCGCCCGCATTCCGGAGGCAGGCAACGGGATCGACGACCTGCTGGACGAGGCCCGCTTCGAAATGGAGTTCCTGTTGCGGATGCAGGCGCCCGAAGGCGCCACCGCGCAGGTGCCGGTGGGGGTGAAACGTGCCGGACCCGGCCTGTCGTTCTCGACCATCGACGCCGGTGGCATGGCGCACCACAAGGTCGCCAGTATCGAGTGGACGCCCCTGCCCATGGCGCCACACGAGGATTCGCAACCCCGCGTGCTGTACCCGGTGAGCACGGCCGCCACCCTTAACCTGGCCGCCACCGCGGCGCAGTGCGCCCGTCTGTGGCGTGGGTCCGACATGGCCTTTTCCAGGCGTTGCCTGGCCGCCGCCGAACGCGCCTGGGACGCGGCCCGACGCAATCCCGAGGTCTATTTCGTGGCCGCGTTCTCCGGCAGCGGCATGTACGGCGACACGGACCTCGGGGACGAGTTCTTCTGGGCCGCGGCGGAACTGCTGGCCACCACCGGCAAGGCCGAATATGCCGAGGTGGTGCGCGAACACCCCGCGTTTCGCGAGCCGCTGCTGCGCCAGCCCGCATGGCCGCGCACCGCGGCCCTGGGCCTGGTCACCCTGGCGCTGGATCCGGATGCGCTGGAACCCGGCGAGCGAGACCGCCTGCGCCGCTCGCTGGTGGCGGCGGCGGACCGCTTCGCCGAAGAACGCGAACGCACCGGGTACCACATCCCCCGCGACGCCGGGGACTGGGCGTGGGGATCGAACAGCGATCTGCTCAACCGCGCCCTGCTGCTGGCCCTGGCGCACGATTTCACTGGCCAGGACCATTATCGCCACGCGGTGATCGACGTAATGGACTACCTGCTGGGGCGCAATCCCCTGGATCGTTCCTACGTGGCCGGCTACGGCGAACGGCCCATGGAACACCCGCACCATCGATTCTGGGCGCCTTCCTACGACCAGGGGCATCCGGCGCCGTTTCCCGGCGCCCTGTCCGGTGGACCCAACAACACGGCCATGATCGACCCCGTGGCGAAGCGACTGCGGGGCCACTGCGCACCCCTGGCGTGTTGGGCGGACGACGCCGAGGCCTATGCACTGAACGAGGTGGCGATCAACTGGAATGCGCCGCTGGTATGGGTTGCGGCCTGGCTCCAGGCCACGGCGCCGTGAGCGACCGCCGCATTCGACGCGTGGTCATCGTCGGTGGCGGCACCGCCGGCTGGATGGCGGCCGCCGCGCTCGGGCGCTTCCTGGATCCCGGGGACACCCGGATCGAACTGGTCGAGTCCGATGCCATCGGCACCGTGGGCGTGGGCGAGGCCACCATTCCGCCGATTCGCCATTTCCTGCAGATGCTGCGGATTCCGGAGCACGACTTCCTGGCCCGTACCGGCGGCACGTACAAAATCGGCATCGAGTTCGTCGACTGGACACGACGCGGACACCGCTACATGCATCCCTTCGGCAGCTTCGGCGCCGACATCGAAGGCGTGCCTTTTCACCAGTTCTACTGGCGCCACGTACACGACCAGGCCGACCCGCCGCCCATCGAGAACTGGTCGCTGACCACGGCGGCCGCGCGGCAGGCGCGGTTCGGCGATGCACGGGGCAAGGGCTTTCCCTTCGAACACTGGGCCTGGGCCTACCACTTCGACGCCGGCCTGGTGGCGGCCACGCTGCGGGCCTATGCCACGCGACTGGGCGTGAAGCGCACGGAAGGCCTGGTGCGTTCGGTTCGACGTGACGGCGAATCCGGCCATGTCACGGCCGTTGAGATGGCTTCCGGCGTGTCGGTGGCGGGCGACCTGTTCATCGACTGCAGCGGCTTCCGCTCACTGCTGCTGGGTGAGACGCTGGGCGTGAAACTGGAGGACTGGCGGCACTGGCTGCCGTGCGACCGGGCGGTCACGGCGCCATCGGCCGCGCTGGACCCGCTGCCGCCGTTCACCCGCGCCACGGCCCGCCAGGCCGGCTGGCAGTGGCGCATTCCCCTGCAACACCGCACGGGCAACGGCCTGGTCTACGCCAGTGAGTTTCTCGACGATCACCGGGCCGAGCGCCAGTTGATGGACGATCTGGGTGACACCGCGCGCGGTGAGCCGCGCCTGCTGCGCTTCACCAGTGGGCGACGGCGGAACTTCTGGGAGAAGAACTGCGTCGCCCTGGGGCTCTCGGCCGGCTTCCTGGAGCCCCTGGAATCCACCGCCATCCACCTGGTGCAGACTGGCATCGCCAAGCTGCTGGCGCTGTTTCCCGACCGGGATTTTGCGCCGGCCGAAACCGCCGAATACAACCGGCTGATGGCGTCCAGCTACGAGCAAATCCGCGACTTCCTGGTGCTTCACTATCACGTCACCGAGCGCGACGACTCGGACTTCTGGCGGCACTGCCGCGAGATGACGCCACCCGAAGGCCTGGCGCGGAAGATCGAACTGTTCGAGAGCGGCGGACGCTGTTTCCGTTACGACGACGACCTGTTTTCCGTATCCAGCTGGACCGCCGTCATGCTCGGCCAGGGGCTACGGCCGCGACGCGTGGACGCCGTGACCCGTTCGATGAGCCGCGAGCAACTGGCCGACGTGATGGAGCGCATGCATTCACGTATTGCGGACACCGCGGCCGAGCTGCCCCCACACGCCGACTTTATCGCCCGCCACTGCGCGGCCACCGCCGCTGAGCGCCGGTTCAGCGGCTGACCACCAACTCGAAACTGCTGACCGGCCACCCGCCGGCGCCGACCAGGTTGCACGACGGCGCGTCGGCCCAGCAATGCCGTAACAATGCGGCCGGACCCGATCCCGCCTGCAGGCGCACCGTGTCGGCTTCCACGCGGCCGGGAACGAAGCGACACGCCTCGCCACCCGCGTCACACAACTCGAAACCATGCGCCCAGGCCGCTCCCAGTGGCGTCAACGGCGCCTGGCCGGGCGCGAAACGCAGCACGACCACGCCGTCTTCGAGCACCGCCGACAACGGCTGGATGCCGTCTGCGGGCCATTCCGATTCACCCCGCAGCGCGCGGTACACCTGGGCGGCGCGCGCACCGACCTCGGCCTTGTGCGGCGGGTGCAGGTCGAAGGTATCGCCAAGGTCCAGGGTCACCACCAGGCCGGTGGCCGGCTCGTTGGCGGCAACCCGGCGCTGGGCGTCACGCAGTTCGGCCCAGCCCGAGGGGCCGGGCGCGGTGTGCGGCGCACCGAAGGCCGGCAATTGCATGACCAGGAACGGCAGCCCCTCCTGGCCGAACTGGCGGCGCCAGTCGGCGGTCAGGCGCTCGAGCAGCTGTGCGTACGACCGGCCCTCGCCGGTGTTCGACTCGCCCTGGTACCACAACACGCCCGCCAGGGCGCGTCCGCGCAGCGGCGCGATCATGGCATTGAACACGGTGGTGAGGCCACCGACGGATTCCCAGGGAGGCTGCGGTGCGGCGGGATGCCCGTCCGCTACCCGCGAAATGCGCCAGGCGTCGTCCACCGGCACGCTGTGACCATCCTCGAACTCGAGGCGAATCTCCGCGGCCGGGCCGGTCAGCCCGCCAGCGCCCCAGCCATTGAACACGTTGACCACCAACGCGTTGGCGCCGGGCCGCAGCAACTGTGCCGGCACCGGGTAACGCCGCACGTCCCCCCAGCCGAAACGGGCGCCGACGAAGCCGCCGTTCACCCAGCTGACATCCACCTCGTCCACGGGACCCAGCACCAGGGTGGCGTCCTGCCCGGCCCGCTCCGCATCCAGCTCGAAGCCGCTGCGGTACCAGACCATGCCGGTCAGGCGCGTCCAGTCGCCACCCCAGGTCTGCCAGTTGTCCAGTTGGCCGGGAATCGCGTCCCAGCGCAGCGCGTCGTCCGCGCCGTCAGCCCAGGGGCGGTTGCCGTTGCGGTCCGCCCACCACGCCTCCCAGCCGGCGCCGTATTCGGCCAGCGCGGCGCGCGGGTCATCCGCGTAGCGCGCCAGCAGCGCCAGGCGCTCGTCGTACGCCGTCAATCCGTCGAGGCCCTCGGCGGAAATCCAGGGCTCGATGCGCGAGCCACCCCAGGACGCGTTGACCAGGCCCAGGGGCACGTCCGGGTCTTGCCGCAGGCTGAGCGCGAAATGCCAGCACACGCCGGAGAATGGCGGCACCGACCCGGTGTCGGCGACCTGCCAGGCCACGTCGCCGGTCAAGGCTTCAGCCGGTACCGGCGCGGTGGCGTGGCCGACCTGCAGCAGGCGGATCAGCGGGTCCGGCCCGGAGCCCGGCCAGGGTGCGCCGGTGCTGGCCGACACCGGCCAGGCCATGTTCGACTGGCCGCTGCACAGGAACACGTCGCCGAACAGGATGTCGGAGGCGTGCAGGGTCCGATCACCGTCGCCCTCGATGGTCAGCGCCACCGGTCCGCCGGCGTCACGCGACGGAAACCGCGCCCGCCAGCGCCCGGTGGGGTCGGCGGTGGCCCGTACGGTCGCCTCGCCGAGCTCGAGTCGCAGGCGTTCGTTCGGCGCGGCGGTGCCGTGCAGCACCACGGGCTCCCCACGCTGCAGGACCATGTGATCGCCAAGGCCGGCCCCCAGGGTCAGCGGGGCCAGGTCCTGGGCCACGGCCCGCACCGTCCCAAGTTGAAAGGCCAGCACGAGGGCCGCCAGGATGGCGAAAACACGTTTCATGTCGGGTTCTCCACGTCGTCACTCAACGACTTGCTATGATTTTGATTCACCAGAAGGAGGCAGCGCCTTGCACAACGACAACTCATCGCTCACCGCCGGCCTCAGCCGTCGTTCCCTGTTCACCGCCACCGCATCGGCCGGCGCGCTGGCGGCCCTGGGCGCCACGGCCGGCGGCGCGCTCGCAGACCATGGCGGGCCGCCGTACCGCGTTCCCGGCATCCAGCTCTACACGGTGCGCGACTCCATGGCCGAAGACCCCCTGGCCACACTGACCGCGATCGCCGCCATGGGGTACGGGGCGGTGGAATTCGCCGGCTACCACGGTATCGATCTGGCCGAATTGCGCGGCTGGCTGGACGAACTCGGCCTGCGCGCACCCTGCGCCCACGTCGATCCGAACGCGATGCGCGACGATCCGGAATTGCTGATCGAGCAGGCCGTCATCATGGGTCACGACATCCTGGTGCTGCCATGGCTGGGCGAGGAACACCGTAGCAGCGCCGCCAGCTACCGTGGCTGGGCCGAGGTGCTCAACCGCGCCGGCCAGGCCGGCCAGGCCCACGGCGTACGCGCTGCCTACCACAACCATGCATTCGAGTTCGAGACGGTGGACGGTATCGTTCCGCTGGAACTGCTCGTGGCGGAAACCGACCCCGCGCTGGTGGATTTCGAGCTGGACTTCTTCTGGGCGATCAAGGCCGGGCACAAGGTCGGCGAGGTCCTGGCCTGGGCGCCGGAACGCTTCACCATGGCCCACATCAAGGACATGAGCGCAGATGGCGCAATGGTCGATGTGGGGACGGGCGTTATCGATTTTCGCGGCCTGCTGTCCAGCGAGGTGGCCCGCTACATCCGTCACCCGTTCGTGGAACACGACAACCCCGTCGACCCGTTTCGCTGCGCGGCCATCGGCCGTTATCACCTGTCCCGCGCACTGGGCTAGCGCGCGGCGTTTTCGACACCGTCCAGCGCCGTCCAGGCCGAGTCCGCTTCACTGCTCAGTCGCGCCGCGCGAATGAAGCGCATCGCGGCCACGCCATCCTCGATGGTAGCGTAGCCGCGGGGTTGCGCCGGCGCCGCGGGGAAAGCCCGCACGTCCGCGGCAAAGGCCTGGTACAGGTTGGCGAACGCCTCGATGTAACCCTCCGGGTGCCCACCCGGCGTGCGGCACACGGCGAGCGCGGGTTCCGACAGGTACGGCACACCGGCGCCGGGGCGCAGCACCTGCTCCGGCTCGCCGCGCCGTTTCAGCGACATGCGGTTGGGCTCTTCCTGGAACCAGTGCAGGCTGGCCTCGCTGCCGTAGATCTCGATGCGCAATGCGTTGATGGCCCCGGTGCAGACCTGGCTGGCCGAGATCATTCCCGCGGCGCCGTTGTCCAGCTCAAACAGGGCGCCGCCGTCATCGTCGATCACCCTGCCGTCGATCACCGACCGAAGCTGGGCGGCCAGGCGCGCAACCCGCCGGCCGGTCATGAACTCCACCAGGTTGAAGGCGTGGCTGCCGATGTCCGCGAAAGCGCCGGATTCACCGGCGCGCGCCGGGTCGTTGCGCCATGAGGCCTGCTTGCTGCCCTGGGTGTCTTCCTCGCGTGACAGCCAGTCCTGCAGGTAACTGACCGCGACCCGGCGGATCTCGCCCAGTTCGCCGGCGGCGATTCGCTCGCGCGCCTCGATGACCATGGGGTAGCCGGTGTAGGTGTGGGTCAGCCCGAACAACCGTCCGCTGTCCGTGACCGCCTGCTGCATGCGCAGCGCGTCTTCCAGCACGCCAGCCGCGGGCTTGTCGCAGATCACGTGAAAACCGGCCGCCAGCGCCGCGCAACTGATGTCCGCGTGGGAATCGTTGGGCGTGACGATGGACACGCACTGCATGCGTTCGTCCTCCGGCAGGGCGCGTTCGGCTTCGAACAGTTCGGCCCAGGATCCGCAGGCGCGCGCCGGTGACAACCCCAGTTCGGCGCCGAAGGCGCGCGATGCCTCCGCGTCACGACTGAAAGCGCCGGAAACCAGTTCGATGCCCCCGGCGATGTCCGCCGCCAGGCGATGCACCTCGCCGATGAAAGCGCCCGGGCCGCCACCCACCATACCCATTCTTACGCGCTGCGTCACAGTCATTCTCCTTGCCGTGTGCTGCCTGTCATCTGTCACCGGGGCCGCGTTCTTCCGGCCACGTTGACAACGTTGTCACGCGGGCCACAGAATATACGGGGTTTGGCAGGCGGTTTCCAAGTGCCTCCAGCCTATCCCGATTGCCGAATGCTGGCCAGATGAGCATCGTTACGAAAAAAGCCACCATCAGCGACGTCGCCGAACTGGCGGGCGTCTCCATCAAGACGGTATCGCGGGTCCTCAACCACGAGCCACGCGTCCTGCCGGCCACGCGCGACCGCGTCCAGGCGGCCATGGAGACGTTGCGTTACCGGCCCAACTCTTCGGCCCGGCGCCTGGCGAGCAACCGCACCTTCCTGCTGGGACTCGTGTACCACGCCAATTCCGGTTACATCACCCGCATCCAGAACGGCGTGCTCGAAGCCTGTCACGCCGAACACTACGACCTGCTGATTCACCCGTCAGCCACCGGTTGCAGCGACCTGCCGGAGGAGATCAGCCAGATGATTTCCCAACCGAAGGTTGACGGTTTAATTCTCACGCCACCGGTAATCCACATGACCGAAGTCATGGACGTGGTGGCGCGCCTGGACGCCCCCTACGTGGCGATCGCGCGCGCCTCGGTCGAGGAAGACCCCTGGTCCGTGGGCACCAACGATCGCCAGGCCTGCCGCGACATGACGCACCACCTGGTCGACCTGGGCCACCGGCGCATTGCCTTTGTCCGCGGAAACCCCGGGCACCTGGCCATGGGCAATCGCTTTCTGGGCTTTCGCGACGCCCTGGCCGAGGCCGGCCTGGAGGAGCGCACGGCCTGGACACCCACCGGTGACAACTCCTTCGAGTCCGGTGAACGTATCGGCAACGCCCTGCTGGCGCTCGACCCGCCGCCAACGGCGATTTTCTGCGCCAACGACCACATGGCGGCCGGCGTGATGACGGCCGCGCACCGGCGTGGCGTCAGCATTCCCGGCCAGTTGTCGGTGGTGGGTTTCGACGACATTCCGATGGCCGGGCGCGTGTGGCCGCCCCTGACCACCATCCGCCAGCCGCTGGGGCAGATGGCCCGCCTCGCCGCGCAACTGCTGATACGGCGCCTGCGTGGGCAGGACCCGGGTGACGAAGAGCGCGTGATCAGCTCGCAACCGGTGCTGAGGGAATCCACGGGCCCGGCGCCCCGCGACTGACGCTCGTCAGGGCCGGCAATTACCGTCGCCGGGGTTGGCGATGATGCGCGCGGAACGAATCACCAGGCCCGCGCCGGCCCCGGCCTCCACCGCCAGCGGGCCGGTCACAGCGGTGGCATCTGCACCCTCGGCGGTGAAGCAGCTGAGCTTGAGCGTGCTGCGCACCAGGTCCTCGCCGCTGAGTGCCTCCCAATGCGGCATGAGGTCCAGCCAGCCTGCTCCGCCTACGCCGATCACCCCCAGGCGCGCCGATTCGGGCGTGCCGGAGACCCGCCACTCAATTTCCAGCAGCATGTCGCCGTTGGTTTCGCGCTCAAAATCCACCGGTTCGCCCTCGACCATCACCCGGCCCGGTCCACTCCAGGCCAGCGCGATGGCGTCTTCCTGCACGCCCACGTCCACCGGGCTGACGGTCAATGCGCCGGACGGACTCTGCCCCCGCGAATCACTGATCCGCGTGCGCCCGGCCGCGTCGGCCAGGGCCAGGCGCCAGGTCCCGGCCGGGTCGCCATAGGCCAGAAATTCGCCCGGCCCGCTGGCGCCGGCGGTGGCGGCGCCAGCGGATTCGTCCAGTTCACCCAGCTCGGCCGGCTCCGCGTAGCTCAGGCCGTGACCGTAGGCGAACAGGGGATCGTAGTCCTCATCACCGCGATTGACGGCGGTCTGCGTCGGGCTGCGCGGCCAGGAATAGGACAGGCGACCCTGGAAATCGTGACGCGGCGCACCGTCGCTGTCGCCAACCAGCACGTCGGCGACACCACCGCCCTCGGTACCCGGCAACCAGGCCGCGACAAAGGCGTCGGCGGCGTTGAGTTCGGGATTGACCCACAGCGCGCGTCCGGACAGAAACACCGCCACGGTGGGAATGCCGGCGGCCCGGAAACTGCGCAGCAGGGCCAGCCCGTCGTCCGCGGCGTAGTCGACGTTCTGGCGATCTCCCTGGAACTCGGCGTACGGGTCCTCGCCGAAGACCACCACGGCCACGTCCGGCCGCTCGTCGAAACTGCCGTCGACGCTGAGACTGACCCGGCCGCCGCGCCCGGCCACCGCGTCGCGAAATCCATCAACGATGGAGGTGCCGTTGGGGAAATAGGCGTTCACGTTGTCGGTGCCTTGCCAGCTCAGGGTCCAGCCGCCGCTTTGCTTGCCGATATCGTCCGCGCCGTCACCGGCGACCAGCAGGTGGCTGTCCGGCGCCAGCGGCAACACGCCGCCGTTGTTTTTCAGCAGCACCAGGGACTTGCGCACCGCGTCGCGCGCCACGGCGCGGTGTTCGGCCGCGCCGAGCAAGCCGAAATCGCCGGCGTAGGGCCGTGAAGACGGCGGGCCGGCCTCGAACAGGCCGGCGCGCAATTTCACGCGCAGGATGCGGGCCACTGCCTCGTCCAGGCGCTGCAGGGTGACGTCGCCGTCGCGGACCTGGCGCAGCAGGCTGGCGTAGAGGCCCTTCCAGCTGTCGGGCGCCATGTACAGATCCAGCCCGGCGTTGAGGGACGCCGCGCAGTCGGTATTGCTGCAGCCGGCCACCTGGCCATGACCGTTCCAGTCACCCACCACGACGCCATCGAACCCCATGCGCCCGCGCAGCACGTCAGTCAGCATGGGTCCGTGACCATGCATCTTGCGGCCGTGGAAGCTGTTGAACGAGGCCATCACGGCCTGCACGCCCGCCGCCACCGCGGGCGGATAGGCGGCCGCCTGGATATCGCGAAACTCGGCCTCGGTGATCAGCGTATCGCCCTGGTCCTTGCCACCCACGGTTCCGCCGTCACCGGCGTAGTGCTTGGCGGTGGCCAGCATGCGGCCGGTGGCCAGGAACTCTTCAGAACCGAGACGGCCCTGGATGCCCTCGATGATTCGCGGTGCATAGGCGGCAACGATTTCCGGGTCTTCCGAGTAACCCTCGTATGTGCGGCCCCAGCGGTCGTCACGCACCACGGCCACCGTGGGCGCGAAGGTCCAGTCCATGCCGGTGGTCAGCATTTCCAGCGCGGTCACCCGGCCGATTTCATACATCATGTCCGGATCGTTGGCCATGCCCAGGCCGATGTTGTGCGGGAAGATGGTGGCGCCGACGATGTTGCTGTGGCCGTGCACCGCGTCCGTACCCCACAGCACGGGAATGCCCACGCCACCGTCCGAGGTATCGGTGGAGGCGTGCCAGAACTCGTCGGCCAGCGCCAGCCAGAGAGGGGGCGCGGCGCGGTTGTCGCCGCCCGGCGCCGAACCGCCGCCGTTGAGCACGGAGCCGAGGTGATAGTCACGCACCTCCCGCGGGCTTACCGAGGCGATGTCCGCCTGGATCACCTGGCCGACCTTCTCCTCCAGGCTCATGCGCGCCAGCAGGACCTCGATGCGACGTTCGTGTTCCGCATTCTCCGTGAAAACGCTTTCCTGATGCGGCCAGTTTCGAGGGTCGATCTGGCCTGCCGCCGGGCCGTCGGCGACGGCCGAACTGGCGCCGCCCAAGGCCAGGCAGGCGGACGTCAGCAACGGGAGGATTCGGGTGCTGGGAGCTTTGTTCACGGCTGGTTTCCTTGTTGTCATGATCGCGGCGAGCCACCGGTCACGGCATCCGGTCAGGCGACCGGCGCTTGATTCGCGCTTCATTCCGGTGCAGTCTAACGGAAAATGTCAAGCGCTGTCATGGTGGCGGCGCAATGACGAAAACAATTGGCGCTCCAGGCATTCATGTCCTCCAACCCGGCTCCAGACATCACCGACACCGGCAAGACCAGCCGCCTGGCGAAGCTGCGCTGGCGCGAAAAACTGGGCTACGGATTCGGCGATTTCGGCTTCAACCTTTACTGGACCACCATCGCGTCGTTCCTCGCCGCGTTCTACACCGACGTGTTCGGCATTTCCGCGGCCGCCGCGGGCACCATGATTTTCATCACGCGCATCGTGGACGCGTTCACCGACCCCATGATGGGCGCCGTGGCCGACCGAACCGGGAGTCGCTTCGGCAAGTTCAGGCCCTACCTGCTCTACGCCGGCCTGCCCATGGCCGGCGCGGCCGTGCTCACCTTCACCACCCCCGACCTGGACGAGGGCTGCAAGCTGATCTGGGCCTATGTGACCTACTCGTTCATGATGCTCGGCTACACCGTGCTGAGCACGCCCTACTCGGCGCTCTCCGGCGTCATGACCGCCAATTCACAGGAGCGCACCACCCTGGTCAGCGCCCGGTTCGTGTTCGCCTTCACAGGGGGCGCCCTGGTCAACAAATTCACCCTGCCCCTGGTGGACTGGTTTGGCGACGGCGACCCGCTGCTGGGCTGGCAACTGACCATGGTGTGTTACGGCCTGCTGGCGGCGCTGATCTTCGCCGTCACCTTCGCCAGCACCCGCGAACGCATTCAGCCGCCACCGGGTCAGCAGTCCGACCCCCTGCAGGATCTCGGCGACCTGCTGCGCAACCGCCCCTGGGTCATCCTGTTCGTGCTGGCCATGGTGATCATGATGACCTTCACCATGCGCAGCGGATCGGCCTACTACTACTTCCATTACTACGTCGAACGCCCGGAACTGCTGCCGAACTACCTGTTGTGGCAGATGCTGGCCTATGCCGCCGGCGCGGTGCTGGCCCCGGTGATGACCCGGTTCGTCGACAAGGCGCGCCTGCTGATGCTGTTGATGGGAGCGGTGGGTGTCCTCTCGTTGCTGTTCGCCTTCGTGCCGAAGGACATGATCTGGGCCATGTTCACGCTGAACATCCTGATCAGCCTGTGCCTGGGTCCCAAGTCACCCCTGACCTGGTCCATGTACGCGGACACCGCCGACTACAACGAGTGGAAGACCGGGCGTCGCGCCACGGCCATGACGTTCTCGGCCGCCACCTTCGCGCAGAAGCTGGGCGGCTCGCTGGGTTCGGCCGGCATGCTGTGGGTGCTGGCGGCCATCGGTTACGTGGCCAACGAGGCGCAATCCGGCGCTTCACAGACCGGCATCGCATTGCTGCAGACGGCGGTGCCCGGCGCCTTCGCACTGCTGGCGGTGATGGTGATCGCATTCTACAACCTGACCGGGGAAAAACTGGAGCGACTGCAACAGGAGCTCGACCAGCGGAGCGGCCATGCTGAGCAGTGAAGCCGATGGCGCCCGCGTGGTGTTGCACAGTCCCACGGCGATGCCGCGGGCCAGCGCCTACCTGTGGAACCGGTGCATGGTGCTGCAGGTAAACTGCCGGGGTTACGTGGTCGCGCGGCACATGCAGCCCGAACCCTCCGCCTACTCCCACCCGCCATTCCTCGAAGCACGCACCTTCGTGCAGCCGGAACAACCAGTCTACGCCCACCACCCGGGGCGCTTCGTGTGGCTGCGCGACGATGACAACGGCGCGCGCTGGTCGCTGCCGTACGAACCGGCGCGCCAGGCCGCCGACGATTTCCGCTTCGAGGCCGAGTCCGACGTGATCCGCTGGCGCATCGCCCTGCCCGGGCTCGAGGCCAGCCTCTCGGTACGCCTGCCGGCGGACCAGGTCGCGGAGCTGTGGACCCTGGTGCTGCGCAATACCGGAGCGGCGCCGCGCCGCCTGTCGGTCTACCCCTGCTTCAGCATCGGTTACATGAGCTGGATGAACCAGTCGGCCGCCTTCGAAACCGACTCCGGCGCACTGGTGGCGCGCTCGGTGACGCCCTACCAGAAACTGGAGGAGTTCGACCGGGTCCGCGACCTGAAAGACCTGACGTTTCTCTTGCCTGACCGAGCGCCCGACGCCTGGGAAGCCGCGCTGGAGAACTTCGAGGGAGAAGGCGGATGGCATGACCCGGCGGCGCTGGACCGCGAGACCCTGGACAACGGCGAGGCGATCTACGAAACCCCGCTGGCGGCGCTGCAGTACCGCGTGACGCTGCCCCCAGGTGGCGAGGAACGCTGGCGATTCGTGTTCGGACCCGCTGGCGACAGCGAGGAAATTCAACGCCTCGCCCGGCACTGGCGCTCGTCGGACGCCATCGCCCAGGCCACCAGGGACACCACGACGTACCTGGCCGGCGGCGCCGGATGCCTGTCGATCGACACGCCGGACCCCGGCCTTGACGCCTTTGTTAACCACTGGCTGAGCCGACAGGTGTTTTACCACGGCGACACCCACCGCCTGACCACCGATCCGCAGACACGCAATTATCTGCAGGACGCCATGGGCATGGTCTACCTGGACCCGGAACGGGCGCGCGAACAGCTGGCTTTCGCCCTCGCCCAGCAGCGCGCCGACGGCGGTATGCCCGAGGGGGTATTGCTGACCCGGGAGGCCGAGCTGAAATACATCAACGAGGTGCCGCACATGGACCACTGCGTGTGGCTGCCCCTGTGCCTGGCGCCATACCTCGACGAGACCGGCGACGACGCTTTCCTCGATCACCCGGTGACCGCGCTCGGTACGGGCGAATCCCAAAGCGTGTTCGAGCGGGTGACCGCCGCGCTGCGCTGGCTGCTGCGCCACCGTGACGATCGCGGTCTCAGCCTGCTGAACCAGGGGGACTGGTGCGACCCGCTGAACATGGCCGGCGCCGCGGGCCGGGGCGTGTCCACCTGGCTCAGCCAGGCCTGCGTACACGCCCTGCGCAGCTGGGCCCCGGTGGCCCGAAGGCGGGGTGACGAGGGGCTCGCCCTGGACCTCGAACACGAAGCGGACACCATGGCGGACGCCATCCGCACACACTGCTGGGACGGCGACTGGTTCGCCCGTGGCATCACGGACGCCGGCCGCCCTTTCGGCGTGGCGGCCGACGAGGAGGGCCGCATCTGGCTGAATCCGCAAGGCTGGGCGCTGCTTTCCGGCGTGGCCACCGCGGATCAGCGCGAGCGCTTGCTGGCGGCCATGGATCGGCACCTGTCCAGTCCATGGGGGATGCAAATGCTGGCCCCGCCGTACACCGGGCTCGTACCGGACGTGGGCCGGGTGACACAGAAATTTCCGGGCAGCGCCGAGAACGGCTCGATCTACAACCACGCCTGCGCCTTCCTGGTCCACGCGCTGTACCGCATCGGTGAGCCCGAACGGGCCTGGACACAACTGCGCCGCATGCTGCCGGCCATCGACGCGGCCGACACCGAAGACCTCCTGCGCCGCGGCCAGTTACCGGTGTTCGTTCCCAATTATTACCGCGGCGCGGCGCGGCGCCACCCGCGCACCGCCGGCCGTTCGAGCCAGTTGTTCCACACCGGAACGGCCAGCTGGCTGTACCGCATCCTGGTGGAAGACCTGTTTGGCTTGAAAGGCACGCCGCAGGGCCTCCACATACAACCTGCGCTCCCCGCCGCCTGGGACGGGGCCACGGTGCGGCGACACTTCAGGGGCGCGATCTTCGACGTCCACTACAAGAGGAACAAAGACGCATGTACGACCGAACTGATACTGGACGAGCAGCCGCTGGAGAAGCCGCTCATCACGCCGATCCGGACGGGGCGCCGCTATCGGCTGGATATCCTGCTTCCCGGGCCCACGCCATGAGCACACCGTGCATGATCGTGTGCATGGGGGTGGCCGGCGCCGGTAAGAGCACGCTGGCGCGCGGCCTCGCCGCTGCGCTGGAGTGGCGCTATGTCGAGGCCGATACCTTTCACGACAAGGCGGCACGCCAGCAGATGGCCGCCGGTCGCGCCCTGAACGATGAACAGCGAGGGCCGTGGATGGACCGGGTGTGCCAGGAGCTGCGCTGGCTGTCCGGAACCGGGGCCTCCTGCGTGCTGGCCCACAGCGGCTTACGCGCGGCCCACCGCGACATGCTGCGCGACTGTGGTTTCGACACGCGGTTCGTCCACCTCGAAGGTGCCGCCGAGCTGATCGAACAGCGCCTGGCGCACCGCCCGGGACACTTCATGCCGCCTGGCCTGCTGGGCAGCCAGCGGGAGGCGCTGCAAAGCCCGGCGGAGGAACAGGACGTCGTTACCCTGGACGTGGGACAGACACCGGAGGTCATCCGCGACCTGGCCTTGCGCGCGCTGGCGCGGTTCCTCACCGAGCGGGCCACCGCGTGAGCGCGCGGGCGGCGCGACGGGCCGCGGCCTTGTCGCTGACGCTGACCGGGGTGTTGTCCTGGGTGCAGGCCTGGGGTGGCGGGCAGCCCGCTGCCTGGGACGTTCCCCGCGCGGGCACCGCGCCGGTGGTTGACGGCGTGGCCGCTGACCCGGCCTGGTCGGACGTCGCCTGGCGCGACATGAAGCACCTGATGTGGGGCAGCGAACCGGCGCCGGATGATTTCAGCGGGCGCTACAAGCTGGTGTGGACGCCGCAGGCGCTGTACCTGCTGGCCGAGATCACCGACGACGTGCTGATCGACACCAACGCCGACCCGCTGGCGCGATACTGGGAGGACGATGCGCTGGAGTTTTTCCTCGATGAGGACGCCAGCGGCGGCATTCACCTGCACGACTACAATGCTTTCGCCCAGCACGTCTCGCTGGATAACCAGTCCGCCGACATGGGGCCCTTCGCCAGCGAGGAGGACGAGGCCGCGGGCCGCGCTTACGTGCGCACCTACCCGGAGATGGTCACGTCCGCCTGGCGCCGCGCGGCCCAGGCGCCGCACCCGCTGACCTGGGAATTGAAAATCACCGTGTTCGGCGACGACTTCCACGACGACCCCGACCGGCCACAGGCCAAACCGGTCGCCCTGGCCGCCGGCAAGGTCATGGGTTTCATGCTGGCCTATTGTGACGCCGACAGCCCGGCCGGTCGCGAGCATTTCATGGGCGACGTGGCGGTGGAACCGGTGGACGGGGACCGCAACCGCGGCTACATCGACGCCGACGTGTTTGGCCGTATCACGCTGGTGGAGTGATTCGCCCCCCGACGGCCGCGGCGCATTAGAATGCGCCCATGAACGCCATCATCGACCGCGAAGACAGCCTGCGCGCCGCGGCCCGGGCACTGCAGGCCAACCGACCCCTGCGCGCAGAAGAAATCTGCCGGGACTTCCTGCTCGACCGCCCCGGCTGCGCCGAGCACCTGCGCCTGCTGGCCCAGGCCCTGAGCCGACAAAACCGTCTCGAGGAAGCCGAGGAACAGCTGCGTTTCGCCATCGAGTTGCGCCCGGCGCAGCCTCACCTGCACGAAGACCTGGGCACCACGCTGGCCCTGCAAGGGCGTGCCGAGGAGGCCGTGCCGTGTTTCGAAAAAGCGATCGAGCTCGACCCCACCCTGCCCCAGCCGCACAAGAAGCTGGGCCGGGTGCTGGCCGCCCTGGGCCGGGGCGAGCAGGCCGATCAGGCTTTCGAGGAGTTTTTCGACCGTGACCCGGAGTCCGGCGCGGTCGCGGTCGGCGCGGACCACCTCAAGGCCGGGCGGGTGGACGAGGCCATCACCAGCCTGCGCGAGGTGCTGCGCGGCGACCCCGACAACGTCGACGCCATGCTGTTCCTGGCGTTGGCCTGGCGTCAGCAGGGAAAACGCCTGGAGGACGCCGAGGCGCTGTTGCGCCGTGCCACCCAGGCCGCACCCGGACACGTCACCGCCTGGTTGAACCTGGGCGGCATCCTGTCGGAACGCAACAAGCGCCAGGAGGCCCTCGACGCCTACCGCCAGGCGGTGCGTATCGAGCCGGCCCACGCCGGCGCCTGGAGCCTGCTGGCCAACTGCCAGGCCCACCTGGGCATGAGCCGCGAGGCGGAGCGGACCTTCCGCCAGGCGCTGAAACTCAAGCCAGACCACGCCCACACCCAGATGGGCCTGGGCCACGTGCTCAAGACCCTGGGGGACCAGGAAGGCGCCCTGGCGGCCTACCGCGAGGCGATTCGCCTCAGGCCCGCTTTCGGCGAAGTGTACTGGAGCATGGCCAACCTCAAGGTGTTCCGTTTTCGCGACCGTGAGGTGGACGCCATGCAGGCGCAGCTCGACGGCGGCGACCTGGGCGCGAGTGAAACCATCCATTTCCATTTCGCGCTGGGCAAGGCCTTCGAAGACCGGGAGGACTGGGACAGTGCCTGGCGGCATTACCACGCCGGCAACCAGGCCCAGCGCCAGGCCATCTATTACGACCCGGCCGAAACGCGCATGAAGCAGGAGGCCATCCGGCGCGTGTTCGACGCCGAGTTCCTGGCGCGGTTCGAAGACCATGGCGACGGGTCGCCCGACCCCATCCTGGTCCTCGGCCTGCCGCGTTCGGGCAGCACCCTGGTGGAACAGATTCTCGCCAGTCACTCGCAGGTGGAAGGCACCGCGGAATTGCCCAACCTGGGGCGGATCTCGCTCTCCATCGGCCGCTACCGGCCCGACGGCGTGCAGTTTCCCGAGGCGGCGCGTGACCTGAAGGCGCGCGACTGGCGCCTGCTGGGCCGTCGCTACATGGAGGAGACCCGCCGCTACCGGGAATCCGATCGGCCGTACTTCACCGACAAGCTGCCGAACAATTTTCCGCTGGTGGGGCTGTTGCACCTGATCCTGCCAAGGGCCAGGGTCATCAACACCCTGCGCCACCCCCTGGACACCCTGCTGGGCAACTACAAGCAGCTGTACGGCAAGGGGCAGAACTTCACCTACGACCTGTTCGACCTGGCCGAGTACTACCGCAGCTATCACGACACCATGGCCCACTGGCGCACGGTGCTGCCCGGCAAGGTGCTCGACGTTCACTACGAGGACACCGTGCTGGACACCGAGGCCCAGGTTCGGCGGATTCTCGATCATTGCGGCCTGCCATTCGAGGCGTCCTGCCTGCGCCCCTGGGAAACCGAGCGCGCGGTGAAAACCGCCAGTTCTGAACAGGTGCGCCAGCCGATCTACACCTCGGCCCTGGGTAAATGGCGTCGCTACGAGCCCTGGCTGGGCGAATGGAAGGAGTCGCTGGCGGACATCCTGGACGCGCTGCCGCCGCGCATCGGCGAGGCGGGGCGCTGACCCGCGCCGCGGCTGCCGATTCCTAGAAGGGAAACACCTCCAGGCCGTGAATCGCGTTGCGGATGTCGGTGGTCAGTCGCACCGACATCAGCTGACGGGAGGCCTGCAGGTCCCACAGGGTGATCGTGGAGGGCGATGACCCGCCCGCCACCACCCGGCCGGACAATTCGCAGAGGCCGCGCGCGAAGCCCTGGCGGGCGATGCCGCTGTCGTCTTCGCCCCGGTGGGTCAGTTCGGTCTGCGGGTATTTTGGCACCTTCAGCGCGCGGTCTTCCTCACCCTCGCCACGTCCCGAATAGCGCAGCGCATCGGCCTGCGTGTCGTTGAACAGGACCCCGTCGCGAAACGGGCGTGCATTGTGCGTGCCCGCGGGCAGGGTCGCCGCCATGTTCACGTCCTTGCCGTTGAAATACAGCAAACCGCCGGACCTGAGTCCCGCCAGGTACAGGCCGCCTTCACGGCAGGCCACGCTGTTGAGGTGCAGCTTGTTGAGCATCAGCGGACCGGTCTCGCTCATGGGGTCGTAGCGGTGGCCGCGGAAGCGGAACTGCTCGGTTTCCACGTGCAGGGCCCAGTGAAAGGCCTGCTTGCGCGGATCGAAGGCCAGGACGCTGTCGTAGCCGGTGGAGGTCAGGAACACGTTGCCGTCCCACACGTCGATCTCGTGGCAGTGCTTCAGGTGGGGACAGCGCCAGGAGCCGATCTTCTCGAAATCGGGCGTATAGGCGAACAGCTCGTCGCTGGCGGCGATGTAGACGGTCTCGTCGAGAAACGCGATACCGCGCAGGCCGCGGTCCCAGCCGCGGCCCCGCCAGTCGATGTCCATCGTGTTCCAGTCGACGACCTGGCGCACCGATTGCGCCGCCAGGTCCACCAGGTACACGCCACCGTGGCTCTCGCCCTGGCGGGCGCCACGAACCACGGAGGTGGTGATCAGCCGGCCGGACAGGCCGGCCGCCGGGGTGGTCATGATGCCGCGTCAGTCGAAGCGCTTGCGCAGCGACACGCCATAGTGGATCGGGCGGTTCACGTACTCCCAGATCCGGTACTCGGGGACACCGAACCAGTCGGAGGCATAGCGGTTGTCGAAGCGCGAGGTCACGCGCCGCTCGTCGGTCAGGTTGTTGACGAACGCGGTGAACGTCCACTCGTTCGGCAGGCTCAGGCCCACCTGCAGGTTGGTGTTGTTCCAGTCGGGAATCACGCCCTCGGGGTCACGATAGATCGCCGACGTGGTGCTGTCGTACCACTCGTCACCGTAGGCGTAATCCACGCGCGTCCACAGCTCGCCGCCGAACAGCTCGAAGGGGAAGGTATAGTCGAGCGCCACCCAGTAGGACAGTTCCGGCGAGTTGGGCAGCGGGTCCCCCGGCTGGATCACGTCGCCGCTGAGAAACTCGTAATAGGTGTCGGCCTCGGCCTCGAGCCGGGTCAGGTTGCCCTGCAGGCGGAGATTGTCGGTGGCCTGCCAGGTCACGTTCAGCTCCACACCTTTCGATTCCGTGTCGCCGCCGTTGACGGTGCCGCGCAGCCACCACTGCCCGTCCACGCTTCCCTCGCTGAACTGGCGGTTCTCCCACTCCATCAGGAACAGGTTCACGTTGAGCACCAGGGCATTGTCCAGCCACTCGGTCTTGGCGCCGATCTCGAAGTTGTTGATGAAGTCCGGCTCGTAGGTCTCGGGGATCAGGCCGGTCTGCGCGGCGCGCTGCGAGTTCTCGCCGCCGAGTCGGAATCCCTCGCTGTAGAGGCCGTAGAACATGATGTCGTCGGTCAGGAAATACTGCGTGGCGAACTTGAACACCACGTCGTCGTCCTTGCTGACCGAGGTGACGACGCCGTTGGTGGCCTTGCTTCCGGGGGGCGCCAGGCCTTCCGGGAACTGGTTCTGCTCGAAGTAGTCCTGCTTGAACTGGAACCAGCGCGCACCACCGGTCACGCTCCACTTCTCCGTGATGTCGAAGCTGACCTCGCCGAAAAACGCCAGTTGCTCGTTGGTGCGGTCCAGCCGTTGCGTGTACCCCAGGTTGGTCGGGGTCAGCGGGTAGGGAATGTCGTAGATGCCGTAGTAGCTGTAGTAGTAGGCCAGGTAATTGGCGTAGTACCAGCCCACGGTGTCCACCAGGTCGTCGTTGGTGGCGCCGTAGAACCACTGGTCGTTGATCTCCTCGTAGAAGCCGCCGATCATCCACTGGAAGCGGCTGTCGGTATTGGAGGTCAGGCGCAGTTCCTGGGACACGCGGTCCTGGGTCTGGTCATTGAAGATGTGTCCGTAGGTGTACTCGGTGTTGTACAGCGCAAAGCCGTAGTAAACGCCGAAGAAGCTGTCCTTGTACTGCTCGTAGATCATGTTGTCGAACTCGTAGGTGATCTCACGATCCAGGTACGTGGTGCTGGAAGTCAGCGTGGCGAAGCCCAGGTCGCCCTCGATCAGCAGCGAGGCGTTCCACCACTCGTCGTCGCGAAACTCCGGGTGGAACAGGGCATGGTCGTATTCACCGAGGTTGGGGTCCGCGGCCCAGGAGCCTTCGCTCTGGTTGTCCTCGGCGATCAGGGCGACGATCGCGCGCCAGTTGTCGGTAACGTTCCACAACAGGGACGCCCGGCCGCCGGTCAGGGAATACTCGTTGTCGTTTTCTTTCAGCAGGTGGGCATTGTTGCCGGGCGAGGAAAAGCGCGGATCGGGCTGAACATAGGTCTCGCCGTACACGTTGTCGATGTAACCGCCCTCGGTTCGCGTGTGACCCACCACGCGCAGCGCCAGGGTGTCGGCGATCAGCGGAATGTTGATCCAGCCGTTCAGCTCGTGGCTGCCGTCGCCGCCGCTGGTGTCGTAGTACTCCGCGTAGACCTCGCCGGAAAAATGACTGGGGTCGGGTTTGTTGGTGACCACGCGCACGGTGCCCGCCAGCGAGGACGAGCCGAACAGCGTGCCCTGCGGCCCGGGCAGCGCTTCCACGCGCTCGATGTCGACCATGGCGGGCCACAGTTGCTGGGAAATGAAGGTCAGTGGGGTCTCGTCGAAGTAGATCGCGCTGGTGCTGCCGGTGTAGTACTCGCCGGTGCCGGTGGAAATGCCGCGAAATTTCACCGAGTTGCGCCCGGGCTGGTCGGCGATCAGCGTCAGGCTGGGAATGGCGTTGGCCACGTCATCGAAGCTGGTGAAGGCATTGCGCGTGATGTCTTCGGTGGTAAAGGCCTGCAGGCTCTGCGGCAGGTCCTGCATCGACACCTCGCGCAGCGTGGCAGTCACGATGACCTCTTCCAGCACCCGTTCGGCGCCGACTTCCTGCTCCTGGGCCGCCGCCTGGCCCGCGGGGGCCACCGCTGCCGCGATGGCCGTGGAAAGGGTGGTCTTGCCGTACTTAACCGTGCTGCTCATCGTGTGACCCCTGCTTGGGTTGTCGTTGTCGGTCCAGGACCTGCGTTCAGCTGTCATGCGCCTTGATCGAGCCAGTTGGCGTCACTGGTTCAACACCATTCTCGTTCAAGGGACTGGCACGCGGGTTGAGTAAATCTCATCTTACAACGGGTTCAGCATACAGGCCCGAACCGATCTCGCGCAGCATGGGCAGAATGTCAACGAACCCGCCTGAAGCGTCGTGATAACCGGTCCACACGGCCACGAGGTCCCGCCGCGGGTTGATCATCAGCCCCTGGCCGGCCCAGCCGCCTTTCATGAAATCCCCGTTATCGTAAACCGCATCCCACTGGTACACGCTGTGCCGGAAGTCCCCTTCCGCGGCATTTCCGTGCAACGCCGGCCGGCCGCCGCGCAGAATGCGTTCGAGGTACGCCTCCGGAATCACCGCCTGGCCGGAGACCACTTCGTGACTCGGCGTGAACAACAGGCCGAAACGCGCCACGTCGCGCACCCGGCCCATGAACCCGCCGCTGGTCAGCGGAACGCCGTTGCGCCCGGCCCACATCAGTGCGTCCGCCTCGGCACCGACGTACCGCCACACCCGGGCCGACAACGCCCGGTGGAACGGCTGTCCCGTCACGGCCTCCACCAGCCAGCCCAGGACGAAGGTGTCCACCCCGGAATAGAGAAACCGGGTGCCCGGCTCGGCGCGGCGCAGATCCGGCGGCAACGAGGCAATGAAGTCGTAGGGGTTGTCCGGAGATCCGGGTGGACGGAATCCTTCCCCGATGGAGGCGGAATAACGGTAGTAGCAGGACTCGGGGTCAACGTACTCGTCACCGCAGTCCACGCCGGACGCCATGTCGAGCACGTCCCGCACCGCCACGCCGCCGTAGGCCGTGCCGGCCAGGCGCGGCAGGTAGGTGTCCACGGGCTGCTCGACGTCGATCGCGCCTTCCGCTTCCAGCTGGGCCACCACCGTGGCCACCAGCGCCTTGGTCACCGACCAGAACAGCGGTTTGTCCTCCGGGCGCTGCCGGGGATAGCGTTCGTAGACGATGCGTCCCCGGTGCAGGATCAGCACCGCCATGGTGGTCGAAGCGTCGCTGTCCAGGAAGGCGTCGAAGGCCATGGGGCCGTCCGGCGTGCTGACCTCGAAGGCCCCGATGGCCGGATTCGGCGCCGAGGCCAGCTCGCTCACCGGTCCGCTCCGGTCCACTGTCACCACCGGCTCGAAGGACGACAGGTTCAGCGCATACCAGCGCATCGCCTCCCCGTTTACCCCCCACCAGGCGTCATCGTGCGGCAAGGCCCGGATCCAACGCATCCGTTCCGACACCCCGGCCGGCGCCGCCCCGCCGCCTTCGGCCAGATTCTCTTGCAGGCCTTCGGCCTGGCCAGCCAACGCCACGCCCAGAAGCCCCAGACAGGAGAACCACCGCAGACAACGACGCCCGCGGACAAAAACACCCAGGCGCCGCATTACGACGCCACCACCCCCAAAGAAGGCGAAGCCCCGGCGCCCTCCGGACCCTCCGTTCGAGACATGACATCCAGATACCATTGCAGAAACGCCAACGTGTAGTACTCCATGTCGCTCAGCGGCCCCGGCACATAAAACCGCGAATTCACGCCCTGCGCGTTGCGTTCAATGATGCGCTTGTCGGCCTCGGTGGTCACGTCCCACAGCCAGGTCAGCGCGGCGGCGTCATAGTCTTCGCCTTCCTCCGCATCGCCACGCACAAGCCAGGGGATGTCGCAATCGGCGTGGTCGCGGTCCAGCGGTTTGAAGGCATAGATCACCACGTGATCCGGGTAGGCCAGGGCGAACGTCACCGGACCCACCTCGAAATCGGTGCAGCCACCGAAATAGTCGGTGATGCGGCCCAGCAGGGGCGCCACCGGCTGGCCGTCCCGGCTGCCGGTCACGTGGCCGCGGATCAGGGGATAACGCGAATAACCGTAGCCCGCGCCGAAGCCGGGGGCGTCGAGGTACTTGCGGTCAGGCTGCGCCGGCGACAGGCCGCAGGCCACCGCGCGTTCGTGCACCCGGGCGTAGGCCGCCTCGTGCTTCTCGTCCGGATCGGCCAGGGCGTGGCCCCGCGAGTACTCCGGGTGGGCGGGCGCACAGTGATAACACTCGCAATAGTTTTCCACCGCCAGCTTCCAGTTGGCCTTCATGGGGTAGCTCTGGCGATGCGCCACTTTCGCCTGGTCGAGCGCGTAAGGCGCCAGGCAGGCGCCCAGTTCACGCTGCGCCTCGGCCAGGGGCGCCGGGTCTTCGGCGAAATTCAGGTAGATCATGCCGGCCAGCACCTCGCACTGCACCTGGCGCAGGCCGAGCGCGTCGCGGTCCAGGTCCTCGGGCATGTGCGCGGCGGCCTTGAGCGCACCCTCGGCGTCGTAGGTCCAGCCGTGATAGCGGCAGGTCAGGCGTTTGCCACGGCCTTTCGGTTCCACGCACACGCGTGAACCACGGTGCCGACACACGTTGACCAGGGCGTTGACCCGGTCCTTCGCCGCACGAATCACGATCACCGATTCGCGGTCCAGCTCGTAGAGAAACCAGTCGCCCACGCGCGGGATTTCGCTGATGTGGCCGGCGTACAGCCAGCAGCGCATGAAGATGCGCTCGATGTCCTGGCGGTAAACCGCCTCGCTGGTGTAGAACGCCGGGTCCAGGGCCCGGTTGTCCGGCTGCTGCGCGGCGAGGCGCGAGATTTCAATCGGGGTCATGGTGTCTGTCTCCGTCGTCACGGCAACTCCTGTTACATTTCGTCCAGCCCGCGCTTGGCCAGCTGGCGGGCGATGATCAGACGCTGCACCTCGCTCGCGCCTTCCCAGATGCGGTCCACTCGCAACTCGCGCACGAAACGCTCCGCGCAGTTTTCGCGCATGTAACCGCGGCCGCCGAAGATCTGCTGGGCGCGGTCGGCAATGCGCCCGGCCGCCTCGGAGGCGTACAGCTTGGCCACCGAACACCGTGTGTGCAGCGCCTTGAGGTCTTCGCCGCGGTCATGCGCGGCAGCGGTCTCGTAGGTCATCAATCGGGCGGCCCACAGCTCGCTGACACTGTCGGCGAGCATGGCCTGCACCAGTTGCTTGTCCATCAGGGTCTCACCGCCCACCTCGCGCTGTTGCGCGAAAGCCGTCGCCTCCCCGATAAGGCGCGCAGCGGCGCCGCAGTTGCGCGCCGCGATCATCAGGCGCTCGCGGCGGAACCAGGCGTGCGACCAGGCCATGCCGCCCCCCTCCTCGCCCAGCATCTGGTCCGCGGGCACGAACACGCCATTGAAGCGCAGCTCCGGGTGGTGATGATCGAACGTATGGCTGAACGGCGGGGTGCGCAAGACCTCGATGCCGTCGCTGTCGGCATCGACGAACAGCAGCGCGTCCTCGCCGGCATGCGGGCCATCGACCAGGCGTGCCTGCACGAACAGGTAATCGGCATGGTTGAAGCTGGTCACGTACCACTTCACCCCATCCAGGCGGTAGCCGCCTTCGACCCGCGTGGCGGTGGTTTCGACCACCACGTCGGAGCCGGAAGCCTCCTCGGTGATGGCATAGCACTCCTTGCGCTGCCCGTGCATCAGGGGCAGCACCCAGCGTTCCAGCTGCGCCGGCGTGCAGGCCTCGAACATCCACTGGTGCGGTTCGGAAAAGCACCAGCACAGGGCGTTGGTCACCCGGCCCAGCTGTTCCCAGACCGCCACCTGGTCCACCTGCCGCAAGGCCAGCCCGCCATGCGTTTTCGGCACATCCATGGCGCTGAAGCCCAGCTCACGCGCCCGCTGGGCATGCTGCTTGCTCACGTCGTTCGGCAGGCGGCCCTGGTCCAGTTCCGCCGTCACTTCGTGCGGCATCAGTTCGTCTTCCGCGAAGCGTCGTGCCAGCGACAGCCAGTGGCGGGTGGTGTCGTCCATGGGAATGTTCACGAGGCCTGGCGCTCCGCTACGGTTTCGAAATGCCTGGGAAACAGGTGCGCCAGGTAGGCCTGCGATACGCGCAGCGCCTGCCGGCGGGTCATGTTGCGCGGATTGGCCAGCATGTCCAGCCACAGGCCCTCGGTCAGCGCGGCCATGGCGCGCGCGGCCAGCTCCGGATCCACCCCACGGTAGTCGCCTTCGTCCACCAGCTGCCGGCACAGGCGCACCAGCATGCGGTCATAGCCACGATCACGGCCCGCGCACAGCTTGCGATAGGTGGGCCGCGCCTTGGATTCACTCCAGAATGCGAACCACACCGCCAATTTGTCGCGGTCACAGACCGAGGGGTGAAAATCCACTTCGACCAGCGCCGCGAGTCGTGCGACCGGGTCATCCGCCGCGGCCTCCAGCGCCGCTTCCCACAGCGCCCGATATTCGTCCACCACGCGCGTCAGCGTGGCCAGCAGCAGCTTGTCCTTGGTCTCGAAATGCAGATTGATGATGCCCTGGCTGAGACCGGCCTCACCGGCCACCGTCGCCATGGTGGTGTCCGACAGCCCATGGCTGGCGATCGAGCGGATGGTGGCCTCGATCAGCTGGGTGCGACGCTCGGCCTTGGAGGCGGTGCGGGCGGACTTGTCCTTGCGAGCCTTGGGCATCTGCAAACTCCGGTGAGACCCTCAGAATCCACTGAATGATTGTTCATTCAGATGGACAGTATAGGCGAAACTGTGGGAAACTCTCATCCTCTTTTTTGCCGGAGCCGACATGAACACGGTGCAACGGCGCCACCCACTGGCGCGTTCCAATGCCCACTTTCGCAAGGCCGTCACGGCCCTGCCCCTGGGCGTGTCCTCCAACTTTCGCTACTGGGGGGAAGACCGCACCATCTACGTCGATCACGGTCGCGGCGGGCGCATTACCGACGTCGACGGCAACCGCTACGTCGACTACCGCATGGGGTACGGCCCCGGCATCCTGGGCTACGCCGACCCGCGCGTCGACGAAGCGGCACGTGAAGGCATGGCCGTCGGCGGAGTGTTCGCCCTGTCCACCGAGCGTGAGTACGAGGTGGCGCAGCGCATCTCGAGCATGGTGCCCGCCGCCGAACTGGTACGTTTCTCCAATTCCGGCACCGAGGCGGTGATGGCGGCGCTGCGCCTGGCGCGGGCCTACACCGGCAAGGACGCGCACATCATCGTCGAGGGCGGCTACCACGGCATTTTCGACTCCGTGCTGTGGTATGCGGAAATCGAGGACTGGGACCCCGCCCAGGGCGAACCGCCGGTAGAGGCCGACAGCGAAGGCATTCCCGCCGTGCTCAAGCGCCTGGCCCACTTCACGCCCCTGAATGACGCCAACTACCTGGAAGATCTGCTGAAGAAGCACCACCAGGACATCGGCGCATTCCTGATCGAGCCCATGATGGGCAACTGCTGCTCCATCACCGCGACGCGCGAGTACGTGCAGGCCGCGCGGGAACTGTGCGACCGCTTCGACGTGGTGATGATCGTGGACGAAGTGAAGACCGGTTTTCGCGTGGCGCGCGGCGGCGTGCAGGAACTGATGGGCTTTCGCGCCGACCTGTGCACTTTCGCCAAGGCGGTGGCCAACGGCTACCCGATCTCGGTGGTGGCCGGGCGTGAGGACATCATGCGCCAGGTGGGCGAAGGCGTGGTGCACGGCGGCACCTACACCTGCCACTCGGTGTCGCTGGCGGCGGCGGAACGCACCCTGCAGATTCTCGACGAGACCGACGCCCTGGACACCATCGCGGACTACGGCCTGCGCCTGCAGGCAGGCATCGGCGACATCCTCGACGCCCGCGGCATCGACCACAGCTTTGTCGGCCACCCGTCCATGGGCGGACTGTTTTTCCACGCGCAGGCGCCGTCGACCTACCGGGACTGGCTGGAATCGGACTATACGTTTTACGATGCACTGGCCCCGGAACTGCACGAACTGGGTGTGTTGTGCGAACCCGATTCGCGCGAACCCTGGTTCATCTGCGAGGCGCACGCGGGCGATGACAGCCTCGCCTCCACCCTGCGCGCCTTCGAACAGGCCGTGGACAGCACCTGCGAGAAACTGGCCGGCCAAGCGGCCAGCGCCTGAACGGGAGAAACGCCTTGAAAAAGCACGACGCCATCGTCATCGGCGCCGGCCACAACGGCATCACCAACGCCGCCTTCCTGGCCAAGGCCGGCATGGACGTGCTGCTGGTGGAAAAGAACGAGTGGATCGGCGGCGCGGCGGTCAGTCGCAACCTGCACGAAGACTGGATTTACTCCAACTGCTCATACGTGTGCAGCCTGCTGCGGCCGGAAATCTACCGTGCCCTGGACCTGGCCAGGTACGGTCTGCAAGTGGTGCCTTACGGCGGCTCGGTCACCATGACCGAGGACGGCGACTACCTGGCCAGCTACACCGACGAGGACGCCTCGCGCCGGGAACTGATGCGACACAGCCCCCGTGACGCCGACGCAACGCACCGCTTCGAGCGCGACATCATGCGCCAGTGCCGGTTCATCCGTCAGTTCCTGTTGCGCACCGCGCCCGACCCGACCTCGTTCAAACCACGCGACCTGATGGAGTTGCTGCACATCGGCCGTGAATTCTGGGCGTTGGGCGAAGAGACCATCTACGACACGATGCGCTTCTACACGATGAGCATCGCGGAATTCCTCGACGAGTACTTCGAACACCCCCTGATCAAGGCCTCCCACTGCGGCAGCGGCATCATCGGCTCGGCCATGGGCGTGATGTCGCCCGGCACCGCCTACGTGCTGTTGCACCACGCCATGGGCGACGTGGACGGCTCCGCCGGCGCCTGGGGTTTCGCCCGCGGTGGCATGGGCGCCATCACCCAGGCCATGCACGGCTGTTTCGCGGACCATGGCGGCACCACGCTGACCGGCTCCGGCGTCGCGCAGATCCTGGTGAAGAACGGTCAGGTCAGCGGTGTGGCGCTGGACAACGGCGATGAGCACCACGCCGACATCGTGGTGTCGAACATGACGCTGCCGCGCACCTTCCTCGAGTGCATGGACCCGCGGGACCTGCGCCCGGAGTTCCTGGAAAAATGCCGCAACTTCAAGATCCGCGGTTCCTCGGGCAAGCTGAACATCGCGCTGGAAGGCATGCCGAAATTCACGGCCCTGAAAGGCAATCGCGAACTGATGAAGGCCGACATGCACCTGATCGACTCGGTGGAGCGCCTGGAGCGCGCCTACGACGACTGGAAGGACGGCACCTGGTCGCGCGACCCCTACATCGACATGCTGATCCCCAGCCTGACCGACCCCACCATGGCGCCGCCGGGCAAGCATTTCATGTCGGTGTTCGTGCAGTACGTGCCGCCGAAGATTCGCGGCCGCGACTGGACCGACGCCGACCGTGACGGATTCCGCGACACGGTGCTGGGGCAGATCGAGGATTACGCCCCCGGCTTCAGGGACCTGATCGCGCACGTCGAGGTGCGCACCCCGCGCGAGCTGGAAAACGAGGTCGGCCTGACCGAGGGGAACATCTTCCAGGGCGAACTGACCATGGACCAGCTGCTGTTCAACCGTCCGATTCCCGGCTACGCCCAGTACCGCGGCCCGGTGAAAGGGCTGTGGATGTGCGGTTCGTCCAACCATCCCGGTGGCGGCGTCATGGCCGCGCCCGGCGCCAACGCCGCGCGCGAGATCCTGGCCGACCGCAGGAAACCCAACACCGTTCCGGAGGGCTGGCTCGATGACTGAACACGTCGTGATCATCGGCGCAGGCCACAACGGCCTGAGCTGCGCCGCCTACCTGGCCCGCGGCGGCATGCGGGTGACCGTGCTGGAGGCCGCCGGGCAGGTCGGTGGCGCCGCACTCACGCGCGAGTTCGCTCCCGGCTACCGGGTGTCCGCCGGCGCGCACCTGTTGTACGCCCTGGACGAAGGCCTCCGTCGCGAGCTGGCCCTCGACCGCTACGGCCTGCGCATGGCGGCCGACTCGCTCTACACCATCGCGCTGGACCCGGACGGACAGTTTGTCTCCGTGGCCAACGGCGCCCTGGGCGGGCCCGGCGCAGCGGCCGCCGACCAGGAAGCCATGGCCCTGTACCACCGCCAGATGAACCGCTTCGCGGACATCGTGTGGGGCCTGAAGGACCAGCTGCCGCCGCGCCTGGGCACCACCGGGCGCAAGGACCTGTTCGCCCTGGGCAAGCTGGGCCTGCGCATCCGCCGCCTGGGCAAAAACGACATGCGCGAATTTTTGCGCATCGCAGGCATCAACCTGTACGACGTGCTGCAAGAGCGCTTCGAGAGCGAATTGCTCAAGGGCGCGCTGAGCCTCGACGGAACCCTGGGCACCTTCCTGGGCCCGCGCTCCAACAACAGCGTGTTCTGCGCGTTGCACCGCTTCAACCAGGGACGCGGTTACGCGATCCCGGCCGGCGGCATGGGCACCGTCAGCGTGGCGCTTGACGCCGCCGCGCGTGCGGCCGGCGCGAAAATCCGTACCGGGGCCCGGGTGGCCGGCATCGACATGGAAGGGGACCGTGTCCGCGGCGTCACCCTGGAAGACGGCGAACAGATCGCCGCCGACCTGGTGGTGTCCAACGCCGACCCGAAAACCACCTTCGAGCGCCTGCTGGGCTTGCGCCATGTCGAAGCAGGCTTCGCCGACCGGGTCCACCACCTGCGCACCCGCGGCTGCGTGGCCAAGCTGCACCTGGCCCTGGACGACATCCCCCAGTTCTGCGGCCTGGACGGCGAACAGCGCGGCCAGCGGCTGGTCGTCGCCCCCGACCTGCAGTACGTGGAGCATGCGTTCAACCCTGCCAAGTACGGCGAACACTCGGCCCGACCGGTGATGGAAATTTCCATCCCCACGGTGCATGACGACACCCTGGCGCCGGCCGGAAAGCACGTGCTGTCGGCCAACGTCCAGTGGGCGCCCTACGACCTGAAAGGGGGCTGGGACGGGGCAAAAGACGCATTCCTCGACACCTGCCTGGACGTGCTGGAGGAATACGCCCCCGGCATCCGCGGCCTGGTCAGCGCCAGTGAATTGCTGACCCCGGCCGACCTGGAAGCCGAGTTCGGCATGACCGGCGGCCACTGGCACCACGTCGAGCTCTCGCTGGACAGCTTTTTCATGCTGCGCCCCGTGCCCGGGTCAGCGCAGTACGCGGCACCCGTCAATGGCCTGTACCTGTGCGGCGCCGGCAGCCACCCCGGCGGCGGGGTCATGGGTTGCGCCGGGCGCAACGCGGCCCGTGCCGTGCTGGCCGGAGCGGCCTGAGGAGGCACCATGAAAACCTTCAATATCGATTCGCGCGAACACTATCGCAATAAGGTCTTCCCCAGCCCCTTCCACGAACGGCAGGCGGCGCTGAACGAGAACCGCGAGTGGTCGCGCTGGTACGACTATCTGTCCGTTCCGGCCTACACCTGCTCCACCATGGAGTACTTTGCCGGGCGCAACACCTGCGGCGTGTTCGACCTCACGCCCATGACCAAGCACCGCATCACCGGGCCCGATGCCCTGACCTTCCTGAACCGGCTGGTCACGCGCGACATGACGAAAGTGAAGCCCGGCCGCGTCGGCTACAGCGTGTGGTGTGACGACCGGGGCCAGGTGATCGACGACGGCACGGTGTTTCACCTGCACGAGGGCGACTACCGCCTGTGCTCGCAGGAACACCAGATCGACTGGCTGCTGATCAATGCGCGCGGCTTCGACGTGTCCGTCGTCGAGGACACCCACGACGTCGCCGCCCTGGCCCTGCAGGGACCGACGTCCTGCGCGGTGCTGAAAAAGATGAACCTGCCGGAGGTGGAATCCATCACCCCCTTCGGCCTGAAGCACTTCGATTTCGAGGGAACGCAGCTGACCGTGTCGCGCACCGGCTACACCGGCGACCTGGGCTACGAATTGTGGATCGACCCCGACCATGCCGGGGTGTTGTGGGACCGCCTGTTCGAGGCCGGTGAACTGCACGGTATCCAGCCGATGGGCTCCGAGGCGCTGGAACTGCTGCGCATCGAAGCGGGCTTCATCCTGGCCGGCGAGGACTTCGCCCCGGCCATGCACACCGTGCGCCACCGCAACACGCGCTCGCCCTTCGAACTCGGCCTGGGCTGGCTGGTGGATTTCGACAAACCCGTGTTCAACGGCCGCCGCGCCCTGCTGCGCGAGAAGGCGGAGGGCTCGCGTTACGCCCTGGTCAAGCTGGACATCGAGGACAACAAGCCGGCCGAACACGCCTACGTCTACGACACCCGCGGCAGGAACATCGGCTGGGTCACCTCCGCCATGTGGTCACCCTCGGCGAAAAAGAACATCGCCCTGGCCACGGTGGAAACCCCGCACGGCGAGACCGGCGAAAAAATGAAGGTGGAAATCTACTACCAGCGCGAGCTCAAGTGGCATCGCAAGATGGCCGACGCCGTGGTGGTCAGGGACGCCTTCTGGGATCCGCCGCGCCGCCGGGCGACCCCGCCTGCCGACTTCTGAGGACGCCGTCCCGGCGCCATGAGCCACCGTCTCGACCCGCTGCTGCGGCCCCGCTCGATCGCCGTCGTCGGCGCCAGCGAGCGCGTCGATTCGGTGGGGCGCATGACGGTCCACAACCTGCTGACAGGCGGCTACGAAGGCCAACTCCACCTGGTCAACCCGGGCCGTGAATCGGTGCTGGGCCGGCCCTGCCACCCCAGCCTGGCTGCACTGCCCTCGCCCGTCGAGCACGTGGTGTTCTGCGTGGCCGATCACCGTCTCGAGGCGCTCCTCGAGGCGGCCATCGCGCACGGCGCCCGCGCCGCCACCATCATGTCGCAAGGGATCGTGGCGGACGATCCGGGTCTCGCTCAGCGCGTCCGCCGGCGCGTGCGCGACGCCGGCCTGCTGCTGTGCGGCCCCAACGGCATGGGCTTTTACAACGCCCGTGACGGCGTCTGGGTGTGCGGCTTCGACACGCGCGAAAATCACCCCCGTGGCGGCAATGTCACCCTGATCAGCCAGTCCGGCGCCGGCATGTGCGGCATCGTGGACTGCGAGGAACGCATCGACTTCAACCTGGCGGTGTCCAGCGGCGGCGAATTCACCGTGGGCATGGCCGACTATCTGGATTTCGTCATCGAGGAACACGCGCCGGACGTCGTCGGCCTGTTCATGGAGACCGCGCGCGAACCGGCGGCCCTGGTGGCGGCACTGGACAAGGCCTGGCGCCGCGGCATACCGGTGGTGGCGGTGAAAGTGGGGCGCACCGAGCTCGCCGCCCGCCTGGCGCAGTCCCACTCCGGGGCCGTGGTCGGCCAGGACGCCGCCTTCGACGCCGTGTTCGAGCGCTATGGCGTGCAACGCGTGGCCGACATGCACGAACTGGTCACGACCCTGATGCTGTTCGCCCAGCCACACCCCCTGCCCGCCCAGGGCGGCCTTGTCAGCCTGCACGATTCGGGCGGCGAACGGCAGTTGCTGGTGGACCTCGCCGATTCACTGGGCACCCCGCTGGCCGAGCTCCAGCCGCCCAGCGTACGTGCGCTGGAGGAGCGGCTGGACCCCGGCCTGCCGGCGGTCAATCCCCTGGACGCCTGGGGCGCCGGCGGGCCGGATTCAGACCAGGTCATGGCCGAATGCCTGGCCATCCTGATGAGCGACCCGGGTGCGGCCCTGGGCGCCGTGGTGCACGACCGCGGCCCGCACTCGGCGATCTATCCCGGTTACCGGGAATACCTGCGCCGGGGTCACCGCGCCTCGGGCAAGCCGGCCGTGCTGATCGCCAATCACCAGGGCAGCGGCGCCGACCCGCTGGCCGTGGCGATGACCCGGGAAGGCTTTCCCGTGGTCGACGGCCTGCGCCCCTTCCTGGTGGGCGCCGGGGCCCTGCTGGCCTGGCGGGACGCGCGGCAACGGCCCGCGCCCGCTCTGCCCGAGTGCCGGCAACAGGGCCTCGAGGACGCGCGCCGCGCGCTGGCGTGCGCGGCCCCGCTGGAAGAGGCCGCGGCGCTGCGCTGCCTGCGCCGCCTGGGCTTACCGTGCATCGATTTCCGGCTGGCCGAAGACGAGGCCGGCGTCCTGGCCGCCGGCGAGGTGCTGGGCTACCCGGTGGCCCTCAAGACCGCCATGCCGGGCATCGGCCACAAGACCGAGCGCGGCGGCGTGCACCTGGGCCTGGAGGGTCCCGAGGCGCTGGTGGCGGCCTGGCGGGACCTGGCGCGGCGACTGGGCCCGCAGGTGCTGGTCGCGCCCATGGCGCCCGCCGGTGTCGAGATGGCGCTGGGCATCGTCCACGACGCGCAGTTCGGCCCGCTGGTGGTCATCGGCTTCGGCGGCGTGGCCATGGAGGCCCTGGGTGATACCCTGTGCGCCTTGCCACCGTTCGATGCGGCCACGGCACGGCGACTGATCGACCGCCTGCGTCAGCGGCCGCTGCTGGATGCGCACCGCGGTGGACCGGCCCCGGACATCGACGGCTTCGCCGAACTGGCGGCGCGGTTCTCGGCGGTCGCCGCCGGGCTTGGGGACCACGTGGCGGAAATGGACCTGAATCCCGTTATCGTCCACGCTGGTGGCTGCCTGGTGGTGGACGCCCTGATCATACCGGCGACCGGCGAATCCCCGGCGCACGACAACGACATTGCGAGGAAAGCGTCATGACCCTGAAGTCCGTCCAGAACCACTCCCGCGCCGACTGGCACGCGGCGGCCGACCGCCTGCAAGGAAGACTGCAGACCGGACACTTCATCGACGGTGAGACGACGGACGCACTGGATGGCGGTCGATTCGAAACGGTCAACCCGGCCACCGGCCAGGTGCTGGCCGAGGTGGCCGCGGGCAATGGCCGCGATATCGACCGTGCCGTGGAAGCCGCGGAACGCGCCTTCCGCTCCGGCTGCTGGTCGCGCATGGCGCCACGTCAACGCATGAAGGTGCTGTACCGATTTGCCGACCTGGTGGAGAAGAACGGCGAGGAACTGGCCATCCTCGACTCCCTGGACATGGGCAAACCCATCAGTGACATGATCTCGGTGGACATTCCGCTGGTGGCCGAAACCATTCGCTTCATGGCCGAGTGCATCGACAAGGTGGAAGGGGCCGTGACCAACACCCGCGCCGATCACCTGGGCCTGGTCCTGCGCGAGCCGCTGGGCGTGGTGGGCGCCATCACCCCCTGGAACTACCCTCAACTGATGGCCTCGTGGAAATTCGCCCCCGCACTCGCCGCGGGCAACACCCTGGTGCTCAAGCCGGCCGAGCAGTCGCCGCTCAGCGCCGTGCGCCTGGCCCAGCTGTTCATGGAGGCCGGTGGGCCGGCCGGGGTGTTCAACGTGGTCAATGGCCTGGGCGAGGAGGCCGGCAAGGCCCTGGCCCTGCACATGAACGTGCGCAAGGTCTCCTTCACCGGCTCGACCGCCGTGGGCAAGCTGATGCTGCAGTACGCCGGCCAGTCCAACATGAAGCACGTGGGCCTGGAGTGCGGCGGCAAGTCGCCGCAGATTTTCCTGGCCGATCTGCCGGACATGGGCGCCGCCGTGACCGCCGCCTACGGCGGCATCTACGAAAACATGGGCGAGGTGTGCAATGCCGGCTCGCGCCTGTTCGTGGAGCGCGCCATCTACGACGAGTTCCTGGAGCGTTTCGAGGCCGAGGGCCGCAATGCCTATCGACCCGGCGACCCGCTGGACCCGGACACCAGCATGGGTCCGCTGGTCACCAAGGCCGACCAGGAACGCGTGCTGGCCATGGTGAAAGCCGGCTGCGACGAGGGCGCGCGGCTGGTATTCGGCGGCGACGCCCCCCAGGCGCTGGAACCCGGCGCCTACGTCAACCCCACGCTGTTGGCCGACGTGCGCAACGACATGAGCGTGGCGCGGCAGGAAATCTTCGGCCCGGTGGCCAGCGTGATTCCCTTCGACACCGTGGACGAGGCGCTGACCATGGCCAATGACACCGATTATGGCCTGGCCGCCAGCGTGTGGAGCCGGGACATCGATCGCGCCCTGCGCCTGGTACGGGGCATCGAGGCCGGCATGGTCTACGTCAACGGTTATGACCTGGGCGACTTCACCCAGCCCTTCGGCGGATGGAAGCAGTCGGGCAACACGCGTGACAAGTGCCTGGACAGCTACAAGAGCTACACCCAGACCAAGGCTTGCTGGGTGCAGTTGTCCGAGTGAGGCCGGCGGCGACCGGGCCCGATGGGATTATGATGGCTCCAACACGACACCGCGGGATTCACGCATGAACGACACAGCCGTGCCGGCCGAACTCCAGGCCTTTCTCGAACAGTACCCGGACACGCGTTTCATGGACGTGTTCGCCGCTGACATCAACGGCATCATTCGCGGCAAGCGCATTCCGGAGGACGATTTTTCCAAGCCCTTCGAGAAAGGCGCCAATTTCTGCGCCGCCTCGACCATCATGAACAGCCGCGGCGAGGCGGCGGAGAACCTGAAGTACGGTGCGCACGACGGCGACCCCGATATCCGCAGCGTGGCCGTGCCCGGCTCCCTGAGCCCGGTGCCCTGGGCCAGCGTGCCCACCGCGCAGTGCCTGCTGGAACTGCAGGAGTTCAATGGCACGCCGTATTTCCTCGACCCGCGCAACGTGCTTCGCCACGCACTGGAGCCGTTGCGGGAAATGGGCCTGACGCCGGTGCTCGCCACCGAACTGGAGTTCTACCTGGTCGAGTACGACGGCGACACCTTCGTTCCCCGCATGCCCAAGATCGCGCTATCGGACTGGGAACAGGTGGGCGTGCAATTCGGCAGTTTCGACGACCTGGACGACGTGGAACCCTTCCTGGTGGACGTGGACAACTTCTGCCGTATCCAGAACATTCCCGCCGGCGCGGCCCTGTCGGAGTACTCACCCGGGCAGTTCGAGGTGAACCTGCACCACGTGGACGACCCGGTGCTGGCCTGCGACCACGCCATTTTGCTGAAACGGGCGGTGAAGGCGGCGGCCAAGAAAAACGGCCTGGCCGCCTCGTTCATGGCCAAGCCCTTCGCCGAGCACGCCGGCTGCGGCCTGCACGTGCACATCAGCCTGCTCGACGCCGACGGCAACAACGTGTTTTCCGGCGACAGCGCCGACGGCCCCTGGTCGGACACCCTGCGCCATGCCATCGGGGGCATGTCCCAGGCCATGGCCGAGTCGATGGCCGTGTTCGCGCCCAACGCCAATTCCTACCGGCGCTACGCCCCCGGGTTCTTCGTGCCGGCCACGCCCAACTGGGGCCCCAACCACCGTGACCTGGCGCTGCGCATCCCGGTTTCCGGCCAGGGCAACCGCCGCGTGGAGCACCGGGTCTCCGGCGCCGACGCCTGCCCCTACCTGGTGGTGGCCGCCATCCTGTCCGGCATCCACCACGGCATCGTCAACCGGACCGAACCCGGCCCGATGACCCCGGAAAAGGCCGAGGTCGAGTACCAGGTCACGCTACCTGTGCGCTGGGACAAGGCCCTGGACGCCTTCGAGGCGGGCGAGATCCTCAAGCCCTATTTCGACGAGGAGTTCCACCGCGTGTACGGCGTGGCCAAGCGGGAGGAGTCGGATATTTTTCATGCGGAGGTGACGGACCGGGATTACGAGTGGTTCTTGAGGGCTGTTTGAGGTGTTGACCGGGCGTGTCGTTCTCTCGCTTGCCTTCTTTGCCCTGCGGGCAAAACCGGCGGGGCTCGTTCACGACGAGTTAGTTTCTACGGGTGTTCTTTGGGTGCGGGCTTCGTTGAGGGGTTCGTGCCCGCGCTTGCCTTCTTTGCCCTGCGGGCAAAACCGGCGGCGCTCGTTCACGACGAGTTAGTTTCCACGGGTGTTCTTTGGGTGCGGGCTTCGTTGAGGGGTTCGTGCCCATGCTTGCCTGCTTTGCCCTGCGGGCAAAACCGGCGGCGCTCGTTCACGACGAGTTAGTTTCCACGGGTGTTCTTTGGGTGCGGTCTTCGTTGAGGGGTTCGTGCCCATGCTTGCCTGCTTTGCCCTGACTTTCTGATCGCGCATAAGTGATGCTTTGAGGGGTTTGGAAAGGGGGCAATCTATCCGCACGTGTTCCTGTGACCTGCAAATGTCGCATTAATATTTCCGGGTCCGCGCATAGACTATGGAAGGGTCGGACCGTTTTGTTTCGCGGCGACCCACCATAAAGCAACAGGCACAGACGGAGGAGTCGGGCATGCAGCCTCAGAATCACCCAAGGAAACATCTTTGCGCGGCGATCACCGCGATACTCCTGGCGGCCAATGCGCCGCTGGCCCTGGCGCAGGAGGCCGAAAGCACGGACGGGGAGGACGAAGAAGCGCTGCTGCTGGAAGAAGTGATCGTGACCGGTTCGCGCATCAGGCGGTCCCCGGCGGACCAGATGGCGCCGGTGGGCACGATCTCCGCCGAGGTGTTCGACGAGCGGGGTTACACCTCCGCGGCGCAGGCGCTGAATGAATTCACCTCGAACGTTCCGGAACTGAACCAGGCTTCCGGCAGCGGCGACTCCGGCGGGACCGGGCAGCAGTTTCCCAACCTGTTCAACCTGGGTCCGGGGCGAACGCTGACCCTGGTCAACGGGCACCGCTTCGTCACCACCAGCTCGGGCCTGGGCGACGCGCAGGTCGACGCCAACATCATTCCCACGGGGCTGATCGACCGGGTGGAAATCGTCCAGGCCGGCGGCGCGGCCGTGTACGGCTCCGACGCCATCGCCGGCGTGGTCAACTACATCCTCAAGGACGACTTCGAAGGCCTGAAGGTCGACGCCCAGTACGGCGACACCAGCGAAGGCGACTACGAGGAAGAGTTCTACAGCCTGACCTGGGGTCTGAATTTCGATGACTACCGCGGCAACGTGGCGGTCAATGTCGAGTACTCTTCCTCGCCCATGCTGATGTTCGGTGACCGGGAACGCAGCAACCTGTCGCGCATCACCCAGACCAACCCGAACGACACCGGGCCCAACGACGGCATCCCGGCCGTGCAGGAAATCCTCGACGCCCATTTCTGGAACTTCAACGAGAACGGCATCCTGTACACCATCCCGGCGCCGCCGCCCTTTGCGCTCGCCATGATTGACGGCGCCCCGGTCCAGTTCGACCAGAACGGCAACCTGGTTCCCTACAATCCGGGGAACATCCTCGGAATTCCCTTCTCGCAGGGCGGTGACGGATTCCGCTACAGCGAACTGGCCGGTCTGCGCACGGGCGTCGAACGCAGCAACGCCACCCTGATCGGGCACTACGACCTGACGGACAGCATCACCCTGAAAACAGAACTGCTGTGGTCGAGCACTACGGGGCAGGAGATTCCCCAGGGTTATCCGCGCACCGTGCTCAACGGTTCCGCGCCGCCGTTCGGCGCCATCATGGTGTTCAATTTCAACCCCTTCCTGACGGACGAATCGCGGGCTGCCCTGAGCGCCGCCTACCCCGGCTTCGCCCAAGGTCAGCCGCTGTGGCTGTCGCGTCACTTCTATTACGACCTGTTTCCGACCAACATCCAGGAAACCACCACGGACACCTATTTCGGTTTCCTGGGCCTGGAAGGCGACTTCGAGGCCGCCGGGCGAAACTGGTACTGGAGCGCACAGGCACAGTTCGGACGGGTGGAAGGCGAAACCAGCGCCTGGGACGCGCACAACGGTCGCTTCGCCAACGCGATCTTCGCCGTGCCCGGCCCCAACGGTCCGGCCTGCCTGGTCAACGTGGACGGCAACCCCAACAACGACGACGCGGCCTGCTCGCCCATCAACCCCTTCGGCTTCGGCAACATCAGCGCCGATGCCTCCGCCTACGTGTCGGTGCCGGTGGGCCAGAGCTATACCAACGACCAGTTCGATTTCCTGGCCACCATGGGCACCACCCTGTTTTCCCTGCCCGGCGGCGACGTGGACGTGGTGTTCGCCTACGAGCACCGCGACGAGGAAGTCGACTTCGTGCCCTTCGAGGCCAACCAGCTGGGCGTCACGGGCGTCGGCGTCATGGAAGAGCCCCAGTCCGGCAGCTACGACACCAATGAACTCTCGGTGGAATTGCTGATGCCCCTGATCGGCGGCAGCAGCGCCCTGCCCGGGGTGCAGGAGCTGGAGTTCAACGGCACCTACCGATACGTCGACAACTCCATCGCCGGTTCCGAATCGGTGTGGAGCGCAGGGCTGCGCTGGCAGGTCTACGATGACCTGACGCTGCGTTTCACCCAGAGCCGTAACTTCCGCGCGCCCACGCTGACCCAGCTGGTCGCCCCGAGCACCACGGGCCTGGCCTCCGTCGGCTTCGACCCCTGCGATGCCGACCGCATCAATGGCGGCCCCGATCCGGCCACCCGCCGCGCCAACTGCGAGGCGGAGTGGGCGGCCAACCCGCAGTACGGAGCACTCGAGGACTTCCAGGACCCGTCCGAGAACTTCACCTACGCCCTGGTCACCACGGGCGGCAACCCGGACCTGCGCAACGAGATCTCCGACACCACCACCTACGGTTTCGTGTTCCAGCCCGGTTTCGCACCTGGCCTGACGGTGTCCGTGGACCGCATCGAGATCGAACTGACCGACGGGCTCTCGGCGTTCACGCCCCAGGACTTCATGGCGGCCTGCTACGACGTGTCGCCCCAGCCGGCGGACATCTGCAGCACCTTCAGCCGCGCCACGGCGGATACGGCGGATTACCCCGCCGGCACGGTCGTCAGCGCCCTGACCACAACCTTCAATGCCGGCATCGTCGAGTACGAAGGCGAATACTACGTGGTGGACTACCAGCTGCCGCTGGACAACGTGCTCGGCGCCGGCCCGGGGCTGCTGTCGTTCACGCTGGATGCGACGCACAACGCGCTGTACCAGACCTCGGTGACCGGCACGACCTTCGTGCGCGAAGACAATACGGTCTCGCAGCCCGACTGGGTCAGCCGCTTCACCACGCGGCTGGGCATCGGTCCGGTGCTGATGAGCTACCAGGCCTACTACCTGAGCGAAGTGAAGGCCTCGCCGGATGCGACCATCGAGACCACCCCGAACCCGGTCATCGACAGCAACCTGCGACACTCGCTGTCGGCCACCTGGGACATCAACGACATGTTCCAGCTGCGCGCCGGCGTGATCAACTTCACCAACGAAGAGCCGTCGTACCCGACGCTGGCGCACGGCGACATTCTCGGGCGCCGCTGGTTCGTGGGCGGCACCTTCCGACTCTGAACCTGTGAGAGGAATCGCCCGGCGTGCCCCTGGGCCGCCGGGCGTTTTTTTTACCCGGGAGAGAACCGGGGGGAGGTTTCAGGCGGTGCCCAGGACGTCCAGCAGCCGATCGATGTCGTCCATGTCGTTGAACACCGACACCGAGACCCGGAAGCGGTTGCGCGACA
>JAUIJU010000135.1 GCA_030431095.1 Gammaproteobacteria bacterium | reverse complement strand
GTTCTGCGTCGCGAACGCGATTTTTCGGTTGCGCGGCCCGAGCAAGGCTTCGAGGTCGTTGATGATCATGCCCGCGTAGGCCTGGCGGTTGCCCTTCTGGCCCTGGCCCAGCAACATGCCGCCCCAGCGCTGCTGGTCGATGTGCGCATTGTTCAGGTCCTTCCATTCGCTGGCCGGATCGTAGCTGTCGAGGCCGATGGGCGACCCCCGGCCCTTGCCGTCACAGGCGACAAACACGTTGCCCACGTTGTAGATCGCCTGCAGGGCGATGCCCTGGTAGTTGCCGGGATTCAGTTCGAAGGGCGGCCCGAAGCGGTCGGTGTTGCCGTTGAACAGGTCGGCGGCGATGATTTCCCCGAGCTTTTCCAGCCCGCCGTGCTTTTTCAGCGCGCGGGCGATCAGGCGGACATCCGCCTTGTCGGGGTTGTTGGCGTCCAGGCGCTTCTTTACCGCGCTGTCGAGCATGGTGAGTTTCTTCACGCCCATTTTGACCCAGGCGCCGGGAATCCCCAGCTGCTGGGCCAGGTCGTGGGCGGTCTGCAGCGCGTCCACGTCCGGCACCTCACCGCCCTGGGACCACATTTTCAATTGCTGGACCTCGTTCGGCTTGAGGACTTCCGTGCGCGCGTTCGGATCCACGGCCGTCATCATGGCCGCCGCCGTGTGCACGTTGCCCGTACTGGCCTGGGTTTCCAGCTTGATCACAATGGAGTCGACCAGGCCCTTGTCATCGCCGAACCCGTCGAGTTGAAACACCGGGTGTCCTGGCGCCAGGGCCTTCACGGTGTAGATATCCTGCGCGTTGATGGGTGTACCGAGCTTCAGCATGTGCTTCCCCTTATTCGTTGGTTTTGCGCCCCTCGGTGGGGCGGGATCGGCGCGAACAGCCTGTGCTCCCTGCACGTTTCAGCGCTCACTCAAAGCTAGCCCAAAACCCGGCGGAGTCAAGTGAGCCGGCTCACACCCGCAATGCCCCATCCCCGGCGAGCGCCTGGCCGAGGGTGCTAGAATCGCCGCTTTCGCCCGGAACACGCCCATGCTGCCCAGACTTTCCCGCGCCCTGCTCGCCGCCGCCGGCTTGACCCTGGTGACCGCCTGTGCCCCGGTGCCCCCCGAAACTGAAACCCTGGCGACTTCCACTCACGGCGACCCGGCCGTGCTGGCCGAACTGGTGGCCCGATACGAAGACGTCGGCACCGACGCGGACATCCTGTTCTGGACGGAGGCGGAGCGCCGCACCGGCTTCGCCAACATTCGCGACATTTATCCCACCCGAACCGTGGCGGCGGGAGATTCTCCCCGTCCCCTGCCACGCGCTGAGCGCGACCTGGCCATGGCGACCTACCTGGTCGATGATCAGACCTTCAGCCTGGATGACTTCCTGGCGATGCCCGACAGCATGGGGCTGATCGTGGTGCAGGACGGGCAGGTGCTGTTCGAAGACTATGCGCAGGGCCACGGACCGGAAACGCCCTGGATGTCGTTCTCGGTGACCAAGTCGGTCACGTCGATGCTGATCGGCGCGGCCATCGAAGACGGCTACATCCAGGACGTGAACGACCCGGTGACCGACTACCTGCCGCGGCTGAAGGAAACGGCCTACGCAGATGTGACCGTGGCGCACGTGCTGCAGATGGCCTCCGGCGTGGCCTGGAACGAGGACTACCGGGACAAGGCTTCCGACGTGTCACGCGCCGGCGGCGCCAACGGCATGCGCCTGTACCGCTACCTGGCCGACCTGCCCCGTGCCGGCGCGCCCGGCGAGGTGTTCAACTACAACACGGGCGAAAGCAACCTGGCCGGCGCCCTGCTGCGCGCCGCGGTGGGCAACAACGCGTCGAGCTACCTCCAGGAAAAAATCTGGCAACCCTTCGGCATGGCTGCTGACGCGTACTGGGTGACCACGCCGGACAGCGGCGCCGAACTGGGCGGGTGCTGCCTGAACGCCACCCTGCGCGATTACGCGCGGCTGGGCCTGTTCGCCCTCAGCGACGGGGTGCTGCCGAATGGCGAACGGGTGCTTCCGGAAGGCTGGATGGCGCGCTCGACCGCACCCTCCCCGGCGCAGCCCCGCTACGGCTACCTGTGGTGGCTGGCGCCGGGCGACGCGTATGTGGCTCGTGGGATTTTTGGACAGGTGATCCTGGTGGACCCGGCCAATGATCTGGTGATCGCCTTGCACAGCAACGCATCGAGCGCTACCCGAACACCGTACGCCGACCACGTTTCCGGCCTGCTACACGGCCTGAGACAACAATTGGCACGCTGAGCCGGCGCGCGCTGCCCCGGGTCTGGCCCGGGGGCACGGGAAATCCGAACGGTCAGCCGGTGCCGCCACCCATGAGGGCCGCCCCGCCGGCAAAGAGGAACATCAGCACGTAGAGCACGATGATCACCAGCCACCAGATCAGGATGGCCCGACACAGGTTACGCTTGGCCGGGTTGGCGCCACTGGCGAATGCCCAGTACAGGGCCATGATGAGGCCGATCAGGGGCAGGCCGAGGACCAGGGTGGTCCAGAACCAGTTGCCGACCGAGGGAATATCCGGGTTGTTGATGTCGCTCATTGAATGCACTCCTCGCTTGTCATGTGTCACGAACCTCTCCCGGTTCGCTTCCGACAAGCCTAGTCCATGGAGTGCAGAACGTCATCCCCGCGTGACGAAGCCCCGCGGCGCCGAGCGGCGCCGCGGGTGGACG
>JAUIJU010000134.1 GCA_030431095.1 Gammaproteobacteria bacterium | reverse complement strand
GGGCAGCCCGCCCGCCAGCGCTTCGCGCACCGCCGGGCTGAAGGCCAGCAGTTCTTCGGCGATGGTCAAGGCCGCAGCACCCCAGTATCGGTCCGCGAGTCCAGCGAACGCGCCCCTGGCGCCAGGGACCGGGCCAGGCCCTGCAGCACCGGCGCGCAGTCGCCGCGAACCTTCAGCGTGGCGATCCCGTCGGCCCGGGTGGCGCCGCGGTTGACCAGGTACAGGGGTTTGCCCGCCTCCACCGCCTGGCGGCAGAAGCGAAACCCGGACCAGACCACCAGGGAAGACCCCGCCACCAGCAGGGCGTCGGCTTCGTCCACGGCCCGTCGCACCCGCTCGACGCGTTCCCGTGGCACGGTGCCGCCGAAAAACACCACGTCCGGCATCAGCATGCCGCCGCAGTCACGACAGTCCGGTATGCGGAAGGCATCGACCAGGCGGTCGTCCACGTCCGCGTCACCGTCGGGCCGGCGGGCGCCCGTCACACTGGTAAAGCCGGGGTTGGCCGCCACCAGCTCGTGTTGCAGGGCGCCACGGCGCAGCATCGCGCCACAACCGCGGCACTGCACACGGTCCAGCCGGCCATGCAGGTCGACCACGCGCCGCGAGCCGGCGCGCTGGTGCAGGCGGTCGACGTTCTGCGTGACCAGCAGTCGAACGTGCCCCTGGCGCTCCAGGCGGTCCAGCGCTTCGTGGGCCGCGTTGGGCCGGGCACGGTGGACGTGGCGCCAGCCGCTCATGCTGCGCGCCCAGTAGCGACGGCGGCGCTCGTCCCGTTGGATGAATTCCTGGTGCTGGATGGGGTCCCCGCTTCGCCACTTGCCCGTGTCGTCGCGGTAGGTGGGGATCCCCGAGGCCGCCGACAGCCCCGCGCCGGTCAGCACCACCAGCCGGGGATGGGCGCGCACCGCCGTGACGAGGGCATCGTTCATTCAGCGATTATAATCACGCCGTGACCTCCCGCGCCCAGACCCTGACGACCCCGGAAGGCCGGTTGTCGTTCACCGTCGTGCACCGTCCCCGCGTCACCCGGCGTCTGCACCTTGAACTGGCCGACGACGGCAGTCTGCGGGTGGTGGTGCCGCGCGACTGGCCCGACTTCTACACGCGGCGCCTGCTGCACAAGAACCTGCCCTTCGTGCGCCGTTTTCTGCGCCGGGCCCGCGAGCGACAATTGCCGCCGTTGCGTTACCAGGACGGCGAGGTGCACCTGTTCGGCGGCGAGGAACATGTGCTGCGCGTCACGCAGGCGACGGGGAAGGCCGTCGTCGTGGCGCTGGAAGGTGACGCCCTGGTGGTGCGCCTGCCCGACACCAGCGGCGAACGCGTCCGCCGGGCCCTGCGCGCCTGGTACCTGGCCCAGGCCCGGGAATCCTTCGCCGAGCGCCTTTCGCTGATGCAGGCGCGCGCGCCCTGGGCCCGTGACCGGCAACTGAACCTGCACCTGCGACGCATGAAACGCACCTGGGGCACCTGTCGCAGCAATGGCGACATTCGCCTGAACACCCACCTGGTCAAGGCGCCGGTCGACTGCCTGGACTACGTGATCACCCACGAGTTGTGCCACCTGGAGGAAATGAACCACGGGGCGCGCTTTTACGCCCTGCAGGAATCCCTGTGGCCGTCCTGGCGGGCCTGGCGGCGACACCTGCGCGAGCAGGGGGGGCGCTACACGCGCGAATAAGCCGGCGCCACGCCCTGTCCTGCCACCGGCCCGTGCCCGCGCGTGGACGAGGACGAGCACGAGGACGAGGACGAGCCGACCGTGCGGCACCAACTTTTCTGCCCGTGGCGGGTTTTTTGGCTATAGTCGGACGAACAGGCGCGGCTTTCGGGTTCCAACCGGGCGCCGTGCATCAACCAGGGGAATCCATTTTTCCATGACCAGGACCTGCTGCTTCCTGGCCGCCGCAGCCTTGCTGCTTGCGGCCGGCACGGCCCTGGCGACGGACCGCCGGGAACAGGACACCCAGGGATCGAACGTCACCGAACCACCGCCACGGGCCGTGCGCTCGGGCGGGCGCTGGGCCGCGGCCGTCGACCGACGCGGCGACACCACCGGCCTGCTGATCACCGACCTGCAAACGGGGCAGACCTGGCGCCTGGCCGATTTCGAGGCCATCGGCGTGCTGGGGGCGCACTGGCTGGGCGCCGACAGCCTGGAAGTGGACTTTGCCGAGACCACTGCCCTGTTGCGGGTGCTCGCACCCCGCGAAGGCGGCCAGCCGACCTTTCACCTGGTGACCACGGAATTCAACGTGCAGGGCGCCGGGCGCGTGGATTACTTCAGCCCACCGCTGGCCGCCCGTTTCGATCCCACCCAGCCCGTGCTCGAACCGGGCGGCTGAACCCGTCCAGATTCTCGGCGGCGGCGCCATCATTTTTGGCCCGACTCCCTGTTTTTCGACGTTTTTGGCGTGTGATCACAGCATTTTCGCTGCAAGCTCCAGTACTTTTCTAGCGCGACCAGGCACTTGCCGTTGCAGCCTGGCCGGACGAGCCACCGTCTGAGCATATTCTTTGATTAGGCCGCATGTTCAGCTCAGTTAACGACCAATTGACAGACAATAGGATGTTTTTCTGCCAGAGGATTGCTGAACTTCACCGATACTTTCCCCGAAATACCGGTATCGAGGCCCGCCGGGGTGTCTCATGGCGTCATGGAAATGGTGTTTTCGTCGACGATCCGCTTTGAATTCAAGGGAAAATGACGATTAATGTTC
>JAUIJU010000133.1 GCA_030431095.1 Gammaproteobacteria bacterium | reverse complement strand
GTACTTGCCCACCATGGCCACGGTGACCTCGTGACGCGTGTTTTCCATGCGGTCGACGACCTCGCGCCAGTCATCCAGGCTGGCCGGCCCGGTGTCGAGGCCCAGCATTTCCACCAGCAGGTCGTCCAGGCCCTGGTTGTGCAGCAGCATGGGAATGTCGTAAATGCCGTGGCGCGCGTCCAGGGCCGAAATCACCGCCTTGGTGGGGACGTTGGTGAACAGCGCGATCTTGGCGCGTTCCTCCTCGGTGATCTCGTTCTCGCAGCGGCACAACAGGATGTCGGGCTGGATACCGATGCTGCGCAGTTCCTTCACCGAGTGCTGCGTGGGCTTGGTCTTGGTTTCATTGGCCGCCTTGATGAAGGGAATCAGCGTCAGGTGCATGAACAGGGCCTTGTCGCCGTATTCGTGACCCAGCTGACGGATGGCCTCGAGGAAGGGCATGGCCTCGATGTCGCCCACCGTGCCACCGATCTCGATCATGGCCACGTCGTAGCCTTCGGCGCAGCGCTTGACCGCATCCTTGATCTCGTCGGTGATGTGCGGAATGACCTGCACCGTGCCGCCCAGGTAGTCGCCGCGGCGCTCCTTGGCGATCACGTCGGCGTAGATGCGCCCCGTGGTCACGTTGTTGACCTGGCCCATGCGCGTACGCACGAAGCGTTCGTAGTGGCCCAGGTCGAGATCGGTTTCCGCGCCGTCCTCGGTCACGTAGACCTCGCCGTGCTGGAACGGGCTCATGGTGCCCGGATCGACGTTGATGTACGGGTCCAGCTTCATCAGCGTGACCTTGAGACCGCGCGATTCGAGAATCGCGGCGAGTGATGCGGAAGACAAACCTTTCCCCAACGAGGAAACGACGCCACCGGTGACGAAAACGAGAGAAGTCATGCCAGAACCCGTGAATAAAGTGAGAAGAAGGCCTGGCTCGCGATTATACCGGAGGGGCGCCGGGGGAGGCGAACGCATCGACCGGGAACAGGCCCATCGGCCAGGTGGCCGAAGCGCAGGGCGCCGACTAGACTGGTGAGACACCCAGCGTCAACACGAGTCACCTCCGAGGTGCCCCGCCCGGCGTTGACGCCAGGCGTATCGCGGGAGGCCCCTTGAACACAGAGCACGGCAGCACAACGGGCGGCTCCGGAACTTCCATTCAGGAAGCGATCAGAAGGCACCGCGGCGGCGACCTCGACGGCGCGGAACGGTGCTACCGGGCCCTGTTGGAAACCAACCCGGACGATCCCGACGCGCTGCATTTTTTCGGCGTGCTGCTACACGGCCGGGGTGAGCACCAGGCGGCGCTGGAGGCCATCGATCGAAGTCTTTCCCTGGTGCCGGACTACACGGACGCCCGCAACAACCGGGGCAACATTCTCAAAAAAACCGGGCGAACCGAGGAAGCCGAACGCGACTACCGGGACGTTCTCGAACAGAGCCCGGGGCACCCATCGGCGACCCGGAACCTGGCGCGGATGCTACAGGCGAACGGTCAGGCCCGGGACGCCCTGGACCTGTACCGGGAAACCCTGGAACATCGGCCGAACGACCCGGGAATGCTGGTCGACACCGCCTGGCTACTGTGGAACATGCAGCAGGAAGAGCCGGCCCTGGACCTGCTGCAACGCGCTCTCGCGGTTCGCCCCGATTTCGACGACGCTTACCTCCGCATGGCCGCCATCCTCGGCGCGGCTGGCCGACGCGAAGCGGCAGTTCCAATATTTCGTGAGTGGCTGGAGCGCGAACCGGACAACCCGGTCGCGCGGCACATGCTGACGGCCATCGAGGGCAACGACACCCCCGAACGCGCCACGGAAGAGTTCGTTTCGAGCTTCTTCGACGAGTACGCCGAAAGCTTCAATGAAAATCTCGAGGCGCTGGACTACCGGGGACCGTCGTTGATCCGGGATGCCCTGCTCCGGCACCGCGGATCCGAGCGCCCGCTGGCCAGCCTGTGTGACCTGGGGTGCGGCACGGGCCTGTGCGGCGAGTTGCTGCACGAACACACCACACGCCTGGACGGCGTCGACCTGTCTCACGGCATGCTGGTGGAGGCGGCGCGGACCGGCGCCTACCAACAGCTGTACCAGGCCGACCTGGTGCGCTTCCTCGAACAGGTCACGGTGCCCTACGAGGCGCTGGTGTCAGGAGACACGTTGATTTACCTCGGCGACCTGCGCCCCACCCTGGAGGCCGCCCTGGGCGCTGTGGTCGACGGCGGACTGTTCATCTTCAGCCTGGAGCGCATTCCCGATACGCTCGATGCCCCCTACCACCTCGATGCCGGGGGGCGTTATTCGCATTCGCGGAACCACGTGGAAGCACTGTTGGCTGACGTGGGTTGGTCGGTGGTCGAGATTGCCGAAGATGCCTTGCGGGTCGAAGTGGGGAAGCCGGTGGCGGGGTTGGTGGTGACGGCTTGCAAGGCGTCTTAGGGTAGCGGCATTGGTGGGTGGTGATACTGGTCGCAGGGCCACCCACCCGTTCCCGGCCAAACCCGAACGAAACCCGATCCATCCAATCACGCGCGATACCGGATCAAGCCAGCCACGATCCCTGAATTTCCGTTATGATCGCCCAGATCACAGCAAGCCCCCGTACGGAGATTCCCGCTGGAATGAGTTCAGCCCGTTACCAGGCCCAGGACATCGAGGTCCTGTCCGGCCTAGAGCCCGTTCAACGCCGGCCCGGCATGTATACCGACACGGCCCGGCCCAACCACCTGGCCCAGGAAG
>JAUIJU010000132.1 GCA_030431095.1 Gammaproteobacteria bacterium | reverse complement strand
GTGTCGCGCAGGCTGCGCAGGTCGAAGGTCGCCAGTGACATGCCCATCTTGACGATCGGGCCCATCAGCGGCGAGATCAGCATCGCGCCGATGATCACCGCCACCGAATTCTGCAGCAGGCCCAGCGTGGCGATGCCACAGGACATCAGGATCATGAAGGCGTAGCGCGGCCCCAGCTCGCCGCCTTCGTCGACATGGGCCACCACGTCCGCGCGGTCGGTGTCGAGGTGGGTCGCGCGCCACTGGCGCAGCCAGCGCCAGAGCGCTTCGGGACGGGACGGGATGGTCAAAGGACGGGGGCCGGCAACGAGGTTGCCCGGCAGCTTAATGCAGGCTCAGTCCAGATGCCGCTGGTAGAGCAGTTGGCCGCAACGCCGGGCGACGGCCGCGAACATCAGTCCCGGGGCGGCGACCGCGGCCGCCATCCAGGCCGCATGGAGGCCGGTCCACGAAAGGGCGTGGGCGCGCATCGCCTCCACGTGCAGCGGCCACACCGTGGCCAGCAGCGTGATGGCCAGGCTCGTGCCCGACAACGCCAGCGCGCCCAGCACGGCCAGTTGCCACGACCGCATGTCCTTCAATCGCCTCGCGCCCATCCCATGCCTCCTTGCATTCCGAAAGGAGGGCGAGTGTGGCGCGCGCCGGTCTCATCGGCCGAGACCGGGACTCATACGTCGCCGCCGTCGTCCAGCCAGCCCTCGCCGGTGCCCGCGTTGAACACGGCATCGCCGTCGCGCACGTCGCCGGCGGGGATCGATTCGAGCTTCGCCAGCTTCTCGTAGATCGGCGCGAAGTCCGGGCCGGTGGCTTCCATCAGCTGCTCGTAACTGTCGATGACGAAGTAGGTCTTCTGGTAGGTGTCGATGCGGTAGCGCGTGCGCATGACCCGCTCGAGGTCGAAACCGATGCGGTTGGGGGCGTCGCTTTCCAGGCTGTGGATCGATTCGCCCTTGGACGAGACGATGCCGCTGCCGTAGATGCGCAGGCCGTCCTTCTGGCGGATCAGGCCGAATTCCACGGTGTACCAGTACAGCCGCGTGAGATTGACCAGTGCCTCCGGGCCGATGCCGTGCGCCTTGACGCCGCCGCGGCCGTAGGCGGCCATGTAGTCGGCGAAGACCGGGTTCATCAGCAGCGGCACGTGGCCGAACAGGTCGTGGAACAGGTCGGGCTCCGAGAGGTAGTCGAGCTGGTCGGGCTTGCGGATCCACCAGGTCACCGGGAAGCGGCGGTTGGCGAGGTGGTCGAAGAAGTCCAGTTCCGGCAACAGGCCCTCCACGCCGATCAGCTCCCAGCCGGTGGCCTCGCGCAGGATCGGGTTGAGGTCGCTGAACTTCGGGATGTGGTCGGGCGTCATGCCCATGGCTTCCTGGGACTGCAGGAACTCGTCGCTGGCGCGGCCCTGCAGGACCTCGCGCTGGCGCTTGAACAGGGTCGCCCAGACGGCGTGGTCGTCCGCGGTGTAGCTGTCCCAGGGCTGTTCGACCACCGCCGTGGTGTAGACCGGCACATAGCCCTTGTCGGTCAGCTGGTGCTCGACGCGTTTGGGGTTGGCGTTCATGGCGGTCTCCTGGGGTGGGTGGGCCGGCCCTTCCGGTGCCGACCTTCCACTCTAGCCAAGACCGGGCGCAAGAGGTTTGCAAAGTTGCGCGCCTACCCCTGTTGGACGCATGATTATTGCGCCATGTGTGGGAAAGGCGCTGGAACATGAAGTCACTTGAGCTGGATCGCACGGATTTATTGATCCTGGCCGAACTGCAGCAAGGCGGCCGCCTGACCAACGCCGAGCTCGCCGAGCGCGTGCATCTGTCGGCGTCGGCCTGCCTGCGCCGGGTGCAGCGGCTGGAGCGCGACGGCGTCATCGCCGGCTACCGCGCCGAGGTCGACCCCGATCGGCTGGGCCTGGGCCTGCAGGCCTTCGTCCGCGTGCAGCTGGCCGACCACGGCGGACCCGCGATCGAGGCCTTCAGCCGCTTCGTCAACCAGTGGGACGAGGTGATCGCCTGCCATGCCCTGACCGGCGACATGGACTACCTGCTGCACGTCGCGGTGCAGGACCTGGAGCATTTCTCGCGCTTCCTGCTCGACCGCCTGCTCAACCAGGCGGGGGTGGATGACGTGAACTCCAGCTTCGTGCTGCGCACGGTCAAGCCGTTCAGGGGGCTGCCGCTGCCGGTCGCGGGTCAGGCGAAGGCCTGATCGGCGCTGAAGCCGCATTGCCCCGTGCGGCCGGCGAAGGCACGAACGCATCGCAGGGTGGGTAGAGCCGAAGGCGAAACCCACCGCCCCGCACCTGCACGCAAGACGCACGATGGGTTTTGCTTCGCGCTACCCATCCTACGGTTCCACCTCCCCCCCGGCCTCGTAGGGTGGGTAGAGCCAAAGGCGAAACCCACCATCGCGAAATTGCACGCCAGACGAAAGATGGGTTTTGCTTCGCGCTACCCATCCTACGGTTCCACCCCCCCGGCCTCGTAGGGTGGGTAGAGCCGAAGGCGAAACCCACCATCGCGCACCTGCACGCAAGAGGGGCGATGGGTTTTGCTTCGCGCTACCCATCCTACGGTTGTGCCTCCCCCGGCCTCGTAGGGTGGGTAGAGCCGAAGGCGAAACCCACCATCGCGCACCTGCACGCCAGACGAAAGATGGGTTTTGCTTCGCGCTACCCATCCTACGGTGTCGAGCGCCGTCTTCCGGCACGACGGGCCGGGACCTGCCCACGTCATGCATCCGGCTTGGCT
>JAUIJU010000052.1 GCA_030431095.1 Gammaproteobacteria bacterium | reverse complement strand
ACCCTGCACTCGGCCAAGGGGCTGGAGTTCCCACTGGTGTTCATGACCGGCATGGAGGATGGCCTGTTTCCCCACCAGCGCTCGGTGCAGGAGTCCGGCGGACGCCTCGAAGAAGAGCGGCGCCTGTGCTACGTCGGCATGACGCGCGCGATGGAGCGGCTATACCTGACGTACGCGGAGGTGCGGCGAATGTTCGGTTCCGAGAACTACGCCCGGCCCTCACGATTCCTCGACGAGATTCCCGCCGAGCGCCTGCAGGAGATCCGCCCCCGTGCCGGGGTGGCGCGCCCCTTCGTACGCTCGGCGCCGACTTCCAGCTCGCTGTCGGGGAACGACCAGGGCATGCCCTTCCGCCACGGCGAAGTGGTGCGCCATCGCAAGTTCGGGGAAGGCACGGTGGTCACCTTCGAAGGTCAGGGCGAGCATGCCCGCGTGCAGGTCAACTTCAACGCGGCCGGCAGCAAGTGGCTGGTGCTGGCCTACGCGAACCTGGAAAAAGTCCGTTGAACGGCGCGTCCATGACGGAGCAGCGCCTGGATGTGGGCTGGGGTGAACTGGCCACCCTGTCCATGGGCGACCCGGAGGGTGAGCGCCTGCTGTGCCTGCACGGCTGGATGGACAACGCCGCCTCCTTCGTGCCCCTGGCCGAGACACTGCCCGAAGCCTGCTGGATGGCGCTGGACTGTGCCGGCCATGGCCGCTCAGACCATCGCCCGGCCGCCTGTCGCTATTACCTCACCGACTACGTGTTCGACCTGGACGCCGTGCTCGACGCCCTGGACTGGGACCGCTGCACCCTGGTCGGCCATTCGCTGGGCGCCGCGATCGCCGCCTGCTATGCCTGCGCGGACCCCGCGCGGATTGAACGGGTGGTGATGCTGGACGGGCTGGGCGTGGTGACCGAGGAGCCGCACAAGGCCGGCCGTCGACTGGAAAAATCACTGCAGTCGGTGCGGCACCCCCGCGAGCACCGGCGGGTGTTCGAGACACCTCGACAGGCTGCGCGCGTCCGGCAGGTGAACAACGCGATGGACGACGCCTCCGCCCTGCTGCTGGCCGAACGCGCCCTGAAGCAACACGCCAGCGGCTGGCGCTGGCGGACCGACGCACGGGCCATGTGGAGTTCGCCCTACTGGATGACCGAGGCCCAGTCCACCGACATCCTGCGCAGAATCGGGTGCCCGGTATTCGCCGCGCTCACGCCCGGTATCGAGGAGTACCTGGGCGATCGCCTGGAGCCCCGGCTGGCGGCGCTGGGTGACCTGACCGTGGTGCGTGTGGACGGCAGGCACCACGTGCACATGGACCACCCGGATCGGCTACTCCGCGCCCTGCGCGACTTCCTGGAATCGAGAGGACCAACGACATGATCGAACGCGGCGCCATCGCCCCCCGTGACCGGCTGATTTTCGCCCTGGACGTGGCCACCCTGGACGAGGCGCGCGCGTTGGTGCGCACCCTCGGCGACTCGGTGCAGTTCTACAAGCTGGGGCTGGAATTCTTCCTTTCAGGTCACTATTTCGAACTGCTGCACGAACTCAAGGGGTCCGGAAAAAGGATTTTTGCCGACCTGAAGCTGTTCGACATACCCGCCACCGTTGCCGCCGCCGTGCGCCAACTCGCCGGACACGGCGTTGATTTCTGCACCGTGCACGGCAACGACCGCATGCTGGCCGCCGCGGTGGAAGCCGGCGGATCGTCCATGGGCATCCTGGCGGTCACCGCCCTGACCAGCCTGGACCAGGGCGACCTGGATGACCTTGGCTTCCAGTGCGACGCCGAGCAGCTGGTGCTCTCACGGGCACGTCGCGCCCTCGCTCTCGGCTGCGCCGGCGTGGTCTCCTCGGGACTCGAAGTCCCGCGACTGAGACAGGAAGTGGACCCGGCCCTGATCACGGTCACGCCGGGTATCCGGCCGGTGCTGAACGACGAGGAAAGTGACCGCGGTGACCAGCAACGGGTGCTCACACCAGCCCGCGCCATCGCCAACGGCGCGGACTTCCTGGTGGTGGGCAGACCCATTCGAACGGCGCCGGACCCTGCCCGGGCGGCCGAGACCATCCAGCACGAAATTGCGGCGGCCCTTGCCGACTGATACCATTTCTCAGGCTTTAGAAGGAGTTGGGTCAGAAACTTTAATAAAAACGTTTGACATTTGTTAAAGTTGCACATTAGAATGCAGCCATAACTTAATAAAAAGAATAAGAAAAGAACAAAATTCTGCACGAAGATTCGTGCAAGAACCGATCCTCTCCGGCTCCGCCGGACTTCCGGGCGGGCTTCGTGCCAGCCCGGATTTTTTATTTTCAGCCCCTTTGCCCGGTCGCCCTTTCGTGTCACGAAGCGAGGCGATGCGCGATAATCGGCGCAGGACAACGGGCCCTGGAGAACCCCGAGCTTGACCGCTGGCATCGACAATCTGTCCCTCACCGCGCGCATGCGGCTGCGCTGGCAGTTGTTCCTGCGCTGGCTGCTGAACCTGTGGGTCAAGGCGCAGGTGTTGCCTGACGCCGACGGTGCGACCGGTGTGCCACCGGGAGGTTCGGTGTGCTACGTCATGGCCGACTACGCCCTGTCCTCCGTGCTGATCCTGGACAAGGCCTGCCAACAGCACGGGCTGGATCGCCCACTGTACCCCGTGGCCCGACTGGAAGATGCCGAGTCCCGCGCCTATGCCGTCCTGCGACGCTGGCGCGGCATCGTGTTGCGCCGGCCGGTGCCTCGTCGCAACTCCGAAGTGCTCGCCCGCCTGGTTGACTACTGCGAGCGACACCCCGACCAGGACGTGCAACTGGTGCCCGTCACGGTGCTGGTGGGACGGGCGCCGGACAAGGCCGACGGCTTCGCCAAGGTGCTGTTCACCGAGGACTGGGTGGTCATGGGCCGCTTCCGCCGCCTGTTGAGCACTTTCATCAACGGTCGTGACACCGTGGTCCAGTTCAGCCGGCCGATCTCACTGCGCCAGTTGCTGGACGAAGGATTGGGCGGCGCCCGCTCACTGCGCAAGGTATCGCGCATCCTGCGCACGCATTTTCGCCGCGTGCGCTCGTCGGTGCTCGGCCCCGACCTTTCTCATCGCCGCACCCTGGTGGACCGGGTACTGCAGTCGCCGGCGGTACGCGAAGCCATCCTGGACAAATCGCGTCGTGAAAACGTCAGCAGCGAACGCGCCACGGCGATCGCCCGTGAGTATGCACTGGAAATTGCCGCCAACTATTCGTACACCTTCGTGCGCATCGCCTTCTTCATCATCAACGGGTTCCTGAAGAAGGTGTACGGCGAAACCCGGGTGCTGAACATCGAGCGGTTCAAGGAACAGGCGCTGGGCCGTGAGATCGTATACGTGCCCTGTCACCGCAGCCATGCGGATTACATCCTTCTGTCCTTTCTGCTCTACGTGCGCGGCCTGGCGGTGCCGCACATTGCCGCGGGGATCAATCTGAACCTGCCGGTCGTCGGCTCCATCATGCGCATGGGCGGCGCGTTCTACCTGCGCCGCAGTTTCCGTTCGCAGAAACTGTATTCCGCCGTGTTTTCCGAATACGTCAGCCAGATTCTCTCCGACGGCGTGCCGATCGAGTATTTCATCGAGGGCACCCGCAGCCGCACCGGCCGCCTGTTGCCACCCAAGGGCGGCATGCTGGCGATGACCGTACGCGGGTACCTGCGCCACCCGGTGACACCGGTCATGTTCCAGCCGGTCTACATCGGCTACGAGAAACTGCTGGAAGGCTCCAGCTACACGCACGAACTGGCCGGCGCAACCAAGAAGAAGGAGAGCCTGCTCGACTTTCTCAAGGTGCCGCGCATCCTGCGCCGTAACCACGGCGAGGCGCACGTGAGTTTCGGCACGCCCATCGTGCTCGACGAACTGCTGGACAGCTACGACCCCGACTGGCGGCGACTGGCCGGCGACCTCGACAGCAAACCCACCTGGCTGACACCGCTGGTCAACGAGCTGGGCGACCGCATCATGCGGCGCATCAATGCCACGGCGGACGTCAACCCCGTGAACCTGCTGGCCTCGGTGTTACTGGCCACGCCGCGTCACGCACTGGACGAACGAACGCTGCGCAGCCAGCTCACGCTGTATCGGCAACTGGTCGAGGACGGCCCGCTGGGCGAACAGGTCACGGTCACGGACAAGGACGCCATTGGCGTCGTCAGCCGGGGCTTCGAGCTGGGTTTGCTGGAACGGGTGGAGCACCAGCTGGGCGACGTGATCCGGGTCACGCCAAAGGAAGCGGTGGGCCTGACCTACTTCCGCAACAACGTGGCCCACCTGCTGGTGATTCCCTCGCTGGTCGCCAGTTGCTTTCTGCGCCAGCGAGGCATTCAGCGCGAATACCTCGAGCGCCTCACGGCCGACATCTATCCCTTTCTCCGGGCAGAGCTGTTCCTGCCCTGGAACGAGGCCGAATTCCCTGGGATCCTCGAGCGCACCCTGCGCCAGATGGACGCCCTGGGCCTCCTGGAGATCAGCGAGGACGGCCGCATGGTCCGCCGCGCCGAGGGGGGCACGCTCGAGGCCGGCCAGGTCATCCTGCTGGCGCGCAGCATGCTGACCACCCTGGAACGCTACTACATCACCCTGGCGGTGCTGGCCAAGAATGGTTCAGGCGTGCTCAACCGCCCGGAACTGGAACGCCTGTGCATCCTGACCGCGCAGCGAATTTCCCTGGTGCAGGAGTTCGAGGCGCCGGAGTTCTACGACCGGAGCCTGTTCAAGGGCTTTATTCAGGAACTGCGCAACCAGGGGGTGCTGCACAGCAACGCCGACAACCGCATCGAGTTCGACGAGCGTCTCCACCGGATGAGCAGCGATGCTCGCCTGTTTCTCGAAAAAGGCATCCGGCATGCGATCATCCAGGTGGCCCCCCAGGCGCTGCGCGACAGCTTGCCGGTCGAAGCCGGAAGTTCAGGCGTCGATATCCGGAATCAGGCGTGACTCCAGCGTGGCGATCCAGTCGCGCAGCTTCAGTTTGCGTTTTTTCATGCGCCGCAAGCTGAGCTGATCCACGGACGGGTCCTCCGCAATGCTCGCGATGGCCCGGTCCAGGTCGCGGTGTTCCTCGCGCAATGCGGCCAGCTGTTGCGCGATCTCCGAAGGGCTTCTGAAATCCATGACCTGAACCTGGCGACTGGCCCGGCGTGGCTGCGGGACGTATCCTTCCACTATAGCACCGGCCAGGCGGTCATCGACCGCCTGGCCGTAACGCACAACACGGCCACGCGGCGAACGTGAGCCCACAACCCGGGAGAACACACCCCATGGATCGCAGAACCTTCGTGACCGGCGCCACGCTGGCCGGCGCCGCGGGCGCCCTGACCGCCTGTGGCGGACCCTCCCCGACGACAGCGAACTGCGTAAGCACCGCCAGTGGTGAAACCTTCGAATGGAAAATGGTCACGGCATGGCCGAGGGACTTCCCCGGCCTGGGTACCGGCGCCAACCTGCTGGCCGACTACATCGCACGACTCAGCGGCGGCCGCCTGACCGTCAAGGTGTATGGCGGCGGCGAACTGGTGCCGCCTTTCGAGGTGTTCGACGCAGTCTCCCGCGGCACCGCGGAAATGGGCCACAGCACCAGCTACTACTGGAAGGGTAAAGTGCCCGCCGCGCAGCTGTTCTGTTCTTCGCCGTTTGGCCTGACCGCGCAGGAGATCAATGGCTGGCTGTACTACGGGGGTGGTATGGCGCTGTACCGGGAGGCCTACGAACCGTTCGGCATCATTCCCTTCGCCGCGGGCAATTCGGGCACCCAGATGGGTGGCTGGTTCAAGAAAGAGATTCGAAGCATGGCCGATATCCAGGGCCTCAAGATGCGCATTCCCGGCCTGGGCGGTGAAATCCTGGAACGCGCCGGCGGCACACCGGTGACCACGCCCGGCTCGGAGGTGTTCACGGCGCTGCAGACCGGTGTGATCGACGCCGCGGAGTGGGTGGGACCCTGGAACGACCAGGCCCTGGGCCTGTTCAGCGCCGGCGATTACTACTATTACCCCGGCTGGCAGGAGACCGGTTCCACGATCGAGGCCATGGTCAACGCGGAGGCCTTCGCGGCCCTGCCCGACGACCTGAAGGCCGTGGTTGAAATCGCCGCCCAGGCGATGAACACCGACATGCTGGCCGAATTCACCTTCTACAACGCACGTGCGCTGAAAACCCTGGTGGATGACCACGGCGTCCAGCTCCGCGCCTTCCCCGACGACGTGATGGAGCGCTTGCAGACACTGACCTGGGAGTTCCTGGAAGAACAGGCGGCCGGCGACGAATTCTACGGCCGCGTGCTGGATTCCTACCGTGACTATTACGAGTCGGTCACTCCGTACAGCCGCATCACCGAGCAGTACCTGATGGGGCTCCGGCAAGGCGCTTAGCCTCAGCCGTACAGCACCCCCGGCAACCAGGTTACCAGCACCGGCCAGGCCGCCAGCAGCACCAGCATCAGCAGCTGGATCGCGATGAACGGCACCACGCCCCGGTAAATCGCCGTGGTGGGCACCTCGTCCGGCGTGACGCCGCGGAGGTAGAACAGCGAGAACCCGAAAGGCGGCGTCAGGAACGAGGTTTGGAGGTTGACCGCGATCATTACGCCCAGCCACACCGGATCCACGCCCAGCGCCAGCAGCGCCGGTCCCACCACGGGCACCACAATGTAGGTGATCTCGATGAAGTCCAGCACGAAGCCGAGCAGGAACAGCGTGGCCATGACCACGAGCAGGGCCATGGTGGCGCCGCCAGGCAGGCCGTGCAGCAGGGCCTCGACCTGCTCGTCACCGCCCAGACCACGAAACACCAGGCTGAACAGCGAGGCGCCGATCAGGATCATGAACACCATGGCGCTCATCTTTGCCGACTGCAGTACGGTCTGGCGCAGATTGCCCAGGGTGAGGTGTCCACGCAGGGCAGCCAGCAACATCGCGCCCACCGCCCCGACCGAGGCTGCTTCCGTGGGCGTGGCGATGCCCTTCAGGATCGAGCCCAGCACGGCCACGATCAGGAACAGCGGCCCGGCGATCAGGCCTGCCAGGCGCAAGGGCGACACGCTGTCCATCTCGTCACCGCCCGAGGCGGGCATCGAAGCGGGGCGGAACAGGGCCAGTCCGGCCAGGTAGAGCATGTACAGCACCACCAGGCCCAGGCCCGGCAACAACGCGCCGGCGAACAGCTCGCCGACCGACACCGTTTCAGGACTGAAACTGCCCATGCGCAGTTGCGCCTGTTGGTAGGCATTGGACAGAACGTCGGCCAGCAGGATGAGTACGATGGAAGGCGGCACGATCTGGCCCAGGGTGCCGGCGGCACAGATGGAGCCGGCCGCGACCGAGTCGCGGTAGCCGTGTCGCAGCATGGTGGGCAGCGACAACAGGCCCATGGTCACGACGGTGGCGCCGACGATTCCGGTGGACGCCGCCATCAGGGCGCCCACGACCATGACCGCGATGCCCAGTCCTCCAGGTACGCGGCGCATGACCTGGGCCAGCGCCCGCAACAACTCATCGGCCAGTTTCGAGCGCTCCAGCATCACGCCCATGAACACGAATACCGGTACGGCAATCAATGTTTCGTTGGTCATGATGCCGAACACGCGGTTCGGAAACGCCTCGAGAAATACCGGATCGAAGTGCCCGGTGAGAACACCGATGCCCGCGAACAGCAGCGCCACGCCCGCCAGCGTGAAGGCCACCGGAAATCCGGCCATCAGGGCGGTGGCCGCGACGAGAAAAAGCGCCAGGGAGAGGAAGCCGGACATGGTCGTTGTTAACGCGCCTGTTATTGTTCGAAGCAGTTCATGAAGGCTGGCGCGGGACGTCACGGTCCGCGGCAACACCCCGTGCCACGCCGGATTCTAGCACCCGCCCCGGCCGATTCGCCCCTTTCCGATGCATCATTTATACACAAGCGGCGCAGACAGGTAGAAAATCATGGCCTTGGGGGAATTCAACAACCTCGACCACAAGAATAATTCCCAACTATTTGTTTTCATTAAAACCATGAAACTTTTTGTTCGTTCGAGCACCTGCGCGCGATTCTCGCACCGTTTCGGTGCGACCGCCCGCCCTTCCGTTGTTCACAGGGTTATCCACAAGGTTGTTCCCGACCGGGCAGGCCGAATTGGCGTCCGGTACACGCCAGGAACCATTCCTGCCCGCAAGGGTTTACAATACGGCGTTTTGCGCGCCCCGCCCTACAGGTCGACCTCGTGAAGAAGCACATTGAAGAACTCCTCAACCAGTCGCTGCTGCACCTCAAGCGCGACGGCATCATTCCGGCCGACACCGACCTTCAGCCGCAGCTCGAACGCACCCGTTCGTCCGAACACGGCGACTACGCTTCCAACCTGGCCATGGTGCTGGCGCGCAGCGCGGGGCGGCCGCCGCGTGACCTGGCCCAGGACATCATCGACCGACTGCCCCCCTCGCGGCAGGTGGCGTCCACGGAAATCGCCGGACCGGGATTCATCAACTTTTTCCTGACCCACCTGGCGCTGAGCAGCGTGGTCAAGGACGCGCTCAAACAAGGCAGTGCGTTCGGGCGCGAACCGGCCCACCCCGAGCGTCGCGTGACCGTGGAGTACGTGTCAGCGAACCCCACCGGTCCCCTGCACGTCGGCCATGGCCGGGGGGCCGCCTACGGCGCCAGCCTTTCAGCCATTCTGGATGCCGCCGGTTACGAAGTGCAGCGGGAGTACTACGTCAACGACAACGGTCGGCAGATGGACATCCTGGCGGTGAGCGTATGGCTGCGCTACCTGGAATTGTGCGGCGAAAAGATCCGCTTTCCCGACAATGGGTACCAGGGTGAATACATCTTCGACATTGCGCGCGCGGTGCGCAGCGACTCGGGCGACAAGTGGAGATTCACCGGGTACGACGTGACCGACGGCCTGCCCGCCGACGGCAGCGAGGACGGCGACAGCGAGTTGCACGTGGACGCGCTGATCCGCCGCGCCAACGAATTGATGGGCAAGGCCGGCTACCGCGTGTTCTTCGATGCGGCCCTGAACAGCATTCTCGGCGACATCCAGGAAGACCTGGAGGAATTCGGCGTGGTCTTCGATGAATGGTTCTCCGAGGCCGGTCTCGAGGAAAGCGGCGCGATCGACCACGCCATCGAACGCCTGCGCGAGAACGGCCACCTGTACGAAAAGGACGGGGCCACCTGGTTCCGCGCCTCCGAGTTGGGGGACGAGAAAGACCGCGTGGTCATCCGCGAGAACGGTCGCACCACCTACTTCGCCTCGGACATCGCCTATTTCCTGAACAAGCTGGAACGCGGATTCGGTACTGCCCTGTACGTGTTCGGCGCCGATCACCACGGCTACATCGCCCGCCTCAAGGCCGCCGCCCTGGGCCTCGGCGAAGACCCGGAGCGCCTGGAAATCCTGTTGGTGCAATTCGCGGTCCTGTACCGAGAGGGCAAGAAGGTGCAGATGTCCACCCGTTCAGGGCAATTCATCACGCTGCGTGAGCTGCGCGAGGAAGTGGGAACTGATGCCGCCCGCTTCTTCTACGTGATGCGCTCACACGACCAGCACCTGGATTTCGACCTGGACCTGGCCAAGTCGCACAGCAACGAAAATCCGGTGTACTACGTACAGTACGCGCATGCACGCATCTGCAGCGTGTTCCGCAACCTCGAAGGCATGGACATGACCTGGAATGCCGCCATCGGCGAGGCGGCGCTGGAGCTGCTGACCGAGGATCGTGAACTGGCCCTGTTGCGCGCCATCAGCCGTTACCCGGAAGTCATCGAGTCGGCCGCGCGCTTACGGGCGCCGCACATGGTGGCCCACTACCTGGGGGACCTGGCCACCGAGTTTCACGGTTACTACAACGCCCACCAGTTCCTGGTGGACGACGAGAACCTGCGCAACGCGCGACTGAACCTGGTCGAGGCCACACGCGTGGCGCTGGTCAACGGGCTGGAACTGCTGGGTATTTCCGCTCCGGAGGAGATGTAAGTGGCCACGCGCAGAAAGAAAAAATCCAGCGGCGGGTCACCCCTGGCCTGGTTCGCCGCCGGGCTGGTCATCGGCCTGGGTGGCGCAGTTTTCCTGTACACCCGCGGATACATGCCCGCCGGTCCCGAACCCCAGGCGGCAACACCCGAACCGGCGGTTCGCAGCGAGCCCGAACTGCTACAGGATACCGACGAAGAACGCCGTGATTCACGCTACGACTTTTTCACCGTTCTGCCGGAAATGGAAGTGGTGGTGCCGGACCGCGAACTGACCGAGCAGGCCACGCCGGCGAGCGAAGCCAGCGAACCGGCGGCGGCGGGCGAAACGTTCATTCTGCAGGCCGGCTCGTTCCGCAACGCCGCAGACGCGGATCAGATGAAGGCCCGCCTGGCACTGCTGGGTTCGGTGGCCAGTGTTCAGCAGGTCACGGTTGACAACCAGACCTGGCACCGGGTGCGCGTGGGACCCGTTCAAGGCGCGCGACAGGCCAACGAACTGCGCCGTCAACTTCAGGACAACGGTATCGACGTCCTGGTGCTGAAAGTCAGCGGCTGACCCCCTCGGCGCCGGCCGCTCAGCGGACCGGGGTGTACAATTCCGGCACTGCGACTTCGTCACGACCCTTGGCTACCGTCCCGCGTTGCCGTCGCCAGCCCTCGAATGCCCGATGCAGCGGTCCGCCCTCCCAGGGCTCACCGGCCGCCGCGCCAAAGGCGGCCGCATCCAGGCCACGCAAGGCTTCCGCCAGCCCGGCATCGTCGACCACCCGGGCCAGCATCATGAGGCTACCGCCGGCCGCGGCCGGACCATGGCGTCGCACCCAGCGACCCAGCGCATCGTACGCGGACCGGGCATCGCCATCGGCACAGGCCCGCCTGAAGGCCAGCAGCAGGGTTTTTTCGCGTTCGTCCCGCTCGGAGGCCAGCGCCGGCGCCGACGAAGCAGTTGGGCGACGGCGCAGCAACAACGCCAGGGTCAGCAGCCACAGGACGCCCAGCGCGAGGCTCAGAAACTGCCAGGCCCGCACGGAACCGGTGGCGCTGACCACCGGTTTCCCGGCGGCGGTCACGGGGGTGGCATCCGGTGTCGCGGCCGGCGGCGACGGCACCGCCGAAGGCATCACCGTGACACGGTGTTCGGGCAGCACCGCCACGCGCTCACGGTTGGCCACCGTATCCCACCAGGCCAGGCGAACCTCTGGCAACACCAACTCCCCCGGTTGTTCCGGCACCACGGCGTATCGGTACTCACGGTGCCCCAGCACCCAGGTGCCGTCATCACGACTGACGCCCTGCGGCTGGTCCGGGTAAATCCGTGCATCGGCCAGGTCCGGCCAGACGGGCTCTTCCAGCATGTGTTCATCGAGACCCACCGCGTCCAGGATCACGGTGCGCGTCACCGGTTCGCCCACGGTGACCGATTCCCCATCGGTTATCTGCTGCGCCAGGTCAACGCGGCGCGCAGGCAGCCAGCTGTCACCACTGAACTCCGGCGGGCGCGGACTGATCTCCAGCGTCACCGGATCGCTCTCGATACGCACGCGCCGCCCGCTGACCGACGGCTGCCACAAGCGGTCGGCCGGCCGCTCGATCAACCGCCCCGTCAAATGCAGCGGCGGAATCACCAGGTCACCGGAGCGTTCGGGAAACACCGCGTAGCGACGCTCCAGCACGCGGTAGCGCTCTCCATTGCGGTCGGCCTGGTAAGGCACCTCGTCGAGCAAGCGCACCGAGGCCTGGTCCGGCGCCGGCGGATTGATGGCGGCCTCGGTCAGGTTCTGCTGGTAAAAAATACGCACCTTCAGCGACAGCTGCGCGTGCACGTAGTACGGCCCCTCGCGTGGCTCGACCTCCACCTCGATGAACACCGGCGGCAGTTCGCCCGGCGCCAGTTCCGGCGCCGGTTTCACCATCAGGGTCATGGCCTGGGTCACGCTGCCACCTCGAAATGACAGGGGCGGAATGGTCAGGCGACCGCTGCGCTTGGGTTCCAGCGTAACCAGTTCGCGCACCACCGCCGTCTGGCGGCCGTTGACGATGGACATCTGGGTTTCCGAACGCTTGTTGATGATGTAGAAATCGCGTGACAGCACGTCCAGTTCGGTTTCCAGGCTCTGCTGGGGATCCTCCGTCTGCAGCACCAGGGTCACCGTTTCGCCCTCCACCACGCTGGACCGGTCCAGTTGTGCGCTCACGTCCGCGGCCGATGCATGCAATGCGACGCATAGACACAGGGCCAGCGTCAGCATGCCGGTCATCCAGGTTCGCCGGCCTGGCAGGGATTGCTTCACCATGTTTTCTTCTCATCCGGGGGCGCGCCGCGCCGCTGGTGTTCATTGCGGAACTTGCGCCGCAGCAGGCCGCCGGGATCATCCGGGATGCGGCGCAACCACTGCTCCATGGCCTGGGCATCCTCCTCCGTCCACGCCTGGGCCATCTCCTGCTCGCGGGGCTCGCCTTCCTGGCCTTCGCCCTGTTCTGACTCCTGGGGCTCGCCCTCGCTCTCGGACTCACCCTCCTGCGGCTGTTGCTGACCTTCTTCGCTGGAATCCTGCGGCTCGCCTTCCTGGCCTTCGCCATCCTGGTCGGAATCCTCCGACTGGGATTCCTGTTCCTGCTGCTGCTTGAGTTGCTCGACCAGCGCCTTGTTGTACAGGGCGTCCTCCATGTCCGGATTGCGCGCCAAAGCCTCGTCGTAGGCGGCGATGGCCGCGTCCAGTTCGTTGGCCAATGCCAGGGCGTTGCCCCGGTTGTAGTGATCACGGGCCTGGTCCGCCGCGGACCAGGTGCCGGCCGCGCGCTGGTAGTCGCCGCTGCGGTACCAGGCCTCGCCGGCAATGGCCGGATCGCGCGCCAGGCTGGCCGCCGCTTCCGGCTGTTCATTGGACAGCGCTTCCTGCGCCTGCTGGTCACGGCGCTGCCAGAGGTCGTCCCACAGGCCGGCCTGCGCCGTTACGGGCGTCAAGAGCGCTGGCGCCAAGAGCAGCGGCAGGCAAAACAGCAGTCCGCGACGGAAACCGAGCGCCACCAGGGGCAACAAGGCGAGCAACCACCAGGGGCCGGTGTCTTTCCAGCGATCACCCAGCGCGTCGTCACGTCGCGCGAAATCAGCGCCATCGCCGCTGCGCCAGGGCGTGCCCGAGTCGGCACCGGCATCGAGCAGGGTAAGGCGGCCACCGCCGGACTCGGCGACGGCACTCAGCGCGTCCAGGTCCAGGCGCGCGATCACCACGTTGCCCTGCGCGTCGGTGACGAATCCGTTACCGCTGGGTATGGGCGCACCGTCCGCCGTGCCAACCGCCAGCACCGAAGTGACGATACCGTCAGCCGCCAGATCGCCGGCCAGGGCCGCGTCCGAGGCGGTGGCGTCGTCGGTAACCAGCAGGATCTCGCCGCTCGCGGCACCGGTTCTGCGCAGCAGTTCAGCGGCCAACTCCATGCCCCGGTCGGCGCGGCTGCCGGACACGGGCAACACGTCGGGCCGCAGGGCCGGCAGCATGTTGGCGATGGTGTTGGTGTCGCCGGTCAGTGGCGACACCACGTAGGCGTCACCGGCGTAGGCCACCAGCCCCACCTGTCCCTCGTCGGTGTTCTGCAACAAATCGGAAAGGCGAAACCGGGTACGTGTCAGCCGATCGGGTCGCAAGTCCTCGGCCAGCATCGACAGGGACAGATCCAGCACGATCACCCGCGTATCGAGCGCGCTGTAGCTGACATCGGGCAGACGTTGCCAGCTCGGACCGGACAAGGCCACGCAGGAGATGGCCAGCACCGCGCCGGCCACCCAGGCGCCCGGACCGCGTGACCGCGTCGCCGACTCGCCCACGCTCAGCCAGCGTAGCAGGTGAGGGTCACAGACCCTGGCCCAGTCCCCGGATGGCCTCCGCAGGTGCCGCCACATCCAGGGCAGCAGCACGGCCAATGGCAGGGCCAGGAGCCACGCCGGACGAATGAAGTGCACCCCGAACGCCTCCATCAGCACAGCGCCTTCATGCCGGTGCTCCGCGGCGCAGGCCGGCAGGACTCAAGGTCAGCAGGGCCGCGAACACGGCCAGGGCGTAGGCGGCGCCCATGGGCCAGTAGAACAGCTCACTGACAGGACGGATGATTTCGACATCGCTTTCCACCGGTTCGAGCTCGTCCAGGATTTCGTAGATCTGGGCCAGGCCTTCCGCATCCCGCGCGCGAAAGTACCGGCCACCGGTACGTTCCGCGATGGTGCGCAACGTGTCTTCGTCCAGGTCGGCCGACGGGTTGACGACGCGTGAACCGAAAAAGTCCTGCACCCGCATCTCCTCGGCGCCCACGCCGACCGTGTAGACGGTAAGGCCTTCGCGGGCCGCAAATTCCGCCGCCTGCAGCGGCTGCACTTCGCCGGAGGTATTGGCGCCGTCGGTCAGCAACACGAGCACGCGGTCGGACGCAGCGTCCTCGCGCAGACGCTTGACCGCCAGGCCGATGGCGTCGCCGATGGCGGTTTCACGACCGGCCAGGCCGATTTCCGATTCGTCGAGCAGGGTCGCCGTGGTCTCCGTGTCGAAAGTCAGCGGGGTCTGCAGGTAGGCGCGGCTGCCAAACAGGATCAGACCCACGCGGTCGCCGCGGCGTCGCTCGATAAAGTCACCGGCCACCGCCTTGACCACCACCAGGCGATTGACCGAGCGGTTCTGCCAGACCATGTCCTGGGTGTCCATGCTTCCGGAAATGTCCACGGCCAGCAGCAGGTCCCGGCCGCTGATCGGCAGGTCCCTGATCTCGCCCACCCATTGTGGACGTGCCGACGCGAACACCAGCAGCAACCAGACCAGGGCCGCGATCAGCGCCAGCAACGGCCGGCGCAGGCTGCCCGAGGCGCCCCCGGACACCGCCTGGTACCAGGGTACGCGCAGGGCCTGTTGCCCGCTGCCGTCGCTTTCCGGCAGCCCGAGGCGCAGCAACCAGGGCAACGGCGCCAGCAGCAACAGCCAAGGCCAGGCCAGGGTGAATCCGGAAACCGCCAGACCCTCACCCATGTCGGCGTATCCAGTCTCGCGCCGCGGCTTCCACGTCGTCGGGGTCATACTCCGGATTTCGCCGCCAGGGGCCGTCGGCCAGCGCCGTGTAGGCCCCCGCACCCTCTTCTCCACCCAGGAAACTGGCCCAGGCCTCTCCCTGCAGAGGCCCCGCTGCCGGAAAG
>JAUIJU010000051.1 GCA_030431095.1 Gammaproteobacteria bacterium | reverse complement strand
GCGCGGCGGCCACTGCATGGTTGCCAGCATGCGCGCCGCCCGTGTCGGCCAGGCGGTGCCCCGGCAGGAACGGCGCCAGGTGCTCGCCGCAGCACAGGGGCCCCACGCCCGGGCCGCCGCCTCCATGGGGAATGCAGAAGGTCTTGTGCAGGTTCAGGTGGGAACAGTCGGCGCCGAACTTGCCGGGCGCGGCGAGGCCGACCAGCGCGTTCAGGTTGGCGCCGTCGAGGTACACCTGGCCGCCGTGGCCGTGAATGATTTCACAGATCTCCCGCACCTGCTCTTCGTACACCCCGTGGGTGGAAGGGTAGGTGATCATCAGCGCGGCCAACGCCGCGGCGTGCTGTTCGGCTTTCTCCGCCAGGTCATCCACGTCCACGTTGCCGTTTTCATCGCACTTGACCACGACGATTTTCATGCCCGCCATGGCGGCGCTGGCGGGATTGGTGCCGTGCGCCGAGGAGGGTATCAGGCAGATGTTGCGGCCCGTATCCCCACGAGCGTCGTGGTAGCCGCGTATGGCCAGCAGGCCGGCGTATTCGCCCTGTGAGCCGGCGTTGGGTTGAAGCGACACGGCGTCATAGCCTGTGCAGGCCACCAGCATGTCTTCCAGTTCCGAGATCATCCGGCGATAGCCCGCCACCTGGCTGGCGGGCGCGAATGGGTGAATATTGGCGAACTCGGGCCAGCTCACCGGCGCCATTTCAGTGGTCGCATTGAGCTTCATGGTGCACGAGCCCAGTGGGATCATGGCGTGGGCCAGGGACAGGTCGCGGTTCTCCAGTCGCTTGAGGTAGCGCAGCATTTCCGTCTCGGCATGAAAGCGCGCGAATACCTCGTGCTCCATGAATGCCGTGGTGCGACGCACGGGTTCAGGAATGGCGTCATGGTCGATGGCCAGACCTGCGTCGAGATCCGCCACGGCCGGCGCCGTGGCGTCGCCCGCGAATGCCGCGAGGACCGCCTGCACGTGATCCCGCGTGGTGCTTTCGCCCACGCTGATCCCCACGTGGCCGTCGTCGATCCGGCGCAGATTGATGCCCGCGGCGTCGGCTGCGGCCAGCACGCGGTCGGTGTCGCCGCCGGTGGCCACGCTGAGCGTGTCGAAGAAGGCCTCGTGAGCGCGGGCGAAACCCAGGGCGTCCAGGCCGGCGTCGAGCAGGCAGGCCAGGCGGTGCACGCGCCGAGCGATGCGGGCAAGGCCCTCCGGCCCATGGTAGACCGCGTACATGGACGCCATGACGGCCAGCAGGGCCTGTGCGGTACAGATGTTGCTCGTTGCCTTGTCGCGACGAATGTGCTGCTCGCGGGTCTGCAGGGCCATGCGCAGGGCGGGCTTGCCGTGGCGGTCGACGGACACGCCAATCACGCGCCCGGGCATGGTGCGTTTGTGCTCGTCCCGCGTGGCGTAAAAGGCCGCATGCGGCCCACCGAAGCCCAATGGCACCCCGAAGCGCTGCGTGGAACCGACCACGATGTCCGCGCCGACCTCTCCGGGGGGTGTCAGCAACACCAGGCTCAGCAGGTCGGCCGCCACCACGGCCAGGGCGTCCGCCGCATGGGCAGATTGCACCAGGGGCGCCAGGTCACGCACTTCGCCGCGTTCACCAGGGTATTGCAGCAACACGCCAAAGAATGGGCCGGCTTCCATCAGGGCGGCAGGATCACCCACCGCGAGTTCGAAACCGAAATGCCGGGCGCGGATTCGCAACACGTCGAGGGTCTGCGGCAGCACCTGTTCGTCCACCACGAATCGCAGGCTGCGGTTCCTGCGGTTGATGCGTTGCGCCTGCGCCATGGCCTCGGCCGCCGCGGTGGCCTCGTCCAGCAAGGAGGCGTTGGCCAGCGCCAATCCGGTGAGATCACAGACCATGGTCTGAAAGTTCAGCAACGCCTCGAGGCGTCCCTGCGAAATTTCCGCCTGGTAGGGGGTGTAGGCCGTGTACCAGCCGGGGTTCTCCAGCACGTTGCGCTGGATGACCGCCGGGGTCAGGGTCTCGTGGTAGCCCATGCCGATCATGTTGTGACGCAACGCGTTTTCGCCGGCGCGTTCGGCCAGGCGCTCCAGCGCCGCGCGTTCGCCCACCGCCGGCGCCAGGTCCAGCGGCGCGTCGTCCTGGATGTCGGGCGGCAGCGTCGCGCCGGTCAGGTCGTCCAGGGAGGCCGCGCCCACGACCTCCAGCATCATGTCGATGTCCGCGTCGGAAGGCCCGATATGACGGGTGATGAATTCACCCGGGTTTTCCAGTTCCACGAGTGTTGCTTCGTTCATCGGGGGTTTGGCGGCGGTGGTCATGTTCAATTCGTCTCCAGCGCGTTGGCCGCTCAGGCCGTTGGGGCCAGGGCCATGAAGTAGTGGTCCACCATGAGGAAGGCGAACAGCACCATCAGGTAGGTGATCGAGTAACCGAAGGTCTGCATGGGCAGCATTACGTCATCGCTGCGCAGCAAGCGCCAGGCGTACCAGAGGAACCCGAGGTTCAGCACGGTGGCGCCGCCCAGGTACAGGGGGCCGCTCATGCCTGTCAGGTAAGGCAGGGTGGTCACGATCACCAGCAGCACCGTGTAGAAAAAGATGTGCCAGCGGGTGAAATTCACGCCGTGGGTCACCGGCAGCATGGGAATGTCCACGGCCGCGTAGTCCGCCTTGCGATAGATCGCCAGCGCCCAGAAATGCGGCGGCGTCCACACGAAAATGATCAGGAACAGCAGCAGCGCGTCGGGATGCACCTGGCCAGTGACCGCGGTCCAGCCCAGCACCGGGGGCGCGGCCCCCGCGGCCCCGCCGATCACGATGTTCTGCGGGGTCGCCCGCTTCAGCCACGCGGTGTAGACGATGGCGTATCCGATCAGGGAAATGAAGGTCAGGACGGCCGTCAGCGTGTTTACGAAGGCCACCAGGATCAGCATCGAGGCCATCCCCAGGGCCAGGGCGAAGATCAGGACACGGGCTTCCGACAGGGCGCCCTTGGGCAGTGGCCGGTCGCGGGTGCGCGCCATCACGGCATCGATACGTTGGTCGAGCAGGTGATTGATGGCCGCCGCCGAACCGGCCGCCAGGCCGATACCCGCGGTACCGGCGACCAGGGCGCCCAGCGGAGGAATGCCGGGCGTGGCCAGCAGCATGCCCACCACGGCGGTGAACACGATCAGGGTCACCACCTTGGGCTTGGTCAGCTCCAGGTACTGGCGCCAACGTGCGTCGTTCACGCCGGGGCCTGCGGGGATGTTCGGTTCAGCAGCCATACCAGGATCACGATGAGCAATGCGGCCACGCCATTATGCGCCACCGCGTTGGGCAGCGGCAGGAACAGCAGGACGTTCAGTACGCCGAGGGTGAATTGAGCCACTACGCCGGCCAGCAGCAGCGTGGCGCCGGTGCGCAGCGATCGGTGTCGCCGCAAGGCAAGTCCGGCGGACAGCAACACCACCAGGGTGATGACGGCGCCGATGCGGTGGGTCAGGTGAATGGCGGCGCGCGATGGGTGGTCGAGAACACCGCCCTCGTAGTCCACGCCGATTTCGCGCACCAGCGTGAAGCCTTCGCGGAAGTTGGTCTCCGGCCACCACTGTCCCATGCACTGCGGCAGGTCGGGACAACTCAGGGCAGCGTAGTTGGCGCTGGTCCAGCCGCCCAGGGCGATCTGCGTGATCAGCACGGCCAGCGCCAGAACCACCAGCGGACGCCGGCTGCGAACCGCCAGGGGTAGCGATTCGCCCTGGTGAAACGGCGTCGGCCGGCTGCGAAACGTCAGCCAGGACAGCAGGGCAAGGGTCGCCATGCCGCCCAGCAGATGGCCCATGACCACTATGGGTTTGAGTTTGAGCGTGACGGTCCACATTCCCAGCGCGGCCTGGAATACGATCAACACCAGGATCAGGAACGCGAAGCCGCGGTAGCGGCGGGTTTCCCGTCCGCCGGTCCAGGCCAGCCAGTTGATGGCCAGCACCAGAAGAATCAGGGCGCCGGCCAGGTAGCGGTGCACCATCTCCCGCCAGGCCTTGTCCACTTCCACGGGCCGCTCCGGGAAAGCCTGGTTGGCTGCGGAAATCTCTTCGTGGTGGCCAGGCCAGGTCAACTGGCCGTAACAACCCGGCCAGTCCGGGCAGCCCAGGCCGGCATGCGACAGGCGCACCCAGGCGCCGAGGACGATCACGCACAACGTGACCACGGCGGCGATGAGGGCGAGTCGGTGAAGTCGTGCCTGCATGACGCGCCTACCTCCCCGACCACTTGAGCAGCTTCTCGAGGTCCTTGTTCAGGTCCTCGCGGGCGTAGCCGGGTGCGTAGCGCAGCATCAGGTTGCCCTCGGGATCGACGATGAAGGTCGCTCCCGTCAGCGCTTCCCCGGCATCGGTGTTGGGCCCGATGCCACCGCTTTGCCCGGTCGCGGCCACGATCGACATGGCCAGGCCCACGTCGGACGACTCCGTCAGCAGGAACCGATCGTCGATCGACCGCAGCCGGGGACGATCCAGCGGTGATCCGAAAATCAGCACACGAACCTGTTCCTGGCGACGACCGGTCGCCGTGTGGATCTGCCTCAGGTCGGTCACCGTTGACGTGCAGCGCTCGTCGCAGGGGGCGTCGCCGATGACATGCAGCAGCGTCCAGTGTCCCCGGGTCTGGTCGAGCGCGGAGGCGCCGTCCACGAGTTCCACGTTGTTCAGCAGCAACGGTACGGGTGGCTGCACCAGTTCGCCGCGATTGACGGTGCGTTCCGGGTCCTGGCCGAACCACCCGGGCTGTAGCAGCACCGCGGCCAGCACCGGGATGAAGAACAGCGCGGCGATCAGCACCAGCACCAGTCGATTTCGCGATTGTTGGGTCATGTGACGGACTTCCTTCCGGCGTTGAGCCCCAGCACCAGCCAGGCGCCCACGGCGGTGAGCGACAGGCCATACCACTGCACGGCGTAAGCCCGGTGCCGGTCTGGTCCCATGGTGAACGGCATCCAGTCGCGGCCTTCGAAGCCGGCGACGCTGTTTGGGTCGAGCATCATCACCTGTCGGTGCAGGGCCTGGCCAACGGCCCCCTCCAGCCTTGCCCAGTCCGGGTAAACCAGCAGTTTGGGCCAATCCTCGCCGTGCAATTCGGCCGGTTGTCCCAGTTCCACGCCGGGCCGACTCAGGGGCGCCAGGCGACCCTCGAGCCGCACCGTTCCGGCCGGTGTCGGTACGTCGGGAAGCGTGGCCCGATCCGGCGGCAGCGGCAACCAGCCACGGTTGACCAGCACGACCGAGCCACCCGCGGTGGTGAACGGAGTCAGTACGTGCACGCCCGCACGGCCGTGGTGGAGCTTGTTGTCCAGCAACAGGTGGCGCCGGGCGTCCAGGCGGCCTTCGAGTTCAATCCGGGTCCACGGGGCCAGGTCTTCGGTCAGTGCCGACACCATCGGGGCCGCGTCGAACGCGGCCTGGGCCTGGATTTTTTCCTCGGCGCGTGAGCCCTGCCAGTTGCCCAGCAACAGGAAGGCCAGCGCCAGGGCGCCCAGTAGCAGGGTCAGCGCGGGACCGGGGCGAAAACGCCAGGTCTTGAACTTCACCGCCCGTCACCCCACGATAGGCGCCACGGACGCGGCCGTGCCGTGCTCCGCCCCGCCGTTTGCCGGAGTTCCAAATTGCTGTCCAAGATCATCATCATCGTCTTTTTGCTGGCCATTGCCTGGACGCTGCTGTCCTCGTTCTACTTCCTCGTTCGCGACAAGGGTGAAGGCAAACGGACGGTACGTCGCCTGACCTGGCGGGTGAGCCTGTCGCTGGCTCTTTTCCTGCTGCTCTACCTGTTCTTCCGGCTGGGCTGGATCGAGCCTTCGTCCCGGGGTCCCATCGGACTCAAGCCCGAAACGGAGCAGGGCGCCGGGCCCTGAATGACGACGCCGCCCGTGGGGCGGCGCCTGGTGTTGTCGTGATGCGTGCCGCTCAGATCACGTAGACGAAAATAAACAGGCCCAGCCACACCACGTCCACGAAGTGCCAGTACCAGGCCACGGCTTCGAAGCCGAAGTGGCTGTCGGGCTTGAAATGGCCACGTGCGCAGCGAATCAGGATCACCGTCAGCATGATCGCGCCCAGGGTCACGTGCAGGCCGTGAAACCCCGTCAGCATGAAGAAGGTCGAACCGTAAATACCGGAACCGAGGGTCAGGCCCAGGTCCTTGTAGGCGTGCACGTACTCTTCGGCCTGGTAGAACAGGAACAGGGCGCCCAGGGCCACCGTGGCGGCCAGCCAGCCGACCACCTGTCGCCGCTTGTCGTCTTTCAGGGCGTGGTGGGCCAGGGTGATGGTCACGCCGGAAAACAGCAGGATCAGGGTGTTCAGGAAAGGAATGCCGAACGCCGGGATGGTGCCGAAGTCGCCGCCGACTTCCGCCGGGCCGTTGGTCGGCCAGTGGGCGACGAATCCCTGCCACAGGATCTCGTTCGTGCTCGCGTTGTTGCTGTCGCCGCCCAGCCAGGGCACCACCAGGGCGCGTGCGTAGAACAGGGCGCCAAAGAAACACGCAAAGAACATGACCTCGGAAAAGATGAACCAGGCCATGCCCATGCGGAACGAGGTGTCCACCTGGGCGTTGTACATGCCCGATTCACTTTCGCGGATTACCTGGCCGAACCAGCCGAACACCATGAAGATGATGATCGCGATGCCTGTGTAGAAGGTGTACATGGCGGCGCCTGAGCCGTTCAGCCACAGTGCCGCGCTGACCAGCATGGTGGCCAGGCCGATGGAGCCCGTCATCGGCCACTTGGTGCCGTGAGGGACGTAGTAGGTGCCTTCAGCGTGTTCTGCCATCGTTTTTCTCTCTGTCGTCCGTCAGGGCGTGGCCTGGGCCACGGACGGATCCTCGTTTTTGAAAAAGGTGTAGGAAAGGGTCATTTCGCCGATGTCGTCGGGCAGGTCCGGCTGCACGAAAAAGTACACGGGCATTTCACGCCGCTCCCCGCCCGCCAGCACCTGGCGTGAGAAGCAGAAGCATTCGACCTTCACGAAATAACGTGCGGCGACCGGTGGCGACACGTTGAAGGTGGCCATGCCGGCCACTTCGGCGCCTTCCAGGTTTTCGGCGACGTAGAACGCTTCGGCGGGCTCGCCCACCGGGATCTCCAGGCTGCGCGCTACCGGCTCGAAGTCCCAGTTCAGCGCCGAGTTGGTGTTGGCGTCGAAGCGGATTTTCACGGTGCGGTCACCAACGGTGTTGACGGGCGCAGCCTCCGCGCGCCGGATTCCGGCTTCGTTCAGGCCGGTGATCTCGCAAAAGGTCACGTAAAGCGGCGGCATGACGAACACCCCGAAGCCGAACATGGCCACCGCCACGCCCAACAGCTGCAGGACCAGCTTTCGGTTCTTGCCGTCGCCCGAGCTCATCAGCCGCGGCCGGTCACGCCCGTCACCAGGAAGGTGACGAATATCGCCAGTACGATCAGGGCCAGGATCCAGGCGGTACGCCGCGCATTGCCGCGGCGCCGCGCCAGTTCTTCGCGGTCGATGTCGGTCATGTCGCGCGAATCCGCCATCAGTGGTCGTCGGCGTGCGCGACCATGCCCGCGGTCACCTTCGGCGGGGTGGTGAAGGTGTGGTGCGGCGCGGGAGAAGGTACGGTCCATTCCAGGCCTTTGGCACCCTCCCATACCTGCGCGGTGGCTTTTTGCTTGCTGAAAAACACGCAGTGAATCACCACACCGACGAATATCAGCTGGCTCAGGCCGAAGGCGAATCCACCGAGCGACGACCACATGTTGAAATCCGCGAACTGCGGCGCGTAGTCCGGGATGCGTCGCGGCATGCCGGCCAGGCCCAGGTAGTGCTGCGGGAAAAACAGCACGTTTACGGAAATCGTGGACAGCCAGAAGTGAATTTTGCCCCAGCGCTCCGAATACATGTTGCCGGACCACTTGGGCAGCCAGTAATAGGCGCCCGCCATCAACGTGAAGACGGCGCCGGGTACCAGCACGTAGTGAAAGTGGGCCACCACGAAATAGGTGTCGTGGTACTGCAGGTCCGAGGCGCTGATCGCAAGCATCAGGCCGGACAGGCCGCCGATGGTGAACAGGACCACGAAGCCGATGGAAAACAGCATCGGCGTCTCGAAGGTCATCGAGCCCTTCCACATGGTGCTGACCCAGTTGAACACCTTCACCCCGGTGGGTACGGCGATCAGCATGGTGGCGTACATGAAGAACAGTTCACCCTCCAGCGGCATGCCCACCGTGAACATGTGGTGGGCCCACACGATGAAGGACAGGAACGCGATCGATGCCGTGGCGTACACCATGGCGGCGTAGCCGAACAGCGGCTTGCGGCTGAAAGTCGGCAGGATCTCCGACACCACGCCGAAGGCCGGCAGGATCATGATGTACACCTCCGGGTGCCCGAAGAACCAGAAGATGTGCTGGAACATCACCGGGTCGCCACCGCCGGCCGCGTTGAAAAAGCTGGTGCCGAAGAAGTGGTCGGTCAGCAGCATGGTCACGGCGCCGGCCAGCACGGGCATCACGGCGATCAGCAGGTAGGCGGTGATCAGCCAGGTCCACACGAACAGCGGCATGCGCAGCAGCGTCATACCCGGCGCGCGCATGTTCATGATCGTGGCGATGATGTTGATCGCGCCCATGATCGAGCTGATACCCATCATGTGCACGGCGAACACCACGAAGGCGAAGCTGTCGCCGGTCTGCAGGCTCAGCGGCGGGTACAGGGTCCAGCCGGCCGCCGGGCCGCCGGAATCCATGAACAGCGTGCTCAGCAGCATGGTGAAGGCAAACGGCAGTATCCAGAAGCTCCAGTTGTTCATGCGCGGCAGCGCCATGTCCGGCGCGCCCACCATGAGGGGAATCATCCAGTTGGCGAAGCCCACCCAGGCCGGCATGACCGCCCCGAAGACCATGATCAGGGCGTGCATGGTGGTCATCTGGTTGAAAAAGTCGGGCTCCACCAGCTGCAGGCCGGGCATGAACAGCTCGGCGCGGATCACCATGGCCATGCTGCCGCCGATGAAGAACATCAGCAGGGCGAACACCAGGTACAGCGTTCCGATGTCCTTGTGGTTGGTGGTGAAGACCCAGCGGGCCAGGAATCCTTCCGGCTTGTGATCGTGATCGTCGTGCGCGTGGGCCTCGTCGTGGCCGATCGTAACGTCGTCGCCTGTGATGCTGCTCATGGTCTTATCCCTTGTTGATGCCGGCGATGTCGGACGGCTGAACGACGTCGCCGGTCTCGTTGCCGAAGGCGTTGCGGGTGTAGGTCAGGGCGGCCGCGATGTCCGACGGCGTCAGCAGATCGCCGAAGGCCTGCATGGCGGTGCCTTCACGGCCCTCCAGCACCACGCGGATGTGCTCCTCGAGCGGCCCGGTGGCCACGGTGCTGCCCGCCAGGGCCGGAAACGCCGGCGCCAGGCCCTGGCCGTCATCCTGGTGGCAGGTGGCGCACTGGCTGGCGTAGACGGATTCGCCACGGTCCATCAATTCGTCAAAATCCCAGGCCCGTTGCGCCTCCTCCGTGGCGGCGACGTGGGCCACTGTCTGGCTCTCGACCCAGGCGACATACTCGTCTTCCTCCACGGCTTCCACCACGATGGGCATGAAACCGTGGTCCTTGCCGCACAGCTCGGCGCACTGGCCGCGATACGTACCCGGCTCGTCGATGCGTACCCAGGCCTCGTTGATGAAGCCGGGCACTGCGTCACGCTTCCAGCCGAAGGCGGGCACCCACCAGGCGTGGATCACGTCGTCGGCGGTGATGAGGAACTTGATCTTGCGACCCACCGGCAGCACCAGCGGCTTGTCGACGGCCAGCAGGTAGTTGTCCACGGAGGTGGGATCGATGCCCGAGCCCAGCTGGCGCGCCGCGTTGGAGTCCGCGGCCAGGGTGCTGACGAAGCCGACTTCATCCTCGAGGTACTCGTACTTCCACTTCCACTGGAAGCCCGTGACCTTGACCGTCATTTCCGCGCCGGTGGGCGTTTCCATCTTGACCAGCGCCGAGGTGGCGGGAATGGCCATGGCGATCAGGATCAGCACCGGGATGATGGTCCAGACGATTTCCGCCTTGGTGCTGTGGCTGAACTGGGCCGGCTCATGACCCTTCGATTTACGGTGCAGCACGATGGAAGTGAACATCGCGGTGAACACCAGGATGCCGATCACCGCGCACACCCACAGAATGATCATGTGCAGGCTGTAGTGTTCCCGGCTCAGGGACGACACGCCACGGGTCATGTTGATCTCGTTACCCGTGTACATGGGCGCGACGAGCATCAGCCAGAAAGCGACGCTGACGGCGACCAGTACGGCCAGGCCGACGATGAAAGTGTTTTGCTTTTTCATGCGGTACTTTGCCTCGTGCAACCCACCGGTTGCGCTGGGTTCGGTCCTCCTTCACCGTGCCGACCCGGTTACGGGTCGTCGACCACGGTTGACCTGGTTCGTCAGACGGCGCCGATGGACGGTCTTGACGGCGGAAGAGGTCCTGATTGGAAACGCGGCTACAGGGAAATGTCGACAGCCCGGCATTTTAAATTCCACGAGGCGGCGGGGCAAGGACGAAGGCGCCGTGAAGACGTTCGAAAACGCGTACGTCCCCGGTTTTCGGGATGCGACTTCACTTGGCGCGCACCGGGTGGATGACTACACTGTGCGTCCCTTGATTCGCGGACCTTCCCGGGACCGCCAGCGGGAGATTCCAAGCCATGAGCCAAGCCGCAGAGTTCACCTTCCTGACCCCCCGGCCTGCGCCACGCTCGCCGTGCAGGGACGCGATCAACGCGCTGTACCATGCCGATGAAAACGCCGTGGTGGACGAACTGCTGGAAGCGGTGGAACTGGAAAAATCCGCCAGGCGCCGGGTGCAATTGCGCGCCGGCAAGCTGGTGGGCGCCGTGCGCGCGGGCAAGGAAGACCAGGGCGCGCTCGATGCCTTCATGCAGGAGTACGACCTGTCCTCCGAGGAAGGCGTGGTGCTGATGTGCCTGGCCGAGGCGCTGCTGCGCATCCCCGATACCGACACCGCCGAAAAACTGATCGCGGACAAACTGCACGCCGCCGACTGGGAGTCCCACCTGGGCAAGAGCAGTTCCCTGTTCGTCAACGCCTCCACGTGGGGATTGATGCTCACCGGCCAGCTGGTCAACCTGGGGCTGAACACGCAGCGCGACTTTCGTTCAGTATTGCGCCGGCTGGTCAATCGCGGCGGCGAGCCGGTGGTCCGCACCGCGATTCGCCAGGCCATGCGCATCATGGGATACCAGTACGTGATGGGGCGCACCATCGAGGAAGCCCTGGAGCGTGCGGTCAAAAAGCGCAACCGGCCCTATCGCTATTCCTTCGACATGCTCGGCGAGGCCGCCCTGACGTGGCCTGACGCGGAGCGCTACTACCAGGCGTACCGGCACGGGATCGCCGCCGTGGGCAAGCGCCGCGGCGACAGCGACATCTTTGGCGCACCCAGCATATCGGTAAAACTGTCGGCCCTGCATCCGCGTTACGAGTTTGCGCAGCGTGAGCGGGTATTGCGTGAGCTGACGCCACGCGTCCTGGAATTGGCGACCCTGGCCCGGGAGCAGGACGTTGCGTTGACCATCGATGCGGAAGAGGCTGACCGCCTGTTGCTGTCGCTGGATGTGATCGGCGCCGTGCTGGACCACCCGGACCTGGCCGGCTGGAACGGCTTCGGCCTGGCCTTGCAGACATACATGAAGCGGGCCCCGGCGGTCATCGACTGGCTGGCCGAGACGGCGCGGCGCACCAGTCATCGCATCCCGGTGCGTCTGGTCAAAGGCGCCTACTGGGACACCGAGATCAAGCACGCGCAGGAAGAGGGGTTTGACGGCTACCCGGTGTACACGCGCAAGGCCAACACGGATGTCTCCTACATCGCCTGTGCGAAGAAGGTGCTGGGCATGCGTGAGGCGTTCTACCCCCAGTTCGCCACGCACAATGCCCACACCATCTCGATCATCACGGAGATGGCCGGGGATCGGCTGGACTATGAATTCCAGCGTCTGCACGGCATGGGCGAGGACCTTTACCAGGAGGTCATGGCGAGGGACGAGTTTCCCAACCACGCGTGCCGCGTGTACGCCCCCGTGGGCAGCCACGAAGACCTGCTGCCCTACCTGGTGCGGCGCCTGCTCGAAAACGGCGCCAACACGTCTTTCGTCAACCGCATCGTGGACGAGCGCCTGCCCGTCGAGCAGGTGGCCGAGGATCCGGTGGCCAAGTCACGCCGCAACCAGCCGCGCGCCCACCCGGCCATCCCGCTACCGTTGGACCTGTACGGGGGAGAGCGCGCCAACTCCCGTGGGGTAAACCTGGCCAACGAACGCGACCTGCGATCTTTGGCCGGGGCCATGGACCGCTGGTCCGAGCATCGCTGGCGGGCCGGGCCGATGACCGCCACGACCGGCGAGGAGGGTGAGGCGCCTGTTCCGGTGGTCGATCCCGCCGATCCCGGCCGGGTTACCGGCGAGGTCACACCTGCGACCATGGCCCAGGTCGCACGGGCCGTGGAGGACGCCGTGGCGTTTGCGCCGCGGTGGGACGCCACGCCGGTCGAAGATCGGGCGGCGGCACTGGAAGCCGCGGCCGACGCCATGCAGGAGCGGCTGCCGGAGTTCATGGCGCTGTGCGCAAGGGAGGCCGGAAAGACCATCAATGACGCCATCGCCGAAGTGCGCGAGGCGGTGGATTTCCTGCGCTACTACGCCTTCGAGGCGCGACGCCGGTTCGGCGCCCCCATGCAACTGCCTGGACCCACGGGAGAAACCAACCACCTGACCCTGCACGGGCGCGGCGTGTTCGCCTGTATCAGTCCGTGGAATTTTCCGCTGGCGATTTTTACCGGCCAGGTGGCCGCCGCGCTGGCCGCAGGGAACACCGTCCTGGCGAAGCCGGCTGAACAGACGCCGCTGGTGGCCGGACGCGCGGTGGAATTGCTGCACGAGGCGGGCATTCCGCGCGAGGCGCTGCAGTTCCTGCCGGGTGACGGGACGACGGTGGGCGCACAATTGTCCAACCACCCGGGGATCGACGGCGTAGCGTTCACCGGTTCGACCGAAACCGCCCGCCTGATCAACCAGTCACTCGCCAACCGGGACGCGCCGCTGGCGGCGCTGGTGGCGGAAACGGGTGGTCAGAATGCGATGTTGGTCGACAGTTCGGCGTTGCCGGAACAGGTGGTGAGGGACGTGATCGGCAGCGCCTTCCTGAGCGCCGGCCAGCGGTGCTCGGCGTTACGCGTTCTGTTTCTGCAGGAGGACGTGGCCGATCGCATCCTGGAGATGCTCGAAGGCGCGATGCAGCAGCTGGTGCTGGGTTCACCGGGGTTGCTGTCCACGGACGTGGGGCCGGTGATCGACGAGCAGGCGCTCGATGGCTTGCAGGCCCACGCCGATCGCCTGGAGGCCGAGGGTCGCCTGCTGGCCCGGGCGCCGCTGGACGAATCGCTGCCCGGGCACTACTTCGCTCCCTGCGCGTTCGCCATCGACGGCATCGAGGCGCTGGAGCGCGAGGTGTTCGGGCCGATCCTGCACGTGGTGCGCTACCGTGCCCGTGACCTGGACCGCGTCCTGGACGCCATCAACGCCACGGGCTACGGCCTCACCCTGGGTGTGCACAGTCGTATCGAGACCACGCAAAAGCACATCGCGGCGCGGGTCCGGGTGGGCAACTGTTATATTAATCGCACGATGACCGGCGCCGTGGTCGGCGTGCAGCCTTTCGGCGGCGAGGGGCTGTCGGGAACCGGCCCGAAAGCCGGCGGTCCACATTACCTGTTGAAGTTCGCCACAGAGCGGACGCTGACCGTCAACACCGCGGCGGTCGGTGGCAACGCCAGCTTGCTGGCCATGGAAGACTGACTTGTACCTGGAATACTTCGGCCTCGACGAAGCGCCGTTCTCCATCACGCCCGATCCCACCTTCATCTACCTGAGTGGGCGGCACCGCGACGCGCTGGCCCACCTGCTTTACGGCGTGGGGCAGGGCGGCAGTGGCGGCTTCGTGCAGTTGACCGGTGAGGTCGGCACCGGCAAAACCACGCTGTGCCGGGCCCTGCTGGAACAGGTGCCGCCTGAGACGCACATCGCCCTGGTGCTCAATCCCCTCATGGGGCCGGTGGAAATGCTGGCCGCCATCTGCGAAGAGCTCGCCGTGAGCACGGTGGGCGTGGAAAACAGCCCGAAGGGCCTGGTCGATCGCCTCAACGCCTTTTTGCTCGATGCGCATGAGCGTGGCGAAGGCGTGGTGCTGGTGATCGACGAGGCACAGAATCTCAGCCCGGAATCGCTGGAGCAGGTTCGCCTGCTGACCAACCTGGAAACCAGCAAGGACAAGCTGCTGCAGATCATCCTGCTGGGTCAGCCGGAACTGCGCGAGCTGCTGCGTCGGCGCAGCCTGCGCCAGCTGGCGCAGCGCATCACCGCGCGCTATCACCTGACGCCGCTCGGAGCGGAAGACACCGTGCGTTACGTGAGTCACCGGCTGGCGGTGGCCGGTGCGGCACGGGACCCGTTTACTCGCTCCGGGCTCAGGGCGCTGTACCGTCGCTCGCAGGGGGTGCCGCGGCTGATCAACATCATTGCCGACCGGTCCCTGGCCGCCGCCTACGCCGCCGAGACTGACCGCGTGACGGCGCGCCTGGTCAACGCCGCTGCCGACGAAGTACAACTGGGCGAGCCCGGGGTGCGTCACCGGGCGTGGCTGCCCTGGGTCGCGGCCGCTGTCGTGGTGTGCCTGGTCGGTCTGTTCGGTTGGTGGTTGACGGGTGACCCGGATGACGCGGCCGGGTCGCAGGCGGCGACCGTGGCGGAGTCGGCACCGCGACAGGATGAGGAAACGTCCGGCGCGCGCTTGCCACCGCAGCCGCTGGAGACCGCAAAAGCGGGCGACGAAACGTCCCGCCCATTGCCGATCGACCCGCCCACCATGCCCGCGCCTCTCCCGGCGTCTACGCCCGGAGCCGCGGCGACGAACAACGGCCGGGCCGTTACGGACAACGGCCTGAATGCGGCCTGGTTCGAAGAACAGAACCTGCGCGCCTGGCAGGGCCTGGCCAGTGAGTGGGGCGCTCCCGCGGACGCCGCCCTGGTGCAGGCCAGCTGCCTGGGCCGTGAAGGGCTGGGCTATGCCTGCCTGCAGGACCAGGGCAACTGGTTGCGCATCCGCCAGTTGGGCCTGCCGGTGGTGCTGGTGCTGCAGGGCGATGCCGCGGGCCACGTGTTGCTGACCGGCATGCAGGGCGACGCCCTCATGGTAGGGACCGGCGCAGACCGGCGCACGGTAGACCGCGACGCCATCGAGTCGCACTGGTTCGGTGACTACCTCGTGGCCTGGCCGCAGGCGCCGGACTGGCCGCGCGAGGTCGGCCGCGGTGACAGCGGTGAAGCGGTCCAGAGAATCCTGGACCTGGCCACGCGCACCGATCAGCCCTATGGTGGCGCGGTCGAGTTCGGATCGGAATTCGAACAATGG
>JAUIJU010000131.1 GCA_030431095.1 Gammaproteobacteria bacterium | reverse complement strand
ACCAACCCGAACAGTCCGCACAAGCCGGCCATTGCCGCCAAGATGGCGGCCCTGGGCTGGTAGTCGATTGCTTACGGGCGTGCCGGCCCGGTCACGCGGGCCGGCGGCGCACGACGCTAGCGGGGTGGCGCCACCAGCGCCTGGTAGATCAGTACCCGTAGCTTGTCGTGGTCGTCCAGGTCTCCCGAGGGAATCACCTGGGTGAAATAGGTCACCACCAGTTGCTCCGCCGGGTCGACCCAGTAAACGCTGTGGTAGGCCCCGCCCCAGCCGAACTCACCCTGGGTGGACGGTACGCCTTCCCCGCCCACGTCGAGGCGGACGCGGAACCCCAGCCCGATACCCATGCCGGCGCGCCAGGGAAAAATGGTCGTTCCCGGCAAGTGGTCGACGGTCATCAGGCGCACCGTGTTGGGCGCCAGAACGCGCGCGCCCTCCAACTCGCCGCCGTTGCGCAGCATCTCCAGGAAGCGCGCGTAATCGTGGGCGGTGGACAGCAGCCCCGCGCCTCCGGAAAAGCTCTGTCGCGGACCGTCGACGTATTCGCCCTGGCCGGTCATGTGGCTTTCGTCGGGCGCCCTGAACAACTGTCCGTCGTCGCCCATGCCATACACGGTGGCCAGGCGCTCCGCCTTGGCGGGTGGCAGGTAAAAATGGGTGTCATGCATGCCCAGGGGTTCGAACACGCGCTCGCGCAGGAACTCGTCCAGCGGTTGTCCTGACACGACTTCGACCAGCGCGCCAAGAATGTCGGTGTTGTAACCGTAGACCCAGGCTTCCCCGGGTTGCGCTTCGAACGGCAGCTCGGCCATGCGCCGCACGGTCTCGCGAATCGGCTCCTCGCGGTCGGCGAAGTACCAGCCCTGGATGCCGGCTTCGGCCCAGCGGTCGGCTGCCGGTCCGTAACCGTAACCCACACCGGAAGTGTGCATCAGCAGGTCCCGGATCGTGATCGGGCGATGGGCCGGGACCACGTCGTAGCCGCCGTCCTCGCGCGGCACGGCCACCGTGGTCTCCGAAAATTCAGGGAGGTAGTCCGCCACCGGGTCGCCGATCAGCAGGCGTCCTTCTTCCTGCAGGCTCAGGGTGCCCACGGCAATGATCGCCTTGGTCTGGGATGCGATGCGAAACAGGGTATCGGCGCTCATCGGTACCTGGTTCTCGATATCTCGCCAGCCGTGGGCGCCGAGGTAGATGGTCTCGCCGGCCCGGTTGACCTGCACCACCACGCCTGGCAACTCACCCCGTGCCACGTAGCCGGCCAGCGCCGCGTCGAGACGGGCCAGGCGTTCGGTGGACACGCCCAGCCGCTCCAGCTCGGCCGTGGGCGTCTCGCGCCCCGACACGCCGGTGACGGCAAGCAGCGAGCAGGCCAGCGCCAGCAGGGGCAAAAGATGGGCAAAGCGTTTGGGATGGCGCATGGGCGGGTTTCCTGGGGTTGGGGTGTCGTTTCCGGTGTCGATGGGGGTTCAGCTCATTGTCCGTCCGCAGGCCAGGCGCCGGCCGTCAGCCCTTCGGCGTCATCGACGTTCATGGCCTGCCGCACGCGGGCGGGCGTGGTCACGGTCTGGCCCGGCTCGAAGCCGGGCAGGGGTGCGTAGCGGCCGAGCTCTGGAGAGCGGAACACCGAGCGGGGCCGGCGTTGCAACCCCGTGCCGCCGTCGACGGCGCCGGCCTTTGCCCAGGCACTGAAGGACGTGTAGTCGCGGCTGCAGTCCTGGCCGGTGTCCGGGCCGCGACGCACCAGCGGCGTGGCCCGGTCGGCGCGTACGTACGTGTTGCCGTCCACGCGCTCGGCCATGGGCCGGTTCAGGCGCTCGCACAGTTCGGCGGGCTGTTCGAATTGCAGCAGGGGCGCCCCGAAAAGCGCGTCGGCCACCAGCAGGTTGTTGGCGAACACGTGGCCTTCGCGCGCCTCCACGCCGGGTCCGGTGGTCACGTGCCAGCCGAAGTGGTCGTCGCCGTCGCCGCGCCGGTTGCGCTCGAAGGAAGCGCGGCTGTTGATGAAGGTGTTGTGCCAGACCTGGACGTTGGCGGAGTTGAGCACGCGCAGGCCCTTGTCGTTGTCCACCAGCAGATTCCCGGCCACGATGGCGCCGTCGGAAATCTCGAAGAAGATGCCGTCCGTGGTGCCTTCGATCCAGTTGTTCACGATCACCCCGTCGCGGTTGCCGACGTCGTACCACACGCCGTTGGAGTTCGGGTGGTCGATCAGCAGGTTGTCGCGAAACACCACTCGCCGTGTCTGATTGAAAATCTTCACCGCCGAGGCGTAGTAGCCGGTCAGCCCCTCGATGTTGTTGCGTCGGATCAGGTTGCGTTCCAGCAGCGCGTCGGACGAGCCGATCACGTAGAGGCCCTCGGTGCCGGTGTCGCTGACCAGGGAATTGCGGATCACCAGGCCGTCGCCGCGGAAATAACCGGCCACGCGCGAGCAGTACGAGATCTCCAGGTGCTCCAGCACGGTGCCGGTAATCTCCTTGCCGAAGCTGGCGGGGTCGGCCAGGCCCACCGGCTCATCGGTGGGTTCCTCGTGCATGGTGATCTGGCGTTTGCCCTCGACCTCCAGGCAGCGATAGGCGTACTGGGTGATGGTCAGGCCGCGGATGACCGGTCCCTGCCCGTCGTTGGACTTGCCGTGAACCTCGCGGCTGGTGCGGATGATGGCGCCGTCGTGCGCGGTGATCTCCACCAGGTGATCGGTGGGGTCGGCGCCCAGGTACACGTAGCCGTTCTCGTGGTCGATGAAATAGGACTGCTCGTCCAGTTCGCCTTCCCAGCCCACCGAGCGCAGGTGGACGCCGTCCAGGAACACCATGTCGTTGTCGAAGCGGTGCAGGGGGGTGCGCATACCCTCGCGCT
>JAUIJU010000008.1 GCA_030431095.1 Gammaproteobacteria bacterium | reverse complement strand
GTACAGGTGGGTGCGTTCCATGCCCACCGCGTCCGACAGTTTGCCCACGCTGCCGCCGGCCTTGCGCAACTGGTAGACCAGGTAGTCGCGCTCGAACGCTTCGCGTGCCTCGCGCAGCGGCAGGTCGAAGGAGCCCGGTCGCGCGGTTGCGCCGGCCGGCGCCTCCGGTCCGGGCTGGCGCAACGCGTCTTCCACGTCCTTGGCGGTCACGTCCCCCTCGCCGCCCAGGATCAGCAGGCGTTGTACCAGGTTGATCAGCTCACGCTCATTGCCCGGCCATTCGTGATTGCGCAGTCGGTTGAGCGAAGAAATGGAAAAGTGGCGGTACTCCAGCCCTTCATTGTTGGACACCTGGTCGACGTGGTGACTGACCAGGTCCGGGATGTCCTGCGGGCGTTCGCGCAGAGGCGGAATGTGCAACGGCAGTACACCCACCTGCAGGTACAGGGCCCTGTCCACCCGGCCGGACGTCACTGCAGACTCCGCGTTGCCCGACAGGCCGGCGATGACGCGACAGTCCAGCACCCGCGGTTCGGACTGGTCCAGTGGTGTGTAACTGCCGCCCTCGATGAGGGCCGCCAGCAGGGCCTGGGCCCCGCTTTCGACATCCTGCAATTCGGGAATGAATACGGTGCCGCCGGCGGCGCGCTCGAACGCGCCGGGCGACGCGCCGTCGCCGACCAGGTATGCGTGCGCGCTCGCGGCCGACATGCGAGTCCGATCCAGTACCACGAAGCGACCGGGTTGCCTGGAGAGCTGGTGCAGCCAGGCCGCCAGCGCTTCCTTGCCGCTGCCCGGTTCGCCGGTCAGCAGGATGGGTGCAGTGGCGCCGGCGGCCTGTTCCGCCGAGCGGCGCAACAACTGTACCTGGGGGCTGCTGCCTTGCGGCGCCGAGGCGCTGGGCAGGCTGGGCGACGACGGTGCGCCGCCACCGGCGGCCAGGGCGGATTTGACGGTGGCCAGCAGCTTGGCCAGGGAAATGGGCTTCTGCACGAAATCCTGCGCCCCCAGGCGCGTGGCTTCCACCGCCGTTTCCAGGGTGCCATGGCCGGAAATCATGACCACGGGGCAGTCGAGGCGGCCGCTCTCGGACCATTCGCGCAGCAGGGTGATGCCATCCACGTCGGGCATCCAGATGTCCAGCAGGACCAGGTCGGGCACCCGCCGCGCGAAGGCGGCGCGGGCCGCCTCACCGTTCTCCGCGGTGGTCACGGCGTAGCCCTCATCCTCGAGAATCTCGCACACCAGGGTGCGGATATCCTGCTCGTCGTCGACTACCAGGATGTTTGCCTGGGCCATGACCGGTGGGCTCCTCGTGGGTCAGTTCGGACCGCGGACGGGTGTGGCGTGAAAACAACAGAAGAATAACCGAAAGCCGCGGGTCCGCCTAGCACTCCCGGGGTATCGTTCCGCTCAGGCCTTGCGCGAACGCGGCACGGCCGAGCCGCGTTGCCCAGCCTCGGGCAACGGCAGGCGCACCCGGGCCAGGGCGCCACCGTCGTCGGGATTGGAAATCTCGATCTGGCCGTCGTGATCGGCCACGATCTTGCGGCAAATGGCCAATCCCAGGCCGCTGCCGCTGGGTTTGAACGTCACGTAAGGTTCGAAGGGCTTGGCCAGTACGGCCTCGGGAAAGCCGGGCCCCTGGTCACGTACATCCAGCACCAGCCAGTCGGTTTCGGCGCCCGTTTCCCGCCGGGTGGCGATGTGCAGGCGTGCCACCTCGCCCTCGCCGGCTGCTTCCCGGGCATTGCGGATCAGGTTGTGCAGCAACTGGCGCAGTTGCACGGCGTCGGCCTGCAGGCCGACCGGGCCCTCGCACAGGTCCAGTTCGATCTGCAGGGTGGGGTCGCCCTGGCGGTACAGGTGCACCACCTCGCGAATCAATTCGTCCAGCGCCACGGGCGCGCGCTCCAGTTCCGTGTCCCGCGCGTAGTCGCCGAAGGCGTCGACCAGCTTTCGCAGGGCCTCGACCTGCGCCACGATGGTGTTGGCCGAGCGGTCGAGCATGTCCGCGTCACGGGCCCCCAGCTTGTCCATCAATTTCATGCGCAGTCGCTCCGCGGCCAGGCGGATCGGCGTGAGCGGGTTCTTGACCTCGTGCGCCAGCCGTCGCGCCACTTCGGCCCATGCGGCGTCGCGCTGCGCCTGGTTGAGGATCGTGACATCGTCGAAAACGACCACGTTGCCGCCGTCGAGGTAATCCGAGCCCGGCAATTCCGAACCGCGCGCCAGAAGCACCCGTGTGCGCCCGCCGGGCTCCAGCCGCACCTCTTCCTGCCAGTCCCTGCGGCCACGCCTGACCTGGCGCCCGATGGTTTCCGCGAGCGGCTGCACGTGGCCGAATGAGCCGGCCAGTTCGTCCAGCGACTGTCCGTGGGCGAGCCCCGCCGGCAGGTCGAGAATGGATTCGGCCGCGGTGTTCAGGCGCACGAGCGTTCCCCCGGGATCCAGGGTCATGACGCCGGCCGACAGGCTGCCCAGCACGGTTTCGAGGTATTCGCCCTGGGCTTGCAGGCGTGCGCGGCCTTCCTCGGCGGCCTCGCTGGCCGAGACCAGGGCGCGTGACATGTCGTTGAACGAGGTGGCCAGGAAACCGACTTCGTCCTCGGTGCGAAACTCCACGGCCTGGTCCAGGTCCCCGGCCGCCACGCGTTGCGTGGCGCGCGCCAGGTCCGACAGCGGGGTGACCATGCGCCGCGCCGCGCTGAGGGCGGCCAGGATGGCCAGCAACACCGTCAGCAGCAGCACCAGGGTCAGGATCAGGATGAAACTCTGTTTCAGCGAGCCGCGCAGGAACGCCACGTTGCGGTAGCGGAAATACTCCGCTTCGATACTGCCGGTCAACGCCGTGATGCTTTCCGGCAGCGGGTAGATGGACTGCAGCAGGTACACCTCGCCGAGCCGCGGTGCGGGCAGGCGTTGCAGCACCCGCACCCGCAGACCGCCATGGCCGGTGGGCTCCGCCGCCGCGTACTCGCCGCGCTCGAGGCCCTGCAGCAAGGCGTAGTCGCCGGGCAGTTCGGGCAGGTCGGCCAGCGGGTCGTAGCTGGCTGTCGCCACCACGCTGCCGGAGGGGTTGAGCAGCGCCAGTTCGACCGGGCCGGTGGCGCTGACGTTGTTGAGCAGGGTGTCGCGAACCGCGTCGCGCCCGTCCTCCAGCGGCAGTTCGTCGGCCAGGGCCCGGGACTGGTTACGCGCGTCCAGGGTGCGCTGGTCGAGGAAGGCCTGGCCCAGTTCCAGGGAATCCTGCAGCGCCTCTTCCACCTGCACGTCGAACCAGTTGTCGATGGTGCGCGTGAGAAAGTAGGCGGAGAAAAAGTACACGATCAGGGCCGGGGGAAGGCTGAACACCAGGAAGTTTCGCACCCAGCGCGCCGCCAGGCGGGCACCGGGTTCCTTGCGGCGCACCTTGCGCAGCAGGGAGGCGACGCGCGAGACGATGGACAGGCCGAGGATCGCCAGGGCCAGCAAGGTCAGAACCAGGACCCAGAGATAGGTGCGGTTGGTGCCTTCGCCCTGGACGTCGCTGACCAGGACCAGCGACACCAGCAGCACCACCAGGGCTGCCAGGATGGGGAATACCCGGAACAGGGCGCGTTTCAGGCGTTGATCCTGAAGGGCCATTGGGTCCAGTCCGAGTCGTGTCGCCAGGTGCGGTTGACCAGCGAGGGAAGTTGCATCGGCGCGGGCAGGCTGGCCAGGTCCAGCCGGATGCGGGTGCGCAGTTCGTAGTCTCCGGGCGCCAGGGGGATGGCGTCGAGCGTGAGCCTGAGCTCCGACAGCTCAGCCAGTACGTGGCGCAGGCGTGGATAGGTGCGCGGCGCGGCGCGGTCCGGGGTCTCGAGTTGCCAGTGTTCGCTCATGGGCAGGTAGCGGATCTCGAATTGCTGCTGTTCGGTGGCCACCAGGGTGAGGTTGGCGCCGTCTCGCACTTCCACGTCGAGCTCCAGCACCAGTGGTACGCCGTTGCGCACCGCACGCGTGGCGGGGCGACTCAGGCGCAGCTCCTGGTCCATGCGTACCTGCAGGCTGGTGCCGCGCGCACGCACGTCCACCTGGCTGACCTCGAAGCGCGCCTTGCCGCCGGACAGACCGCAGCCGGCGGCCAGCGTCAGCGCCAGGCTAAGCAGGACGCTTGTGCAGCAGCGCGTAATAGAATCCGTCCATGTCCTGTTCGCCGGGCAGCAGCTGTCGACCTGGCGGTCCGGACCGGCCGAACCCCTCCGGGCCCGTGCAGACGGCGTCGGAATACGCTTCCAGGAAGGCCTGTAATTGCTCGTTGTTTTCACGCCTCAGCACCGAACAGGTGGCGTAAACAAGGATACCCCCCGCCTCCAGCAGGGGCCAGAGCCGTTCCAGCAGCCTGGACTGCAGGGCCACGGCCTGAGCCACCTGGTCCGGGTCGCGCAACCAGCGGATCTCGGGGTGGCGGCGGATCACGCCCGTAGCGGTGCAGGGGGCGTCGAGCAGAATGCGCTGGAACGGCCTGCCGTCCCACCATGTGTCGGGCTCGGCGGCGTCCGCGGTGAGCAAAGTGGCCTCCAGCCGCAGACGCGCCAGGTTTTCCTCGACGCGCGCCAGGCGCTGCGCGGACAGGTCCAGCGCCACCACCTCGGCGCCGGGTGCAATCTCGAGCAGGTGCCCGGTTTTGCCGCCGGGCGCCGCGCAGGCGTCCAGTACGCGCTGTCCCGGCTCGACCGCGAGCAGTCGCGCCGCCAGTTGGGCGGCGGCGTCCTGCACGCTGAATCGGCCGGTGTCGAACCCCGGGATGGCCTCCACGGCGGTGGCGGGTTCGATGGCCAGGGCGTCGGGGGCCAGGGGGTGTTCACGCACTTTGAAGCCGGCCTGCCGCAGCCGTTCGGCGCCCTGCTCGCGGGTGCCCTGGAGGCGGTTGTTGCGCAGCCACAGTGGGGCCTGCCGATTGTTGGCATCCGCGATCACCCGCCAGTCGTCGGGCCAGTCTGCGCGTAGCGCGTCCAGCAACCAGTCGGGATGGGCGTACCGTTCTGGCGCCCGCGCCAGGCCCTCCAGCAGTTCGTCGCGTTCGCGCTGAAAACGGCGCAGCACCGCGTTGACCAGGCCCACCGCCCAGGGCTTGCGCAGGCGTCGCGCCACCTCGGCGGTGGCGTGCACCGCGGCGTGGTCCGCCGTGTCTTCACGCCACAGCTGGAACAGGCCCAGGTGCAGCAGGCGGCGCACCGCCTTCTCCTTGCGCCGCAGAGGTCGTTCGAGCAGGGCATCGGCCAGCCAGTCCAGTGCGCCACGCCAGCGCAGCACGCCGTAGACCAGGCGCCGTGCAAAGGCGCGTTCGCGGGCGTCAGTGAGCCGTTCGAATGCCGAGACTTCGGCCAGAGAACGCTGCCTGTCCAGGACTTCCTGCAAGGCGTTGAGGGCCACGAGGCGAGCGTCAGGCTGCTTCATTCCAGGCTGTGCGCGTTGAGGTAATCGGCCACGGGCATACGCCGTTTGCCTTCAGGCTGCAGCTCCAGCAGTCGCAGGCGGCCTTGTCCCGTGGCGATCTCGATGCCATTGGCGGTGGCGGCGAGGATCTGGCCGGGGTGGCCCTCGTGACCTCGCGGGTCGACGGCGGCGCGCCATACGCGAAGACGTCGGCCGCCCAGCCTGCACCAGGCCACGGGCCAGGGATCGAAGGCACGAACTCGGCGCTCCAGCGCGACGGCGGACAGACTGAAATCCAGTTCGGCTTCGGCCTTGCTGAGCTTGGGCGCGTACACGGCAAGGCCCTCGTCCTGCGCTTCGGGCGCTTCCAGTTGCCCGCGCGCCAGGCGCCCCAGGCACTCCAGCAGGGCATCGGCGCCAAGCACGGCCAGGCGGTCGTGCACACTGCCGCCGGTGTCGTTGGTCTCGATCACCGTTTCCAGGCGGTGATACACGGGACCGGTGTCCAGGCCGGCTTCCATCTGCATGATGCACACGCCGGTGCGCGGGTCGCCGGCCTCGATGGCGCGCTGGATGGGCGCGGCGCCCCGCCAGCGCGGCAGAAGCGAGGCGTGGATGTTCCAGCAGCCCAGGCGCGGAATATCGAGCACCGCCTGGGGCAGGATCAGGCCGTAGGCGGCCACCACCATCAGGTCCGGTTCGAGGTCGGCCAGGACCCGGCGGGCCTCGTCGCCACGGAGTGTCGCAGGTTGCAGGACGGGGAGACCGGCCGACTGCGCCAGCTGCTTGACCGGCGAGGCCGTCAGGGCCCGGCCGCGCCCGGCGGGCCGGTCGGGCTGGGTGTACACCCCGGCCACCTCGGCGCCGGTGTCGAGCAGGCGTTGCAGCGCCGGCACCGCGAACTCCGGGGTGCCGGCATAGACGATGCGGGGCGCCGGCGCCCGCGGCGCGTCAGGAGTCATCAGGTGGCCGACGGAACCCGGTTGTCCTGGCGCCGCGCCTTCTCCAGGCGTTTGCGCACCATCTGTCGTTTGAGCGGCGAGAGGTAGTCGACGAACAGTTTGCCGGCCAGGTGATCCATTTCGTGTTGCAGGCACACGGCCGACAGGCCGTCCAGTTCGGTCTCGAACGCCGTGCCGTCGGGGTGACGGGCACGGACCCGGACCTGTTCGGCACGCTCCACCTTGGCATAGATGCCCGGTACGGACAGGCAACCCTCTTCGTAGACCTGTGTGCCGTCGCGTTCGATGATCTCCGGATTGACGAAGGCCATGGGCCGGTTGCGTTCGTCACTGGTGTCCATGACCAGCACACGCACGTGCTCGTTCACCTGGGTGGCCGCCAACCCGATGCCCTGTTCCTGGTACATGGTCTCGAACAGGTCCTCGACCAGATTTGCCAGTTGCCCATCGAATTCCTCGACCGCGCGGGCCTGCGTACGCAGGCGGGGATCGGGAAACTCGAGAATTTCGCGTATTGCCATAAAACCGTTCCGCAAAAACTATTTAGGTGAACTTTCTCACGACATTAATTATGATAGCCAGGTGCGAACTTCGTTCGCCACACCAATAACGGCCCTCGGGCCACAATGGCTGGAAGCCAGAAAAACGGGGAAGGACAGTGAAAAGGATACTCATTTGCCTCATCCTTGCGACACTCCTGGGCGGCGCCGCAATGGCGCAGGACGTGTCCTTACGCGACGATCATCCGGACGAATACATTGTAGTCGAGGGCGATACCCTGTGGGATATTTCGGGTCGCTTTCTCGACCACCCCTGGCAGTGGCCAGCCATCTGGCATGCCAATCAGCAGATCGAGAATCCGCACCTGATTTACCCGGGTGACCGGATTTCGCTGGTCTACATCGACGGTCAGCCCCGCCTCATGGTGGACCGTGGCAGACCCACGGTGCGCCTGTCCCCGGACACGCGGGTGACCACTCGACAGCCGATCCCGCCGATTCCGCACGAGTGGATCGAGGGCCTGATCCGCAACTTCCGCCTTGTCGACAGCCAGGAGCAGCTGGATGCGCTGCCCTACGTGGTCGCCAACGAGGAACGCCGACTCAACTCGGCCGTGCAGGACAACACCTACGTGCGCCAGCTCAACGGCGAAGTCGGCCAGTACTACGCGGTGATGCGGCTGGGCAACATCTACTACCGCAAGGACGGCGAAATCCGCCGTGCCGTGGAGCCCGGTTACGGCCAACACGCCCCCGTGCGTGAAGAGTGGCATCCCACCTGGTGGGAGCGCGCCGGCAACCTGAAGCCGCAGAACTACGGTGACATCGTGGGCTTCGAGCTGTACCAGGTGGCCGAAGGCATGCTGGCCAAAACCGGCGATCCGGCCATCCTGACCATCGGCCACGCGCAGGACTCGGTGCGCGAGGGTGATTTCATCATGCCGCTGGATGACATCGGCTACGTGGACCAGTACCAGCCTCGCGCCATGGGTACCGTGCCCGCGGGCATGAAAGTGCTGGGCGTGCAGGGCGACAACCGCCTGGTGGGCCACCTGAAGATGGTCTCCATTTCCGGTGGCGCCAGCCAGGGCGTGGAGCCCGGACACGTGTTTTCCGCCTTCCGTCCCGGCGAGGAAATCCGCGATCGGGTCAAATATCCTGCAGGCAGCCTGGCCGATGCCGGTACCTGGAAAGGGGACAAAGTCGTATTGCCGGACGAGTTCGACGCCCACATCATGGTGTTCCGCGTCTTCAATGACGTGAGTTACGCCCTGGTGATGGAGGGCGAACGCCCGGTGCAGGAGCACGACATTCTCAAGCACCCCGACGAGACGCTCTAGGCGCACCGCCAAGGTCGAGAGACGGGGTGCCCTGGGCACCCCGTTTTTTTTGGGAGACATTTTTTGCACAGCGCGTGGTTGAAGATCGCCCGGGCCTGGAAGCTGACCGGGCGACGCCTGCTGGAACTGCTGCCCGCCGTGGGCGGCGCACCGTCCCTGTGCGCTGCGCCGGAAGGTGAACTGCGGCACATGGGCCTGGACGCGGAAACCATTCGTGCCCTGAAATCACCGGACCCCCGGGTGCTGGCGGCCGACGCGGCCTGGCTGGAGGCGCCGGAACATCACCTGGTGGGCGTGGGTGACGACGACTACCCGGCCCTGTTGCTGCACACCGAGGCGCCGCCGGCGGTGCTGTGGGTCGTGGGCGACCCCTCGGCGCTGTGGCAGCCACAGGTGGCGGTGGTCGGCAGCCGGAATCCCACCGCGGGCGGGCGTGACCATGCACGGGACTTTGCCACGGCGCTGAGCCGAGACGGCTGGACCATCACCAGCGGCCTGGCCGCGGGGGTGGACGTCACCGCCCACCAGGCGGCGCTGGACGCCGGCGGCCTGACCGTGGCGGTGCTGGGCACCGGGCCGGACATCGTCTATCCGAAACGCAACGCCGCGGCCTGGGAAGCCATTGCCGAGCGGGGCGCACTGGTGACCGAGTTGCCGCCGGGCACGCCCGCGGTAAAGATGAACTTCCCCAACCGCAACCGGATCATCGCCGGGCTGTCGCTGGGTGTGCTGGTGGTGGAGGCCGCCCTGAACAGCGGTTCGCTGATCACCGCCCGGCTGGCGGCGGAGCAGGGCAGAGAGGTGTTCGCCCTGCCCGGGTCGCTGCACAACCCGATGGTTCGTGGCTGTCACCGCCTGATCAGGCAGGGCGCGCGACTGGTCGAGTCCACCGCGGACATCACACCGCAACTGGCGCCCATGGCGTCGGAACTGGCCCAGGCGCTGAAGCGGCGCCTGGAGACGGACGATGAACCGCCGGGCCCGGTCGGCGCCCTGAGTGCCGAGGACGCCGACCTGCTGCGTGACGAAGACTACGCGCGCCTGTGGTCGGCGATCGGCCACGACCCGGTGACGCATGACGAGCTGGTGTCGCGCAGCGGCCTGCGCGCGCGCGAGGTGTCGTCCATGTTGCTGATGCTCGAGCTGCGCGACCTGGTGCAGGTGCTCGAAGGGGGGCGCGTCGCCCGCCGGCCGGGCGCTCCCGGCGCCCCGCGCGACCTTGAACTGCGCCGAAACGCACCCACATGATGCGTTTCACCGCTTCTCGCAGCGAAAACAGGAAAAATTTTTCGCTTTCCATTGACCCTGTCCCGACTTTGTTGGATGCTGGGGTCTCTGGAGCTGAGAGGACAGGCGGCCCGGCGAGACCAGGGGAAGCCTGAAGACCAGAGGAAATAATGAAAGAAAACGTACTCGACGTACTGATGTTCCTGTTCGAGAAGTACTTCTATGACGAGCCGGAGCGCGAGCCCGACCGCGCCGACATGGAAGAAAACCTGCACGAAGCCGGCTTCACCAACGGCGAAATCGACAAGGCATTCCGCTGGCTCGACGGCCTCGCGGAGCAGCGCCACCAACCCGAGATCCAGATCCAGGCCGACCGGCCAATTCGGGTGTATGTCGAATCCGAGGTGGATCGCCTGGAAACCGAGTGCCGGGACTTCGTCATGTACCTGGAAAACATCGGCATCCTGGATGCCCAGCGCCGCGAACTGGTGCTGGACCGCCTGATGGCGCTGGAATCCGAGGAAATCACGCTGGAAGACCTCAAGTGGGTCGTGCTCATGGTGCTCTTCAACCAGCCGGGGCAGGAAGCCAACTACGCCTGGATGGAAGACTTCATGTTTGACAGCGAACAGGAATACAGGCACTAATAAAAAGACGCAGGGGGGTGTCCGATCGCGGCCGGGCCATCCGGTCCAGCCGCCGCTTGCCCCCTGATTTCTTGACAGACTGAACTCCCGGAAGCGTCCCCGCCGTGCCGCATGCTCAGGCCTGGCGACCGCGGGACGAACAGGCGAGACCTATGGCGAAAAACCTGCTCATCGTTGAGTCGCCGGCCAAGGCGACCACCATCAACCGTTACCTCGGCAGCGACTTTCTCGTGCTGGCTTCCTACGGCCACATCCGGGATTTGCCGTCGAAGGACGGGGCGGTGGATACCGACAATGGTTTCGCCATGGCCTACGAACTGTCCGAGGGCAGCAAGAAACACGTCGACAGGATCGTCAAGGCCGCCCGCGCCGCCGAAAACGTGTACCTCGCCACTGACCTCGATCGCGAAGGCGAGGCCATCTCGTGGCACGTGTACGAAATCCTGCGCGAGAAAGGGCTGACCGAGGACCGTCGTTTCTACCGCGTGGAATTCTCGGAAATCACCAAGCGGGCCATCGAAGAGGCGGTCAGCAACCCGCGCGAGCTGTCCATGGACCTGGTCAACGCGCAGCAGGCGCGCCGCGCCCTGGACCACCTGGTCGGATTCAGCCTGTCACCGCTGTTGTGGCGCAAGATCAAGACCGGCCTCAGCGCGGGTCGCGTGCAGAGTCCCGCCCTGCGCCTGGTGGTCGAGCGTGAACGCGAACGCGAGGCCTTCGAACCGGTCGAGTACTGGAGCATCGAGGCCGACCTGAGTCGGGATTCCTTCGACTTCATCGGCCGCCTGGCGACCCTGGACGGCAAGAAGTTCGACAAGTTCGACATCGACAACGGCGAACGGGCCGCAGCGGTGCGCGAACAGCTGCTGGCGCACGCCGACGGTCGCCTGACCGTCAACCGGGTCACCAAGAGCCAGCGCAAACGCAATCCCGCGCCGCCGTTCATCACCTCTACGCTGCAGATGGACGCCTCGCGCAAGCTGGGGTTTTCGGCCCAACGCACCATGCGGGCGGCCCAGGGCCTGTACGAAGGGGTCGAGATCGACGGCGAAACGCAGGGCCTGATCACCTACATGCGTACCGATTCAGTCACCCTGTCCAACGACGCCCTGTCGGATCTGCGCGGCCAGATCGCGCGACAGTTTGGCGAGGATCACCTGCCGGAAAAGCCGAATTTCTTCAAGAACAAGTCCAAGAACGCGCAGGAGGCCCACGAGGCGATTCGCCCGACCTCCGCCGCACTGACCCCGAAACGCGCGAAACAGGTCCTGGGCGATGACCAGGCGCGACTGTACGAGCTGATCTGGCGCCGTACCCTGGCCTGCCAGATGGTGCCGGCCCTGCTCGACCTGGTGGCCGTGGAATTCGATTGCGGTCCGGACGCGGTGTTCCGAGCCAACGGCTCGGTGGTGACCTTCCCCGGCTTCCTGGCCGCCTACGAGGAGAGTACCGCGCAGGGCGGCAAGGGCAAGGAAAAGGAAGAACGCCTGCCGCCGATGGCGGAGGGCGACGTAGTAACGTTAAAAGACCTGCGCGCCGACCAGCACTTCACCCAGCCGCCGCCGCGCTATTCCGAGGCCACGCTGGTCAAGGCGCTGGAGGATTACGGCATCGGCCGTCCCTCGACCTACGCCAGCATCATCCAGACCCTGAAGAATCGCCACTACGTGGACGTCGACGCCCGCCGGCTGGCGCCCACCGATACCGGCCGCGTGGTGGAGCGCTTCCTGGAAAACCATTTCGACGACTACGTCGACTACGACTTCACCGCTCGCCTGGAAGACGAGCTGGACGCGATTTCCCGCGGCGAGCGTGACTGGGTGCCGCTGCTGGAGGAGTTCTGGGCGCCGTTCATCGCCCGCGTCGAGGAGAAACGCGAGACCGTGGACCGCGACGAGGCGCGCCAGACCCGTGTGCTGGGCACCGACCCCAAGTCCGGCCGCCCGGTCTCGGTGCGCCTGGGCCGCTACGGGCCCATGGCCATGATCGGCACGCGCGACGACGAGGACAAGCCCCTGTTCGCCGGCCTGCGCCCCGGCCAAAGCCTGGAGACCATCGGCCTGGAAGAGGCGCTGGAGCTGTTCAAGCTGCCGCGCGACCTGGGCTTCACCGCCGAAGGCGAGGACGTGGCCGCGGGGATCGGGCGTTTCGGCCCCTACATCCGCTACGGCAACAAGTTCGTCTCGCTGAAGGAGCACGATCCGCACGACGTGACCCTGGAGCAGGCCCTGGAGCTGGTCGCGGCCAAGAAGCAGGCGGACCTGGACAAGATCATCCGCCAGTTCGACGGCACCGAGGTGCAGATTCTGAAAGGCCGCTGGGGTCCGTTCATCACCGACGGCGACAAGAACGTGCGCATCCCCAAGGACCGCGAGCCGAATTCCTATTCCCTGGAGGAATGCCAGGAACTGCTCGCGGCCGCGCCCGAGAAAAAGAAGCGCGGTCGCAAGAAGACCGCGAAGAAGAAGGCCACACGCAAGAAGGCGGCCGCGAAAAAGACCGCGAAGAAGGCCGCAAAGAAAGCGGCGAAGAAATCCCCCGGCAAGGCGGCGGACCGCGAGGTGGCCAGCACGGCCGACGACTGAATCATGCGCCATTCGCTGCTCACGCCCGCCGAAGCGGCCGAGCGCATGCGCGAAGGCCAGGTGGTGGCCTATCCCACCGAGGCGGTGTTCGGCCTGGGTTGCGACCCCCGCAATGAGGCCGCGGTCCGCAGAATCCTCTCCCTGAAACAGCGCCCGGCCTCCATGGGCCTGATCCTGATTGCCTCCGACCTGGACCAGTTCGGCGACCTGGTCGGGACGCTGTCCGGCGAGACCGACCCGGCGCCCGCCCTGGCCACCTGGCCCGGCCCGGTGACCTGGCTGTTCCCGCGCGGCGCCGGCACACCCGACTGGATCGCCGGTGAACACCCCACCGTGGCGGTGCGCGTCACGGCCCACGAAACCTCCCGAGCCCTGTGCGACGCGTTCGGCGGCGCGGTGGTGTCCACCAGCGCCAATCCCCACTCGGCGCCGCCCGCGCGCTCCGCGGGCACGGTGGAGGACTATTTCGGCAGCACCATCGGCGGCATCGTGGCCGGCGCGCTGGGCGGGCGCGAGGCCTGCAGCGAAATTCGTGACCTGGCCACGGGCCGGGTATTGAGGACGGGATGAGCGACGCGATCGACCAGGTCAAAACCACCCTGCTGGACCTGCAGGACCGAATCTGCGGCGCGCTGGAATCCGCCGACGGCGGCGCGCGTTTCCGCGAGGACGAATGGACCCGCGACGGGGGCGGCGGCGGGCGGACCCGGGTGCTGGAGGGCGGCGCGGTGTTCGAGCAGGGCGGCGTCAATTTTTCCCACGTGTACGGCGACCAGTTACCGCCCTCGGCGACGAAAGCGCGCCCCGAACTGGCCGGGCGGGACTTCCAGGCCCTGGGCGTGTCGCTGGTCATCCACCCGGAGAACCCGCACGTGCCGACCTCGCACGCCAACGTGCGCTATTTCGAGGCCTCGCGCGAGGGCGAAGACCCGGTGTGGTGGTTCGGCGGCGGCTTTGACCTGACGCCGTATTACCCGGTGACCGAGGACGTGGTGCACTGGCACCAGGTGGCCCACGACGTGTGCTGGCCCTATGGTGAAACGGTCCATGACGACTACAAGCAGTGGTGCGACGAGTACTTTTTCAACCGGCACCGGAACGAGTGCCGCGGGGTCGGCGGCCTGTTCTTCGACGACCTGAACGAATGGGGCTTCGAACGCTGCTTCAGTTTCTGGAAGGCCGTTGGCAATGGCTACCTGGACGCCTACCTGCCCATCGTGGAACGACGCAAGGGTGAGAAGTGGACCGAGGCGCAGCGCGAGTTTCAGTTGTACCGGCGCGGCCGTTACGTGGAGTTCAACCTGGTCTACGACCGCGGCACGCTGTTCGGCCTGCAGTCGGGCGGGCGCACCGAGTCCATCCTGATGTCGCTGCCGCCCAGGGTGGCGTTCCGCTACGACTGGCGCCCCGAGCCGGGTACGCCGGAAGCCGAGCTGACCGACTATTTCCTGGTGCCGCGCAACTGGCTGGCCGTGGGCTGAGGCGTGTTCACGCCGGCGGTTTGTCGGCAACCTCTTTGAAACTTTTTCGACCGTTCCCGGGTCTTATTCAACAGGCTGCAACAGCCTGGCCTGTTTCCCTCCCTGGACAGGCCACAACGGCGCCGGGTCGTCCCCCAAGACCGGCGCCGGTTTTGAGCCCCGGGATGATTCCGTTCCGGGGCTTTTTTGTGGGCCAGTATCGGCCTGATCGCCGGGAACCTTACAGCGCAAGCTCCACGATCAGGTCGACGAGTTCGTCCCGGGAAATCCTGTTGTCCTGGTTGGCGTCGAACTGCTTGAAGATGTTACTGCTGAAGCCCATTTCCCGCTTGTGCAGCAAACTCTCGACCAGGCCGACGAACTCGCGCCGTGAAATCACGCCGTCGCCGTCCTCGTCGAAAACGTCGAACAGCTCGTTGACCATTTCTTCCAGGTTCATCGTCATCGGCGGAGTGTAACCCAGGATCAACCGCGGTGGTTTCCGTCAGCGTTTGCGTGTGGGTCACAGTCAGTCAATGCGCGTCATCCCAGTTCTCACCATGACCCGCCTCCACCATCAGTGGCACATCCAGCTCGGCGGCGCCTTCCATGAGGTCGCAGACCCCCTGTTTCACCACCTCCAGCTTGTCCGCCGGTACATCCAGCACCAGTTCGTCGTGCACCTGCAGGGTCAGGTGGGTGTCGGGGTGTTCCTCCCGTAGCCAGGCGTCCACCCGGATCATGGCGCGCTTGATGATATCGGCGGCGGTGCCCTGCATGGGGGCGTTGATGGCGGCGCGCTCGGCGCCCTGGCGGCGCTGCATGTTGCTGGCGCTAATGTCGGGCAGGTACAGGCGCCGGCCGTAGAGGGTTTCGACATAGCCCTGCTCGCGGGCCATCTCGCGGGTGCGCTCCATGAAGTCGTGCACGCCCGGGTAGCGGGCGAAATAGGTGTCCATGTAGTCCTGGGCCTCGCCGCGGGCGATATCCAGCTGGCGGGCCAGGCCAAAGGCGGACATGCCGTACATGAGGCCGAAGTTGATGGCCTTGGCGGCGCGGCGCTGGTCGCCGGTGACCTCGTCGTACGCCGTGCCGAAGACCTCGCCCGCGGTGGCGCGGTGCACGTCCACGTCGTCGCGGAAGGCCTTGAGCAGGCCGGCGTCGCCGGAAATATGGGCCATGATGCGCAGCTCGATCTGCGAGTAGTCCGCCGCCAGCACCAGCATGCCTTCCGGCGCCACGAAGGCCTTGCGGATGCGGCGCCCCTGCGGCGTGCGGATCGGGATGTTCTGCAGATTGGGGTTGCTTGATGAGAGCCGTCCCGTGGCCGCCACCGCCTGGTGGTAGGAGGTGTGCACGCGGCCGGTATGCGGGTTGATCTCCTCCGGCAGCTTGTCGGTGTAGGTGGACTTGAGCTTGGACAGGGATCGGTAGTCGAGGATCAGCTGGGGCAGCTCAAAGTCCCCGGCCAGCTCGTGCAGCACGTCCTCGGCCGTGGAAGGCTGGCCCTTGGGCGTCTTGCGAATCACCGGCAGTTCCAGCTTCTCGAACAGGATCTCCTGCAGCTGCTTGGGGGAGCCCAGGTTGAAGGGCTGGCCGGCGGCCTCGTGGGCCTTCTTTTCGAGCTGGTGAATTTCTTTCGCCATCTCGTCGCTCTGGCGGCGCAGGATGTCGCCGTCGATCAGCACGCCGCGCTGCTCCATTCGCGCCAGCACCGGCACCAGGGGCATTTCGATCTCTTCGAACACCCTTGCCAGGCTCGCCTCCTCGCCCAGGCGGGGCCACAGGTGCTGGTGCAGCTGCAGGGTGATGTCCGCGTCCTCGGCGGCGTAGTGGCCGGCGTCCTCGATGGCCACCTCGCTGAACGGAATCTGTTTCGCGCCCTTGCCGGCAATGTCCTCGTAGTGGGTGGTCTGGCGGCCCAGGTACTTCAGGGCCAGGGAGTCCATGTCGTGCCGCGTGCCGGTGGCGTTGAACACGTAGGACTCCAGCATGGTGTCGAAGGCCACGCCCTGCACGGCGATGCCGTAGCGCGAGAAAACGTTCATGTCGTACTTGAAGTGCTGCCCCACCAGGGCGTGATCCGGGGATTCCAGCAGGGGGCGGAACGCCTCCAGCACCGCGTCGCGGTCCAGCTGTTGCGGGGCGCCGGGATAGTCGTGGCCCACCGGCAGGTAGGCGGCCGTGCCGGCCTCCACGGCAAAGCTCAGGCCGACCAGCTCGGCGCGCATCGGGTCCAGCGAGGTGGTCTCGGTGTCGAAGGCCACCAGGTCGGCGTCCTGTAGCGTCTCGAGCCAGCGCTCGAGCTGCGCCTGCTCGAGGATGATCTCGTAGTCGCTGTCGGGTGTGGCGGCCTCGTCCTCACCCAGTTCCTGCAGCCAGCTGTTGAACTCGTAGCGCTGGAGAAATTCACGCAGCTCGGCCTCGTCGGTCTCGCCGCGCCGCAGTGCGTCCGGGGCGACGTCCAGGTCCAGGTCCGCCCGGATGGTGGCCAGCCGGCGCGACAGGGGCAGGATGTCCAGCGCCTCGCGCAGGTACTCGCCGATCTTGCCGCCGACCTCGTCGGCGTGCGCCATCACTTCGTCCAGGCTGTCGTGCGCCGCCAGCCACTTGGCGGCCGTCTTGGGACCGCACTTTTCCACGCCGGGAATGTTGTCCGACTTGTCGCCGGTCAGGGCCAGGTAGTCCACGATCTGGTCGGGGCGCACGCCGAACTTTTCCACCACGCCATCGCGGTCCAGGGTGGTCTCGGTCATGGTGTTGACCAGGGTCACCTGGTCGCTGACCAGTTGCGCCAGGTCCTTGTCGCCGGTGGAGATCACGCAGTGCATGCCGGCCGCCTCGGCCTGGCGGGCCAGGGTACCGATCACGTCGTCGGCCTCCACGCCCTCGACCTGCACCAGCGGCAGGCCCAGCAGACGCACCACCTCGAAGATGGGTTCCACCTGGCCGCGCAGCTCGCGGGGCATCGGGGGGCGGTTGGCCTTGTAGTCGGCATACATTTCGTGGCGGAACGTGGGCCCCTTTGCGTCGAACACCACGGCGACGCGGTCGCCGTCCGACTCTTTCAGCAGGCGCCGCAGCATGTTGGCCACGCCCAGCAGTGCGCCGGTCGGCTCACCCTTCGAGTTGGTCAGGTTGGGCAGGGCATGGAAGGCGCGGTACAGGTAACTGGAGCCGTCGACCAGGGTGAGCGTATTCGATTCACGGTTCATGGGGCGCAGGATGTTCCGGGGCTGGATTGGGGGGTGGGTCTGGTATGCTGAGAATACTCAAGGATGGGCCGCCATGACAGGCGGACCCGGGACAGCAACCGCAGGAAACGCCGGCGAAGCCGGTGTTGGAACGGGGGGAAGGACCATGAACAGACTGCTATGGATCGCCGTGTTGGCGGTGGGGTTACAGGCCCCGTCGTCGTGGGCCCAGGAGGCGGAGGACCCGGCCGCGCCACCGCCGATTCCGCCGATCGACGCCGAGCCGGCCCGGCCGGCCGAGTCCGACGAGGGCGACGTGCCCATCCCGCCCAAGGTGCAGGATGAGAGCGCGCGGGTGGCGCCCACCGTCGACATCCGCGAAGACGAGGACGAGAACGTCATCGAGGAATACAGCCTGGACGGACGGGTGTACATGGTGAAGATCACGCCCAAGAACGGCATTCCCTACTACTACATGGACGATGACGGTGACGGACAGCTGGAACTGCGCGAAAGCGACCGCGCCGCCAACCCCGTCAAGCCCGTTCACTGGAAGGTCAAGGAGTGGTGAACACCACCCTGCCGGCGGTCATGCCGCCCGAGCGGGCGGTGCGGGCCGTGGGTCGCGCCGCGGCGTGGCTGATCCTGGCCATGGTGCTGACCACCTTCGTGGTGGTGTTGTTGCGCTACGGCTTCGATTCCGGCCGGGTGTGGCTGCAGGAGTCGGTGACCTACCTGCACGCCTCGGTGTTCATGCTGGCCGCGGCCTGGACCTGGCAGGAGAACGGGCACGTGCGCGTCGACATCCTGTACCGCGGCAGTTCGCCGCGCCACCAGGCCTGGGTCAACCTGCTGGGCGCCGCCTTGTTCGTGGTCCCGGTGGGGGTCTACCTGCTGGTGGTGAGCTGGGACTACGTTGCCGCGTCCTGGGCGCTGAGGGAAGGCTCCCGCCAGGCCGGCGGGTTGCCGCTGGTCTGGGTGCTCAAATCGCTGTTGATCGCCATGCCGGCCCTGCTCCTGGTGCAGGCGGGCTGCATCATTTACGGATGTCTTCGCGTCATCTCCCGCCGTCGGGAAGCTGCAAGCAACGCATGACGCCAAAGCGCCGGCAACGCCTGGACAGCGTGCTGAACCGGCGCCAGCCAGACCTGACGGTGCTGGCGGAAAACCTCCACAAACCCCGCAACCTGTCCGCCGTGGTGCGCACCTGCGACGCGGTGGGCATTTCCGACATCCACGTGGTGCCCGGCGAGGAAAACCCACGCAAGCACTGGCACACCTCGCAGGGCGCCGAGAAGTGGGTGGAACTGCACACCCACGAAAGCACCCGGGCGGCCTGTGAGCAGCTTCGGGACGACGGCTTCACCCTGCTGGCCGCGCACCTGTCCGATCAGGCCGTGCCGTATCGCGAGGTGGACTACACCCGCCCCACCGCCCTGCTGATCGGCACCGAGGCCTTTGGCGTCAGCGACGAGGCCCTGCGCTGGGCGGACCGGGAAATCGTGATCCCCATGATGGGCATGAGCCAGTCGCTGAACGTATCGGTGGCCACCGCCGTGGTGCTCTACGAGGCCGCCGCCCAGCGCCAGGCCGCCGGACTGTACGACCGCTCCCGCATGGATCCGGCGCGCCACGCCAGGCTGCGCTTCGAGTGGCTGCACCCGGTGGTGGCGCGGTACTGCCGGGAACGGGGGTTGGCGTACCCGGCGCTGGATGAGGCGGGGGAGATGGTGAGGGACCCACGAGACCCTGGATCGTAGGCAGGAACGGCGGTCGCCCGGCACCCACCGCCGGAAGAACCGACTGGACAACCAGCGACCGTGGACGCCGGCGTTGTTCGTCCTGCGTGCGATCAGTTGCGATGGATGGAGACGCCGCCGTCCACCAGCATGGCCGTGCCGGTGACGAACGAGGCAGCATCCGAGGCCAGGAAAAGCGCTGCGCGGGCCATTTCCCCTGGCTGTGCGAGACGTTTGAGCGCATGCAGATCCGCCACCTGCGCCAGGTCTTCGGGAGTCTGGTTCATCTCGCTGGCCATCGGCGTCTCGGTGCCGCCGGGCAACAGGGCATTGACGCGGATCTTCGCAGGGCCATATTCAGCCGCCAGGGCTTTCGACAGGCCCACCAGTCCCGCTTTGCTGGCCGCATAGGCCGCGGTACCGGGGAATCCGACGGTATGGCCCACGAAACTTGATGTGAACATGATGCTGCCTCCGCCTCGCTCGAGCAGCGCCGGTAATTGCTGGCGAGCGCCCAGGAAGGCGCTGGTCAGGTTCGTGTCCAGGGTGTCCAGCCAGCCCTGGGTGCTGATATCGGTCGTTGGCCCCATCTCGCCGAGCGTACCGGCATTGTTGAAGCCGATGTCCAGTCCGCCGAACTTTTGCTGTGCTGCCTTGACCGCGGCCCGCGCCGTTTGCTCATCACGCACGTCGCCACTGATGATGTGCGCCTTGCCGCCATCGGCATGAATCTGGGCGGCCAGGCGGTCCAGCTCGGTTTGTCGCCTGGCGACCAACACCACCGCGGCGCCTTCGCTGGCGAACAACCGCGCACTGGCCCGGCCAATACCTGAGCTCGCGCCGGTCACAATGGCCACTTTTCCTTCCAACTGTCCCAAGGGTCTTTCTCCGAATTCTGAGTGAACGCGGAGCGTAGCCAGGGGGCGTGTGGATGACAGCCCGATTCCTGTGGTTTGCATCCGCATCGTGGCTCGGGCCTGGGCCGACCGATGTGGGGTCCGGTTCAGGGGCGCTACGGGATGTCGCAATCGGTTGGAATGCCGTCTTTCAACGCCCGTAGCACGCCCGCCACGTCGACGACCCTGCCTGTCCACAGGCGAAAACTTTCCGCCGCCTGTCCCACCAGCATGCCCAGCCCGTCGTGGCAGGGGATGGCCCGTTCCCTTGCCCAGCTGAGCAGGGGCCGGGCGGCTTCGCCGTAGTTGAGGTCGTAGAGCACGCCGCGCGGGGCGAACAGGCCGCGGGCCAGGGGTGGCCGGTCACCGTCGTGGCCCAGCGAGGTGGCATTGAGCACCAGGTCGAAGCCATCGCCGCTGCGGCCCGCCTCGGCCAGGGCGTCCAGCCCGTGGCCGCTGACCGGGCCCAGGTCGGCGTGGCCCGTGGCCAGGCCGACGGCGCGCTTTGCGTTGCGGTTGTACACCGCCAGGCTCGCCGGGCCCGTTTCGAGCAGGGCGGCAGTCACGCCGGCGGCCGCGCCACCGGCGCCGATCAGCGCCAGGCGCTTGCCCGCCGGGTCCAGGTCCAGGCGGCGCAGGTCCGCGACCAGGCCGGCGCCGTCCGTGGTTTCGGCCCGCCAGCCGTCGTCGGTGGCCAGGAGCGTGTTGGCCGCCCCGGCTCGCTTCACGCGGTCGCTGCACTGCCCCGCCAGGGCCATCGCCTCTTCTTTCAGGGGCAGGGTGACGTTGCAGCCGGTACCGCCGCCGGCGGCGAATTCGGACAAGGCCCGGGCCAGGGTGCCGGCCGGCGCCTCGATGGCCCGGTAGTCGATCTCCAGCCCAACCTGTTTACCGAACAGGCGGTGGATGCGCGGCGACAGGGAGTGCGTCACCGGGTGGCCGAACACGGCCAGGTGCATCACGCGCGCGCCTTCAGCCAGGCCGCCGCCCGTGGGGCGAAGTAGGTCAGGATGGCGTCGGCGCCGGCGCGCTTGAAGCCAAGCAGCGACTCCATGATCACGGCCTCCTCGTCCAGCCAGCCGTTCAGGCCGGCGGCGCGCAGCATGGCGTACTCGCCGGACACCTGGTAGACGAAGGTGGGTACGCTGAATTCGTCTTTCACGCGCCGCACGATGTCCAGGTAGGGCATGCCCGGCTTGATCATGACCATGTCGGCGCCCTCCTGCAGGTCCAGGGACACCTCGTGCAGGGCCTCGTCGCTGTTGGCCGGGTCCATCTGGTAGCTGGTCTTGTCGCCGCCGGCCAGGTTGCCGGCCGAGCCGACCGCGTCGCGGAAGGGACCGTAGAACGCGGAGGCGTACTTGGCGGCGTAGGCCAGGATGCGCGTGTTCACGTGCCCGGCATCTTCCAGCGCGTCGCGGATCACGCCGATGCGCCCGTCCATCATGTCCGACGGCGCCACCACGTCGGCGCCGGCCTCGGCGTGCGACAGGGCCTGGCGCGCCAGCGCCGCCACCGTGACGTCGTTGCTCACGTAACCGGTCTCGTCCAGCAGGCCGTCCTGGCCGTGGGTGGTGAAGGGGTCCAGTGCCACGTCGGTAATCACGCCCAGTTCCGGCAGCCGGTCTTTCAGCGCGCGCACGGCGCGCTGCGCCAGTCCGTCCGGGTTCCAGGCCTCGCGGCCATCGTCCGACTTGGCGCTGGTCGGGGTCACCGGAAACAGGGCGATGGCCGGGATGCCCAGTTCGAGGCACTGCTCGGCCTGGGGCAGCAGGCGGTCGATGGTCAGTCGCTCCACGCCGGGCATGGAATCGACCGGTTCGCCGCGGTCGTCCCCGTCGAGGACGAACACCGGCCACACCAGGTCGTCCACACAGAGCCGGGCTTCGCGCACCAGGGCGCGGGAGAACGCGTCGGCGCGCAGGCGGCGCATGCGGATGCTGGGAAAACTCATGGTCGGGGACGGCTCCGTCGGTGCTTGCGGGCAGTGTAAATCAGCCCCGCTGGGGTGTCAGGCGGCGCCGGTCCCGGGGGGCGTCGTCGCAGGGCGCCTGGCAGGGCTGGCAGGGTGTCAGGCGGTGTCTGCGGTCGGTGGGGTGTCATCCGCCAGGCCGTACCAGCCGTTCATCACGCGCAACCACTGGTCCAGGCCCTCGCGGCTCCTGGCCGAGAACACCTGGGCGCTGGCGCCCTCCGGCAGGCCCTTGCGCAGCTTCAGCAGGGCGGACTGGGCCGGGCCGCGCTTGAGTTTATCGGCCTTGGTCATCAGCACGTGGCAGGGCAGCCCGGTTTGCGCGCACCAGTCCAGCATCATGGCGTCGAAGGGCTTCATCGGGTGACGGATGTCCATCACCAGCACCACCCCGCGCAGGCTCCGCCGGGTGTCGAAATAGTCCTGCATCACGCTTTGCCAGTGGGCCTTCAGGTCCTGGGGCACCTTGGCGTAGCCGTAGCCCGGCAAGTCCGCGATGCGCCGTTCCTCGTCCACGGTGAAGATCACGATTTGCTGCGTACGCCCGGGCGTCTTGCTGGTGCGCGCCAGCGACTTCTGCCCGGTCAGCACGTTGATGGCGCTGGATTTGCCGGCGTTCGAGCGCCCGGCGATGGCGACCTCCCAGCCGCTGTCGGCGGGCAATTGCCGCAGGTGGTGCGCCGCCAGCAGGTACTCGGCCTGGCGGAACGGATTGGCGGGCTTGCGGGCTTCGCTCATGGTCGGATGCGGGAATGGTGGAAGGCGGGAATTGAAAACGCGATAATACCCCACCATTTTGCCGTTCGTTCCAGCTGAGTAGTCCCGTGATCGCGGGGATGGAGACACCGTAATGAAAGCACTGATTGGCGTCGCCGCCAGTTTCCTGTTGCTGACCGCCGTGGATGCCCTGGCGGAAGGCGATCCAGTCGCCGGTGAGCAGAAAGCCGCTGTTTGCGCCGCCTGCCACGGCCTTGACGGCAACAGCACTGTACCCAACTGGCCGAAAATCGCCGGCCAGCACGAGGCCTATCTGACCCGACAGGCCATCCTGATCCGCGACGGTGAACGCCCGGTGCCGGAAATGGTCGGCATCGTCGCCAATCTGAGCGACCAGGACATCGCCGACCTGTCAGCCTATTTCGCCGGCCAGACCATCAGCCCCGGCGCCGCTGACGAAGCCCAGGTGGCCCTCGGCGAGCGCCTGTACCTCGCGGGCAACCCGGACGAAGGCATCCCGGCCTGCACCGCCTGTCACGGGCCGGCGGGCGAAGGCAACCCCCTGGCCGGGTACCCGCACGTCGCCGGGCAGCACGCCACCTACACCGTCAACATGCTCAACAAGTACCGTGACGGCCAGACCTGGGGCGAGGAAGACGCCAACAGCACCGTGATGACCGGCGTGGCCCGGCGCCTCACCGACGAGGAAATCACCGCCGTGGCCAGCTACATCCAGGGCCTGTACCGGGCCGAGTAAGCGCCCCGGCGGACTGAACCCCGGGCCACATTCGTGGTCTGTGGGTTCGATCACAAGGAGAATTCCATGAAACGACTGATTGTTGCGCTTGCGCTGGCGTTCACCGCCGGCGGCGCCATGGCACAGAATGTTCCGGTGCAGTTCCAGGAAGGGGTGCACTACCACGAAATCGATCCGCCGCTGAGCGGCCGCATGGTCGACGGTGTTCGCGTAACCGAGGTGTTTTCCTACCTCTGCAATCATTGCGCCACCTTCGAACCCTACATGCAGTCCTGGAAGTCCCGTATGCCCGAAGGCGTGCAACTCGACCGCATCCCGGTGGAGTTCGGCCGCGCGATCTGGTCCCTGTACGCCCGCGCCTACGTCACCGCCTCCGTCCTGGGCGTCGCCGAGGAAGCCCACGTGGCCATGATGGACACGCTGTGGAAAGAGCGAAACCAGATGCGCAGCATGGAAGAACTGGCCGACTTTTACGCCAGTTACGGCGTGGAACCGGAAAAATTCGTGGCCACGGCCAAGTCCTTCGCCGTGGACATGCGGATGAAGAACGAGCAGAAAATGGTGCGCGAGGCCGGCGTCAGCGGCACGCCTTCCATGCTGATCAACGGCAAGTACCGCGTGTCCGCGGGCGGCGCCGTGAACAACTTCGACATGATGCTGCAGGTCGTCGACTTTCTGGTCGCCAGCGAGCAGGCCGCGCAGGCGGCTGCGGTTGCGGCTGATGAGGTGGAGCAGGTGGCTGGGCAGTAGGTTTTGTCTGGGGGTGACGGCTTCGTTGGACGGGGTCGGGTGGACGGTTCTGTTGGCCGGGGTCGGCTGAAGCACCCCGTTGCGGGATCGGGACGTTGGCCTTCGGCTTCCCTCGACTACGGGCGACGGCATTCCGGCTTCGCTTCTTTCGCTTCGCGAAAACCGCAAAGCCTCCATTGCCTGCCCTTCCGCTTGGTGGGAACGGCTCGCTTAAATGCGCTCCGTGGCTCGTGCTTCATCACGAGGCTCGCCTCAGGCCGCTGAAGGCGGCCTGCCCCAGTCGCTCCGGTCGCTCGGCAACGACCCTTAAAAGATCCCGCAACGGGATGCTCCAGCCGCCCCCTGCATCAAGACCCCCCACCCCCACACATTTTGTTGGGGTGCTTTCTTGTCACCCTACCGGGCCTTGTCGGCTGGGAAGTGCGTTTAGCACCATGGCGCTTCGCCATGGGGCCTCCGTGGTTCGGCCCCTTCGAGTCGAACGGGGCGGCGTGCAGGCGGGTAAACCGGTGAAAACGGCTTTCGCCGTTGGGGCCAGCGTGTTCCTGGCTCCGGTCAATCCAATGGGCAGCCCGGCGCACTGCGCCGGGCCACGCAAACGTGGGGAGCCGCGAGGAGCGCCCAGCAATCCCGGCAACAGCTCACCCCTGCAGACCGCCTTTCCTTACGGCCCGGGAGCACGTTTCCTGCAAGCGGATAACAGGTAAGACTCGGTGCCCCAGAAAAACCCCACCCAAAGAAAGCGATGACCGGGTCGGGTGCTCCGATGCAAGGGAACGGGTGGCGCCCCCTTGGGGCGGGCCATTAAGGAGTGAGCCGAGCGACCGGAGCGACTGGGGAAAGCCGCCTTCAGCGGCTTTAGGCGAGCCTCGTGATGAAGCAAGAGCCCGGGAGCGCATGCAAGCGAGCCGTACCCACCAAGCGGAGAGCAGCGAGGGAAGCCGAAGGCCGAACGACAGGCCCGCCCCAAGGGGGCGCCACCCGTTCCCGACCAACACAGCAACCCAACCCGACCCGGTCAATCACGCACGAAACTTTATTTCCATCCGCCAAGAAAGATCCGGGCCGCCACCAGCAGCAAAAGCACACCAAAGGCCCGCCGTACGCCCTGGGGCGGACTGGCGTGCACCGCCCATGCGCCCAGCGGGGCGGCCAGGACGCTGAACACCGCGATACCGGCCAGGGCGGGCAGGTGGACGTAGCCCAGGCTGGACAGGCCGCGCGTCTCTTCGCGTCCCAGCAGCATGAAGGCGGCTGTTCCCGCCACGGCGATGGGATAGCCACAGGCAGCGGCGGTGGCCACCGCGGTCTGCGCACGCACGCCGTGCCACATCAGCCAGGGCGCTGTCATCGAACCCCCGCCGATGCCGACGAGGCTGGACAGGCTGCCGATTGCGGCGCCGACGCCGGTGCTGCCGATAGCGCCAGGCAATTTGCCCGGCCGTTCGCGAGGGCGAAACAGCAGCAGTTGCATTCCTGCGATCGCTGCGAAACCGCCGAACACCATGGCCAGCATCCGGGTGCTGATGCCGTCCGCGAGCCAGGCGCCGCCTGCAGCGCCCAGGAGCAATCCGGCGGCCAGGCGTCTCACCACGTCCCAGCACACGGCGCCACGGCGGTGGTGGGCCCATACGGAGCTCAGTGAAGTGGCGAGCATGGTGCCGATGGACGTGGCCACGGCCAGGTGGCTGGCCACCGGCGCGGTGGCCGGGTCACGGCTGAAGACCAGGATCAGCCCGGGCACCACCACCAGTCCACCGCCGATGCCCAGGTACCCGGCAGCGAAGCCGGCGCCCAGTCCAATCAGGGCGAACTCCCACCACATCAGGAGGTCAACACCCGTGCAGGGACGCGGCCCGGGGAAGACGTCCGACTCGTCCTGGCGAACCCGGCTTGCCGGGGTGGCGGGTTTTGCATAGGGTGAGGCCATGAGCGTGGAACAGGGGGTCAGGATAGCGCAGGGCGAACGGTCCTTGCGGTTCTTCTGCGTCCTGGCCGGCAGCCTCATCCTGGGGTTGGCCTGCCTGCGCCCGGCGACCGCCCATGCCGACGAGGCGGCCGAGCGCGCGCGGTTCGTCGAGGCCTGGTCCGCGGCCCGCTCCGGGCAGCGCGAGCGCTTCGACGAGCTCGGTCCCGGGCTTGGCGACTACGTCCTTTATCCTTACTGGCAGTACGAAGACCTGCGCTTCCGTCGCGCCCAGGTGGCGCCGCAAACCATGGCGACGTTCCTTGAGGCGCACGACGACTGGGCGTTCGCCCGCGGCCTGCGCACGTCCTGGCTGAAAACCCTGGGCAGGAACCGTCGCTGGCAGGCCCTACTGCGCTATGGCGGCGACTCGGACAACACGCAGATTCGTTGTTACCACGCGCGGGCCCGACTGGCCACGGGCGCCACCGACGGCCTGCAGGCTGAGGCCCTGGCGCTGTGGACGGTGGGCCACAGCCAGCCGGATGCCTGCGACCCCCTGTTCGACTGGCTGATCGACCAGGATGCAATTACCGCGGAGCGGGCCTGGACACGCATTCGCCTGGCCATGGCCGAAGGCAACCCGAGGTTGACCCTTTACCTGGCGCGCTTTCTGCCGCCGCCCGATCGTACGTGGCTGGATCGCTGGCAGCGTTTCGACGAGGACCGCTACCGGCGCCTGGACCGCGCCACCAGCTGGAACGACCGCGAACTGACCCGCATGATCGCGGCCGAGTCCCTGCGGCGCCTGTCGAGAATGGATGCGGCGCGGGCCATGGACCTGTACGCGCCGCTGGCCGCACATTTTTCCTGGGACCCGGAAACCCGTGGTGACCTGGCGCGTGAAGTCGCCCTGTGGGGAGCGGTGGCGCTGGAGGACGAGGCGCTGGCATTCATCCGCCAGGTGCCGTCCACCCATCGCAACGACCAGCTGCACGAATGGTGGGCGCGTGCCGCGATGGCGCGCGGTGACTGGGCACAGGTGCTCGAGGCCATCGATGGCCTGACCGGTGAATCGGCCGACGACGATCGCTGGCGGTATTGGCGCGCCCGTGCGCAGCTCCAGAACGGCGATGCCTTGTCCGGCAAGGCCGGCCTGGAGTCGCTGGCCACGCGCACCAACTACTACGGCTTCCTGTCCGCGGACGCCCTGCGTCAGCCCTACACCATCTGCCCGCTGGAACCCGGGGTCGATGATGAACAGGTGGCGGCGCTGGCCGACCGGCCGCGGTTTCACCGTGCCCTGGAGTTGCACCGCGCGGAGTTGGACAACTGGGCCGCTGCGGAGTGGCGCAATGCCACGCGCGCTCTGCCGACCGACCAGCTGAAAGTCGCGGCCGGTCTGGCGCGGCGCGAGGGCTGGCATGACCGCGTCATCTTCGCCCTGGGTGACAGTGGTGAGCTGAAATTCTACGAGTGGCGCTTTCCGGTGCTCTTCACCGACGCGGTGATGACCGCGGCCGGCGACCTGGACCTGGATCCGGCCTGGGTGCTGGGCATCATGCGCTCGGAGAGCGCCATGGCGCCGCACGCGCGTTCGTCGGCCAATGCGCTGGGACTGATGCAGGTGACGCCCGGCACCGCCAGGACCCTGGCTCGACGGCACGGCCTGTCACTGGGGTCGACGCAGCAATTGCTGAACGGCGACGTGAACATTCGTTTCGGTACCGTCTATCTGCGCCAGTTGCTGGACGAGTACGGGCAGAACCCGGTGCTGGTGTCCGGCGCCTACAACGCGGGGCCCAACGCGGTGGACCGCTGGTTGGGCTCGCGGTCGCTGGACGAACCGGCGCAGTGGATCGAGACCCTGCCCTACTACGAGACCCGCGACTACATTCCCCGCGTGCTGACCTTCACCACCCTGTACGACTGGCGGCTGCAGAACCCGGTGCGGCGACTGTCCAGCCGCATGCCCGGTATCGAATCCGGTACACTCGACGGCGATTCCACGACACAGGTCGTGTGTCGACCGCCGGACATCACGGCGGCGGCCAGCGGCCCTTGACGCCATGCACATCGTCACCATTGGCGGGAGCGGCTTCCTCGGCCACTTCACCGCCCGGGCCCTGTCCCGGGGCGGTCACAGCAACCTTGTCCTGACCCGGCAGGCGGCCCGGTGCGGGCATTTGCGCCTGGTGCCCGGCGTGCGGCTACGGGTGGCCGACGTGTACGACTCCGACGCGCTGGCGACGCAGTTCGAGGGCGCCGACGCGGTGCTCAGCATGGCCGGCATCCTGAACGAACGCGGTCACGGCGGCGAGGGCTTTCGCCGCGCCCACGTGACCCTGCCGGAAACCCTGGTCACCGCGGCGAAGGTCGCCGGCGTGAATCGTCTGCTGCATGTGAGCGCACTCGGCGCGGGCGAAGGCGGCAGCCACTACCAGGCGACCAAGGCCCTGGGGGAACAGGTGGTGCAGGGCAGCGGCCTGGTGACCACCGTGTTCCGGCCTTCGGTGATCTTTGGCGAGGGCGACAGCTTCTTCAACCGCTTCGCCGGCCTGTTGCGGTTCAGCCCGGTATTGCCGCTGGCCTGTGCGGACAGCCGCCTGCAGCCGGTATGGGCGAACGACGTGGCCTCGGCCATCGCCCTGGCCCTGGAGCATCCCGACGCCCCGGGAAGCACCTGGGAACTGGCCGGGCCCCGGGTCTACACGCTGGGTGAACTGGTGCGCTGGACGGCGGACACGCTTGGCCTGAATCGCTGGGTGCCCGGATTGCCCGACGGGCTGTCCCGGCTGCAGGCGGCGATGATGGACTTCGTGCCCGGCAAGCCTTTTTCCACCGACAACTACCGTTCACTGCAGGTGGACAACGTGGCCACCGACAACGCCCTGCCGCGGCTGGGCATTACACCGGCCAGCGTCGAGTCCGTGGTGCCGGACATCCTTGGCGCCAGCCCGCGCCAACGGCGCCTGTCCGGCGCGCGGCGCCGCCACGCAGACTGATGGCGGCCACCGTTTACCTGGTCGGCGGCGCGGTTCGTGACGAGTTGCTGGGCCTGGAAGTGAAGGAGCGTGACTGGGTCGTCACGGGCAGCACCCCAGGGGCGCTGCTCGCGCAGGGCTATCGGCAGGTCGGGGCTTCATTCCCGGTGTTTCTGCACCCGCAAACCAGCGAGGAATACGCCCTGGCGCGCACGGAACGCAAGCAGGGACACGGCTACCACGGCTTCAGCGTGGCCTTCGATCCCGACATCACCATCGAACAGGATCTGGAGCGTCGCGACCTGACCGTCAACGCCATGGCGCGCGATCCCGACGGAAAGCTCGTGGACCCGTTCGGCGGCTGCCGTGACCTGGAAGACCGCGTGTTGCGCCACGTGTCCCCGGCGTTCGAGGAAGACCCCCTGCGGGTATTGCGCGTGGCCCGATTCGCGGCGCGCTTCGCGCCGCTGGGATTTCGCGTGCACCCCGACACCCTGGCCCTGATGCGCCGCATTGCCGACAGCGGCGAACTCGCCCACCTGGTGCCGGAGCGGGCGTGGAGCGAGATCCGTCGCGCCATGGGCAGCGCACGCCCGTCACAGTTCATTCGCGTGTTGCGCGAAGGCGGCGCGCTGGTGGCCCTGTTGCCCGAAGTCGAGGCCCTGTTCGGGGTGCCGCAACCAGAGCGGTACCACCCCGAGGTCGACACCGGCGAACATCTGCTGCTGACGCTGGACATGGTGCCTCGGCTGGACGGTGGCGAGGACGTGGGCGTGGCGGTGCTGCTGCACGACCTCGGCAAGGGCGTGACCGATGCCGACCAGTTGCCCTCACACGCCGGTCACGAGCGCACCGGCCTGCCGCTCGTGGAAGCGGTATGTGAGCGCTTTCGCGTGGCCAATGCCACCCGGCGGCTGGCCTTGCAAGTGTGCGCGCACCACCTGGACTGCCATCGACTCGTGGAGGCCCGGCCGGTCACCGTCATGAAGCTGCTGGAACGCCTCGACGCGTTCCGCCAGCCGGACCTCGCCCCGTTTCTGGCTGCCTGCGAGGCGGATTACCGGGGCCGCCAGGGTCTGCAGGACCGGGACTACCCCCAGGCGGAACGCCTGCGAGCGGCCTTGCGCGCGGCGCAGGCGGTTCGCGCGGCGGACGTGGCCGGGCAGGGTGTGACCGGCAAAGCCCTGGGCGAGGCGCTACGCCGCGCCCGGATCGATGCGATCGGCCAGCTGACCGTCGAACCAGGCCAGTAGGCGCGCCGCCGGCGTCAGCAGCAGGAGCGCGGCCAGCAACACCCCGCAGCTGTTGGCCAGCGTGTCCCACCGGTCCAGGGTGCGATAGCCGGTGTACGACTGCGCCACCTCCAGCGCGCCACCCAGCAGCAACAGCGCGATCGCCCAGGCCCAGCGCCGCTGCGGCTGCACCATGCCCCACCAGTACATCAGCGCGCCGTAGGCAATGGTGTGGTAGACCTTGTCGATCCCCGGGGCGCTGACCGGTCCGCTGACCGCGACCAGGGAAGCGGCGATCACCACCGCGATCATCAGGCAGCCCAGCGAGACCCAGGCCAGGTGGAAACGCAGCGCGCCGGTCACAGGCGATCCCGCAGGTCAGACAGCGAGAAACCGCGCAAGGCGTGCGGGTAGTCCCGGGTCAGCGCCATCACCTGGAATTTTTCGCCCATCGCTTCGGGCAGCGTCAGTTCACGAACCTCGTGGGCGCGGGCGCGGCGTTCCTGGTCCGGCAGCTCCGCCATGGCGTGGAGGGCGTCTTCCAGGCCGCAGCCGAACAGGAACATGGCCTGCGAAGTGTAGCCGGCGACTTCCAGTCCCGCGCTGTCCGCTGCCTCGGCCACCGCCGTGAAATCCACGAAGGCCGAAAGGTCCTGCAGCCCGGGCCAGAAAAACGGATCGAAATGCCCCCGGTGGCGGTACTGGCACACCAGCGTGCCTGCGTGGCGCTCCGGGTGGTAGTACAGCGCCCGCGGATAGCCATAGTCCGCGAACAGCGCCACGCCGGCCGCCAGCCGTCGCGTTACGGCCTGTAGCCAGGGTGTGAGCTGCAGGCACACCTCCGAGGTGTAACCTTCGCCCAGGGGCCCGGGCAGGCGGGTCTGCAGCGCGGCCACCTGTTGGGCCAGCGCCCCGTCCGCCGGCCATTGTGTCCATGCCGGCTCCTGGTCATCCAGCCGCACGCCCAGGCGGGCGGGCCCGTCGGCGGTGATGCGAAATCGCTCGACGGCCAGTGCATCGAGCACCTCGTTGGCCAGCAGTACGCCGCGCCAGTCATCTGTGGGCGGCGTGTCCAGCCATTCGACACGGGGCAACAGCTCCGGAACCGTTTCACGCAGGGTCCGCGCCTGTCGCTCGCGAAGGTCCGCGCTGCGCTCCAGGATCCGGTAGCGTCGCGGCAAACGGCCGCCACCGGCACCCAGGGCCTGCAACAGGTCGGCCGCCAGGCGGCCGGAGCCGGCGCCGATCTCCAGCACATCCCAGTCCGTACCCAGGGCATGTCCCACCTCGTCCACCTGCCGCGCCAGGCAGGTGGCGAACAGGCTGCCGAGTTCCGGCGAAGTGACGAAATCCCCGTCCTCGCCCAGCTTGGCCAGGCCGGCGCTGTAGTACCCCAGGCCAGGTTCGTACAGGGCCATGTCCATGAAGCGCGCGAAGGACAGGCGGCCCTCGTGGTCCTGCACTTCGCGCATGCGCGCCAGCAGCGAACGGCTCAGTTCCTTGAGCGGCTCGGGGGGTTCGGGCAGGATGAAGCGCGGATCCGCAGGTTGCATGGAAACAGTGTCTGTGAGCGATGAGTCAAAGGCAAGACAGCCCTGGGCCCTGGTGACGGGCGGTGCCCGCCGGGTCGGTGCGGCCATCGTACGCCACCTGCACGAGCGCGGGATGGGCGTGATGATCCACTGCCTGGACAGCCTGGCGGAGGCCGGCGAACTGGCCCGGGAGCTCGAGGGACGGCGTCCCGGCAGCGTCGTGGTGCTCAACGCCGACCTGGGCGAGCCGGGCGGCGCCGAGTCGCTGGCCGAACAGGCCGTCGGCGTGTCGTCGTCGCTGGCCTTGCTGGTCAACAACGCCTCGCGGTTCTATCCCACGCCGCTGGGCGACGTGGACGGCGACACCTGGAAGGACCTGATGGGCAGCAACGTGCGCGGCGCGTTTTTCCTCAGCCAGGCCCTGGCGCCGCGCCTCGCAGGCGGGGCGATCGTGAACATCGTGGACATTTACGCGCGCCGGCCCATGCCGCGCCACCCGGTCTACAGCATGGCCAAGGCAGCGCTGGAAATGATGACCCGCTCGCTGGCCCTGGAACTGGCGCCCGCGGTGCGCGTCAACGGCGTGGCGCCGGGCGCCGTACTGTGGCCCGAAGACGGCGGTGCGCCGGGGGAGCGTGACGCCCTGCTGTCCCGCGTGGCGCTGGGCCGTCTGGGTGAGCCGGGGGACATCGCCGGCGCCGTGGCCTACCTGGGCATCGATGCCCCGTACGTCACGGGCCAGGTGCTGGCGGTGGACGGTGGCCGCAGTCTGAACGTGTAGCACCCGGGGGTGGTGCGAGTCAGCTGCGCCGCCGGGTGCATGCTTCAGGACGGGGAACGGTACCGCCGGTCGAGGACGCTGAGGCCGCTTTCGTCGAGCCCGGCCGCTGCGTGTATCTCGCGGAAACTGCGGCCATCGCCCGGGCAGATCCGGTCCGGCGCCAGGTCCGCCAGTGGCCGCAGCACGTGCGCGAAGTGGAACAACTCCGGCCGGGGCACCTTCAGCCCGTCTTCGTCGATTTCGCGATCACCGAACAGGATGATGTCCACGTCCAGCACGCGGTCGGAGAACTTGGGCCCGTCACGGCGGCGTCCGTGCTCGTCTTCAAGCGCGCGCAGCCAGGCGCGCAGTGCTTGTGGCGAGAGATCGGTATCGATTCGCGCCACCGCGTTGATGAAATCCTCACCCTCGAACCCGACCGCGCGGCTGCGGTACATCGGCGACAGCGCGAGGCGGTCGAACGTCGCGTCCAGGCGGCGGACGGCGATGGCCACGTGGCGCTCCGGGTCCACGTTGCTGCCGATGCCGAGGTAGGCCGTTTCTTTCATGCGCCCGCGCTCAGGCCGCGGGGTTTCCGCGCTCGATGATCACGCCCACGGCGCTGGAACCGCGCACCGCGCCCGGTTTGCTCAGTTTCAGTCGCACCCGGCTGACGGGGAACTCGTCGAGCACGATGCCGGCGCATCGTTCCGCCAGCGCCTCGACCAGCTGGAATTCGCTGCCCTCGACAAAGGCGATCAGGCGCTTGGCGACGGCCTTGTAGTCCAGGGTGTCGTCGATGTGGTCCGAGGCGGCCGCGGGACGAATGTCGAAATCCATCTCCAGGTCCAGGCTCACGGTCTGGGTGATTTCCCGCTCCCAGTCATACACGCCGATCACGGTCTGGATGCGCAGGTCCTCGATGAACACCCGGTCGCTCATGCCGCGGCCTCGGTGGCGGGGGGCTTGAGTTCATCCAGCGGCCAGCGCGCCCGCGCGGCGATGCCCAGGCCGGTGTGTTCCCCGGCCAGCAGCCGCTGGCAGCCGGCGTAGGCGATCATCGCGCCGTTGTCGGTGCAAAACGCCAGGCGTGGGTAGGCCACCGCCCAGCCGTGCTTCTCACCGTCGGCTTTCAGGCGCTCGCGCAGGGTCAGGTTGGCGCCCACGCCGCCGGCGATCACCAGTTGGCGGGCCCGCGTGTGTTGCATGGCCCGCCGGCACTTGATGGCCAGGGTATCCACCACCGCCAGCTGGAAGCCGGCCGCAATGTCGGCTTCGAGGGTGACGTCGGCGTCGCGCTCAGCGGCGTGACGCTGGTACAGGTTGCGCGTGTGTGTCTTCAGGCCGCTGAAACTGAAATCCAGCCCCGGGCGGTCAGTCATGGGGCGCGGGAAAGGGAATCGGCTCGGGTCGCCTTGCTCGGCGAGGCGCGCCAGCGCCGGCCCGCCCGGATAGCCCAGTCCCAGCAGCTTGGCGGTCTTGTCGAAGGCTTCACCGGCAGCGTCATCCAGGGTTTCACCCAGCAGGCGGTAGTCGCCGATGGTGCGCACCTCCACCAGCATGGAGTGCCCGCCGGACACCAGCAGGGCCACGAACGGCAGTTCGGGGGGGTCGGCTTCGAGCATGGGCGCCAGCAGGTGGCCTTCCATGTGGTGCACCGGCAGGGCCGGCACGCCCAGGGCCAGCGCCAGGCTGCGCCCGGTGGACGCGCCGACCAGCAGGGCGCCGATCAGTCCGGGGCCGGCGGTGTAGGCGACCCCGTCGATGTCGTCGCGATCGAGACCTGCTTCGGCCAGGCAGTGGCTGACCAGCGGCAACAGTTTGCGCACGTGGTCCCGCGAAGCGATTTCCGGCACCACGCCGCCGTACTCGGCGTGCAGTTCCACCTGGCTGTGCAGGGCATGCGCCAGCAGTCCGCGCTCGCTGTCAAAGAGCGCGACGCCGGTTTCGTCGCAGGAGGTTTCGATGCCGAGGACTCGCATGGTTCTGGGGCCGGGTTGCCGTTTCGTGGTCGCTGTTCGGGAGCCGTGCATTGTAAACCCTCCGGGCGTCCGGGGCGGGGTACACTGGCCGCTTTTCGCCACCTGGGGAACGCCATGGGCGCCAGCACGGGTATTGTCGCTTCCGGCCACGCGGAAACCTCCGCGGCCGGCCGCGTGATACTCGAGCAGGGTGGCAATGCCTTTGACGCCGCCCTGGGCGCGCTGTGTGCGGCCACGGTCTGTGAACCCTTGCTGACGAGCCTGGCCGGCGGCGGCTTCCTGCTGGCGCGTCCTGCCGGGGGCGAGCCCGAAGTGTTCGACTTCTTCGTGCAGACACCGAGCCGTAAGTTGCCCGCTGAGGCGCTGGACTTTCACCCCATCCTGGCCGATTTCGGCACCACCACCCAGGAATTCCACGTAGGCCTGGGTTCGTCGGCCGTGCCGGGCATCGCCGCGGGCCTGGTGGAGGTGCACGCGGCGCTGGGGTCGATGCCGCTGACCGAGATCGTCGCCCCCGCGGTGCGCCTGGCCCGCGATGGTGTTCGCATGACCCGCTACCAGGCGCACATCAGCGAGATTCTGCTGAGCATCCTGTCGTTGTCGCCCGGGGCAATGGCCCTGGTGGCTGGGCCGGAGGACCGTGAGCGCCCGGCGCGTGCCGGTGAACTCGTCCGGCATCCCGAGCTGGCCGACACGCTGGAAGCCCTCGCGCGAGAGGGGCGCGACTGGTTCTACCAGGGCGCGCCTGCGCGCCGCCTGCTGGCCGACTGCGAGGAGCGGGGCGGGCAATTGCAGCACTGCGACCTGGCGGATTACCGGGTGATCCGGCGCCGGCCCGTGCATGCGGTGGGCCTGGGCGGCGAATTCTGGTTCAATGCGCCGCCCTCGCCGGGCGGCAGCCTGCTGGCCTTTGCGCTGGCGTTGCTCGAACCGGTTACCCTGGCGCCCGGTGATGCCGGGGGCGCGCGTCATTGCCTGGCCGTGGCCGGCGCCATGGAAGCGGCCAATCGCCTGCGCGCCCGCTCCGAGTCAGGAGAGATGGGTGAATGGCTGGCAGTCGAGCTGGCGTCGGAGGAGCGCCTGGCGGAATGGCGCGCGCTGGCCATGCCAGAGCAGGTGTTCCGCCGCGGCACCACCCACCTGAGCGTGGTCGACGGCCAGGGCAACTTGGCCAGCCTGACCACGTCCAACGGCGAAGGGTGTGGCTATGTGATACCGGGTACCGGTGTGATGATGAACAACATGCTGGGTGAGGAAGACCTCAACCCTCGTGGTTTTCACCGCTGGCAACCCGGCCACCGCCTGGCGTCGATGATGTGCCCGACCCTGGCGCGTTTGCCGGACGGCAGCGAGGTGGCCCTGGGCACCGGCGGCTCCAACCGCATTCGCAGCGCGGTGTTGCAGGTGCTGCTCAACCTGTGCGCCTTCGGCCTGGCGCCGCGAGACGCGGTGGCTGCCTCGCGCATGCACCTGGAGGGCGAGCGGCTGAGCTTCGAGGCCGGCGTCGATGCGGCCGCCGTCGCCGCCCTGCACGAGCGCTGGCCGGATGCCGAGGCCTGGCCCGAACCGAGCCTGTTTTTCGGCGGCGTACACCTGGCCGGCCGTTCCGCCGACGGTCAATTTCTCGGCGCGGGCGACCCGCGGCGCGGCGGCGAGGTGGCGTTGGCCGGTGCGGTCAGGCCAGCGGCGGGCGGTGAAAATCAGGGCGTCTAAAGCTTTGCATCAACGGGTAAAAGCGCGATATAATAAGCGGCTATGCCCAAGAAGGGCTGGACCGATTTGAAACTTTTTAACCATTGATCTGAATTGGAACTGGAGTAGCAATGCCTAGCGTAAAAGTTCGCGAAAACGAGCCTTTCGAGTACGCCCTGCGTCGCTTTAAGCGCTCCTGTGAGAAGGCTGGCGTCCTGGCGGAAACCCGTCGCCGGGAGTACTACGAAAAGCCCACGCAGGAACGCAAGCGCAAGGCCGCCGCCGCGGTGAAGCGCAATCTGCGCCGCCTGGCGCGTGAAGCCAACCGTCGCCAGCGTCTGTACTGAGCGACCTGTCCGGGACGCCCGACCGGCGCGGCCCGGTCGCAGGTGAGTTCGTCATGTCCCTGAAATCCCGCATCCAGGAAGACATCAAGCACGCCATGCGCGCCCGTGACCGGGAGCGCATCAGCGTGCTGCGCATGGTGTCCGCCGCCATCAAGCAGGTGGAAGTGGACACCCGCGAAGACCTGGACGACGCCGGCGTCAATGCCGTGCTCGACAAGATGGCCAAACAGCGCCGCGAGTCGCTCGAGCAGTACGAGAAAGCCGGCCGCGACGACCTGGCCGCGCAGGAGCGTTACGAACTCGAAGTGCTGGCCGAGTACCTGCCCGAGCCGCTGGACGAGGCGGAGCTGGCGCAACTGGTGGACGAAGCCATCGGCAGCACCGGGGCCTCGGGCATGCAGGACATGGGCGCCGTGATGGGCTTCCTGAAACCGCGCGTCCAGGGCCGGGCCGACATGAAGGCCTTGTCCGGGGTGGTGCGGGCGCGTCTGAATGCCTGAGCCGATCGCCTGAGATGCCGGGGCGCATACCCGATTCCTTCATCGAAGAACTGCTGGCGCGCACGGACATCGTCGAAATCATCGATCGGCGCGTACCCCTCAAGCGGGCGGGTAACGAATTCCAGGCGCTCTGTCCCTTCCACAACGAAAAATCGCCTTCATTCACCGTGAGCCCGGCGAAGCAGTTCTACCACTGTTTCGGTTGCGGGGCGCATGGCTCCGCCATCGGTTTCCTGATGCAGTACGAGGGACTGGAGTTTCGCGACGCGGTGGAAGACCTGGCGCAGTCCGCGGGCATGCAGATTCCGGAGGAGGCGGCCGGCGCCGCGCCGCGTCCGAAAAAGGGCCTGCTCGAAATCATGGAACGCGCAGCCGGTTTCTACCAACAGGAACTGAAGACCCACCCGCCGGCCATCGACTATCTCAAGCAGCGCGGCCTGTCTGGTGAGGTATGCCGGGATTTTGGCGTGGGCTACGCGCCGGCCAGCTGGGACGCGCTGCACAAGCAACTGGGCACCGATGCCGAATCCACGGCGCTGATGAAGCGCGGCGGCCTGCTCAGCCAGGGCGACAGCTCGGCCTACGACAAGTTTCGCGATCGCATCATGTTTCCCATCCACGACCGCCGTGGGCGGGTCATCGCCTTCGGTGGGCGCGCCATCGCCGATGACGGTCCCAAGTACCTGAACTCTCCTGAAACGGAGCTGTTCCACAAGGGCCGCGAGCTGTATGGCCTGTTCCTGGCGCGTAAACGCGCCGGCAAGCTGAACGAATTGCTGGTGGTGGAAGGCTACATGGACGTGGTGGCGCTGGCGCAGTTCGGAATCAACAACGCGGTCGCCACGCTGGGTACGGCGACCACGCCCGAGCAGGCGGGCATCCTGATGCGGGCGACCGATACGGTGGTGTACTGCTTCGACGGTGACGAGGCGGGCCGCAAGGCGGCGTGGAAAGCCCTGCAGGCCACCCTGCCGCAGCTGCGCGACGGCAAGCAGGCGCGGTTCCTGTTCTTGCCCGAGGGCGAGGATCCGGACAGTCTCGTGCGCGCCCGCGGGGCGGACCATTTCCGCGAGTTGCTGGCGGCGGCGCAACCGCTGTCTGATGTATTTTTCGAGCGGATGACGTTGAATGTGGACATGGAAAGCATCGACGGCAGGGCGCGCATGGTCCGGGACGCCGCGCCGCTGCTGGAGCGTTTGCCCGAAGGCGTGTTCAGGGAGATGATGCACGAACGGTTGCAGGAGCTGGCCCGGCACCGTTTGCACGTCGCCGCACCGGTGCACCGGCCGCCACGCGAAACGCAGGCGGCCGCCGGCTCGGCGCAGCGCACGCCCATGCGGCTGGCCCTGGCGCTGCTGGTGCAGAACCCGGGACTGGCCGGGCAGGCCGAAGATCTCGACGACCTGGACGACGCGACGATCAAGGGCGCGGATTTGTTGCGCCATCTGGTTGAGATATGCGACGGTCGCCCCAACCTATCCACAGCCCAGGTACTTGAAAAACTGCGGGACCACGAAGCCCACGCACACCTCGTCAAACTTGCGCTCTGGAACCTCCCCGGCGAAACCGAAAAGGTCAGCCGCGAGTTCCTTGATGCCCTGGCCGGAATCCGGCTGCAGAAGGTGGAAGCGGAGCTCGCCGGCCTGCCACGAATCGTGGACCAGGATCCCGGCCAGAGAGAGCGATTCCGTGCGCTCCAGGCGGAGAAAACCAGGCTCAGAGACAGCCTGCGCGGACGCAACAATTGAAACAGGGGTTCATCCGGAACCGGCCTGTCGCCGGGGTGATGAGCATCGTCTATATTTAGGCATTAACGGCCCAACACCATGAATGAAAAGCAGACTTCCCAACTCAAAGATCTGATCACGCAGGGCAAGGAGCAGGGGTTCCTGACCTACGCGCAGGTGAACGATCACCTGCCCGATGACATCGTCGATCCGGAACAGATCGAAGACATCATCAACATGATCAACGACATGGGCATCCAGGTGCACGAGAAGGCCCCGGACGCTGATTCGCTGATTCTCAATGACTCCGCCTCGAGCGACGCCGACGACGATACCGCCGCCGAGGAGGCTGCCGCCGCCCTGGCCGCCGTGGAGACCGAGATCGGCCGCACCACGGACCCGGTGCGCATGTACATGCGTGAAATGGGTACGGTGGAGCTGCTCACGCGCGAGGGCGAGATCGCCATCGCCAAGCGCATTGAGGACGGCCTGCGCCAGGTGCACGCCGCCCTGGGACGCTTTCCGGGCACCTTCGCCAGCCTGCTGGAGGAATGGGTCACGCACCAGGAAGGCAAACAGCGCCTGACCGAGCTGTTCACTGATTTCATCGACCCCTACGCCCCCGACGAGCCGATTCCGCAGGCCAAGAAGCCGTCCGACAAGGACGATGACGAAAAGGAAGAGGACAACACGCCGACGGGTCCCGACCTGGAAGAAGTGGCGAAGCGCTTTACCGAACTGGGCAAGAAAAACGCCAGGTACATTCAGCTGGTGGAGAAAAATGGTCCGTCCGACAAGCAGGCGCGCAAGCTGCTGGAGGAGATGGGCGAAGAGTTCATGCACTACAAGCTGCCGCCGAAGATGGTGGACCACCTGGTGGACCGTCTGCGCTTCGCGGTCAGCAAGCAGCGTGATCACGAGCGCATGATCCTGCAGATGGCGGTGATCCAGTCGCGCATGCCCAAGAAGACTTTCATCGAGACCTACAGCGGCAACGAGGCGAACCCCCGGTGGATCACCTCGCTGGTGCGTGGCAAGCAAAAATGGGTGCCCGCGCTGAAGGAGAATGCCGCTGAGATCAAGACCATGCAGGAGAAGCTGGGCGTGCTGGCGTCGCAGAACCGCATCACCATCGCCGAACTGAAGGACATCAACCGCAAGATGTCCATCGGCGAGGCCAAGGCGCGGCGCGCCAAGAAGGAAATGGTCGAGGCCAACCTGCGCCTGGTGATCTCCATCGCCAAGAAGTACACCAACCGCGGCCTGCAGTTCCTGGACCTGATCCAGGAGGGCAACATCGGCCTGATGAAGGCCGTGGACAAGTTCGAGTATCGTCGCGGTTACAAGTTTTCCACCTACGCCACCTGGTGGATTCGTCAGGCCATCACCCGCTCCATCGCGGACCAGGCCCGCACCATCCGCATCCCGGTGCACATGATCGAGACCATCAACAAGCTCAACCGCATTTCCCGCCAGATGCTGCAGGAGATGGGCCGCGAGCCCACGCCGGAAGAGCTGTCCGAGCGCATGGAAATGCCCGAGGACAAGGTGCGCAAGGTGCTCAAGATCGCCAAGGAGCCGATCTCCATGGAAACGCCTATCGGCGACGACGAGGATTCGCACCTGGGCGATTTCATCGAGGACGCGAACATCGCCTCCCCGGTGGAAAGCGCCACGGGCTCGGGCCTGACCGGCACGGTGCAGGACGTGCTCGCCGGGCTGACGCCTCGCGAGGCCAAGGTGCTGCGCATGCGTTTTGGCATCGACATGAACACGGACCACACGCTGGAAGAGGTCGGCAAGCAGTTCGACGTCACCCGCGAGCGCATCCGCCAGATCGAGGCCAAGGCCCTGCGCAAGCTGCGCCACCCCACGCGGTCCGAGCAGCTACGCAGCTTCCTGGACCTGGAGTGAGAGTCATGGGGTCAGAGTCAGGACTCTGACCCCGCCGTTCGCCGAGGGCTGATCCATGGACAAATCCGAACCGCGCATGATCGTGAATCCGAAGCTGAGTCCGGAAGAGTTGCTGGATGAACTGGCCGCGCGCCTGCAGCAGCTGTATGGCAGCATGGATTCGCTCGCGGTGCGCTGCGACGCCGATCGCCTCGAACTGGTTTACGACGCCTTGTGGGGCATGCTCGAAGACGTCTACCAGATCCAGTCCCTGCGCGACGCGCTGGAAGAGCGCATGAAGGCCTCGGGCGACGTGGTCATGAGCGGCGGCGGCAGCCGCGACATGCGGCACTAGCGAGCCTGTTCGATTTCCCGTGAAAACGCCCGGCCCAACCGGGCGTTTTTGTTTGGACTGCGCAGGTTTGCTGCGCGGGCGTGTCACTGCATCGAGTGCAGTCCGAACACGTTGCCATCCGGGTCTTTCACCACGCAGATGAAGCCGTGCTCACCGATCTGCATCTTGGCCTGCACGATGTCGCCGCCGCTGGCATCCGCGCGTGCCGCTTCCGTCGCGCAATCTTCGCAACTGAAATACACCATGGTGCCGCCGCCGCCGGAGGGAACGTCCGGCACCTTCAGAATGGCGCCGCCGGCGCCCGGCGCCGTGTGGTCCATGGGAAAGGTGAACATCTCGATGCCCGGGAAGTCCATCGCCTCCAGCGTCACTTCCAGCACGGTCTCGTAAAAGATTCTGGCGCGGTCAATGTCCTGCACGTAGATTTCGAACCAGCCGACGGGATTGGGATTCATGGACGTCTCCTCGGTCACTTCAGGGTGCCGGCCTGGCCGGCGCGAAGGGTGTGAGTTCACTATAGGCGATGGTCGCAGGAGCGAGCGGTCGCAAAGACAGGAGGTTCGTGCCCAGGGGCGAAGCGTGCCGGTCGTTTTTTCGGTGCCGCCCGGGGCGGGCAGGCGCTAGAATAGGGCCTCACTCGACGGGGCCCTTAGCTCAGTTGGTTAGAGCAGGCGACTCATAATCGCTTGGTCGCAGGTTCAAGTCCTGCAGGGCCCACCATTCTACCGGCGTGCGCTTCTTTCACCCTTCGGGTGAAAACCGCCCACGCCTTGGATCTTTCCCGTGATTGTTATTCCACGACTTCGTGGTTGCTCTACTGCATCATCAGGGACTTGTTGTGGCTACGAGGCGGGACGCGTGCGCTTCTTTCACCCTTCGGGTGAAAATCGCCCACGCCTCGAAACTTTCCCGAAGTTGCTCTTTTACGACTTCGCTGGCGCCTGCGGGTCGGTGTGGTCCGGTCCGGGGACCAGGGCGCGGGTCTGGGTGAGGCAGCTGCCGAAGCTGTGAAAGCCGGTGGCGTGAAGTCCGCCGGTACCGCCGCAGCACACGATCAGTACGTCCTTGGGTTCCACCGTGACGTAGGCCTTGCCGCCGACGATCCGGTCCTGGGCCTCCAGCTGTTCCCGGTGCTTGGGCAGCAGTCGGTCGGCATCGATCGCCGCGTGCTTCCAGATCAACTCCTGGACGTCTTCCAGGCGCGGCACGTCGCGGTGAATGATCTCGGCCCACACCGGGTTGATGGCCACCATCATTTCGGCGAACGGCATTGCCGGTGAGTAGCCGTTGGCGCCCGGATAGCCCAGGGACTTGCCGATCATTTCGAGGAATTCCTGCCCCCGGGTCGAGGTGGTGTCGATGATGTTCTGCGTGCCCATGGTGCCGTAAACGGACACCGCGTCACCGTTCACGCCGCGGCGCTCCGCGAACGGCGGCCAGGGCGAGCGCTCCTCCCACTCGGCGAACAGGATTCCGCCGATGCGCCCGGGGGAGCCGAAGGTGGTTTGTGACGTGACGTTCGCTTCCTGGCCGCCGACGTTGCGGATCAGCAGTCGAATGGCGCGTCCGATGGCCGTTGCGCGGGTTCGGGCGCCGCCCAGGCAGCCGTGCTGGTAAGGGATATCCAGCAGGTCACGGACCGGCCCGTTCACCACCGCCAGCGGCAGCACCGGCGCCGTCGTGGTATTCAGTCCGAACAGCTCGAAGTCCGGATCGGCGATGGCTTCCATGGTGGCGATCAGCAATGGCAGGGATTCCGCCGGGGCGCCCGCCATGACCGCGTTGATGGCGATTTTTTCGACGGTGCACTCACCGTCGGCCGGGGGCAGGATGCAGATCTGCTCGTCTGCGTATCGGTTGTTTCGATTGAGAAATTCCCGCACCCGGGACTCGGTCGGTGGGATCACCGGCAATCCGTCACCCCAGCCCAGGGCGGTGGCGAACTCGGTGAAGGCCATCACGTCGTCGATCTCGGTTTCGTGCCTGCGGCTCGACAGCCAGTCGATATCGCAGCCTTCCGGTCCGCAATCACGCAGGTCGACGGATTTCTGCGTCTTCACGGTGTTCTGGCTGATCGTGCGCATCATCCGCTGGCCTCCTTCAGTTCGCCGGTCGTGCAACCCATGGTGTGCAGCAGGCCCTCGACGTGGGACCGGGCCACGGCGGTGACCTCATCGTGTTCCTTTTCGTTCAGGGGATAAGGCAGTACGTGCAGGCGCAGGCCGCTGCGCCCCCCCCGGGCGGCCAGGTTCTGCGCCAGTTCCTGGAACACCTCGGTGCACACAGCGGTGGTCGGCAGGCCCTTGTCGGCGGCCGCCAGGGCGTCGCGCACGGTCCAGCCGGTGCATGAGCCGCAGTTGGCCAGGCCGACTACCGCGATATCGATGGAATCGAGAAACGCGTCCAGTTCGGCCGCCACGCGTTCGCCCGCGGCGCCCGTGCGCCCCTGGTGGGAGCGCCAGACCTTCACCGCGGCGCCCTGTTGTTGGAATGCCTCGCCCCAGGATTCGACGATCCAGTCCCAGGCGCGCCAGATCTCGTCGAGGCGGAAGCCGACGGTCTTGCCGGCCAGTGGCCCGGCGTCGGGGCCGGGAGCGCTGATGTCGTCGGTGGACCGTGCCGTGGGGTCCAGTACCGTGCCGAGTGCCATGGGTGCGTCCTCCAGCAGTGACGTGAAAAAGAGCTTGAATTAAAGTCCAAAATACTGGACTATAAAATCTAGTTATAAAGACTATACTGGGGCGAACACGTAGCCATGTCAACAAAGGTCAGGCAGATTGCCAATCTATTCCGGTTGATGGACCTGTTCGCGCAGAGGCGCCGCCCACTCTCGGTGCGGGAGATCGTGGATGAGCTGGGCTGGCCTCGCTCCAGTACCTTCAACACGGTCCAGACCCTGGTCGATGAGGGGTACCTTTACCAGCCCGCCCCGCGCGGCGGCTATTTCCCCACAACGCGCTGGATGGACCTCGCGCAGGTGTTCGCCGAATCCCAGCCGCTGCCCGAAGCGGTTCACCATTTGCTCGAAGCACTGGCGGATGAAACGGGTGAGACGGTCTGCCTGGCCGCGCCGGAGGGCGCCAGCGTGGTGTTCATCGACGTGGTGGAGTCCAGCGCGGATATCCGCTTCATCGCGACCATCGGCCAGCGGCTGCCGATTCACGTGGCCTCGGCAGGCAAGGCCATCCTGGCCCAGTACGCGCCCTCGGAGCGAAACGCGGTGCTGGCGCGTATCGACTACCAGCATTACGCACTGGAGAGTTTCCAGTCCCCGCAGGAAGTGGAAGCCGACCTGGAAGCGCAGGCTGCGCAAGGCTGGTACGCCAACCTGGGCATGTTCGCGCCCGGCGTCGCCGGAATTGCCGTGCCGTTCGCCTTCAATGGCCGCCGCAACTCGATCGCCATCGGGGGACCGATATCGCGGATCGAGGACCAGGCCGCGGCGCTTGGCGACTTGCTCAAGCGCCGGGTGGATGAATTTCATCAGCAGGGGGTGGTGTGATCAACGAAGAGAGGAGAAATTGAATGAGCCGAATTGACCTCGTAAAACGCCCAACGGATGTTCCCGATGACCTGAGTGAAGAGGAAGCGGTCGCGGCGAAGGCCTTGTTCGAGTTTGCCTGTCCCGGCGAAGACGACCCCGTCTTCAAACAGACGAAACTCGGATTTGCGATCGTTGCGCACAACCCGGAGCTGGCGCTCCAGTTGGGCAAAATGAGCAAGTTTTTCGTGATGGAGCTGAAGTGGGCGCAACGCAGGGATCTTCGCGAGCTCGCCGTTCAGTCACTGAACTATGCCCTCAACTGTGAGTACTCGTTTCGTTGCCACTACGACGTCGCTATCGCGGAGGGAATCACCGCGGAGCAGCAGGCAGCCATTCCTTACTGGGCATCGAGCAGCCTGTTTGACGAAGAGCAACGGCTGGTCATCGAGTACGCCCTGGCGACCGTGGATGGGGACATTCCGGATGAGTTGCTGGAGCGGGTCAAGGCGCAATTTGGCGAGCGGGGGACGGTGGAGTTCACCGCGGCCGTCGCCTGGTGGGCGTTCTGGGCCATGATCATCAATGCCGCGAAGCCGGACCTGGACAACGACTGACTCGCCGGGTGGAAAACGGTCAGGCGCCTGCGCGTTCGATTGCAGGGTTCGCTTGCGCCAGCCTGCGATAACCCGGCGCGCCCAGAAGCAGACCGGCGATGACCACCACGCCGACGACCAGCACGTAGGAAAACACGGCAAGCCTGAGCGCGTCCGGGCTGTCGCCGAACCAGGGAGCCAGCACGGGCGGGGCGAGCGGACCGACCCCGGAGCCGATGATGCTTGCCGCCAGCAGGGCGACCGCCATTAACCGGGCATGCAAACGGGGCGGCGTGGCCTGCTGGACGACCAGCGCGAACACGGGTGTGAACACCCCCGAGCCGGCGCACAGCAGCGCGGCCGCCACCACGGTTACCAGGGTGTCCCGGGCGAGCAGCCCGGCCAGGGCGGCGAACAGGGTGAGGGCGACGCCGATCAGCAGCGTGATCGTCGGTCCGGCGCCCCGATAGCCCATACGGTCCACCAGCCAGCTCCAGAACAGGGTGCCGGCAACGATGGCCGGAATGGCGACACTGCCAAACGCGAACCCGGAGCCCGACACGTCGAAGCCGTGGGATCGCACCAGGATCGTCGGCACCCAGCTGAACGCCGCGAAGCCCAGCGAGACACCGAAGCCGTAGCACACGTAGAAAGGGATGTAGAAGGCCGCGTGGGACCGCATGTGCGCCAGCGCGGAATTGACGCTGACCGTGCTCCCATCCGGCGAAGGTGTGTCGGGGCGCCGTACCGGTTCAGCGACAGTCAGCAGCAACAGCACCACCAGCAGCGTGCCTGGCAGACCCACGATCACCAGGGTCAGGCGCCAGACCGCCAGGTCGGCGAACGCGGGTTGCAGCCATTCGGCCAGCTGCACGGCAAAGCCGCCGGCGACAAAGGCGCCGCCGGTCATGACCGTGCCCAGGGCCAGGTAGATGGCTGTCGGCTTGCCGCGTTTTTCCGGCATGAACATGTCCGCCACCATCGAGACCAGCGCGGGTGTGAGCACGGCTTCGCCGATGGCCACCCCGGCCCGGAGCACCAGCAGCCCTTCGAAACTCTGCGCAAAGCCGGATGCCACGGTGCACGCGCTCCACACCAGCACCCCCAGGGCGACGCCCAGGACGCGGTTGCCATGGTCGAGGTACCAGGCGATCGGCAGGCCAGCCAGGCTGTACACCAGCGCGAAGCCGAACCCGATGAGCACGCCCATCTGCTGGTCGCTCAGGTCGAGGTCCTGGGAAATGGCGTCTGCCAGGAGCGCGAGAATGAATCGGTCGAAGTAGGAAAAGGCCAGCAGGACGGCGAGTACGCCGACCACGTACCACGCTCCGCCGGGGCTTGCTCCACGTGTCCTCATAGGAATGAGCCTGTTTGATGAGGTTGTAGTAATTATGAAAGTAAACTGTTGACACTTTATGCTATCGTGAACGGGTTGGCTACCGACCGGCACGGGGTGGCCAACACGGCTCACGGCCCGGCGAGCGCCTGCGCGGAAACCGGGCGAATACCATCCAACACAGGGTAATCCATCATGCTCATGCACGAACGCATCATCGACCTCATCCAGGCGGAAGACATCGACACCATTCTCGGTATTCCCGACCCGAGCTTTTTCGGCATGTACGTCGAGGCGGAAAAACGGGGGATGCGCATCGTGGCGCCGCATCACGAGGAAGCGGCGTGCTTCATGAGCGACGCCCTGTACCGGATGACGGGCAAGCCGGGTGTGGTCGTGGCCAACAAGGGGCCGGGGGTCGCCAACCTGGTGTCCGGGGCGATCCATTCGGCCAAGGAACTGGCACCGACGGTGTTCATCGGCGGACAGCGACACCGCATCTATGAGCAACGGGCTCGCCGGGGAAAGATCCAGTACCTGAGCCAGCCCCAGTTTTTCGAATCGTTCTGCAAGTATGTCGGCGTCATCGAGTACCCCGAACAAGTCGATGAAATCATCCAGGAGGCGTTTCGCCAGGCGACCAGTGGCACGCCGGGACCGGTTTATGTCGACTTCCCGATGAGCGTGTTGTTTGCCAAACTGGATCTGCCGCCGGCGCCGCCCCCGAGCGCCTATCGCCTGGTGAAGCAGGAGGCCGGCACCGAGGCGGTCGAGCGCGCCGTCGGGTTGTTGCGCGATGCCAGCCTTCCCGTGTTGCTGGTCGGCTCCGCGGCGTTCGCCACGCGCAGCCACGAGGCGGTGGCCCGGCTGGCGAAGACCTTGGCCTGCCCGGTCTTGCAGACCAGTGGGGGTTGCAGCGTTCCCGAGGGCATCGAGGACCAGACTTTTCAGTACGGCACGGCCACCGGTGCGGAAATTGCCGGTGAAGCGGACGTGGTCGTCGCCATCGGCACCGAGCTCGGGGAGCCCGTGCATTACGGCAGGGGCCAGCACTGGAGTAAGGGCAACACCGACCGCAAGTGGATTCACATCGAGCGGGATCCCACGACGATCGGCGCCAACCGCCCGATCGATGTCGCGCTGGTGGGCGATCTGCGGGACGTGGTGCCGCAGCTGACCCGGGCCGCTGCATCCCTGGAGCGCAGCGCGGACGCGCGGATCGAAACGTGGACGAAGGCGCGGGACGCCGCCCGCCAGGCGTCGTTCGATGCCTGCCCGGCGCAATCCAGCCCGGTGCATCCCGGTCGGCTGGCCATGGAGGTTTCGAAGGTCATTCCCAGGGACAGCGTCATCATCCGTGACGGCGGGGCCACCGGCCTTTATTTCGCCCACTACCTGCAATTTCTTCCGCGTGACCTGTTCTGGAACGCCAACTACGGCAGTATCGGGCCGGGCCTGCCGTATGCTTGCGGCGCCCAGCTGGGAGTCGGCAACGATCGGAGCGTCGTGCTGATGACCGGGGATTCCTCGTTCCTGTTTCACGTGTCCGAACTGGAAACCGCGGTGCGCAAGAACCTGCCGATCATCTGCGTTGTCGGCGTCGACCATGCCTGGGGAATCGAGGTGGCCTCGTACCGGGCCATTCTCGGTCCGGACACGGGGGAGCCCGAGGGTCACTGGAGCCAGGGCGTTCGACTGGACAGGACCGCCGAGAGTTTCGGCGCCCACGGCGAGTATGTCGAGAAGGTGGAGGAGATCGCGCCAGCCATGGAGCGGGCCCTGGCATCCGGCAAACCCGCGGTGATTCACGTCGAGATCGACCCGGTGGCCAACAACGAAATGAGCATGATGCCCGACGTGGCGGAATTCCGGACCTGGTACGGAGAACCGGGCGACAACCTCGGCGCCGGTGGTTCGAACAGCGGCTACGAATGACCCCGCATCGCGGGCGTCACTCCGTGGCCAGCGGTTCGCGTTGCAGCAGGAACAGCAGCATGCAGCCGATCATCGCGGCGATGGAGCTGACGCCCAGGAACAGGGTGTAGGTTTCGGTCATGCCAACCGTCCAGCTCAGCAGCATCGCTCCACCGGACACGGACAGGGCCAGCCCGCCGATGACCAGCCCCAGCACGGAGCTGAAAATCTCCATGGGAAAGTAGTCGCGCACGATGTAGGCAAGGATGTCGCCCTCGGCGCCCAGTGACAGACCCAGCAGCATGACGGCGAACGTCAGGACCGCGATGGCGGACAGGTCCAGGGCCAGCGTGCCCAGGCCGATGGCGGGCAGTCCCAGGGCGATGGCCGTGACCAGGTAGGAAGGAAATCGGTCCAGCGCGACGCCGCACACGATCCTGCCCACGACCACGCTGAAGGCGAACAGCGAAACCAGCCACGAACCGGTGGACGACGTCACGCCCTTGTCCAGAAGGATGACCTTGAGGTGCGCGGTCAGCATCACGAAGGCCAGGTTGCACAGCACGATTCCGCCGGTGATCAACTGGAAAGCGCGCGAACGGAAAATGGGGCCGTAGCCGACTTTCATCGGTTCCGGCGCGTCCATGTTGACAGCGGGTTCCGCCCGGCGTTTCGGCACCAGGCACAAAGCGATGAGTCCCGCGATCGCGGTGCCCCCGGCCAGGGCCACGTAGCCGGCTCTCCAGCCCTGTGCCTCGATCAGGGCGGACAGGAAGGGCGTGCACACGGCGCCGGCAACGGGCGCGGCCGAGGCCGCGATGGCCAGGGCGACGCCACGTGCCGCGGTGAAGTCCGAGGCGATCAGCCGGGCATAGACCACGGCGCCCGTGGTGCCACCGACGATGATGATCTGCAGGAAGCTGAGCACGAAGAACTGGTAGAAAGGGCCGGTCATCGCGCTCAGGCCGAGAAAGGCCAGTGGTGCGCAGACCACCCCAACGGCGGCCACCGGCCGTACCCCGAACGCATCGGTCAGTCGCCCCGCGATGGGCTGGGTGACGACCCCCAGGAACGCCGTGACGCCCACCAGGGCGATGTCGGCCCGGGTCCAGTCGAAGGCATCCAGCAGCTGCGGCGTGAACAGGTTGTTGATGTAGTTGACGAGGCTGTAACCGGCGCTCATGCCGATCGAGGCGGCCGCCAGGGCGCGCCAGTTGATCCGAAATTCTCTGAGGTAGCTCATCGGGCGCTCCGTCACGTGGGTTACCGAGCGCCCGTGGTCGCGCTGAATGGCCGGCGGTTCAGTCCGGCGTCGGTTCGAGGGATCCGGCGAACTGGCTTTCCAGTTCCCTCCTCCCGGCACGAATGTGTTCGCGCATCGTGTGCTCGGCGGCCTCGGGGTCGCGTTTCTTCAGCGCGTCGAGGATGGCCGCATGCTCGTCGAGCACCGCCTGGGCGCGTTTGGGTGAAACGGTGAACTTGTACTGGTTGACCCGGATCAGGAAGTGCAGGTCGCCACTGAGCAGGTCGATCAGGCGCTCATTGCGGCTGGCCTTGATGATCTGGGTGTGAAACTTGGCATCAAGGTCTTCGGCGTACTCCAGGTCCGCCCCTTTCAATGCCGCGCGTTCACGGTGGGCCGCCAGCGTTTCTTCCAGCGTCCGGAGTTCTTCGTCGGTGACGTGTTCCGCGGCCAGGGCGCTGGCCAGGCCCTGCAGCACCTCCTGCAGACGGTGCAGTTCCGAGAAATCCTTGCGGGTCAGCGAGGTGACGCGAACCCCCTTGTTGGGCGTGCGCTCGACAAGCCGCCGACCTTCCAGTCGGCGGATCGCTTCCCTGAGTGGCCCACGGCTGACGCCCAGCGATGCGGACAGGGTTTTTTCCTGTAGCCGGCTGCCCGGCTCCAGGTTGCCACTGATGATCGCGGCCTCGAGTCGCTCGGTCACGATGTCCACCAGCGACTGAACCTGCACTTTCTGGTCAAGGAGATCTGTCATTGATTCGGAAACGCCTGTGTCCAGCGGCTATTCTGACGCAGTTTCGCGCCGTGCCGCCACTCGGCCATGCCGGTGGGTCGCCCCGATCACGGCATCGCATCGCATCGGGCAGGCGCCAAGGCGCCTATTTCGTCCCGAAGCCAAAGTCGTAGTCCGTGTCCGTGGCGTTGATCAGCATGGCCCAGAGCGCCCACCATCCGATACTGACGGTGAATTCGATCGCTTCGGATTCGCCATACTGATCGACCACCCGGGCGAACAGCTCCCCGGGCACATCTCCCCGGACCACCGCGAGCGTGTACTCGATGACCATTCGCTGTTCGTCGTTGAACACGTTGGTGGTTTCCCAGAATGGGATCTGGGTTTGCTGCTCGACCGAGAGCCCGTCCCGCTCGGCGGACACGATGTGCGACTGGTAGGAAAAGTGGCAATTGAGCTCCAGGTTCAGGGTCTGGATCGCCAGTTGCTTGATCGCCTTGCGCCTGGTGGTCCATTCCATCTCCTGGAGCATGTAGTTGCTCAATTCGATCAGCTTGTTGGCCAGCTTCGGCGTTCGCGCCACGATGGCGAAGGCCGAGGCGCTGCCGGGAATGACGGTTTCCGGATCGGAACCGAACATCCACTCGACGTTGCCGAACAGCTCATCCAGGGCCTGGCGGGTGGATTTGTCCGGGGTGCCGGGAAAATCGCCTTTCCTGAAAACAAGATGGGTTCTGGACACGGTGTTCTCCTTCTGAGTCAATTACGTCCTGGTCAGAACAGCCATTCGGCCTGCAGCAGCACTTCGCGAGGCCGGTTGAAGATGCCGATGAACTGGTCCGGCGTGCCTGTCGGGTGGCTGGTCACTGAAATCTGGTAGTACTCGTCGGTGATGTTGCGGCCGATCAGCGAAAACCGCAGGCGGTTGCTTGGCGTGGTCAGGTGCAGCGCCGTATTGAAACGCCAGAACGATTCCTGCACCCCGGCCGGGTTGTAGTCGGTGGCGGCCTGGTAGTCGTCGGTGTAGAACGCGCCGCCGGACAGGTCCAGCATCCAGCCACCATCGAAAACCATGGCGTAGTCGGCGCCCAGGTTGAACATCAGGTCGGGGGCGCGGTTGAGCGCTTTGCCCGTCAGGTCCTGCACGTTGTCCACGCAGCCTTCCTCGGGGGTCTGCGCGGTGTAGCACTGCGCATCCCGGTAGTCCTCGTAGCGCGCCCGGTTGTAGCCGAGACCGGCATTGAGCGAGAGGCGGTCGGTGACCGCCCAGTCCACGTTCGCCGCGATGCCACGGGTGCTGGCCGCCGCCGCATTGCCGATCACGAAACTGAAGGTCTCCTCGTCGAATGCCGCCACCTGCAGGCCGTCGTAGTCGTAGTCGTAGGCCGTGACGTCCAGGCGCAGGCGGCCATTCGCCACCAGGCCCTTGTAACCCACCTCGAAGCCGTCGGTTTCCTCGGGGTCGACCAGCACGCTTTCCGGTGTGAACGTGTCGAACAGCAGGGCGCCGTTCGAGATGGCGCCGGCCTTGTAGCCGGTCTTGTAGCCGGCATAAATCATCTGCTCGTCAGCGAAGTTCCAGGTCAGCGTGACTTCCGGAGAAACGTTGTCGTCGTCGTAATGGGCGAGCAGGGGGTCACCGACCGGGCGCCAGGGATACAGCGGCGCCGCGAACGACAGGTTCTCGTACCGGCCCTTCTTGTCGTCGCTGGTGTAACGCGCACCTGCCGACAGGGTGAGTGCCTCGGTCAGGTTCCATTCCAGCTGTCCGAAGAACGAGTAGCTGCTGGTGTCCTCGCGCGAAACGGTTTCCACCAGCACGTAGCTGTCGGCGGCCGCGTTGTAGAAATGGAAAATGTCCGGAAAGTTGCCCCAGTCGCGCGCGGAATCCTCGTAGTAGGCGCCCACCATGAAGTTCACCGGTCCGTCGAAATTGGAGAACAGGCGCAATTCCTGGGTGAACAGGCGGTAGTCTTCCTGCTGCGTGTCGTAGATCAGTGTGAACGGGCTGTAGTCCGCGCTGGTGCCACCGGCGATGGACTGATCGTAGTAGCCCGTGGTCGAGCTGAGCGTCAGGTCGCCGAGCGTCCAGTTCAGGTTCAGCGAACCCAGGATGAAGTCCGAGTCGTAGTACGGGACACCGCCATTGCCGTAGTTGTAGTTGTCCGAGTACTCGGGGGCCTGGGACGATTCCGCTTTCACCTGGTTTTTCTCACAGTCCGCGCCCGGCATCGGGATGCCCAGCTGCGTGGGCTGGACCTTGTCGCCGACACAGAACAGCTCCAGGTAGGCGTCCATGGCGTTCAGTTCCTGGGTGTCGTAGGTCAACTTGAAATTGGCGTCGAAGGTGTCGGAGGGCGTCCAGGCCAGGGTCACGCGGGCCGAGTAGTTGTGGCCTTCCGGTCCCCGGTCACCGAAGGTGGCGCCGGGCAGGGTTACGCTGGGATCGAGCGGGTTCGCCACCGGCTGCGCGACATTCTTGATCCACCCTTCGATCCAGCTGAAGCGCGCCGCGATCCGGGCCGAGAAGGTGTCCGATACCGGCAGGGTGGCGGCGCCCTCGAGGTAGCGCTCGTCCGCCTCGAATTCATAGCCGCCCTTGAGATAGCCCTCCCGGGTGTCGGTTGGATCCGCGGTGCGTACCGAGATCACGCCGGCCGGCGAGTTCTTGCCAAAGAACAGGGCCTGGGGGCCCTGCATGACTTCCACCTGGTCGACGTCGAAGATGTTCGCCGTGACGATTCGGCCGCGCGCGATGGGTACGCCGTCGAAACTCAGCGCCACGCTCTGTTCCAGGCCGGCGTCCGTTGCCGAGGAACTGATGCCGCGGATGGTCAGGAACCCGCCGGTGCCATTGGTGGCGCGACCGATGAGCACCTGGGGCGCCAGTTCTCCGAGCTTCAGGAGGTCGGTGGCGACGCCGTTTTCGATCTGGACGTCGGATATCGTCGAGACGGAAACCGGAATCGCCATCAGGGACTCCTCGCGTTTCCGCGCGGTGACCAGGACTTCTTCGAGCACGCCCCGGTGGGTTGTCGATTCGTTCTCGGCGTCCTGTGCCAGGACGTTGGTGGTTGCGAACAGAAACGTGGTGCACAGGACAAAGCGCTGAGTTGATTTGAGCATTGGATTTACCCGCATGACGTTGAATTCTGGAGCCGGAACGGGTTCTGGCCCCCGGGAGTGAGCACGTTCTTCCTTTTTTGTCTATTTACAATGGTTCAGAAAATGCAGACTGTCAACACTTTACGATTTTATGTCTACAAAATAGCAGAACAGCACCCGCGGATAGGCATCGAAGACACCGCGTCTCCTGGGCCGGCAGGGCTTCCAGGCTTGGACACCCAGGCCCGCAAACCCGACAATGGCCCGCTCAGCGAACTCGGGAAGCCATGTGGACGAACTCGAACTGCGCCAGTCCCTGGTGGACGGTTACCGCCGGATGAACGCGTCCGGCCTGAACCAGGGCACGTCCGGGAATCTCAGCGTCCGCCACGGGGCGGGTTTCCTGGTGACGCCCAGTGGCGTGCCCCTTGACCGGCTGAGCGCGGAAGACATGGTTTACATGGACGGCGACGGACGCTGGTCACACCCGCTGGCGCCTTCCAGCGAATGGCGTTTTCACCGCGATATTCTGGGTCGCCGACCGGAGGCGGGCGCGGTGGTGCACGCCCATCCGCCCTATTGCACCACCCTGGCGATACTCGGGCGCGAGATCCCGGCCATTCACTACATGATCGCGGCGGCGGGTGGACCCACCATCCGTTGTGCCCGCTACGAGACGTTCGGTACCGGCGCGTTGTCGGCGGCGGCCCTGGAAGCCCTGGAGGGGCGCCTGGCCTGCCTGCTGGCCAACCACGGCATGATCGCCATGGGGCCGACCCTGGAACGGGCCTTGTGGCTGGCGGAAGAAGTGGAGACGCTCGCGAGGCAATATGTCCAGTTATTGCCGCTGGGGTCGCCCCGCCTGCTATCGGACGAGGAGGTCGAGCAGGTACGGCTCCGGTTCGAACGCTATGGCCCGGGACGGGTTGGCCCCGACCAGGACTGATGGCACGGTGTTTCGTGCGCTGTGCGCCTCAGTCGGCGCCGGCCGCAACGCCCGGCGCCTCGTTGCGGTGAGGAAACCGCACGTCCTTTCCCGGCAGGGGTAGACCCAGGAAGGGGCACAAGGCCTCGAACCCGTCGCCCCGGGTGATGTCCATGAACAACAGGTCATCCGGTCGGCCGGTGAACCAGGACTTCACCCGCGCCAGGTGCCGTTCCTTTTCCTCGACCCAGGCGTCAAAATCGATGTCCAGGAAATCGGTCTGGTACAGGCCCTTGCGTACGTTCTCCCGGTTCCTGAGCACGTGCTTACGGCGGCTTTCCAGCCATGACGGCGTGTCCCGCAGGGTGTAGATGAAGCGGCTGCCCGGATAGTGTCGGTCCATCTCGTCGAAGCGGTACACCACGGTATCGATGTCCGAGTAGGCGTCGAACTGCGGCAAGTCCTGCAGGGGGTCTTCGTCCTGGTCGAGGTGGCGCGCCATGGTTCGCGACAGTTCCTGCGCCATTTTCATGTGCATGGCCAGCGAGTCGTGGCCGGTGGGTCCATGGTGAAGCGAGCGAAGACCCAGCCGCAGCAGGCCCTGGTGCAGGCTGCTGGTGCCCGTCTTGTTCATGCCGATGCAGAACACCTTGTTGAAGCCGAACCTTCGTTTCGGCTTCCGGGAAAAAAGCGATACCACGTGCTCGCTTACTCGGCCGGCTGGAACTCGATGATGGCGCCGTCTGCCATGGTGGCCAGGAACAGGTGGCCGTCTTCCAGAACATAGGTGCGCACCCACTCGAACTGGGCGGCGTAGCGTTCCGACAGGCCGTCGTCCTGGCACAGGGCGCGGGTGCCGGCAACGGGACCGAAGGTCAGTTGACCGGGCCCTTCCGAACGCCAGCTGCCCATGCCGCGGTTGCAGTCCAGTTGCATTCTGGCCTGGCCGTCCTCACCGAACACCAGCGTGTAGCGTGACGGATCGTCGGGCGCCCAGGAACTGTCGTCCATGGACTGGATCTCCAGCAACTCCCAGGCGGTGCCGGCGAGTTCCGTGTTTTCGCTCGCGGCAGGTTCGGCGATTTCCGGTGCGCCCGGAGCGGCGGATACGGCCGTGTCGGGATTCGTTTCCACCTGGGCCGAATCTTCCGTGGAATCGGAGCAGGCCGTGAGCACGAGGGCCAGTGACAGGGCCAGCAACACCCCCTTCAGTCGTGTGTCGGAATTCATGATGGAACAATCTCCTGCGTTTCGTCGGGGCCGGAATCCGGGTGTCATTGTACGTGCATCGGGTCAGCCGCCGGACATGGCGCCGACGATCATGTACGGTTCGCGGCCGTTCGCCACGGCCTCGGGCAGCTCGTCGTCCAGCGGGCGGTCCGACCAGTCCTCGCCGCAGGCGAACAGCCTCAGGTAGGCGCGGCGCTGGCCGGTGGCGCGGTCGCGGGTGGTGCCGCCCAGGGCGGGAAAGGTTTCCTCCAGCGCCTCGAGCACCCGACGCTGGGTCACCGGCGCCGCCACCTCGAGTCGCACCGAGGCGCCGGTTCTGGCCAGGCGACTCAGCAGCAGCGGCAGCAGCACCTCCACCCGGTTCGCCTCGCTCACAGGGTCTGCACCTCTACCGACAGCACGGTGGGCAGGTGTTCGGCGATGGCCTGCCAGTGGTCGCCTCCATCCGGCGAAACGTACACCTGGCCGCCGGTGGTCCCCAGGTAGACGCCGCAGGGGTCCAGCTGGTCGACGGCCATGGCGTCGCGCAGCACGCTCACGTAAGCATGTTCCTGGGGCAGTCCACGGGTCAGCGGTTCCCAGTCGTCGCCGCCGCTGGTGGAACGGTAAACACGCAGCTTGCCATCCACGGGATAGCGTTCCGAGTCGCTCTTGAGCGGCACCACGTACACCGTTTCCGGCTCGTGGGCGTGCACCGCAATGGGAAAGCCGAAGTCGCTGGGCAGGTTGCCGCTGATGCGTCGCCAGGTGGCGCCGGCGTCGTCGCTGCGCATCACGTCCCAGTGCTTTTGCATGAACAGGGTTTCGGGGTGATCCGGATGGAAGGCCAGCTTGTGCACGCAGTGACCGACCTCGGCCTCGGGATCGGGCAACATCTTCGAGACCAGCCCGGCGTTGGCCGGCGTCCAGCTGGCGCCGCCATCCTCGCTGCGGAAGCAGCCCGCGGCGGAAATGGCGATGGTCAGGTGTTGAGGACGGCCCGGATCCAGCATGATGGTGTGCAGGCACATGCCACCGGCGCCGGGCATCCAGTTGGGGCCGGTGTCGTGGTGGCGCAATCCGGGCAGTTCTTCCCAGGTCTCGCCGCCGTCGGTGGTGCGGAACAGCGCCGCGTCCTCGACCCCGGCCCAGACCGTGTGCGGATCGTCGAGGCTGGGTTCCAGGCGCCAGACGCGTTTGAATTCCCAGGGCTTTTGCGAGCCGTCGTACCATTGGTGGGTGCCCACTTCGCCCAGGTAGTTGAAGTCATTGCTGACCGTGTTCCAGGTTTTACCGCCGTCGTCGGAGCGATGAATCACCTGCCCGAACCAGTCGCTCACCTGCGAGGCGTAGAGCCGGTCCGGGTCGGCCGGCGAGCCGCTCACGTGGTAGACCTCCCAGCCCGCGAAATACGGGCCCTCGATTTCCCAGTCGCGACGGCTGGCGTCGGCGGTAAGAATGAAGGCGCCCTTGCGGGTGCCAACCAGTACGCGTACGGCAGTCATACGTCCTCTCCCGGCATGCCAACTTCGGCCCTGCCCTCTAATATAGGGGCATGAGCCGCCTGACGCAGGACGAAATCAATCGCTATTCCCGGCACCTCGTCATGCCCGAAATCACGCTCGAGGGGCAGGCGAAACTGAAAGCGGCGCGCGTCCTGTGCGTGGGCGCCGGCGGGCTCGGCTCGCCGCTGGGCCTGTACCTGGCCACCGCGGGTGTGGGCACGCTGGGCCTGGTGGACGACGATGTCGTGGACCTGAGCAACATTCAGCGCCAGGTGCTCTACGACACCGCCGACGTGGGCCGACCCAAGCTCGAGGTCGCCGCCGAACGGTTGCACGGCCTCAATCCAGGAATCGAGGTGGTCACGCATTCGCTGCGCCTGGACGCCGGCAACGTCATGGACGTGGTGCACGGGTATGACCTGGTGGTGGACGGCAGCGACAACTTTCCCACCCGTTACCTGGTCAACGACGCCTGCGTCCTCGCGGGACTTCCGTGCGTCTACGGCAGCGTGCTGCGCTTCGATGGGCAGGTCAGCGTTTTCGACGCGACTCGCGGCCCCTGCTACCGCTGCCTGTTTCCCGAGCCGCCGCCGCCCGGCGCGGTGCCTTCGTGCGCCGAGGGCGGTGTGCTGGGCGTCCTGCCAGGGATCATCGGCGCCCTGCAGGGCCTGGAGGCCCTCAAGCTGATCCTGGGCGTGGGACAGCCGCTGATCGGTCGCCTGCTGCTGTTCGATGGCCTGGGCATGGGCTTCCGCGAGGTCAGCGTCGGCAAGTCGCCGCAGTGCCCGGTCTGCGGGGTTTCGCCCAGAATCACCGAGCCGGTCGATACGGTCGCGTTTTGCGGGGAGTCGACCGGGGGTGGCGAGCCGGTGCGAACCATCCGGCCGGAGGAATTGCACGATGCCCGCGTGGGCGCCGCGCCACCGCTGGTGCTGGATGTGCGCAACCCGGTGGAACTGGACATCGCCCGGCTGGACGACGTGCTGGAGATTCCGCTGCCGGAGCTTTCCGCGCGGTTGTGCGAACTGTCGAAGGACCGCGCCTACGTCATCACCTGCCACAAGGGCGCGCGCGCCGAGCAGGCCTATCGGCTATTGCGGCGCGAAGGCTTCGAGCGCCTGGCGGTGCTCGAGGGGGGCGTCGACGCCTGGGCCGAGCGTGTCGACCCGGGCATGAATCGCTACACCTGACACTCAGGCATTACCGGACTGGAGCTCTTCCTTGCGGCGCTGCTGGATGTGTTCGAGGTTCTGGCGGTACATCGACACCACCTTGTCCACGCCGGTGGGTTCCAGGGCGCCCGCATTGCCGGCCACGGTGTAGGTGGCGTACACGCCGCTGGCGGCCATCAGCGCCGCACTGACCAGGCGAATGTCCACGCCCTCGTCTTTCATGGCATTGGCCAGTTCGACGAATCGCCGCGTGCACTCGTTGTGGGTTTCCATTTCGTTCATGGGGTCGGGTCCTGTGAGGGTCGCAGAGGGGCGCGTATTTTAGCCGACCACGCCGCCGTCTTCGACAGTGGCGGCCAGGGTCATCATGGCGGGCAGGCGGGACCGTCCTGGCGGGTCAGTTGCACCAGTTGCAGGCTGCCCTGGCCGAAACCCGTCTCCGACGCGGCGTAGCGCGCCTCACCGCCCTCGCAGGACAGGTCCAGTTCCAGCGTGCCCCAGGGCAGGGTGTCGAAATCTTCCGGGTCGAAGGCGTCGCCGAAACGCGGCCCGGCGGTGGTCAGCAATTCCGGGAACACCCAGGTACCATCCACCTGCTGTCCTTCGCCGAAAAACCAGCGGCGCGCGCCGTCCGGGCCAAAGCTGAACCAGTAGACCAGGGCACTGTTGTCTTCCAGGATCTGCAGGGTGTACCCCTCGCCGGAGTGGCCGGGGTCGTACCAGGCGCCGCTGTACTGGGCTTCCTGGCGGATCGGCTTGCCCATGGGCAGACCGCAGTCCAGGCCCTGGACGCGGCTCAGCCGGCTCAGTGACTGCCGGCCGCGGCGGTTGCCGATGTGCCAGTCCATGGTGCCGCTGTCACAACCCGACCAGGTGAAGGTCGCGGCCCCGACCACGGTGCGTTCCACCGCGTCCGGGTCGAACCCGGGGCCGAACACGCCGCCGGAAACCCGCAGCAGTTCGTCAAACAGCAACTGGTTGCCGCTGACCCGGCCGCCGGCGATCAGCCAGTCCTGCTGGCCGTCGTCGTCGTAGGTGAACCAGTAGAGCACGGCGTCGTCGTCGGGCAGCATCTCGATGATGAATCCCTCGCCGCTGCGTAGCGGGTCGAACCAGGCGCCGGCGATGCCCGGTTCCAGCACGAAGGGGTCGGCCACCGATTCGGTGCTGACCTCTAGCGTGATGCTCTGGTCGGCGCCACCGGCGTCGGTGGCGTTGCCCAGGGTGTCTTCGTACCGAACCCAGTGGCCCTCCGCCCAGCCGGCGACGGTGGCGGGGTCGGCGTCCAGGCCCAGACCGTTCATGTCGCGGGTGCGGATTCGCAGTGACAGCCTGCCTTCACCGGCCAACGCGTCGCGGTTGGCGGCGGTTCCCGGGATGCGCAGCGTGGTACGGCTGGCGTCCGTGCGGTACAGGCGGTAGCCGTCGGGCGCCCCGCCCGGCTCCAGCAGGACCTCCGGCGGTTCTTCCAGGGTGATGTCGACGATCTTCGCGCCCGCCAGCGCCGTGATCGACGTGTCGGTCACACCCGGCGACTGTCCAGGAAAGGGGGTCACCTGGCCGTCGTCCAGCCAGCGCATGGGCTTGCTGTAGCCCAGCCACACCACGTAGTCGCGGCCGAATTCCAGCGGTTGCAGCTGTTGCCGGTGCGGCGCCCTGGCCAGGTCGCTGAGTGGGTCCCAGTCGGCCTCGAAGACCAGCGCGTCGCTGTCGGCATCGTACACACGCAACGACTGCAGGTGCGGTGGTCCGGACTGGCGGAAATAGACGGCGGCGAAGGTCTGGGCCAGTTGCTCGCGAACCCGGCGGATTTCCGCCTCGGGCAGGATGAATCCGTCGTGTCCGTTGACGCCCGCGCCGCCGTAGTCGGCGCCGCTGCCCGGCAGCGGCGCGTGAACCGCCTGGCCATTGCTGGGTTCGATCTCCAGCGTCCACGAGGGCACCTGGTAGTTGACCGTGAAGTACTCGTCCGTGGTGCCGATGCCACGGTTGCTGGGCACACCAAAGCGCCCATTCCAGGCGTACCACTTGCCGGCGGGAAATGCCTGGTGGTGGTCGGAAAACAGGTCCAGCACCTGTTCGGTCTGTTGCGCCAGGCGGTCGTTGCCGGTGCGCACCCAGAAATGCACCATGGAGAAGGAATGCACGTCGGTGTACACCCGCAGCTGATCGGCAGGACCCAGCGCGGCCGCCACGTCCAGGGCCCGGGTTTCCGGTTCCGAATGCGGCGTGGCGCCGTGGTGCACCAGGGACCGCGTGTCGTCCGAGGAGTTGTTGCCACCGGAGGTGTCCCAGTAGGGCGGGTTATTGCGATTCAGGTCGACCCCGAACAGGTGGTCGGCCTGGCTGGCCAGGACCTCGTCGGAATTCAGCAGGTTCTTGCGCCGCATGCGTCCATCACGGGGTGAGAACATCGGGTCGTTCGGATCGGTCAGCAGCCAGTTCCGGGTCGGAAAACGCTGGGTCTGCAGGAATCCGTCGATGTTCATCACCGGGATGACCACCACGTTGACCTGGTCGCGCAGGTAGTCGACCAGGTGGCGATCGGACGGCGCGGTGGCCAGGTACTCGAGGATGCCGGTCACCGTCTCCGGGCTTTGCCACTCGCGTGCGTGGATGCCACCGTTGGTCAGCATGGCCGCTTCCGGCAGGCCCCAGGGGGTGAGGCGGTCCCCAGGCGATAGGCCCACAGGGTGCGCCCCTTGCGCGTGTTCCCGACCGTTTCGGGATGCACCCACGGCGTGCCGGCGGCCAGGTCCATGTGGCGGGCATGCAGGCCGGCGTACGTCCGAAATCCGTCGAAAGGCAGAGGCGTGTCGACGGGAATCGGCACCGGGTAGCCCAGGGCGATCCGGTCCTGGGCGTTGAACGGGTTGTTCTCCACCCACTCCACCAGCACGCCGTTCTGGGCGTCCGCGCCGCCGGTGAACAGCAGCCCCGCGAAGACGATGGCGTTGCGCATCGAGCGAAGATGCTTCACGGCGCGGCCTCCAGGTCCAATTGTTCCCGCAGGTCCAGCGCCAGTCGTGCCCGCCGCGCCACCGGTCGATCTGTTGTCGCGGCCAGGGCTTCCAGGGCCAGGCGCGTGTCCAGGGACGGCGAGCGTGCCAGCGCGAGGGCCGCGCCCGCCCCCAGGTCGGGGTCGCCCAACCGCGCCAGCAGGACGGCGTCGGCATCAGGCCGGCCGGCAAGGCGGGGATAGAGCTCGGCGAGCACGAGGGCGCCGGATTCGCGGTTGGCGCTGCCCAGTCCGGCCGGCAGCAGCGCCATCAGCAATGGCGTGTCCGCGGAATCCGCGACCGAACGCAGCATCCGGTGCACCGCGGGTCCCGCGCCGTGGTCGAGTACCTGCACGATGGCCTCAGCGTCGCCGGCGAGTGCGGCGGCGCGCGCCGCCAGGGGGGTCAGGTCCGGATTGGCAGGCAGTCGCCGGGCCGTTTCCGCGACCACGCCCTGCAGCTGGGTCGGGCTGGCCTGGCTCACAGCCTGCAGGTAACCGGCCCGCAACGGACGGTCGCCCTCCAGGGCAAAGGCGTCCGCCAGGCCGCGCGGGTTCGATTTCAGAAGTGCCAGGCCTTCCAGCAGGGCCTCCTGGCGCATCCAGCCATGTTCCAGGCCCGCGGCGGCGGCACGCACGTTGTACAGCGGCACCCGTCCCTGCGGGTGGTCCTCGTGGGGCACCAGCGTGTTCGGTTCGTAGGCTTTGAGGTAGGTGACGATGGTGGGCGAGACCGCGCCGGCCGGCAGCTCACGCAGGGCGTGGGTGAATCGATACACGGCGCTGTCGCGCGCCGGCGCCGGCCAGTCGGGGCGTTGCCGGGTGGCTTCCAGCAGTGACAGTACATCCGAGTCGGCGCCGGATACGGTTCTATTGACCAGGGTCTGAACGGTGGCGGAACTGTCCACGCGGCCTTCGGCCAGGCGCGCGGAAAACCGCGTCCAGTCCGGACGTTCCTGGGCGCTTGCCGGCGCGCCGGCGCCGGCCAGGACGACGGCCATCAGCCAGGCTGAGAGCGCGATTCGCTTGGCAGGGGTCCCTTGCATGCTGTCTCCCCCGGGGCTCCGGTCCAGCATACGAAAAAATTCGTGGTGTGGCACGCCGGTGGGCGAACCTTGCGGTGGAAGGACCGATTCACTCGATCGCGGGAAGCCGTAGGTCAGAAATCCAGGTTCGCGGCTTCGCGAAAATTCGCCACCACGACGTCGGCGCCGGCCCGTCGTAAGCGCTCACCGCGTGGGCCCTCGGCCACGCCAACGAAACCCCAGCCCAGCGCGCCGGCCGCGGCCAGGTCCCATGGCCCGTCACCAAAGTAGACGGGCAACCGGTCGCGCTGAGCGGCGCCCAGCAGGCGGTGCGCCCTGCGCATGATCGCGGTGCGCTGGTGCTCAGAGTCCGAGCCGGCCAGCGGCAGTTTGAACTTCGCCAATCCGGCGACCCGCAGCTTGAAGCGCGCGCTGTGCTCCCAGCCACCGGTGGCGATGGCGACGGTGCCCGCCGGCCGCCTGCGTAGCCAGGCGCGCACACCCGGCAGCGGCGTGAACGCCGCGGCGTCGGCGTTCGCGGCGTCCTCCAGCTGCGCCAGAAACCGTGCTTTCACGGCGCGAACCTCGTGGTCGGCTGGCGCGCGGCCCAGGGCGTCACGACACCATTCATCGAGGATGCCGCTGTCCGTGACGTGCCGGAATCGCGCCAGGTCGACGGTGTCGCCGGGCCGGTCGAAGACCTCGTGCACCGCCTGCCAGTAGCACCGGTTGTCCACGTCGTGGCTGGGCATCAGCGTGCCGTCGAGGTCAAGGAGACAGGGTCGCGTCATGGGGGAATGGTAGCGTTTCGGGCAGGGTGGCGGCGGCCGCTTCGCTGGCGTGCGCCCCGCTGAAAAAAGTCGGCCCCGGCGGAGAGAGGGAGCTCCGCCGGGGCCTTCAGACCAGGCTGGGATCGTTGGTCAGACGATGATCAGGGAGAAAACAAGACCCCGTCCTGGTGTGACCGCGGATGCCGGGGAGTGCATGCTCGCCTCGGCAACCGTTAATCCTTTGACGCGGCAGGGCGTTAAATGGTTACACCCGACGGCGACGACCCCAGCTTAGGCAGGTGGCAGGGGATCGCCCCATGACGATGGTCACGGTTGCGCCGACCTGAGGCCGGCTGTCGACGAAGCGTGAGGCAGATGAAGCCGCGGCGCGCCTACTGGAGGTACTCGAGTTTGTCCTTGTAGGTGCGCGAGAGTTTGACCGTGTGGCCGCTTTCCAGGGTCAGGAAGTATTCGCCGTTGATGTGGCTTTGCATTTCGCGCACGCAGTTGACGTTGACGATGGTGGAGCGGTGAATGCGCTGCAGGAAGTCGGCGTCCAGCTCGCATTCGAGTTCCTTCATGGTCTTGCGCATGATGTGCGTTTCGCCCAGCGCGTGGACGCACATGTAGTCGCCGGCGGCGTCCACCCACTCGATGTCTTCCTGGCGTACCCACGTGGTCTTGCCGGCGTCGCGAATGGCGAGCTTGGCATACTCGCGCTTGCCCAGCCGGTCCATCCCGCGGCTTTCCAGGTCGCGTACGCTGGTGACGGGTTCCCCAGTGAGCTCGCCGAGAAGCTTGAGCAGCAGGTCCTTCTGCGATTCGGCACGGCGCCGGCCCAGGCGGTCGCGCACCTTGCTCAGGGCCCGGTCCAGGCGTTGGTCGTCGATGGGTTTGAGCAGGTAGTCCACCGCGTTGACCTCGAACGCGTCGATGGCGAACTCGTCGTAGGCGGTGACGAACAGGATGGCCGGAAGGTCCTCGGATTGCAGTTCGCGGATCACGTCGAAACCGTTCATCCCCGGCATCTGGATATCGAGAAACACGATGTCAGGCGTCAGCTCGCGGATCTTCTGCACCGCCTCGCGCCCGTTCCGCGCCTCGCCGGCGATGTCCACGCCGTCGATGGTCTTCAGGCGATGCTTGAGCCCGCGCCTGGCCAACGCCTCGTCATCCACGATTAGGGCTTGCAGGATCTTGGTGGCCGGCGTGTTCACTCGGAGTCGTGACGGTCTCGCAGCTTCCTCGGTTACGTGGTCCCCCCCGGGACCGTATCGCGTCGCCGTTGCCATGGTGAAGCCGGCATGGTTCGCGGGATTGCCGCAAACGCGTGGTGTGCCGCCGCTGGAATCGACCCCGTTCGGTGCGGAACGGGCGTCCCGGTTCGGGCGACGCGGAGAAACAGCTTACCATCTTCCGGCGGCCCTGCAATGACTCCCCGCTGGATGCCCGGAACGGCTCAGAACCTGGCTCCGTTATCCATCCCGGGGGAGCGCCTCAGGGCGATGGCCTCGGCCAGGTGCGCCTCGTCGATGCGGTCGGACCGGTCCAGGTCGGCCACGGTTCGCGCCACTTTCAGGATGCGGTGACAGCCCCGCGGGCTGAGGTCGAAACGCCGGGCGGCGCGCCGCAGGCACTGCCAGGATGGTGCGGCCAGTTCGCACCATCTGGCGACCCCCGCGTTGTCCAGCCGTGCGTTGACCACAGCGGCACGATCGAGTTGCAGTGCGCGGGTGGTGACCACACGTTCGCGCACCCGTTCCGAGGTCTCGCCGGGTTCGCCACCGGGACGCAACACGTCCGCGTTCGGTCGTGGCACGCTGACCTGCAGGTCGATGCGGTCCAGCAGGGGGCCGGACACCCGGTTCCGGTAGCGCTGCACCTGGTCGCCGCTGCAACTGCATTGCCCCGACGGCTCGCCGCCCCGCCCGCAGGGACAGGGGTTCATGGCGCAAACCAGCTGAAAGTCGGCGGGAAACTCCGCCTGCTGCGCAGCACGCGAAATCATGATGTGGCCCGATTCCAGGGGTTCACGCAGCACATCCAGCACGTGTCGGTTGAACTCGGGCAGTTCGTCGAGAAACAGCACGCCATTGTGCGCCAGGGAGACTTCACCCGGTCTCGGTGTCGGCCCGCCGCCCACCAGCGCCACCGCGCTGGCCGTGTGGTGGGGTGCGCGAAACGGGCGGCGGCGCCATTCGCCGGGGTCGAGGCCACGACGACTGACGGAATGGATGGCCGCGGTCTGCAGGGCCTCCTCCTCGCTCATCAGCGGCAGGATCCCGGGCAGGCGCGAGGCCAGCATGGTCTTGCCGGTACCCGGCGGACCGCTGAACAGCAGGTTGTGGCCGCCCGCGGCCGCCACTTCCAGGGCTCGCCGGGCCCTGTGCTGTCCGACCACGTCGGCCAGGTCGGGCATCGGCGAAGGGTCCGGCAGGTCGCCCGGTGAGGGTGGGATCAAGGCCAGCTTGCCGCCCATCCAGGACACCACCTCGGCCAGGCTGTCGGCACACAGAAAGCGCCCACTGCCCAGCAAAGCCACTTCAGCGGCATTGGCCCGCGGCAGAACCAGCGTGCGCCCGGCGTCACGGGCGCGGATGGCGGCAGGCAACGCGCCACGGACCGGGCGCAGGGCGCCGCTCAGCGACAGTTCGCCGAGAAACTCCGTGTCTTCCAGGCGGGTGGCCTTGACCTGCCGGGAGGCGGCGATCACGCCCAGCGCGATGGGCAGGTCAAAGCAGCCGCCGTCCTTCGGCAATTCCGCCGGGGCCAGCGCCACGGTGATGATGCGTTCCGACGGCCAGTGAAACCCGGAGGTCATGAGGGCGGCGCGGACGCGATCACGCGCCTCGGTCACGGCCTTCTTGGGCATGCCCACGATCTGCACCTTGGGCAACCCGCCCGACAGGTGCGCTTCGATGGTGATCTGGGGCGCCTCCACCCCCGCGCAGGCTCGGCTGTAGACCCTGGCCAGTCCCATGTGGCCCTCCGCGATGCCGGTTGGGTGTCCAGTGTGCGCCATGGGGCACTGTCCGGCTGTCGCCGGAGGATGAAAGCGCTGTAGGAACGCGCCTGAGGCGCCCGGGCTTCGGGTCAGTCGGCTTCCAGGTCGGCCAGGCGCTGCTCCAGGACCCGGAGTTTTTCCCGGGCGCGCTCGAGGGCGGCTTTTTGCTGGTCGAAGTCTTCGCGCGTGACCACGTTGATTGAACTCAGCGCGCGGCTCAGCACCGCGCGGAACTGGGCCTCCGCCTCGTCCCGCATGGTGCGGGCGCCCGGCGGCAGCGCGGCGGCCAGGCGGGCGGCGAGTTGGTCGATACTGGTGAGGTCGATCATGCGAAAATTCCTGTCGAAAGAGGCGGCTTGCCCCGTGCGGGGCGGCGCAATATAGTCGCTGCAACCCCATCGCCCGGAGCGTTCCCGTGAAAATGATAACCGCGATCATCAAGCCTTTTAAACTGGACGACGTGCGGGACGCGCTCGGGGACATCGGCGTGACGGGCATGACGGTCACCGAGGTGCGCGGTTTCGGGCGGCAGAAGGGCCACACGGAACTGTATCGCGGCGCGGAGTACGTGGTGGATTTTCTGCCCAAGCTCAAGCTGGAAGTCGCGGTGCCGGACGAACGCGCCGAGTCCGTGGTGGAAGCGATCACCGAGTCTGCCGTGTCGGGCCGGATCGGCGACGGCAAGATTTTCGTGTTCGACCTGGAGCAGGCCATCCGCATCCGCACCGGCGAGGAAGGCGACCAGGCGCTTTGACCTGCCCCGGTCTCCGCTCGTCCCGGGCACGCCCGCTTTTCTGAACCCATCCACTTGACCATGGTCACTCTTCCCAGGCTCCACCGACCAGGAAGGAATCGATTGACATGAACCGACTCGATGCCGGGGTGATCGGCCTGGGCGCCATGGGCGCACCCATGGCCCGTCACCTGGCCGGCGTGGGCCTGCTCGCGGCGGTGTGGAACCGCACCGCGTCACGCGCCGCCACCGTGGCCGAGGAATTGGGCGTGGCGCGGGCCAGCGGGCCGGCAGACCTGGCCGGCCGCTGCAATGTGGTGCTGACCTGCGTCTCGCGCGACGAAGACCTGCAGGAAGTGATCGCGGCCTGCGCGCCGGGCATGTCGACCGGTGACGTGCTGGTTGACACGTCGACGGTCAGTCCGACGCTGACGCGGCGCCTGGCGCAGCAACTGTCGGGGCAGGGCGTGGCGTGGGTAGACGCGCCGGTCTCAGGCGGTGTGGAAGGCGCCCGGAACGGCACCCTGTCGGTCATGGCGGGGGGCGATTCCGCCGATTTGTCGCGAATTCGACCAGTCCTGGAGGCCTTCGCGGGTCGCATCACGCACATGGGGCCGGTCGGCTCGGGCCAGGCCACCAAGGCGGTGAACCAGGTGATGGTCGCCGGCATCGCCGAGGCCGTGTGCGAGGCATTGGCGTTTTCGGAGAAACTAAATCTGCCCTCGGAGCGTCTAATAGAGGTACTTGCGGCAGGAGCCGCCGGAAACTGGTTCCTCGATCACCGCGGACGCACCATGCTGGCGGATCGATTCGAACCCGGCTTCAAGTCGGGCCTGTTGCTGAAGGATTTGCAGATCTGCACAGCGCTGGCACGGGAATTGGATTGTACTTTGCCAATGGTCGAGGCCGCCATCGCGGACTACACGGCGCTTGTCGACGCCGGCGGCCATGACGACGACACATCCGCGCTGATACGCATCAAGCGCGCCACGGACAACGGGAAGCATTGAGCTCAAACGCCATGGGGGAGGAAAACAGGTCATTCGTATCGGCGGTGATGGGGGAACTCACCCGCCGCAAGGTGCTCAAGACCGTGGGCGCCTACGCCGTTGGCGTGTTCGTGATCCTGCAGCTCATGGACGCGGCGGTGGAGCCGCTGCGACTGCCGGACTGGCTGCCGACGGTGGTGGTGGTCGCGCTGATTCTCGGTTTCCCGCTGGTGTTCATCCTGGCCTGGCAATTCGACGTGACCGGCGAGGGCGTGCGCCGCACCAGCGACGAAAGCATGCTCGGGCCAGGGCAAACCTTCTCCCTGTTTGCCGTGATGCTGGCGGCCACCGGCGCCCTCGCACTGGGTTTTTACCAGTACTACGCGGGGGTGTTCGAAGACGACGCGCCGGCGCTCACCGCCACGCCGCTGGCCGCTCCGGGTGGGCGAAGTTTCAGCGCGCCGGAAAACTCGATCGCCGTGCTGCCCTTTGCCGACCTCTCGGAAGGAGGCAACCAGGCACACCTCTCCGACGGCATGGCCGAGGAAATCCTCAACCTGCTGGCCCAGGTCGACGGCCTGCACGTGGCCGCGCGCACCTCGTCCTTCGCCTTTCGCAATCCGCAGTCCGACATTCGTGAGATCGGCCGCGCCCTGAACGTCAGAACCGTGCTCGAGGGCAGCGTGCGCACCTCGGGCAACCGCATTCGAATGACGGCGCAACTGATCAATGTCGAGGACGGCTACCACATCTGGTCACAGACCTTCGACAAGGAACTGGACGACGTCTTCACGCTGCAGGACGAAGTCGCCAGCGCCATCGCCGACGCCCTGGTGGATTCGTTCGAAGGGCTGGGCACCGACAGCCCGGCCGCGCGAACCCGGAACCTGGCGGCGTTCGAGGCCTATCGCAACGGTCGCCTGCACTGGTGGCGGCGCTCGCCCTCCGAACTGCAGGCGGCGATCCGGTTGTTCGCCCAGGCGCTGGAACACGATCCCCAGTACGCACCGGCCTACGCCGCCATCGCCGATTCGTGGATTCTGCTGTCGCTGTACGGCAACGTCGATCCGATGCGCGCCATCGAGCGCGCGCAACCGATGATCGAGAAGGCGCTGGCGCTGGATCCCGAGTCGGCGGAAGCCTTTGCGGCCCTGGGGCTGGCGCGCATGGAGATCGGCCAGCATGACTCGGCCGAGTCGTCGTTGCGCCAGGCGGTGCGCCTGAACGACGCTTACATCCCCGCGCGCCTGTGGCTGAGCAACCTGCTGGGCCAGACCGGGCGCATCGGCGAGCAGGCCGTGGTGCTGCGTGACGCCATGGCGATCGATCCGCTCAATGAACTGCTGGCCGTCAACTACGCCGGCAACATGAACAGCCGTGGCGACTACGAACACGCCGAACAGCTGCTCAGCGACCTGATCCTGGTGAAACCGGACTCGTCCAGCCTGCTGCGCACCTACGCCGGCCTGTCACTGGTCAACGGCGAGCTGGTCAAGGGCTGGGAACTGGCGCAACGCGCCTACGAGCTGGAGCCGGAAAGCCCGGCGGTCATCCAGTCCATGGCCAAGACCTGGATGGAGCTGGGCGACTACGAACAGGCCATGGCCCTGGTGCGCGACGCCCTGGAGACGCTGGGCGACAATCGCGACCTGCGATCGCAGTACTTCATGCTGTTGTTGCTCGACGAACGCCTCGAGGAGGCCCGCGGCGTGGTGCGCGACCTGTTCGGTGAGGACATCGAGGGCCTGCCGGAGAATTTCCAGCGCTACTACCACTTCCAGATGGGCCTGGTCAGCGTGGTGGAACGCGACCTGCAGGCGGCGTTGGTGGAGTTCGAGCAGGCCATCAACCCGGACGAGATGGCGACCTTCGACGGCGACCAGCTGTTCACGCTGACCATGGCGGCCTTCCTGCACGGCCAGGTGGGCGATCCCGTCCTGGCGCGTGAGCGGCTCGCGCAGGCCGAGCGCGCCCTGAACCGGGCCCGGGTCAACGGCATCGACCACGCCGACCTGTACTACACCCAGTCGGTGATCGACGTGCTGCACAATGATCTCGACGCGGCCATGGCGGACCTGCGCGAGGCCTACGACCGCGGCTGGCGACAGGCCTGGGTGCTCGAGATCGACGGGCGGCTGGACCCGCTACGGGACCGACCGGGCTTCATCGAATTGCGCCAGGCGATCGAGGACGACCTGCGCCAGGCGCGTGCGGAAATCAGTCAGCGCTCCCTGACCATGCGTTGATGAAGGCGCGGGGCGTTTCCGCCCCGTCAATAGTGCTGCGGCACGCACGCCACGCTGGCCAGACTGGCCCGGTCATCGTAGGCCGACGATTCGTCCACGCCGGGAATCTCCTTGACGTCCAGCGACTCGTAGTCGGCGCCGTCGTAGTCGAACAGCGAGAGCAGGTGACGAATGCAGTTGAGCCGCGCCGTTTTCTGGTCGTTGGAGGGCACCACGATCCACGGCGCCTCCTCGATGTCGGTGTGCTCGAACATCACGTCGCGGGCGCGCGAATAGTCGTACCAGCGCGGTTGCGACTCCAGGTCCATGGGGCTCAGCTTCCAGTACTTGCGCGGGTCTTCCAGCCGCTCGGTCAGACGTTCCATCTGCACTTCGTGGTCGATCTCCAGCCAGTACTTGACCAGCTTGATCCCGGACGAGGCCACGGCGCGTTCGAAGTCCGGGGTGTTGCGGTAAAAGCGCTGCAGTTGCTCCACGGTGCAGAACCCCATGACGCGCTCGACGCCGGCGCGGTTGTACCAGCTGCGATCGAACAGGACCAGCTCGCCGGCGGAAGGAAAATGCGCGATGTAGCGCTGGAAGTACCACTGGGAGGACTCCTCCCGGCTGGGCTTGGGCAGCGCCACGCTGCGGAACACGCGGTGGCTGACCCGTTCCTGGATGGTGTTGATCATGCCGCCCTTGCCGGCCGAATCGCGTCCCTCGAAAATCACGATGGCCCGCTCCCCGCTGGCCTGAAGCCAGTTCTGCAGTTTGCACAGTTCGATCTGCAGTATTCTCAATTCGTCCTTGTAGCCCATGGTCGATGCGGTCTCCCGAAACGTCGCGCGAAGCGTCGATTCTACCAGTCGCCCGGACTCACACGCCGGCGAAGCGCGTGGCGTCTCCTACCCAGCGCCGGATCAGCCTTCGGGCCTGCTCCGGGTGGTGGTCGATCAACTCCTCGGCCACCGGCGGAATGCCTTCGAGCAGATGGGCGTCGCGCGCCAGGTCGGCCACGCGAAACTGCACCAGCCCGGTCTGGCGGGTGCCCAGCACCTCGCCGGGACCTCGCAGCTCCAGGTCCTTTTCGGCGATGCGAAAGCCGTCGGTGGTGCGGCGCATGATGTCCAGTCGTTGCCTGGCCATGTCACCGATGGGCGCACCGTAGAGCAACACGCAGGAGGACTGCGCCGAGCCGCGACCGACCCGGCCGCGAAGCTGGTGGAGTTGCGACAGGCCCAGGCGCTCGGCGTTCTCGATGATCATCAGCGAGGCGTTGGGCACGTCCACGCCCACCTCGATCACCGTGGTGGCCACCAGCAGTTGCAGCTCGCCCGCCTTGAAGGCGTTCATGACAGCCTGTTTTTCTCCCGGCTTCATGCGCCCGTGCACCAGGCCGATGGACAGGCCCTGCAGGCGTTCGCCGAGCTCCGTCGCCACCTCGCTGGCGGCCTGCGCCTCCACCGCGTCGGATTCATCGATCAGGGTACAGACCCAGTACGCCTGCCGACCCTCCGCGCAGGCCGCGGCGACGCGGGCCACCACTTCGTCGCGACGTTCGGCCGAGACCACCGCGGTACGTACCGGTTTACGGCCGCTTGGCAGTTCGTCGATCACCGAAACTTCCAGGCCGGCATAGGCGGTCATGGCCAGCGTTCGCGGAATCGGGGTGGCGGTCATGATCAACTGGTGGGGGCGCGCCTGGCCGTCATCGCCCTTGCCCATCAGCGCCATGCGCTGGCCCACGCCGAAGCGGTGCTGCTCGTCGACGATGACCAGGCCCAACCGGCGGAACGTCACGCCTTCCTGCATCAGCGCGTGGGTGCCGATCACCACGCCGGCCTCGCCGGCGATGGCGGCCAGGGCCGCCTCGCGGGCCTTGCCCTTGACCTTGCTGCTGAGCCAGGCGGGCTCGATGCCCATCGGATTGAGCCACGCGCCGAACACCCGCAGGTGCTGCTCGGCCAGCAATTCGGTGGGCGCCACCACCGCCACCTGTACGCCGTTGCCCACCGCGCGCAGGGCGGCCAGCGCGGCCACGACGGTTTTGCCCGAGCCCACGTCGCCGTGCACCAGGCGCAGCATCGGGTGAGCGCCCCCCATGTCCCGGCGGATCTCCTCCAGCACCCGCTGCTGGGCCCCGGTGAGTTCGAACGGCAGGTCGTCGATGAACCGTCGTTCCAGATCCGGCGCGTCCGCCAGGACGGGCGCCCGGCGCGCGCGCTGGCGCCGACGCAGCAACCGCATGCTCAGGTTGTGCGCCAGCAGTTCTTCCAGCGCCAGCCGGTGCTGGGCTGGATGGTCGCGCGCCATCAGGGCAGCGACGTTTTCTCCCGGGGGTGGGCGGTGAATCAACTGCAGCGCTTCGGCCAGGGAGGGCAGGCTCAGGTTGTGCAGCAGGCGCTCAGGCAGCAGTTCGTCCAGCGCCAGCTGGCCGCAGCGCAGGCGGTCCAGGGCCTGGTCACTGAGCTTGATCCAGGTGTTCTGGCCCAGGCCCTCGGTGCTGGGGTACACCGGGGTCAGTCGGTCGGCCAGCGGTGCTTCGTGGCCGGGTCGCAGCCGCGTGTAGCTGGGGTGGATCATTTCCAGGCCGCGAAAGCCGGGCCGGACCTCGCCGTAACAGCGCAGGCGCGCGCCGCGCGACAGCTGTTGTTTCTGGTGCGCGCGAAAATGAAAAAAACGCAGGGTAATGCGCCCGGTTCCGTCGGCCAGCACCACCACCAGCATGGCGCGCCGGCCGCGCACGATGGCCGCATGCTCCACCTCGCCCTCGACCTGGGCCACGGCGCCGGGGTGCAGGGCGCCGATGGGCTGCAGGCGGGTGCGGTCCTCGTACCTCAGCGGCAGGTGGAACAGCAGGTCGTTGACGCCGTGAATGCCCAGGCCGTGCAGGCGTTCGGCCAGGCGGGGGCCGACCCCCTCGAGTTGCTCCAGCCCCTCAGCCGTCACCCGGCACGGCCATCACGGCTTCCATTTCCACGGCAACGCCTTTCGGCAGCGCGGCCACGCCCACCGCGGCGCGCGCAGGAAAAGGTTCGTCGAACACCTCGCCCATGACCGCATTGACCACGGGAAAGTCGCCCATGTCGACCAGGAACACGTTGAGCTTCAGCACGTCGTCCAGGCTGCCGCCGGCCGCCGCGCACACCGCGGACAAATTGTCGAACACGCGCCGGACCTGTGTCTCGATGTCGCCCTCGACCACTTCCATGGTGGCCGGGTCCAGCGGAATCTGCCCGGACAGGAACACCAGGTCGCCGTGGCGGATGGCCTGCGAATAGGTGCCGATGGCGGCGGGGGCGTCGGGGGTGTGGATGGGGGTTTTGGTCAAGTTACGTCTCACGTCGTCACCCGGCTCACCTTCAACACCTTTCGATTCCGCCGCAGGCGCCGCATGACGCGGGCCATGTGGTCGCGGTCCCTGACGCTGATCACGAACATCAGGGTGGCGGTCTCGGGATTGGCCTCGGGCTGCTCCACCTTTTCGATGTTGCTGCCCGCCTCGTTGATGCTGGCGGAAATGTTGGCGAGGCTGCCGGGGACGTTTTCGCTGATGATCTTCAGGGCGACCGGGAACAGGCTGTGGGTGATGGATGCCCAGCGCACGGCCAGGCAGCGGTCGGGATGTTTGCGCAGTTCACGCACGTTGCGGCAGTTGGCGCGGTGCACCACCACGCCCTTGCCGGCGGACACGTAGCCCATGATGTTGTCGCCGGGGATCGGGTGGCAGCAGGCGCCGAAGTCCACCACGCTGCCCTCCGAGCCGGCGATCATCAATGCCTCGGCGCGACCGTCGTCCGCGGCGTCCGGCGCCAGCCTCGCGGCCACCACCTTGACCAGCAGATTGCCCATGGCCAGGTCCCGGAACAGGTCTTCCTGGCGTTCGAGCTGGTTGTCCGCGAGCAAGCTTTCGAGCAGTTCCTGGGGCACCGCCTCGACGGAGCTGCCGCGCGCGTTGAGGGCTGTTTCCAGCATGTGCAGGCCCAGGCGCACCGTGTCCCGCGACTCCAGCGACTTGATGTAGTGCCGGATCGCGGTGCGCGCCTTGGCGGTGGCCACGAAATTCAGCCATTCCGGCGAAGGGTGGGTGTCGGGGTCGGTGATCACCTCCACGGTCTGGCCGTGGTCCAGGCGCAGGGACAGCGGCGCCTCTTCCTTGTCCACCAGCACGCCGCGCGTGTGATTGCCCACATCGGTGTGAATCGCGTAGGCGAAGTCCAGCGCCGTGGCATTGCGGCGCAGGTCGATGATCTTGCCCTTGGGGGTGAACACGAAAATCTCGTCGGGGAACAGGTCTGACTTGGCGCCGTCCAGGAACTCCAGCGAGTCGCCGGTGTGGCGCTGCACGTCCACCAGTTGCATCAGCCACTCGCGGGCGCGTACCTGCGCCGTGCCGGCCGTGGTCTCGCCGCTCTTGTATTGCCAGTGCGCGGCCGCGCCCTTTTCCGCGGTCACGTCCATCTCCTCGGTGCGGATCTGGATTTCCACGGGCAGGCCGTAGGGGCTGGCCAGCACCGTGTGCAGGCTTTGGTAGCCGTTGGCCTTGGGCAATGCGATGTAGTCCTTGAAGCGCCCCGGGCGCGGCTGGTACAGGGCATGGGCCGCGCCCAGCGCCATGTAGCAGTGCGGTTCGGAGTGGGTGATGATGCGAAAGGCGTACACGTCCATCACTTCCGAGAAGGACAGGTCGCGGGAGCGCATCTTGCGGTAGATGCTGTAGGGGGTCTTTTCGCGGCCCTGGATGCGGCAGGGTACGCCGGTCTCGCTCATGCGGCGCTTCAGCGCCTTGCGGATGGTCTCGATGACTTCCTCGCGGTTGCCGGTGACCTCCTGCACGTGCTCGGCGATGGTGCGGTGCCGCCAGGGGTGCAGGTTGGCGAAGCCCAGGTCCTCGAGTTCCGACTTGAGTACGTTCATGCCCAGGCGATCGGCAATCGGGGCGTAGACATCCAGCGTCTCGCGAGCGATGCGGCGCCGCGAGTCGGGCGCCATGGCGCCCAGCGTGCGCATGTTGTGCAGGCGGTCGGCCAGCTTGATGAAAATCACCCGCAGGTCGCGGGACATGGCCAGCAGCATCTTGCGGAAGCTCTCCGCGTCCGCCTCGCGGCGGGTGCGGAATTTCATCTTGTCCAGCTTGGTGACCCCGTCCACCAGTTCGGCGATCTCGCCGCCGAACTGGTCGGCGATCTCGGTCTTGGTGAGGGGGGTGTCCTCGATGGTGTCGTGCAGCACCGCCGCGGCCACGCTGTGGTGGTCCATGCGCAGCTTGGCCAGGATGCTGGCCACGGCGACGGGATGCAGGATGTAGGGCTCGCCGGTCTTGCGGGTCTGGCCCTCGTGGGCCCTGGCGCCGACCTCGAAGGCGCGGAGGATGACGGCGACCTTGTCGGGCTCCAGGTAGGTGTTCAGGAGGTCCCTGAGTTCGAGAACCGGTTCCGGAAAGCTCGAGGTCGCCAGCATGGGGGCTCCGTCAGGAGTCGGGGTCTTCCTCCAGGCCCTCCACGTCGAACACCTGGGCGGCCTCGATCTCGGCCTGGATCATGTCGACCTTTTCGGCGTCGATCAGCCCGTCGGCGATTTCGCGCAGGGCGATCACGGTGGGCTTGTCGTTCTCTTCATCCACCATGGGCTCCGCGCCGTGGCCGATCTGGCGTGCGCGGCGGGTGGCGGTCAGCACCAGCTCGAAGCGGTTGTTGACCTCGTGAAGGCAGTCTTCAACGGTAATTCGTGCCATTGGAAATTCCTGGTTCGGTGATCAAGCAGATTTTCTGCGGAGCGAAGCCTTCAATTCTATCCATTTTCAAGCAATTCCGCCAGCAGTTCGTCGTGATTGTCCTGGGTCCAGGGGCCTTCGCCCCGGCAGTGCGCGATGACGGCCTGCAGGTCACCCAGGGCGGTGTCGAAATCGTCGTTGACGACCACGTAGTCGAATTCGTCGCAGTGGGACAGCTCCGCCTTCGCCTCGGCCATGCGCCGCTGGATGACCGATTCCGAATCCTGCGCCCGTGCGCCGAGCCGGGTGCGCAGGGCCTCCACCGAGGGCGGCAGGATGAAAATGGACCGGCAGTCGGGAAAGGAAGTCTTGACCTGCCGTGCGCCCTGCCAGTCGATTTCCAGGATGACGTCCTGGCCGGTGGCGAGGATGTCCCCGGTGGTGTCCCCGTGCGTGCCGTAGCGGTGGCCGAACACCTCGGCGTGCTCCAGGAATTCACCGGCTTCGCAACGATGCTCGAAGGTGGCGGGCGTTACAAAGTGGTAGTGCACGCCGTCGGTCTCGCCCGGTCGCGGCGCCCGCGTGGTGTAGGACACCGAGATGACCAGGCGCGGGTCATTGGCCACCAGCGCGTTGACCAGGCTGGTCTTGCCGGCCCCGGACGGCGCGGCCACCACGAACAGGCGGCCCTCACTCGACATTCTGCACCTGTTCGCGCATCTGTTCGATCAGCACCTTGAGATCCACGGCGGCCTGGGTGGTGCGCTGGTCCACGGACTTGGAGCTGAGCGTGTTCGATTCGCGGTTGAACTCCTGCATCAGGAAGTCGAGCCGCCGACCCACCGGCTTTTCGCGCTCCAGGGTCCGGCGCGTTTCGGCCACGTGGGCGTCGAGTCGGTCGAGTTCCTCGTCCACGTCCATCTTCTGCGCCAGGACGGCGACTTCCTGCTCGAGGCGATCGGCGTCCAGGTTCTGCCCCATGTCGGCGACCCGCTCGTTCATGCGCGTGCGCAACGCGTCGCGAATCTCCGGCAGCCAGTCGCGCACCTGTTCGGTCAACGTCGTGACGCCGTCCAGCCGCTCGCGCACCATGGCGGCCATTTTCTCGCCTTCGCGGGCGCGCACCCCGACCAGGTCCGCCGCGGCCTGCTCCAGGAGGTTCATCGCGGCGGCGTGCAGGGGGGCGGGGTCGGGCAGCTGTTCGGCCACCACGCCGGGCCAGCGCATCAGTGCCAGCAGGTCCGGCTCGTGTTCACTGCCGGCCATCTTTCCCAGGTCCTCGTGGATCTCCAGCAGCCGCGCAGCCAGTTCGCGGTTCAGCGCCACGCCCCCGCCGGCCCGACCCGCCATCTCGTGAAAACGCAACGTGGCGTCGATCTTGCCGCGCTTGACGAAACGGCCGAGCAGATCGCGCACGGCGGGTTCGAGTACGCGGAATTCTTCCGGCAGGCGCAGGCTGTACTCCAGGTAACGGTGGTTCACGCTACGCACTTCCCAGCTCAAGCGCCCGAAATCGTACTGGTGCTCGCTGGCGGCGAAGCCGGTCATGCTGCGGATCATCTTTGGTTCCACGTGATGGGCAATGGCACAATGGTACCGGCTCCCTGCCGGGAGCAGAACCCGTTACCGGGTGCGGGCCAGAACCCGCCCCGACATTCACGCCCTTTCACCGGAGGCGCCATGCGACCCAGCCAGAGAACGCCCGACCAGATGCGCCCCGTGAGCATCCGTCGAAACTACACGATGCACGCGGAGGGCTCGGTGCTGATCGCCTGTGGCAACACCAAGGTCTTGTGTACCGCCTCGGTGGAAGATCGGATCCCGCCGTGGCTGCGCGGCAAGGGCGAGGGCTGGGTGACCGCGGAGTACGGCATGCTGCCCCGTTCCACGGGCGGGCGAATGCGCCGCGAGGCCGGCCTCGGCAAGCAAGGTGGGCGCACGCTGGAGATCCAGCGTCTCATCGGCCGTTCCCTGCGTGCGGTGGTGGATCGTTCGGCCATTGGTGAGCGCACCATCACCCTCGATTGCGACGTGATCCAGGCCGACGGCGGGACCCGCACGGCCGCCATCACGGGCGCCTACGTGGCGCTGGTGGATGCGTGTCGCTGGCTGCGGGACAAGAGGCGCATCGAGCGCGACCCCGTGCACGGCCAGGTGGCGGCGGTATCGGTGGGGATTCATGGCAGCACCCCGGTGCTGGACCTGGACTACGCAGAGGATTCCACCGCGGAAACCGACATGAACGTGGTCATGAACGACGGTGGCGGCTTCATCGAAGTGCAGGGCACCGCCGAGGGCCACGCCTTTCGCCGTGGCGAGCTCGACCAGTTGCTGGACCTGGCGGCCAGCGGTATCGGCGAACTGTTCCGGGCGCAGTCCGAGGCGCTGGACGGCTGAGGACGGCGGGGGGCATGAACATGGGCAGGGTGGTGCTGGCCAGTGGCAACGCCGGCAAGCTTCGGGAGCTGGGTGAGTTGCTCGCGCCGCTCGGCCTGGATCTGCGGCCGCAGTCGGAATGGCGCACGCCCGAGGCCGACGAGAATGGCCTGAGCTTTGTCGAGAACGCCCTGATCAAGGCCCGCCACGCCGCAGCACACACGGGTCTGCCGGCCATCGCGGACGATTCGGGGCTGGTGGTGCCGGCCCTGGGCGGCGAGCCGGGGATTCACTCCGCGCGTTTCAGTCGCGAAGGCACCGACGCGGCCAACAATGCGCGCCTGCTGACCGAGATGAACACCCTGGGCGGCGAGCAGCGCGCGGCGCATTTCTACTGTGCGATGGTGATGATGCGTCATCCGCGCGATCCGGCGCCCGTGATCAGCACGGGCCAGTGGCACGGGCGCATCCTGATGGCCCCGCGCGGCGATGGCGGGTTCGGCTACGACCCGCTGTTCCTCGTGCCGGGTGAGAATTGCACCTCCGCCGAGTTGCCGGTGGCGACCAAGAACCGGCTGAGCCACCGCGGGCAGGCCGTCGCGGGGCTGCTGGCGGCGCTGCGGCGCGCCGCCGACGATGGTGACTGAACCGGGGCTGCCGCCGCTGGGGCTGTACGTCCACCTGCCCTGGTGCGTGCGCAAGTGCCCCTACTGCGATTTCAATTCCCACGAGCTGAAGTCCGAACTGCCCGGAGCGGAATACGTGCAGGCGCTGTTGCGTGACCTGGAGGGCGATCTGCCGCTGGTCTGGGGCCGCGTGGTGTCCAGCATCTACCTCGGCGGCGGCACGCCCAGTCTGTTCGATGCGGGCCTGGTCGGCGAGCTGTTGGCGGGAATCCGCGCGCGCGTGGACCTGGCGCCGACGGCTGAGATCACGCTGGAGGCCAATCCCGGAACGGTGGAGCGCGACAGTTTCACGGCCTATCGCGAGGCGGGCGTGAATCGCGTTTCGCTGGGCGCGCAAAGCTTTGATGCCGATCTGTTGCGAGCCATCGGGCGCATCCACGGGCCGGACGAAATTCACCGCTCGCTGGAGTCCCTGGCGCGCGCCGGGCTGGATGACTTCAACGTCGACCTGATGTTCGGCCTGCCCGGCCAGGGCGTGACCCAGGCGCTGGAGGACGTACGCCTGGCCCTGACCGCCAGGCCAGCCCACCTGAGCCACTACCAGCTCACCCTCGAGCCGAACACGGCTTTTGCCGCCGTTCCCCCGCCGCTGCCGGATGACGAGACCGGCTGGGACATGCAGCAAGTCAGCGCCGAGCTGCTGGTTGCCAGCGGCTTCGAACATTACGAGGTATCGGCCTGGTGCCGGCCGGGTCGTGAGAGCCGGCACAATACCAATTACTGGACGTATGGCGACTACCTGGGTATCGGCGCCGGCGCACATGCCAAGCTGACCCTGCCCGCGAGGAGCGAGGTTCGCCGCTACGCCAAGACCCGCCACCCGCGGCGTTACCTGGCCGGTGACCGCGTGGCGCTCGACCGCGCCGTACCGCCCGCGGATCGCGTGTTCGAGTACTTCCTGGGCGCCCTGCGGCTGCGGCGCGGTTTCACGCTCCAGCACTTTTCATCACGAACCGGCCTGGATCCCGACCGGGTCACGCAGCCCCTGTCCCGGGCGCTGTCCGACGGCTTGCTGGAGCCGCGGGACGACGGCTTTCGCCCCACCGAACTGGGCTGGCGGTTCTGCAATGACCTGCAGGCGTTGTTCCTGCCGGCGGAGGCGGATCGGGCGTCGACCTGAAATCGTGCGTCACGTCTTGCATTGAGGGAGGCGCGTCGTTAAAATGCCCGGCTCTTTTTTTGAAACCCGATAGCAGGAAAACCGTCATGAAATCTGGCATTCACCCTGAATATCGTAAGGTGGTTTTCCAGGACGTCTCGGCAGACTTTTCGTTCCTGACCCGCTCTACGATGAACAGCAAGGAAACGATCAAGTGGGAAGATGGCGAAGAGTACCCGCTGATCAAGATCGATATTTCCAGCGCGTCGCACCCGTTCTACACCGGCAAGCACAAGGTGCTCGATTCCGGTGGTCGCGTGGACCGCTTCAAGCGCCGCTACCAGAAGTAAGGCGCTTGGCCCAAGACAAAGCCCGGCTGGTTTCGACTCGCCGGGCTTTTTCGTGGCGCCACACCCCCATCATCCCGGTACATCGAGACGGGGCCTGAACGCCCCCCATCCAGGAGACCAACGTGTCTGACAAACCCGTGATCGTCACAGACGAAGCCAGTGGAAAAACGCTGGAACTGCCCGTGGTGCGTGGCACCGAAGGTGAACCCACCCTCAGCATCAAGTCGCTGCCGAAGGAGCTGGGCTACTTCACCTACGACCCCGGTTTCACCGCCACCGCGAGTTGCAGCAGCGCCATCACCTTCATCGACGGCGGCAAGGGCATCCTGCGCTACCGGGGCTACCCCATCGAGCAGCTGGCGGAAAAGAGCACCTTCCTGGAGGTGGCCTATCTGCTGCTGAACGGCGAACTGCCCGACCAGGGTGAGTTCGATGATTTCCGGCGCGACATCACCTACCACACGATGGTGCACGAGAAGCTCAACACCTTCATGACGGGCTTCCACTATGACGCCCATCCCATGGCCATGATGGCCGGCGTGGTGGGTTCGCTGGCGGCCTTCTACCACGACCGCCTGGACATGAGCGACCCGGCGCAGCGCATGCTGGCGGCCAAGCGCATGATCGCCAAGATGCCGACCATCGCCGCGGCCTGCTACCGGCACCACATGGGCTGGCCCACCGCCTATCCGCGCAATTCCCTGAACTACACCGAGCGCTTCCTGGACATGATGTTCAGTGTGCCGGCCGAGGAGTACAAGGTCAGCCCGGTCGCCGCCAAGGCCTTCGACCTGCTGTTCATCCTGCATGCCGACCACGAGCAAAACGCCAGCACGTCCACGGTGCGCCTGGTGGGCTCGACCGGCGCCAACCCCTACGCCTCCGTGGCGGCGGGCATTTCGGCCCTGTGGGGGCCGGCGCACGGCGGCGCCAACGAGGCGGTGCTGAACATGCTGGAGCAGATCGGCGACGTGTCGCGCGTGGGCGAGTTCATCGACCGCGCCAAGGACCGCGACGATCCTTTCCGCCTGATGGGGTTCGGCCACCGCGTGTACAAGAACTACGACCCGCGTGCCAACATCATCCGTCAGGCGGCGCACGACGTTCTCGCCGAACTCGGCCGCAAGGATCCGCTCATGGACCTGGCCATGGAACTCGAAAAGATCGCCCTGGAAGACGATTACTTCGTGGAGAAGAAGCTCTACCCGAACGTGGACTTCTACTCGGGCATCATCTACAAGGCGCTGGGCATTCCCAAGAGCATGTTCACGGTGATGTTCGCCATCGCGCGTACCGTGGGCTGGGTCAGCCACTGGCTGGAGCACCATAACAACCCGACGCCCATTGGCCGTCCGCGCCAGGTCTACACGGGCCCGGTCGAGCGCGACTACACGGACATCTCCTCGCGGGGATAAGCCGGGCCACGCCGCGGTTCAGGCCGCGGCCAGCAGGATCTCCACGTCGGGCAGTCTGGCCCGGCGCTGCGGCCGGCCATCCACCGGGCTGGGCGGCGCCTGCCGCAGGTCGATCAGCGAAAACAGCGCCAGTTCCACCGTCACGTCGTTGACGTCGGTCACCAGCAGCTGGATATCGCGATGGCTGCCGTCGTGCCAGCGTATGCGACGCTGTTCCTGGTGAAAGTCGATACCCCGTTCCTGCAGGTGAAACAGGACGTTTTCCGGTGGGTCGTTGAACAGGTGCAGCGACACCCGCGAGTGGCTGTCCGCCGTGCCGTCGAGTACCGGCCCGACCAGCCGCGGCCGGAAATTCTCCAGCCCGCGCATCACCTCGATGGCGGTTTCACGCAATTGCTGCAGATTGTCCGCGTGGCGCGCTCCGCCGTAGAAGCCCTGGTAGGCCTTCAGGGCGTCTTCCACTTCGCGATTGGATGGCAGGGCCAGGCGCGTACTGGCGCCGACGCGGTCGGCGGCCTTGCGCTTGGCGGTCATGTAGTTTCGCTGGCCCTCGGTCGCCATGATGCGTGCCGCCTCGACGGCGACATCACGGCGGATGTTGTTGAGCTTGCGAACGCTGGGGGGGTCCCAATGGCCACGGTCGTGGCCATCAGTAGATGTCGTACGGGTCTTCTTCCGTCGTGGCATCCCGGTCGACTCCTTCAGTGGCTTCCATCTCGGGAAGGCGTCCTGCCTGGAATACTTCCATGATTCCACCCCTGGTATCAAGTGCCACGAGCTGACCGGTGTCGGGGTTGATCCTGGCCTGGATGATGCCCGGCGGCATGACGGCCGGCTCATCGGGCATTCCCTGCAGCGCCTGGCCCATGTAGTCCACCCACACCGGCAAGGCGGCGCGCCCACCGACCTCGGCGCGTCCCAGGCTGGAATGATCGTCGAAGCCGACCCACACGGTGGTCACCAGGTGGGCGTTGTAGCCGGAAAACCAGGCGTCACGCTGGTCGTTGGTGGTGCCGGTCTTGCCGGACAGGTCGTTGCGACCCAGTTCCATGGCTTTCTTGCCCGTGCCGCGGCGGATCACGTCGGCCATCATCGAGCGGACCAGGTAGGCATTCTGCTCGGAAATCACGCGCGGTGCCGGGTGGCTGGCCGGCGCGGACAGGTCGATGGTGGAGCGCTCGTCACCATTTTCACTGCCCCCCAGGGCCAGCGGACGGTACAGCGGCTCGTCACGGGCGGGGCCCGATGCGGTGGTGTCGTCCGCCGTTTCGACGGTCGCCGGCGCCGTGCAGTCGTCATCGCAGACCACGGCCGGGTCGGCGCGGTACACGGTGTTGCCGTCGCCGTCGACGATCCGCTCGATGTACCAGGGGTCGACCAGGTGACCACCGTTGGCGAACACGGCATAGCCGCGCGCCATGCTAAGCGGCGGCACCGTGGCGCTGCCCAGCGCCATGGTCAGGTTGGCCGGCAGCTCGTCCACGGTGAAGCCGAAACGGCTGATGTACTCGCGCGCCGGCGGGATGCCCACGCGCCGCAACAGGCGGATGGACACCAGGTTGCGCGAGTTCACCATGGCTTCGCGCAGGCGCGTCGGGCCGAAGAATTTTTCGCTGAAATTCTGCGGTTTCCAGGTGCGTTCCAGCTCGTCGTCCTCGAACACGATGGGCGCGTCGTTGATCAGGCTGGCGGTGGTGAAACCTCGCTCCAGCGCGGCGGAATACAGGAACGGCTTGAATGAAGATCCCGGCTGGCGTTTGCTCTGGGTGATCCGGTTGTACTTGCTGCGCGAGAAATCGTAGCCACCGACCAGCGCGCGAATGGCGCCGTCGCTCGGGTCCAGCGAAACCAGTGCGGCCTCCGCGTCCGGCAGCTGGCCGAGCAGCCAGTCGCCTTCGTCATCCAGGCGCACGCGAATCACGTCACCCGCGCTGAGCACCTGGTCGACGGATTCCGGCGGGTGGCCCCAGCGATCCCGGGAAATGAATTTCTTGGCCCAGGCGACCTGTTCCAGCCCGAGCGCCACCGTGCGGCCGTCGCCGAGGGTGACCAGGGCCAGGTCTTCGTCCACCTCCGTGACCAGTGCGGGAACCAGGCCGGCCACCGAACGGTAGGGCGCCAGGGCTTCTTCCCACTGCGCCGGGCCGGTCGCCTCGCCCAGGTCGATGCGCGCCTCCGGTCCGCGGTAGCCGTGCCGGTGATCGTATTCTTCCAGGCCGGTGCGCACGGCTTCGTTGGCGGCCAGCTGCATGGCTGAATCGATGGAAGTGTGCACCACGTAGCCGCCGGTGTAGGCGTCGTTGCCCAGTTGTTCCAGCGCGGTCGCGCGTACCATTTCCGCCAGGTACGGTGCGCTGATCTCGGTGGTGGCACCGTGGTAGAAGGCATCGTCCGGCGACGCCACGGCGTGGTCGTGTTCGGCCTGGTCGATGTAGCCGAGTTCGAGCATGCGTGAGAGCACGTAGTCACGGCGCTCAAGCGCGCGCTCGGGGGAGGTGATGGGATTGATCCTCGAGGGCGCCTTGGGCAACGCGGCGATCATCGCGCATTGCGCCAGGGTCAGTTCGTCCAGGGACTTGCCATAGTAGACGTCCGCCGCCGCGCCGACGCCGTAGGCGCGGTGGCCGAGCAGGATCTTGTTCAGAAACAGTTCCAGGATTTCGTCCTTGGAGAACTCGCGCTCGATCCGCAGGGCCAGGAAGATCTCGCGAATCTTGCGGGTGTAGGTTTTCTCCAGCGTGAGGAAGAAGTTGCGTGCGAGCATCTGGGTGATGGTGGATCCGCCGACGCTTTTCTCGCCCGTGGTGGCCAGCGTGATCACGGCGCGGGTCAGTCCCTGGTAGTCCACGCCGGGGTGTTCATAGAACCGTGCATCCTCGCCCGCGATGAAAGCGTTTTTCAGGTGCTCGGGGATGTCCTCGATGCCCACGGGGATACGGCGCTGCTCGCCGAACACGCTGATCAGCTTGCCGTCCCGGGTGTACACCCGCAGTGGGACCTGCAACTGCACATCGCGCAGGGTTTCCACGTCCGGCAGGTCGCGTCCAAGCGTAAACCACAGCACCGCGACCCCGGCAATTCCGAGCAGGACGCACAGGATGCCCAGTCGCAAAATCCATTTTAATAGTTTCTTCAAGCTGTTAACCTGTTATGCTGAAGTAGTTAACAAAAAGAGGCTGAATGGGTATTGTGCCTTTTCGCACCATGCCTTCACAGGGAAAAAAGCTGGTCCGAATCTGAGTGACAGACTTCGACGGGTCGTGTTCCGGTCTGACTGCCGATCGTCTCGAGGAGTTCCTGCGGCGAGACATGAATGACGGCAGCGGCAAGCGGCCGGAGGGGACGGGGTTTTTCCAGAATCGTTTTTCAGGCCGCCATTGAGGTTTGGCAGGCTTTCTGTTAAAACCATCTGGAGAAAGTTTCAATAAGCCATTGGTCGCAAAGCCTTTGGCGATAAATTAAGGGACTAAAACATTGAAACTGTTCGGGAATAAGAAAGCGCCAGTCATTGGCCTGGACCTTGGTTCGTCCTACGTCAGGGCATTGCAACTGTCGGAATCCGGGGGCGGTTATCGCATCGAGCATTTCGCGGTGGAGCCGTTGCGTGAGGGCGTGGTGGTCGACAAGACCGTGCAGGACATCGAGGCGATCTCCAACGCCATCGATCGCGCGGTCAAGAACTCGGGCACCCGTTCCAAGGCGTGCGCCATCGCCGTCTCCGGGCCGGCCGTATTCACCAAGACCATCGCGTTGCCGGCCAACCTGGCCGAGTCGGACGTCGAGAGCCAGGTCCAGATCGAAGCCAACCAGTACGTACCCTACCCGCTTGACGAAGTCAGTCTCGACTTCGACATCCTCGGCCCCTCGGCCCGCAACCCCGATCTCATCGACATCCTGCTGGCCGCCAGCAAGAGCGAGAACGTGGAGAGCCGCCAGGACGCCCTGGAAGCCGTCGGGCTGACCGCCAGGGTGGTGGACGTCGAGGCCTTCGCCATCGCCAACGCCTTCGAACTGATCCGTCAGCGCGACCACCTCAGCAAGAACGAGGCGGTGGGCATCTTCGACATCGGCCGTGACCTGACCACCCTGCTGGTGCTGCGCGGCGGCCGGGTGATCTACAACCGGGAGCACCCCTTCGGCGGGCACCAGCTCCTGGAGGAGACGATGCGTCGATACGACATGACGCCTGAGCAGGCGAGCTTCTTCGAGCGCGCCGAAGACGGGCCGGAAGATTTCGAGGCGGAAGTCCTCGAGCCGTTCCAGCTCAACATCGTTCACCAGATCAGCCGCGCGCTGCAGTTTTTCGCGTCCAGCAACGACTACTCGCCGATCAGCACCATCTACCTGGCGGGCGGAACGGCCTCCCTGAAAGGGTTGGCGGCGATGGTGCAGCAGGAACTGGGGCTGACCACCCGCGTGGCGGACCCGATTTCAGGCATGGATGTGGCACCTTCCGTGGCCGTGTCGGCGCTCAAGCGCAACACGCCCAACCTGATGGTGGCCATGGGACTGGCACTAAGGGGATTTGACTGATGGCCAAGATCAACCTGTTACCCTGGCGCGAGGAGCTGCGCCAGGAGCGACAGCGGAAATTCGCCCTGTCCGCGCTGATGACCGCCATCACCGGCGTGGTGATCGTGTTCCTGGTCAGCCTGGCCTTCGACCGGGCCATCAACCAGCAGCGCACGCGTAACCAGACCATCCAGGGTGAAATCAGCCGCCTCCAGGTGCAGATCCGCCGCATCGAGGAGCTCGAGCAGACCAAGTCGCAGCTGTTGTCGCGCAAGCGCATCATCGAGGAACTCCAGGCCAGTCGATCGCTGACCGTCGAGATGATGGACCAGCTGGCCAAGACCATCCCGATGGGCGTGACCCTCAACGCCATCGCCCAGCAGGGGATGAACCTGACCCTGGCGGGCACCAGCCAGTCCAATGCCCGCGTGTCCGCGTACCTGCAGTCGCTGGCGGACAACGAATTGTTCGTCGACCCCGATCTGAACTTCGTGCGGGCCGCCCAGGACCCCACCAACCCGCAGGAGACTTTCGAGTTTTCCCTGTCGGTCAGGTTGCGTTCGCCGCTGGACGAAGCGGAGGAAGCGGGCTTCGAGGACTTCGATAACGGAGGGTCCAACTGATGCTCAACGATCTCCGTGATACCGATTTTTCCGATCTTGGAAACGCCACCTCGGCGGTCAAGGTCTTCCTGCTTGGATTGTTGCTGGTGGCCCTGCTGGTGGTCGGCTACTTCCTGATGATCAAGGACAAGTGGAACGAGCTGGAGCGCGCGGAACAGGAAGAACTGGCCCTGCGCGCCGACTTCGAGGAGAAGCAGCGCAAGGCGGCCAACCTGGACGCTTACGAACAGCAACTCGAGGACATGCAGGAACTGCTGGAAACCATGTTCCGCCAGCTGCCCAGCAAGACCGAAATGGACAAGTTGCTGGTCGATATTTCGCAGTCCGCGCTGGCCGCGGGCATCGATGTCGAACTGTTCGAGCCCCAGGTCGAGGCGCAGCAGGACTTTTACGCCGAACGGCCGATTTCCATCCGCATGCTCGGTAACTACCACGAGTTCGGCGAGTTCGTCGACAGCGTGGCGGCCCTGCCGCGGGTGGTCATCCTGACCATGCACAACGTGTCCCTGCGACGCGCCAACACGGATGGCCCTGACGGACGCCTGATCCTCGAGGGGCAGGTCAAGACCTACCGCTACCTCGAAGGGTCGGAAATTCAGCAGCAGACTGAAGGGGAGACTGCAGCGCCATGAACACGTCAATCCTGAGAACAGGCCGCGTGGTGGCCCTGGTCGCGGCAACGGGCATGGCCCTGGCCGCCTGTACCGGGGACATGGGCGACCTGCAGCAGTACATCGCCGAGGTGAAGGCCCGTCCGGCCACGCCGATCGAGCCGATCCCGCCGGTCAAAACCTATTCACCCTACGAGTACGAGGGGCTGGCGGCGCGGGATCCCTTCCGCAGTTCCTCCAGTGAGGGCAGGGAGGTGGCGCAATCGTCCACTTCGCCGGGTGCAGCGGGTCCGCGGCCGGACTTCGATCGTCCCAAGGAATACCTGGAGCGTTTCGAACTGGACACGCTCGTCATGGTGGGCACGTTTGCCCAGGATGGCAGCTACTGGGGCCTGGTGCGCGACCCGGACGGCGTGGTGCACCGCGTGGCGCTGGAAGACTACATGGGCAAGAACCACGGCCAGATCATCGACATCGAGGATTCGGAGATTCACCTGTCCGAGCTGATCAACGACGGCAGCGGAGGCTGGCTGTTGCGCGAAGCATCAATTGCCCTGGAAGGGGGCTGAACACGGCGGAAGGCGCGGAGCGCCGCACGACCCAGAGGGTAATGCAATGAACACTGAAAAACTGATCAAGGCAGATCAATCGCCGACCGTAAAGTGGGGAAGAAACATGAGGATTCTCAAACTCGGCAAACTGAGCGGCCTGTTGCTGGCCGTCTTCGCGTCCGGCGCGGCCTGGGCGCAGACCCAGGTTACGGGCACCGACTACGCCGTCGGTGGTGGCGGTGACGTCACCATCACGGTGAGCACATCGGGCGACGAACCGGTGGTCAGCGTGTTTGCCACCGACAGCCCGGCGCGCATCGTTCTCGACCTGGCGGACACCACCAGCAGTGTCGGTTCCGACCCGGTCAACGTCGGCGCGAACGCCGTACGATCCTTCTCCACGCTGTCCGCCGGCGGACGCACCCGCGTGCTGGTGGACCTGACGCGTGATGCCGAGTTCGACTACGCCGTATCACCCGGCAGCGTGACGCTGACCGTCGCTGGCGGCGCCGCCGCACCCGCCGCGGCCGCGACGAGCACCCCAGCGCCCTCTTCCACGGCGGCGCGCAACCTGGGCAGCTACAACGTCGAATCGGTCGACTTTCGCCGTGGTGAAGAAGGCCAGAGCCGGGTCATCGTGGGTCTCGACAGCGAAGGCGCCAGCGTGGCGGTGAACGCGTCGGCCGGCGCCCTGACCGTCGATGTATTCAATGCCGATCTCCCTGACAATCTGAACCAGGTGCTGGACGTGGTGGATTTCGCCACGCCGGTGCAGATCATCGACGTATCGCAGCGCGGTGAGTCCACCCGCCTGCAGATGATGGTGGCCGGTGTGTTCGAACACCTGGCGTACCAGTCCGGCGATGACCTGATCATCGAGGTGTCCGAGGTCCAGGCGACCGTGGACGAGGCCCAGGACGTGGAGTTCTTCCAGGACCGCACCTACAGCGGCACCCGCGTCACATTCAACTTCCAGGACATTCCGGTGCGTTCCGTGCTGCAGCTGATCGCCGACGTGTCCGATCTGAACATCGTGGTGGCGGACAACGTCACCGGTAACCTGACCCTGCGCCTGACCAACGTGCCCTGGGACCAGGCGTTGGACATCATTCTCGATGCCCGCAACCTGGACAAGCGCGAGAACGGCAACGTGATCTGGATCGCCCCCACCGGCGACATCGCGGCGCGCGAGCAGCAGTTGCTGCAGGCGGCGGCGGACAAGCGGGAACTGGAGCCGCTGATCACCACCATGATCAGCGTGAATTACGCCAGTTCCGCCGATCTCAAGACACTGATCGAGGAGTCGGTGGCCACGTCCGTCGATGCCGAGAACGGCCTGTTGTCGCCGCGTGGCTCCGTGTCCATCGACGCGCGCACCAATACGCTGCTGGTGACGGATACCGCGGAGCGTGTGGAAGCCATCCAGAGCCTGGTGGCGGAACTGGACCGGCCGGTGCGCCAGGTGCAGATCGAGTCGCGCATCGTCATCGCTTCCAGCGATTTCAGCCACGAACTGGGTGTGCGCTTCGGTGTGACCGCGCTGCATGATGGCAGCAACATCCTGGCGGTGACCGGTACCAGCGAAGGCGCCAACACGCTCAACCCGTCCATCAACCCCCGTGACGACGGTCTGCTCGACATCCCGGGCCTGGGCAATCGCTACAACGTGAACCTGCCGACCACGCAGCCGGCAGCCGGCAGCATCGGACTTTCGTTCCTGACCGGCAACTGGCTGATCGACCTGGAGCTGTCAGCGCTGGAGGCCGAGGGCGAGGGCGAAGTGATTTCCACGCCGCGCGTGGTGACCGCCAACCAGGCCGAAGCCTTCATTCAGCAGGGTGTGGAAATTCCGTACGAGGAAGCCACATCTTCCGGCGCCACCTCCGTGCAGTTCAAGGAAGCGGTGCTGGAGCTGCGCGTGACGCCGCTGATCACACCGGATAACCGGGTGCAGCTGGACCTGAACGTGAAGCAGGACACCGTGGGTGAGATCTTCGAGACATCCCGCGGCGGCTCCGTGCCGTCCATCGACACCCGGGAGCTGGCCACCAGCGTGCTGGTCAATAACGGCGAAACCATCGTGCTGGGCGGGATTTTCCAGGACGAGACGGCTCGTTCCGAAGACAAGGTTCCCTACCTGAGCAGCATCCCGGGCGTGGGCGCCCTGTTCCGCCGCAGGGCCAACAGCACCCAGAAGCGTGAGTTGCTGATCTTCGTGTCACCGACGATCGTGGAAGACCGCCCGCCGGTCAACTGAGCTCCGTGGCCCGGCATGCCGGGCGCAGGACGATCAACGAAACCCGGGCCTCGCCCGGGTTTCGTTTTTGGGCTACCGTAGGCCTGTTTCGCGACACGCACCCATGGACCACGTTCACCTTCATCGCGGCCAGTCCCCGCTGCTGATCAGCGTTCCCCACGCCGGCACCGACCTGCCGGACGAGGTCGCTGCACGCCTGCGCCCCTCGGCCCTCGCGCTGCCGGATACCGACTGGTACGTCGACGAACTCTATGCCTTCGCCCGGGCGTTGGGCGTGGGCATGCTTCGCGCCCGCTGGTCGCGATACGTGATCGACCTCAACCGCCCGGCGGATGACGGCGCCCTGTATGCACAGCGCACCACGGGGCTGGTGCCGCTGGAAACGTTCGCGGGAGAGCCGCTGTATCGCGACGATCCTCCGGATGATGTGGAAACACGCCAGCGGCTGGAGCGCTACTGGCGGCCGTACCACCAGGTTCTGGGCGAGGAGATGGAACGGCTCCGGTCCCGCCACGGGCACGCCGTTCTGCTGGATGCCCATTCCATACGCAGTCGCGTGCCGGCGCTGTTCGAGGGTGTGTTGCCGCATTTCAGCCTGGGGACCAATGACGGCCGCAGCGCCGCGCCTGACCTGGTGTCCGGCGCGTTCACCACGCTGTCGTCTGATGCCCGCTTCGACACCGTGCGTGACGCGCGCTTTCGTGGGGGACACATCACCCGCCACCAGGGGCAACCGGAGCGGGGTTGCCACGCCCTGCAACTGGAGATGGCGCAGCGTGCGTACATGCGGGAAACACCGCCGGTGCGTGATCCGGAACGGCAGGCCACGGTGACCCCAATCCTGGAGCGCTTCGTGACCGGTCTGCGGGACTGGCGGCCGGTATGAGCCGCCGCATTCATTGCACGCTGGCGCTGACCGCGGACGGCTGGCGCCGTGACGTGTTGCTGGAGCTGGATGCCAAGGGCATGATCCTGTCACTGGAAACCGGCGCGCCCGGGCCCGGCGACCAGGTGGCCGACGGTGTCGTCCTGCCGGGCATGCCCAACCTGCACAGCCACGGGTTTCAGCGTGTCGTGGCCGGACTCGGCGGACTGAAGCAGGGAGACGACAGCTTCTGGACCTGGCGCGAGGCCATGTACCGCATCGCCGGACGCATCACGCCGGAGCAGTTCGAGGCCTGCATGGCTGGCCTGTACCTGGACATGCTGCGTGGCGGCTACACCAGTTGCGCCGAATTTCACTACCTGCACCACGATTCGGCCGGGACGCCCTATGCCGACCCCGCCGAGCTGGCCGCTCGCGCCGTGCGCGCTGCCGCGGACACCGGGCTGGGACTGACCCTGTTGCCGGTGCTGTACTGCCGGGCAGGCCTGGGCCGAACGGGCGTGGAGCCGGGCCAGCGCCGTTTCCATCACACGCCGGACAGCTTCGCCACGTTGCTGGATCGGTGCCGCGAACTGAGCGCTGCTTCCGGGAATTGTCGAACGGGCGTGGCGCCGCATTCCCTGCGCGCGGTCAGCCCGGATGAACTCGATGCGCTGCTGGCCATGACCGAGCCGGGGGAACCGGTGCATATGCACGTGGCCGAGCAACCCGCGGAAGTCGAGGCCTGCCGGAAACACCTGGGCGCAACCCCCGTGGCCTGGCTGCTGGACCACGCGCCCGTGGACCGGCGCTGGTGCCTGGTGCACGCCACCCACCTGCAGGACGCGGAACTGGTGCGCGCCGCGGCGACCGGCGCGGTCGCCGGTTTGTGTCCCACCACCGAGGCCGACCTGGGCGACGGGGTGTTTCGCGCTACCGACTGGCGTGACGCCGATGGCGCCTGGGGAATCGGCTCCGACAGTAACCTGCGCCTGGACGCGGCGGAGGAATTGCGTGCGCTGGAGTTCAGTCAGCGCCTTCGCGACGGCGCCCGCAACCTGCTGGGCGACGCACAGCGAAGCACGGGCCGAGCCCTGTGGGAAGACGCCGCGTCGGGTGGCGCCCGAGCGTTGGCGCAACCGGTCGGTCGCATCGGGACGGGGCACCGCGCCGATCTCGTCTGCCTGAATTCCGCGCACCCTTTATTGAGCGAACTTCAGGGAGATTCATTGCTTGATGCCTACATTTTTGCCGGAGATCGCGACATGATCGACAGTGTCTGGGTCGGTGGCGTCCGCCAACTTCGTCGTGGCCGCCACCCGCGTGGTCGAGACATCGAGGCGGCGTTCACGCACGCCATGCGGGCGCTTCGGGCGTGAATGCGCCGCGGGAACTGCCTTTCGCCCCGGCGGCGGAGCGCAACCGGGGCCCGATCCTCGAGGCGCTCACACCAAGATTGCCGGGCGCGGCCCGGGTTCTGGAGATCGGATCAGGCACCGGACAGCACGCGGTGGCCTTCACCTCGGCGCTATCCGGGGTACGCTGGTGGCCCACCGAGCGCCGCGGTGAACTTCCCGGCCTGGTGGCCCGGGTCGCCGCCGAAGGCGGCCCGAACCTGTGCGAACCGGTCGAACTCGACGTGTTGCGTGGTCCCTGGCCGGACGGACCGTTCGAAGCCGTGTTCACCGCCAATACGGCGCACATCATGCACTGGCCAGGCGTGTGCGCCATGCTGGCCGGCGCAGGGCGCGTCCTGGCGCCGGGTGGAAAGCTGTTCATCTACGGCCCGTTTCGCCGCGGGGGGCGGCACACGGCGGCAAGCAATGCGCGATTCGACCAGTCATTGCGCCGCGCCGATCCGGGTCGTGGGGTGCGCGACCTGGAGGCCCTTGAATCCGAGGCGGAGCAACATCAACTGTCCTTGCACGAGATCATTGAAATGCCAGCCAATAACCTGATTGCCGTGTTCCTCCGCCATGACTGAAATGCGCCCCGACGTCGACTGGGAACTGTTGCTGGCCCAGGCCGAAGCCCTGATGTCGGTCAGCCGGGACCGCGTGGCCAACGCCGCCAACCTGTCCGCGCTGCTGTACCAGGAGTTGCCTGGAATCAACTGGGCAGGCTTTTATTTCCTGCTTGACGACACCTTGCGCCTGGGCCCGTTCCAGGGGCGGCCCGCCTGCGTCGACATTCCGATGGGCCGCGGCGTGTGCGGCACCGCCGCCGCCCGTCGCGAGGTCCAGCGCGTGGCCGATGTACATGCCTTCGAAGGCCATATCGCATGCGACGCCAACTCGGCTTCCGAGATCGTTCTGCCGCTGATCCGCGACGACAGCGTGCTGGGTGTGCTGGACATCGACAGCCCGGTCACGGACCGATTCGGCGGGGCCGACGAAGCCGGTTTGCGGCGAATCGCCCAGGCCTGGCTGGACGCCGTCGAGTGAGCGCTTCGTCCCGAACCGGGGGGTACCCGGGCCTGGCGATGCTGGCCTGCCTCCTGCTGGGCCTGGCCGGCATGGTCCCGGCGGTGGCACAGGAGACCGAGGAAGTCTACGCGGCGTGGAAAGACCGCGTGGTGCAGATCCGCCTGATCGACCGTGCCGCCGGCAGCAAGGCGGGGATCGGTTCGGGGTTTTTCGCGGGTCGCCCGGGCTGGGTGATCAGCAACTACCACGTGGTGGCCGGGTTGGTGAACGACCCGGGCCGCTTCGAGGCGCGCTACGTGGCTGACGACGGCCAGGAAGGCGCCCTGGAGTTGCTGGCCGTGGACGCCGTACACGACCTGGCATTGCTGCGAACTGATGGTCTGCGTCGCCCCCCGCTGGGTGTGGCCGCCGCACTGCCCGCGCGTGGCGCACGCCTGTGGTCGCTCGGCTATCCCTTCGATATTGGTCTGACCATCGTGGAGGGGACCTTCAACGGCCACCTGCAGAACACCCTGTACGACAAGCTCCACTTCACCGGTTCCATCAATCCCGGCATGAGCGGTGGACCGGCGCTGGACGCCCATGGCCAGGTGGTGGGCGTCAACGTGTCGACCGCCGGTAACCAGGTCAGTTTCCTGGTGCCGGTGCGCCACGTCATCGCGCTGCTCTCCGGGGAGGTGACCGGCCCGGCCAGCACCGAGCAGCTCAACGCCATGGTCTCGGCGCAGTTGCTGACCAACCAGCAGGTCCTGGTGGACCGAACCCTGGGGGCGGACCTGCCGCACGCCCGCCTGCACAGCTACCAGGTCCCTGCCGGCCTGGCGGATTTCATCAATTGCTGGGGCAACAGCGAGGAAGACCCCGAAAACCGCCTGGACCTGGTGTACTACGCCTGCCAGACGCGCGACGACATTTTCCTTTCCAGCAGCCTGCGCACCGGCATCATCGAGTACCAGCACGACGTGGTCAGCACCGACAGCCTGGGACCACTGCGCTTCTACCGCCAGCTCGAACGGCGCAGCTACTATCCCCGCCTGCGCCTGGATGGCGATGAAAGCACGGTGAGCAACTACCGCTGCCAGTCCGGCTTCGTGCAGGCCGACGGCCTGCCGATGAAGGTGACCTATTGTGTGCGCGCCTATCGCAAGCTGGCGGGTCTCTACGACGCGTACCTCAGCACGACTTCGCTGGTGGAGGACCGCCAGGCCCTGCAGAGCACCCTGGTCCTGGCCGGATTCAGCTGGGAAAATCTCGAGCGGTTTACCGAGGGTTTCCTGGGCGCGTTCGGGTGGCAGCCGTGAACGAAACTGCGACAGGATGGGTGCTTGAGGTCCTCGATCGCGGCGGGCGGGTTTTGCGGCGCGTCTGGACGCAGCCCGGTGTGCTTCGCGTGGGCCGGGCGCTGGACAACGACGTGGTGCTGGACGACCCTTTCGTCGATGCACACCACCTGGACCTCGTCGTGACGCCGGAAGGGGTTCACGTGGAGGACCGCGATTCCATGAATGGCACCTGGCTGGCGGCGCGCAGACGAGTGCGCCACGCCTCGCTGTCCGATGGGCAAAAGGTTCAGGTGGGCCACAGCACCCTGCGCCTGCGATCCCCTGCCGCGTCAGTGCCGCCGGCCTGGCGGGACGCCACGTCACATGGCTGGGTCAGCGTGTTTCGACGCCCGCTGGTGCTGTTCGCCTGCCTGGTGCTGGCGATCCTGGCGCTGGGATTCGATGCCTGGGTGGAGGAAACGCGCAGCCTCAGTGCCGGGATTCTCGCCAACCAGCTGGCCTATCCCATACTCGGCCTGCTGTTCTGGGCCGCCCTGTGGTCAGGCATGAACCGGGTGAGCTCGCACCAACCCAATTTCGGCGTGCACCTGGGTATCGGCGCGCTGGCGCTGGCCGGGCTGTTCATCGGCGACCAGGGTGTGCGATTGCTGGCCTTCGCCTTCGATTGGCACGATGCCGCGCCCTGGGGAGAGCTCGGTGCGGAAATCACCGTCATCGGCCTGGCCCTGTTCGCGCACCTGCAATACATCGCGCACGGCCGGCGCAGCCTGCAGGCCCTGGGCGCGGTGGTGGTTTCCGCGGTGCTGATCGGCTCCCCGGCGCTCGGTGACTGGTTGCGGCGCGACGATTTCAATTCGCTGCCCGCGCTCAATCCGCTGCTCAAGCCGCCCGCCGCGCGGCTGGTCGAAGGCCAGAGTATCGAGGGGTTCCTGGACCAGGCCGAACGTTTCCGGGACGACCTGCGACAGGAGTGACGGACTCAGGCGCCGGGGGAACCCGCCTGGTCCGGGTGCCGAAAACAGCGCACTTCGTGATCATTGACCACGCCGGCGGCCTGCAGGTAGGCATAGACCGTGGTCGGGCCGACGAACCGGAAGCCGAGCTTCTTCAGCTGCCTGCTGAGCGAGTCGGACATCGCGGTACGCGCCGGCACCTCGTCGAGTCGCGCGGGGCGATTGATCAGCGGCTCGCCGTCGACCAGTCGCCAGGTCATTTCCGACAGGCTGCTGCCCTGCTCCCACAGCGCCAGGATGCGGCGCGCGTTGTTCACCGTGGATTCGATTTTGCCCCGGTGGCGAACGATGGACGGGTCCGCAACCAGCTGGTCGATACGCTCGTCGTCGAAGCCGGCCACGCGGCCGGGATCGAACCCGGCGAAGGCGCGCCGATAGCCGTCCCGTTTGCGCAGGATGGTGAGCCAGCTCAGCCCCGCCTGCGCGCCTTCCAGGGTGAGCATTTCGAACAGGCGGCGCTCGTCGCGTTCAGGCTTGCCCCATTCCTCGTCGTGGTAGCGCCGATATTCTTCGTCGTCGCTGACCCAGGCGCAGCGATAAGGCTCAGTCACCGGCCGTCTCCGCCATGCCGGGCCGCATCCAGCCGAATCGCCCGAAGTCCACGTTGCCCCCGGTGAGCACCACGCCGACCCGCCGGCCGGCGAATCGATCCGGGTGCGCACGAATCACGGCCAGGGCCACGGCCGAGGAAGGTTCGATGCGCAGACCGGTGAGCTTCAGCACGTCGCGCATGGCCTGGATGATGGCCTCGTCGTCCGCCAACAGCGCCCCGGCCGCGAGATCGCGGATCAGCGCGAAATTGCGCCGGCCGATGACCGCGCGCAACCCGTCGGCAACGGTGTCCGGATCCCATCGCGTCACGCGTTCGCCTCGTTCCAGGCTGGCGGCGGCGTCGGCGGCGCCCGCCGGCTCGGCGCCCCAGACGGCCAGTCCCGGCACCAGCGCGCCGCAGGCCAGGGCGCATCCGGCCAGCAGTCCGCCTCCGCCCAGCGGTGCGACCAGTGCATCGAGCGCCGGCGCCTGCTCCAGCAGTTCCATGGCGACCGTGCCCTGGCCGGCGATGATGTCCGGGTGATCATATGGGGGTACGGGGAGGCGCCCGAGCGCTTCCTGTTCGGCCAGTCCCGCCTCGCGGGGCGCCTGGCCGGGATCGCAGAAGATGACTTCGCCACCGAAGGCGCGCACCGCTTTCACCTTGTCGGCGACCGCGTTGCGCGGCATCACCACGTAGGCCCTGCGCCCGTCCTCGCGAGCTGCCCAGGCCAGGGCCGCGCCGTGGTTGCCGCTCGAATGGGTGGCCACGTCCGCGGTTTCGCCCTGTTCGCGAAGACAGGCCACGGCGTTGGTCGCGCCGCGCAGCTTGAACGCCC
>JAUIJU010000007.1 GCA_030431095.1 Gammaproteobacteria bacterium | reverse complement strand
CGCCACGCCGCCCACCGAACTGTAATTGTCCTCGATGGGCGCCACCTGGACCACGTCGACCACGCCGGGCATTCGGCGCGCCTTGGTGGCATCCCAGGAGGCCACGGAGCCACCCAGCACGGGCACATGCCGGATTGCCGCGTACTTCATGCCCGGCAGGCGCGTGTCTGCGCCATAGGTGCGTTCGCCCCGCACCACCGGTTCGAGGTCGTGGCGGGGAAGGGGTTTGCCGATGTAGCGGAACTGGTCGGGGGTCTTCAGCGTGGGCTGGTCCGGGACTGGCAGGCGCGCGGCGTCGGCGGCCAGCTCACCGTACCCGAGGCTGCGGGCGTTCAGGCGATTCAGGACGCGGTGGTTGCGCGCGTAACACGCCGCCGGATCGATGCCCCAACGCGCGGCCGCCGCCGCCACCAGCATGGCCCGGGCCGCCGCGCCGGCCTCGCGCATCGGCGTGAACATGATGTTGATGCTGCGCGAGCCGCCGGTGCCCTGGGGGCCGTACTTCTCATCCGCGTCGCCCTGCAGCACGGTGACGCGCGCCCAGTCCGCCTCCAGTTCGTCGGCCACCGCCGCGGGCAGGGCGGTGGCGATGCCCTGGCCCATTTCGCAACGGCCGCAATACAGGGTGGTATCACCGTTCTCGGCCACGTGAACGAAGGCGTTGATCTCGCGGCCGGTCGCGTGGCCGGCCGTGTCGGCCGAGGGTTTCGCGGCGGCCGGCAGGGCGACGCCCAGCGCCAGTCCGCCGGCGGTCACGCCGGAGACGCGGACGAAATCGCGGCGTGTCAGGTGTCGGGGGCCCATGTCAGCGATCCTCCGGGTCGCCGGCGACGCTGCGGATGGCCTTGCGGATGCGGGGGTAGGTGCCACAGCGGCAGATGTTGCCCTGCATGGCCGTGTCGATTTCCGCGTCACTGGGGTTCGGGTTGCTGGCCAGCAAGCCGGCAGCGTTCATGATCTGGCCAGCCTGGCAATAGCCGCACTGGGGAACCCGGTGCTCGACCCAGGCGCGTTGCAGGGGGTGTTCACCGTCGACGGAAAGCCCCTCGATGGTGGTCACGCTGCGCCCGATGGCGGCACGGACCGGCAACAGGCAGGACCGCGTGGCCTGGCCGTCCAGGTGCACGGTGCATGCGCCGCACAGGCCGCGACCGCACCCGAACTTGGTACCGGTCTGGTTCAGGACTTCGCGCAGGTACCACAACAGCGGCATCGCGTCGTCGACGTCGACCGTCTGTTCGACGCCGTTGATGACGAGGGTGCTGGACATTCGGTTCTCGCTCCGGGTGCGTGATCGACACCCCGTTATAGCATGTCCGGGTGACGCGGCCGTGGAGACTGGCCGCAGACCCCGCTCTCCTCGTCGCGGAACGCGCATAAAAAAAGGCCGGAAGCGACTCCGGCCTTTTCGCGGCGTGACAACCGCTCCCCTTGCAGTCTGAATCGATCAGACAGTCCCCTCATCACTACTAGTACAAGCGGAATTCGGGCGCAAAACGTATCACCGGATTTCGATTTTTTTTAAGAAATTTCAAAAAAGCATTATAAACATAGAGATAGGTATGGTTATTTAGGTGAGTTCACGGTCAAGCATCGGTCTGGCGAACGCGGAAGCGCACGCGAGCGCGATGACGGCCGTTCTCCGGTACGAGGGATTTCGGCTCGTGTGCCGGTCCGAGCCGTGAGAAGCATTCAGCGAAACGCGTTGACCGGGGGAGGGACGCGCCCCTGGCGCAGGGCGCTGACCGCTTCCCGGCTGCGTTGAACATCGGGGTGCGATTCGGCGAACAGGGCTTCGCGGATGTCCCGTGCCCGTTCCAGGTACTCCAGGGCATCGGCTTTCAGGCCCAGGTGCCAGCGGATCAGCCCCAGGTAATGCAGCGATCGCGCCGTGCTGCGGTGTGTCGGCCCGCGCAGGCCTTCCCAGGTGATCAGGGATTGCGTCATCAATTCATCCGCTTCCTCGTAACGGCGCAGGCCCGCCAGCGCCAGGGCGACATTCTGGCGGCTGAAGGCGGTCAGAAGGTGGCCCGGTCCGTATTGCTCCAGTCGCAGGTCGAGCAGGGCCTGGTGAACGTCCAGGGCGGCTTCGAAGTGTCCCTGTTGCCAGGCCAGCCAGCCCAGGGCGTCCCAGACCGCCCGGGTGCGCCCGTCGTCCTCGCCGAGTTGCTGGTTGGCCAGGGTCAGGGCGCGGTTCAGGGTGCGCTCGGCGTTGGCGTAGCTGCCGGCGAAACCCTCGTTGATTCCAAGTGATATCAGGTTATTGACCAGGTCAGGATGGTTCCGGCCCTGCGACCGTTCCCGCAGCGCCAGCGCCCGTTGACCGGCGATGATGCCCTCGTTGTATCGGCCCCAGCGGGTCAGCCCCTGGACCAGTCGTTCCAGCGCGCGGACCGCCTCGGGTGCGTCCGGCCCCTCGATGGCGGCCCAGGTGTCATAGGCTGCGCGAAGGTGCCTTTCTGCATCTTCAAACTGGCCGATCTCATCCTCGGAGTAAGCCAGGTTTTCCAGGGTGTCCGCGGTGCGTACGCTGTTGCCCAGCAGGCGCTCATAGCTCTCCAGCGCTTCCGTGAAATAGGCTTCGGCCTCGCCGTGCCGCCCGCGGTCCTTGTGAATGACGCCCAGGTCGTACAGGGAATCAGCCAGGGCGCGCTCGTCCTGGCCGCTCAGCTCCAGCTCGCGGATCTCCAGGGCGCGCTCGTAGGCGGCGATCGCCTCGTCCAGTCGGGACTGGTCGTAGTACAGTTCTCCCAGGCGACTCCACAGGTCCGCGGTGACGGTCAGGGCCGGTGGATCGGCCTCGCGGGCGATGCCCAGCGCTTCGAGCAGCAGCGGCTCGGCCTCTTCGTAACTCATGCGCGTGCGGTAGATGCCGGCGAGCTGTCCCATGCTCTCCGCCACCAGGGGATGATCCCCACCCAGCAATTCGCGGCGGGTGTTCAGCGCCTGGGTGACCATGTCTTCCGCCTTGTCGAGCAGGTACAGCTCCATGTAGACCTCGCCCAGCAACTGCCGCAGGCGCGCCCGGGCGAGCGGGTCGATGGCGTCCATCGAGTCGAGATTGGCAGCGCCCAATTCCAGCAGTTCCTCGGTGGTCATGCGTTCCGGGGCGCCGCTGGATTCGCCGGTCAGGCTGAACAACCGGACCAGGAAACTCGACAGCTGCCGGGACTCCGACAGGGCTTCGTGGGCCACGGCGGCTTCGCGGCTGGCGCGTTCCGCTTCGAGGTTGGCGCGCCGGGCCTCGCCCGACCAGGCCACCAGGCCGAGGACCATGGCGACCACCAGCAGTCCGCCCGCGGCTACCAGGCCCAGGTGGCGCTGAACGAACAGGCCGGCCAGGTAGGTGAAGTCCTGCGACTGGGCGCTGACCGGCTTACGCGCCAGGAAATGGGCCAGGTCGTCGTAAAAAGCGGCAACGGACGGGTAACGGTGCTCGCGGTCGCGGGAGATGGCTTTCATGATGATCGCGTCGAGATCCGCGCCGACTACCTTCATCAGGCGCGATGAACGCATGCCGCGCGCGTGCGCCACGCCATCGGCCTCGGCCTGGTCCATCAGGGCAATTTGCTGCGCCGGGTGCAGTGGCGTGTCCTCGTTGATCTTGCGCCACACCTCCTGGATGGAATCACCGGGCTCGTCGAAAGGGCGTCGGCCGCAGGCGAGCTCGTACAGTACGATGCCCAGCGTGTAGATGTCGGAGCGCGTGTCCAGGGCCAGGTCGGCGCCGTCGGGCTCCAGTGACTCCGGCGAGGAATACCCCGGCGTACCGGCCCGCTGGCCTTTCTGGCGCGCCCCGCCGGCCTGTTCATCGATTCCCAGGGAAATACCGAAATCGATGACCTTGACCATGGGCATGTGGTCGATCTCGGTCACCAGGATGTTCGAGGGTTTCAGGTCGCGGTGCAGCAACTGGCGCTGGTGCGCATGCTGTACGGCCAGCAGCACATCCATGAAAATATGCAGGCGTTGCCAGACGTTCAGGCCGCGGCGGTCGCAGTAGCGTGTGACCGGTTCGCCGCGCACCAGCTCCATGGCGAAGAACAGCTTGCCGTCGCGGGTCGACCCGGCCTCGTACATCTGGGCGATGTTGGGGTGGCTCAGGCGCGCCAGTGACCGTCGTTCGGCATCGAAGCGCGCCTCGTCGGCTGCGCTGGACAGGCCGTGGCGCATGATCTTCAGTGCGACCTGGCGCTGGATGGGTTCCTTCTGGTACGCCAGGTACACGCGCCCCATGCCCCCTTCGCCGAGCACTTCCTCCAGCGTGTAGTGGCCGATGGTGCGGCGGACGGGTTCCTTCTCCGCCTTGACCCGCGCTTCGCGCAGGGCGTCGAGGTCCAGGTCCATGGTGGTCATCAGGGGCGCGTCCAGCACGTGGTCGTCGCCTTCCTCGGCCGCCAGCAGTTCGAGCACGCGTTCGATGATTCCGGGGTCGTCGGTTTCCTGTTCCAGGTGGGCGCGGCGCGATTCCGCGGGCAGGTCCAGGACCGCGTCCAGCAGTTCGGCGATCAGGCGGTCCCGGTGTTGTTGGGTATTGGCTGCCATCGACGCGGCGACCGGATCAGTCTTCCGTATCGCCGGACAGCCAGTCGTGAAGCAACATGCGTGCCACGCGCCAGTCCCGGGCCACGGTGGGCACTGAAATGTCCAGGACCTCGGCCACTTCTTCCTGCGACATGCCGCCAAAGTACCGCAGCACCACGACGCGCTCCTGGCGCGGGTTGACGGCCTTGAGGCGCGCCAGCGCGTCGTCGAGCGCGAGCATGTCCACGTCGTCGGGCCCGGCGGACACGGCGCCCTCGACCAGGGTCACGCGATCGGCCGGATCGAAACGCTTGTCGGCGTTCTTCTTGCGGGCATGGTCGATCAACAGGTGGCGCATGGCCTGGGCGGCTGCCGCCAGGAAATGCGAACGGTTCTTGAACGGGGTGTCCGTGGGGCTGTTCATGCGCATCAGCGCTTCGTTGATCAGCGCTGTGGGCTGCAGGGTATGGCCTGCGCGCTGTTGCGCCATGTAGGCGCCGGCGGTGCGATGCAGTTCGTGGTAAAGCAGGGGCAGAAGCTCGTCCAGCGCTTTCGCGTCGCCGGTGCTCCATCGGTCCAGAAGCTGGGTGATCTCGCTGTCCGAGTCGCTCATTGTTCAGGCTGTCCCTGGTTCATCCCGCGTGGTGACCTGCCTTTTATTGTCGCCGTGGCGTCGACCCGAGCGGCCGCGCTTCTGGTCGATTGTACATGGCTGCGGCACGGGCGTGGAATCCGGGTGCGACGGTCCCTGATACGTTCCGGGCGCCATTGGCGTTTGTACAGACAGGGAGGGCAAGGACAGCCCACCCCAAAGAACCTTCAGGACGAGTATCCAGGGAATGGATCGAGACAAGAAAGGGCTAGGGAAAGCCGTACCTGCGGAACCTCGGCAAGACCGCCAGCTGGCGGTCTTGCTCGAGGGGATCCTGGACATGGAGCTGACCGCCGCGCGCCACAAGCTGGAACGTTCCAGTGCACCCCCCAACCTGGTCGAACGCGCGCTGCGCATGCTGCGTGGCAACCGGGTGCCGGAATCGTTCCTGGACAGCCCTTTCGAACCCGATCGACACCGTTCCTCGCTCGAGCCCGCCGACGACACAGAGGCCTCCCCGGCCTGATACCGTGCGGCATTGCCCGCACCCAAATTTCCGAACCGGATCGCCCGGATTGCTGCTAGACTGGATGGCCCCCTAGTGAAGCCATAGTGGAAGTGCAATGTTTGACAAGCGCAAAGACGGAAACCAGGAAGGACCCAAGGCCCATTTCGAATCAGGGCTCAATGATCTGTCAGCCAACCAGGCCAGCCAGTCACGGCCGGCCCAGTCCAGTGGAAGGGCGGCCGTTATCGGCCCGCGCATCAAGATTAACGGCGACGTAAGCGGTGAAGAAAATCTCGTCATCGAAGGCGAGGTCGCAGGCAGCGTTAACCTGAAAGAATACCGCGTGGACGTGGGGCAGTCCGGCACGGTCAAGGCCGACATCACCGCCAAGGTGGTCAAGGTGGACGGCACCGTGCAGGGTGATATCGAGGCCGCCGAAATGGCCACGATTTCCCGCACCGGCAATGTGCGAGGCAACATCAAGGCGCCCCGCATGACCCTCGAGGATGGCGCCAAGTTCAAGGGCAGCATCGACATGGACCCCGGCGAACCCCGGCAACCCGCCAAGCCGTCGGCGCCCAGGACCGAGGCGAAGCCCGCGGACGAGCCTCCGAAGGCCGCCAGCAACGGCAAGGGCCCGGTGCCCGACAAGCCGAAGGCGGACCAGGGCCTGCCACTGAAAGGCAATTGATCGAACGCCCATGACCGAAGCCGCCGCGCCCGGCCGGCGCCGGGCGCGGCGCATCCTGAAGGACGACCAGACGTGAGAGACCTCGTGACGCCGGCGGGCAACCCCCCGACGGCTGCGCCGGACATTCCAGACCTCGAGCGGCAGCAGAGCCTGCTGTTCCCGTCCCTGTTCGCCAAGCTCGATACCTCCCGGCGCCTCAACGTGCTGGATATTGGTCCGGCGCACAATGAAACCATTCATTTCTTTTCCAGCGTGCGCTGCCGCCTGCATTTCGCGGGCATGTACTCCGAGCCCCTGACCCTGGAAGGCGCGGGGGAGCGTGACCGGGAAGACGTCACGCGCGAATTCGACGCGTTGCTGGCGGTGCCGTCCGACACGAAGTTCGACCTGTGCCTGCTGTGGGATTACCCCAATTATCTCGATGACGAGACCCTGCTGGCCTTCAGCGACGCGCTGGCGCCCTACCTGCACCCGAAAACGGTGGGTCACGGATTCGCGGTGCGCACCTCCAATACCCGGATCACCAACCAGTGGTACGGCATCGACCAGCCCCACCTGTTCACCCTGCGGCCGCCGCGAGACCGGCAGCCTGCGTTCTACCCGCATTCGCAGGCCATCCTGATCAACCTGTTGACCTGCTTCAGCATCGAGCGAGGCATGTTGCTGCCGGACGGCCGCCTGGAAGTGGCCATGAGCGCCACGGTGGACTGAGCGCCCGCCGACGCAGCTCGGGGCGGGCTCAGTCGCGCCGCAGTCGTCGGCTCATGGCGACCGGCGTGGGGAAGTTGAACACCACGATGGACGAAGAGGCCAGGATGGTCAGCACCGTCGCCACCTGGATCAGGATGATGGCGTCGCCCCCGAACAGCGGTACCTGCATGGCCATGAAAGTGACCAGCAGGGAGAACTCGCTCATCTGGCCCAGCCGCCAGCCGGTTTCCCAAGCCAGCCCGCGGGATTCCGAGACGCGACCCAGCGCCAGCCGATAGGCCGCCGGCTTGAGCGCCAGCATCAGCAGCGCCAGGCCCGCCGCAGGCAGCAGGACTCCCGGCACCACGTCGAGATTCAACTGGGCGCCCAGGGCGAAGAAAAACAGCACCAGGAAAAAATCCCGCAGCGGGTGGAGGCGGTTGGCGATGAACTGTGCGATGGGGCTGGTGGCCATGATGACGCCGCCCAGGAAGGCGCCCAGCTCGTACGACAGGCCCACCGCGTGGCCCGCCGACGCCATGCCCAGGCACCAGGCCAGCGTGACCAGGAACACGTACTCCTGCACCTGGTCGAAGCGTCGAAACAGGGGCAGCAGCACCCATCGCTCCACCGCGTAACCGCCCAGCGCCAGTACGGGGAGGGCCAGCAGCGGCATGACGATGTCCATGGTGTCGGCGCCGGATTTCCCCATGGCCTGCAGCGCCATGATCACGGCGATGGCGATCATGTCCTGCAACAGCAACACCGAAATGATCACTTCGCCGGCGTGGCGGTGGTGCAGCACGGTGGTGGGCAACAGCTTGATGCCGATGATGGTGCTGGAGAACATGCAGGTGGCGCCGATCAGCAGGGCGTCCGGCTGGCTGAATCCCACCGCCAGCCCCAGCGCCCAGCCGGCGACGAAAAACACCACCGAGGTCACCAGCGTGACCAGGGTGGTCTGGCGAAACAGTTCGAACAGTTTCTGCGGCGTCAGGTCCAGGCCCAGCAGGAACAGCAGGAAGATGATGCCGGCTTCGGCCAGTGCGCCGATCACCCGCGTGTCGGCCACCCAGCCCAGGCCCCAGGGGCCGATCACGATACCGGCGATGATGTAGCCGATGATCAGCGCCTGTCGCGCCCACAACGCCAGCGTTCCCAGCAGCGCCGCGGAGACCAGGATCAGAAACAGCACGAAAATGATATCGGTGACGGGGCCCATGAGTATCCCTGAACGCGAAGTGACCTATCCTACAGGGTGACGGTCAGAAATCGATGACCGGGGAGAAGCCTCGAATGCACAACGTCTCACCGTGAACTGGGGGGTCGAACTGGCCAGTGGGCGCTGCCCTTACTGCGGTGAGCCCGTGCAGCTGGTGGTGGATGCGTCCGCCGGCGAGCAACGTTATGTCGAGGACTGCCAGGTCTGCTGCCGTCCCATGACGGTGCGGGTGACGGGAACCGATCCCGTCACCATCCAGTTGTTCCACGAAGACGAGGCGCGCCGCTAGGGCCAGTCCGGGATGCGACCCGGTGTCCAGGGCGCGCCGATGGCGTCCATTGACTGTTCCAGGGTGCGCAGCTCGGCGTCGATGGCGCGCAGTTCCTCCAGCACCCGGCCGAACTGCGCCTCGGCCACTGTCCGCGAATCCCGGTACGCGCCGGGAACGGCGGCCTGGCTGCTCCAATGTCCGTACACCAGGGCGCCGAGCCGTTCGCTGATGGACATCGGCACCGGTTCGGCGCGTCGCGCCAGCGTGCGATCACCGTCCAGCTGCACCTGCAGGTCGCGCAGGCGGGTGCGCAGGTTTCGCAGCGTGGTGGCCTGCTCCTCACTGGCGCCGGGCGCACGGTCGATCGCTTCGAGCACATGGGCAATGCGATCATCCAGTTCGCCGGCGGCGCCGTCCGCCCCGGCGACGGCGGCGTACAGCCGCGCGGTTTCCTGTTGAAAATCGAGCACGGCCTGCGGGTCTCCGGCGACCAGGCCGCCGGAGAACAGCGGACGCACTTCGAAGCGCTGCGACTGGCCGGTGTCCTCCAGCACGCCGTCGCGCCGGATCGCGAGGTTCGCGGTGTACGCGCCCGGTACCGCCAGCGGTCCTTCGGGCGGCCCCATCCACGGTGCAAAACTGGCCGGTGGCGACAGGTCCACGGGGTCGGGCGCGGCATGGCGAAGGTCCCATGACACCTGGTGCAGGCCTTTGCCGACGGGGCCTTTCAGGCGACGTACGACGCGGCCCTCGGAATCGCTGATGGTCAGGATGGCCGTTGGGTCCTCCTCGCGGTCCTCGTTGCGCAGCGTGTCCCAGTCGGGGTAGGGGTTGTCGCCGCCTTCGTCGCGAACCTCCGCTTCGCGCGCCAGGCGCGCATCGCGGCGGGTCTGTACACCCTCGGCCAGGTAATAGCGCAGCACGGCGCCATGAGGCGGATTGTCCGCCGTGTATCGGTCCACGCCAAAATCTCCCTTGCCGCCCCAGCCCCGGCGTGCGTCCGGCACGAACTGCCAGGCGGCGCGCACCGGGAACAGCTTGGCGTCGCCGTTCAGACCGGCCATGTCAGTGCGCAGCGGGCTGTAGTCATCCAGGATCCAGATCCCCCGGCCGAAAGTGCCGATCACCAGGTCCGTTTCGCGCCGCTGAATCTCCAGGTCGCGTACGGCGATGGTCGGCAGGCCGGTCAGCTCGTGCCAGCGTCCGCCGCCTTCCTGGGTGAAGAACAGGCCGAACTCGGTGCCGACGAACAACAGGCCGGGATCCTCGTGGTCCTCGGCCAGGGTGTGCGCCGTGCCGCGTTCAGGCAGATTGCCGGTGATCGGCGACCAGCTCTTGCCCCGGTTGCGCGTGATCAGCACGTAGGGGCGATAGTCGCCCTGTTTGTGGTTGTCGATGACGGCGTAGGCCACCGCGGCATCATGGCGCGAGGCCACGATGTCTTCGACCAGCGACTGGTCGGGCACCCCCGGCACGGTGGTCACGCGGGTCCAGTTCTCGCCGCCGTCGGTGGTGACCTGCAACAGCCCGTCGTCGGTGCCGGCGTAGATCAGGCCTTCCTCCAGCGGGCTTTCGTCCAGCGCGATGATGCTGCCGTACATCGAGGTGGACGCGTTCTTGGCGATGGCATCCACGCTCCATACCCGGCCCATGACCTCCAGGGTGTTGCGGTCCAGGCCGCGACTCAGGTCCGGGCTGATGGCCCGCCAGCTGTCGCCGCGGTCGTCGCTGCGATAGACCTTCTCCGCGGCGTAGTACAGGCGGGCCGGATCGTGCGGAGACACCACCAGCGGCGCGTTCCAGTTCCACTTGGGTGTGTTCTCGCCCTCACCGGGCAGGGGCGTGATGGTCACCGATTCGCCCGTCACGCGGTCGAAGCGGTGCAGTCCGCCGTACTGGTACTGGGCGTACACGATGTCGGGATTCTGCGGGTCGAACTGCGCCTTGAACCCGTCCCCGGTACGTGGAATCCACCAGTCCGCATTGGTGATGCCATCGGTGTAGGTGGTGCGCACGGGACCGCACAGGGTGTGGTTGTCCTGAGTGCCGCCGCAGACGTTGTAGAACGGCGCGTCGTTGTCCGGCGTCACGCGGTAGAACTGCGTGGCTGGCAGATTGGTGACATGGCGCCATTTGCGGCCCCGGTCCCAGGATTCGAACACGCCGCCGTCGCCGCCGATCAGCAGGTGCTCGGTGCGGTCCGGATCGATCCACAGTGCGTGATCGTCCACGTGCCGGTTCTCGAACGACAGGCGCTGCCAGGATTCGCCGCCGTCTTCGGACACGTGGGTGAACGTGTCCAGGGCATACAGGCGGTCGGGATCGAGCGGATCGACCACCAGCTCGTTGTAGTACTGGGGACTGCTGCTGAGGTGATCGGAACGCTTCTGCCAGCGTTCGCCGAAATCGGTGCTGCGGTACACGCCGCGGCCCTTGGCGTCGGCCTCCACGATCACGTAGAGCGTGTCCGGGGACGAGGGGGCCGCAGCCAGGCCGATGCGGCCCAGCGGGCCGCCGGGAAGCCCGCCGGCGATGCGTCGCCAGGTACGCCCGCCGTCGGTGGACTTGTGCACGCCGCTGCCGGGTCCGCCGTTGATCAGGGTCCACACGTGGCGGCGGCGCTGGTAGGTGGTCGCGACCAGGATGTCAGGGTCGCGTGGATGGATCACGAATTCGTTCACCCCGGTGTGTTCGTCGATGTCGAGGATTCGCTCCCAGCTGGCGCCGTCGTCCGTAGAGCGGTAAAGCCCACGATCCCCGCCGGCCCGCCACAGCGGGCCCTGGGCCGCGACGTACACGGTAGCGGGCGTCTCCGGGTGGAACCGGATCATGCCGATGTGACCGGAATCGCGCAGGCCAAGATGCTCCCAGCTGGCGCCACCGTCACGGGAGCGGTATACGCCGTCCCCGTAGCCTACGCTGCGCTGGGCGTTGTTCTCGCCGGTGCCCACCCAGACCTCCTCGGGATTGGCCGGGTTCAGGGTGACCACGCCGATCGCATAGGACCCTTCCTGGTCAAAAATCGGCGTCCAGGTAATGCCGTCATTCTCGGTTTTCCAGACCCCACCGCTGGCCATCGCCACGTACCGCACCTCGTGGCGATCCGGGTGCACGGCGAAATCGGCCACGCGCCCGGAGGTCAGCGCGGGTCCGATGGTGCGCAACGGCAGCTTCGACAGGGGATGGTCGTCCGCCTCCTGGGCGAACGTGAGCGAGGGCAGCGCGAGCAGTGCGCTGAGGGCCAGGGCAATACGCAGCATGGGCAAAATCCTGTAGTGAGCCGGGTCGGGCGTGGTCGGACGCCTTACAGGCCATTGGTAACCTTCCTGACTATTCTAGGCACACTCGCAGACAATGTGACAGGGGGGCGGTGTCGGGGTGGGCTGGATGCGTTTGGGGAGATGGGCCAGGTGGGGTAGGCTTGCCCCGGTCGCCGTCATGAATGCCGCAACCGGGTTCGTGCGTCGCGTGCGGGGCTGAGCCGACCGAACCATGACACAGGGAGAAGCACAGATGACGTCACGATTCCGGGTGCCGCACACCCTGGTCCTGCTGTACGCGATGATCGTCCTGGCCTGGGGGGCCACGCTGGTGCTGCCCGCGGGAAGTTTCGAGACGCTGACCAACGACCACGGTCGCGAAGTGGTGGTGCCGGGAACCTACGCCCCGGTCGCCGATGCGCAGGCGCCGTCGGTGTGGTCGTTGTTCACGGTGATCCCGCGAGGTCTGGCGGCAGCGCAGGGCATCATTTTTTTCGTATTCATCATCGGCGGGGCGCTGGCGGTGATTCGCGCCACCGGCGCGCTGGACGCGGCGTTGGGCAGGATGCTGGAGCGCTTCGGCGGACAGCCGGCGCTGCTGATCCTGATGGGCATGTTCGCCTTCGGCATCGGCTCCTCCACGATCGGCATGGCGGAAGAGTACATCCCGCTGATCGCCATCCTGATCACCCTGTGCACGGCCATGCGCATGGACACGGTGGCGGCGCTGGGTATCATGACCGCCGGCTACGCGGTCGGCTTCGGCACGGCCATGATCAACCCGTTCACCGTGCTGGTGGCGCAGGAGGTCGCCGGCCTGGAGCCGGTCTCGGGCTGGTGGTACCGCGGCCTGCTGTTCCTGCCCTTCCTGGCCATCGCCTTCTTCCACGTGTGGCGCTACGCCGCCCGCGTGCGTCGTGATCCCGCCACCTCCCTGGTGGCTGACATCCCGGAAGCGCAGCCGCCGGCGTCCCCCGAGCCCAGGCCCATGACTGGGCGCCAGCAGATGGTGCTGTGGCTGGTGCTGGGCACGCTGGTGCTGCTGGTCTGGGGCATCAAGGCGCAGGGCTGGTACCTGGTGGAGCTGGGCGGCATTTTCGTGGCCCTGGCGCTGGCGGTGGGCCTGGTCGCCGGCCAGTCTTTCGACGCCATGGCGCGGCATTTCACCGCCGGCGCCGCGGAACTGACCGGCACCGCCCTGCTGATCGGCTTCGCCCGCGCCATCGAACTGATGCTCAGCGACGGTCAGGTGCTGCACACCATCGTCAACGCCCTGGCCGCGCCGCTGGAGGCCCTGGGCGGTGAACTGTCCGCCGTGGGCATGCTGCTGATCCAGAGCGTGCTGAATTTCTTCATCCCCTCCGGCTCCGGGCAGGCCTACGTGACCATGCCGCTGATGGCGCCCATCGCCGACCTGGTGGGCGTGTCGCGCCAGGTCGCGGTGCTGGCCTACCAGATGGGCGACGGTTTCATGAACATCATCGTCCCCACCAACGCCGTGCTGATGGGCATGCTGGGCATCTGCGGCATCCCTTACGGGCGCTGGTTCCGCTTCGTGTGGCCGTTGATCGCGCAGTTCCTGGCGGCCGGCGCGGTGGCCATCGTGCTCGCCGTGTCCTTCGGTTACCAGTGACGAGGCTGAGCCGCCGGGAGGACCGGCCATGAACCTGGGCGCCGTCGACGCCGGCATCCTGTTCGCCTACCTGGCGGTCATGGTGGGTCTGGGCATCTACGCCAATCTGCGCCAGCAGGGCGTCGACGACTATTTCGTCGCCGGGCGTCGCATGGGCGCCTTCACCATCGCCTGCCTGTGGCTGGCCGCATGGGTGGGCGGGGCGTCCATCGTGGGCTCCACGGCACGGGCCTACGAACAGGGCGTCACGGGCGTGTGGTACGTCACCGCGCTGGCCATCGGCTGCCTGCTGTTCGGCCTGTTCATGTCCGCCCGGGTCAAGGACCTGGGCGACCGGCACGGCCACCTGACCTACCCGGACTTCATCGAACAGCGCTTCGACGGGCGCACCCGCGTGGTGGCCACGGTGACCACCGTGCTGGCTTACGTGGCCTATTCCGCCGGGCAGCTGGTGGCCTCGGCGGCGATCCTGCAGGTACTGCTGGGCTGGGACTATCACGCCGCGTTGCTGCTGGCCGGCGGCATCGTGATCGTTTACACCGCCACCGGGGGCTACCTGGCGGTGACCTACACCGACTGGGTGCAGTTCCTGCTGCTGCTGCTCGGCGTGGTGTTCATCGGCATGCCCATTGCGATCCAGGCGGCCGGCCATTGGGCGGATCTGCGCGCGGCGCTGCCGGCAAGCCATTTCGACCCGGGCGCGCAGGGCTGGGGTAACGTGGCGGCGCTGGTGGTCTCGATCGTCCTGAGTTTCTTCGTGGCCATGGACAGCTACTCGCGGAGTTTCGCGGCAAAACACCGGCGCGCGGCGCGCAACGGCACCCTGCTGGCGGTGGTGTTCATGTTGCCGCTGGCGGTCGCTTCGGTGTGGCTGGGCCTGGCCTCGGCGGTGCTGTTTCCGGGCGTGGAGCAGGGCAACGGCATCCTGACCCATTTCATCCTGGAAACCTTTCCGGTCGGGCTGAAGGGGCTGGTGCTGGTGGCGGTGCTGGCGGCCGTGATGTCCAGCGCGGATATCTGCATCCTGACGGCCTCGGCCAACTACACCCGGGACATTCACCAGCGTTTCCTGCAGCCGGGCATCCGGCCACGGGCGATGTTGCGCCTGAGCATGTTGTCCTCGGTGGGCGCCGGCGGCCTGGCCATGGTGCTGGCCTGGAAGATGCAGGACATCATCGGCGTGCTGCAGCTGGGCTTCACCATCAATGCCGCGGCGCTGTTCCTGCCCACCGTGCTGGCGATCGGCACGCGACGGGTGGGCGCGTTCGCCGCGTTCTGGAGCATCTGCCTGTCGCTGACGACCGTGATCGGCTGGCGCGCGGCGGCTTCGGCGGGCGCCGGCGGGGTCTTCGCCATCGACCCGCTGTGGCCCGGACTGGCGGTGTCGGCGGTATCGCTCCTGGTGCTGCAGTCGGTGGCGATACGCCGGCGGGCTGGGTGAGTCCACCAGGCCGCTTCGACGAGGCGCCGCCGGAGGGCGTGATCGATTTTCGCCTCGGACAGCCCTCGGCGGACCTGTTGCCGCTGGCGCAGTTGCGCGACGCGGCCACCGAGTCGCTGACCCGCGCCCAGCCGCTGGACCTGAACTACGGGGTCAAGACCGGCGACGCCGGATTTCGCGCCGCGCTGAGCGCGTTCCTGCAGCGCCAGGCCGGCGCCGCCGCGGCGCCGGATTCACTGTTTCTCACCGGCGGTAACGCGCAGGGCCTGGACATCGTCTGCGCCCGTTTCACGCGCCCCGGCGACACCGTGCTGGTCGAAGACCCCGGGTTTTTCCTGTCGTTCGACCAGTTTCGCGACCACGGGCTGCGCCTGGTGGGGGTGCCGCTGGATGGCCAGGGCCTGGACCTGGATGCGCTCGAAGCGGCGGTGCGCAGGCACCGCCCCAGGCTGGTCTACACGGTGCCGACCTTTCACAACCCCACGGGACAGACGCTGCCGTTGCACAAGCGTGAACGCCTGGCGGCGATGAGCCGCGAGCACGATTTTCTGGTGGTGGCCGACGAGGTGTACCACATGCTGCACACGCAGGAACCGCCCCCGCCGGTCATGGGCGAGTGGGCCGGGCGGGGCCATGTCGTCTCGCTGGGCTCGTTTTCGAAAATTCTCGCGCCGGGCCTGCGCCTGGGCTGGCTGCAGACCGACCCGGACCGCATCGCCCGCCTGGAGGCCACCGGCATGCTGCGCTGCGGCGGCAACGTCAATCACCTGGGCTCGCACATCGCGCGCACCTTCATGGACAGCGGCCGCCTGGACCCCTGGCTGGCCGACCTGCGCGAGGCCTACGCCGAGCGCATAGCGGCCATGGACGACGCGCTGAACCGGCGTCTGGACGGCGTGGCCCGTTGGGAGACGCCGCACGGGGGGTACTTTTACTGGCTGGAGCTGGCGCCCGGGCGCGACACGGCGGCGCTGCTGCCTGCCGCGCGGGCCCGGGGTACGGGGTTCCTGCCCGGTGCGCGGCATTCCGTGGAGGGGCACTTCGATAACTGGCTGCGCCTGAGTTTCGCCCACTACGGGCCGCGCGAGATCGACCGGGGCGTGGCCCGCCTGGCGCGGGTCCTGAGGTAGCCGGAACGGGAGGCGGGCGCCGTCAGTCCGGCTGCAGGTCGAGCAGCAGGCCACCGCCGCTGTTGATGTCGATCAGCAGCAGCGAGAGGTTTTCCCCTTGCCGGACACCCGCGCCCTGCAAGGTGGTGGTGGTGCACTGCGTGACCTCGATATTCGCCTCGAGCTGGTTGAAGCCGGGATCGGGCACCGACAGGGTGCCACCCAGCGTGCAGCTGTCCATTGTGCCCGACAGGGCGCCGTCGGCGTCCAGCGAGACGCTGCCCATTTCTTCCGAGCTGGCGGCGTCCACCACCGTGTAAGACCCCGCCAGCGAGGCCGGCGGCAGGTCGGTCTGCCCGGAGGCCAGCCGCACGGCCGCGATCTGGGTCTCGGTGGTCTGCGCCTCGAAGCCGTCGGTGGTGGCTGTCCCGGCGCCGTCGAATCGCAGCGCGGGCGGCACGCCGAGTACATAACCCTGGGCGGTGAACGCCAGTTCGCCCGGCGTGGGTTCCGTCCAGTTGCCCATGCCCAGTTCGTAGCCGTCTGAATTGGCGCCCAGGTAGACGAAGCGCCCACCGGGCAACAGGATCGCGCGGCCGATTCGAAGATCGCCGCCTTCGCTGAACGTGACGGTGTAGTTGCCGATCAGCACCGAATCCCGGCAGTTGGCGTCGCGCACATGGGTCAGGCGCTCCAGCGACGTTTCGCCGTCGCTGTAGCCCGGCTGCGTGGTCGTCCAGCGCGCCGTGGCCGTGCCGCAGTCGTCGAATTCGATGGTCAGTTCGCCCCAGGGAAAGGTGTCGTTGCTTGCCGGGTCGAAAACGCCGAACACCATGCCCTCGGTCTGGCTGAGGGTGCCGGTGAAGCGCCCTTCGCCGTCCGGGGTGGCCACACCCAGCAGGAAGGTCGATGTGCCGTCGTCGCGGTAGGTGTACCAGTAGACCAGCAGGTTGCCGTCCTCCAGCACCTCGAACACGAAGCCGTGGCCGGTCTGCGCCTCGTTGTAAAACGTGCCCGAATAGCCCGCGTTGGTGTCCTGGGCCCGGGCGTCGTGCAGCCCCCCGGCGCCCGTGATTGCAGCGGCCAACGCCAGTCCCAGCATTCCTTTGAGTCGTGTCATGTGTCCGCTCCCGCCATCGTTTCCCGGAGCGTAGCAGAGGCGGCGGCCGTCGTGTGCGTCATTCGTCCCGGGGTTTCGTGTCGCGTGGGGTTTGCCTAAGCTGTGCGCCATGACCGCCCACCCAACCGCTCCATGACCCCACTTGCGCGCCGCGCGGCGTTCCTGTTGTGCCTTGGGTTGCTCGCCGCCTGCGGCCAGGAGCCGGCGCCTGACCCGTCCGGCCCCGCTGCCGGGCGGTCCGCCGCACGGTCCGCCGTGGACCGCGTCATCCTCACGGCGCCTGCCGACCAGGCGGCGCAGGCGCCGTTCGGCATGCTGCGCGTGGCGCCGGTGATGTCGCCCGCGGTTGACGCGGAATCGCTCCAGGCCCTGCGCCATGCCCGCGGTGACGGCACGGCGCCTGACCTGTGGTTTCGCCCCTTGCAGGCCGGAGGAGCGGCCTGGGTGGTGGAGCGCGTCGTGGCCTCGCCGGGACACCTCCAGGTACGCACGGCCGGCGGCGGCCCACGCATCGAGGCGACCGGTACCCGCCGCGTGGCGCTGTATCGCATCGCGGAACTTCCGAACGAGGGCCTGACGATCCGCCTGCAGTGGCGCGGGGGTGGACAGGCGCACATGGCGTTTGTCCCGGCCCGGGGGCGGCGCGCCGTGACCGGTTCGCTGCGCCGTCCCGATGGCGTGGAGTTGCACCTGGCATTGCGTTTCGACGCGTCCTTCACGGTGCAGGCGCCTGGACCGGACGGGGCGCTGGATCTGCATTTTCCTGTCGGAGAAGGCGTTGTACGGGCCCGCCTGGCCCTGTCCACGGTGGACGTGGCCGCCGCGCGCGCCAACCTCGGCGAACTGGAGCACTGGGAATTCGAGCGCGCGCTGGGTGCGGTGCAGCGACGCTGGAACGGCCTGTTGCAGCGCGTGTCGATCAGCGGGATGGAGCCGGAGCGCGCCGTCCTGACCACGGCGCTGTACCGCACGCTGGCGCATTACGGTGACATCACCGATCGAGACGGTCGATTCCGGGCCGGCGCCGATTCCATCCGGCGCGCGCCACCCGGCGCGATGCACGTGGGCAACCTGGACCTGGCGCGCGAGGCCCCCGCGCTGATCCCGCTGCTGACGCTGGTCACGCCTGAGCGGGCCAACGACCTGGTGGACGGGCTGATGGCCCACCAACAGGCGTATGGCCGCTTTCCCGTGCGCACCTCCTGGGGCCGGGAACAGGGAGGTCCGGCGCTGGCGCCGGCCTTGCCGGTGCTGGCTGCGCTGGCGGCAAGAAGTCCGGCACCGACGGATTTCGCCCGGGTGCTGCCCGCCATGATGCGCGACGCCTCGGTCACCGATGATGGTGTCGACTGGTCCGACTATCAGCGTCTCGGTTACTTCCCCTTCGATCAGCCGCAAGCGGTCAGTCGCAGCCTGCAGGCGGCCCGCGCACACCACGCCGTGGCCGCGGTAGCGGCCGCGCTGGGTGAGCGCGAGGTGGCCGCGGCCTTCGCCACGCGGACCCTGTTTTATCGTCAGCTGTTCGATCACGATTCCGGCTGGTTCCGGGGGCGCGACCGGCAGCGTGCCTGGCGCACCCGTGACGCGCGTGGGGGCCTGTCGTCGGCCGCCGCGGCCGACTACGCCCACGGTGACCCCTGGCAAGCCTTGTGGGCCCCGGCCCTGTTTGACATCGACGGCTTGCTGACGCTGCTGGGAGGCCGCCAGGTGCTGGCGGCGCGACTGGACGCCTATTTCGACCCGTCCTCGGGGGGGCGCTACGACCCGTCGCGGCCGGCCCTGCACCACGTCCCCTGGCTGTACGCCGTGTCCAACGACCCGGCCAGAACGGACGGCGCGGTCTCCCGGATCCTGTCGGAACGGGCTTCGGGCCAGGGCGAGGACGCATGCGCGGCGGCGTGGCGGGTGTTCGCCACGCTGGGCCTGTACCCGGCCTATCCCGCGCGAGGTGACTACGTGCTGGCCTGGCCATCGGTCGCCAATGCGCGACTGGACACCGGCGCCGGCGAAGTGCTGATCGATGCGCCCGGCGCCGGGTCGGGTGACACGCTGGCAACGGCGTCCTTCGACGGCGTGCCGCTGCCCGGGCGTACGGTGTCGCATGCACGGCTGGTGGGTGGGGGTGTGCTGGCGCTGGTCGCGGATGCGGACCAGACGGAAGCTGGCGTGGGTGAGAATCGGGGCCGCTGAGTGCGATGCAAATCCCGCCCGGGGCGACCAGGGCCGCCCCGGACGGGGTTCAGTCAGCGGGATTTCTGCTGGGGGGAGAAAAGTCCTTGGCCGGAGGAAAGGGCCATGGGACCGAACCCGCTGTCCTTACCTGCACACACGCAGCCGAGCGCCCACGGATATCATTTCGCGGGGCTTCCCGGCGCTCCGTTCGTCGCATGCGGTGACGGGGTCGCCCAGCGTCGTAGTTGCGATACACTGGCGGCCATCATGACCCTGCTGATCATCTACGTGCTCATCGCTCTGGGTTTCTCCTTCCTGTGTTCCATCGCGGAAGCCGTGTTGCTGAGTGTGACCTCCGCCTACGTGGCGCTGAAGGAAGAAGAGGGCCACGGTTCGGGCACGGTCCTGCGACGCCTGAAGGAAAACATCAACCAGCCGCTGGCGGCGATCCTCACGCTCAATACCATCGCCCACACGGCCGGGGCCGCGGGTGCCGGCGCCCAGGCCGCCGTGGTGTTCGGCAGTGCTTACCTGGGCGTGGCCTCGGCGGTGCTGACCCTGCTGATCCTGGTCTTTTCCGAGATCATTCCCAAGACCCTGGGCGCGACTTACTGGCGCCAGCTGGCGCCGGCCACGGCCTACGGCCTGCGCGTACTCGTCTGGGTGCTGTACCCGTTCGTGAAGATGTCCGAGTTGTTGACCCGTGGTATGACGGAAGGCCCGACCCTGAGCGGCTTCAGCCGACAGGAGTTCGCGGCCATGGCGGACCTGAGTGCCGAGGAAGGTGAGCTGGGTCCGCAGGAATCACGCGTGGTGAAGAACCTGCTGGCCCTGCAGGACACACCGGTGCACGCCGCCATGACGCCGCGCACGGTGCTGTTTTCATTGCCCGACACGACCACGGTGGAGGAATTTTTCCACCGTTACGAACAGGAGCCGTTTTCGCGAATCCCGATTTACCAGGGCGACGATGCGGACAACGTCACGGGTTTCGTGCTGCGCAGCGATCTGTTGCTGGCCCAGGCGCGCGGCAATCACCACAAGTTGCTGGAAAACTATCGTCGTGACATGCCCTCGGTGCCGGAAACCCTGGCCCTGCGGCGCGCGTTCAACCGCGCCCAGCAAACCCGTTCGCACATGATGCTGGTGGTGGACGAATACGGCGACATGCAGGGCATTCTGACGCTGGAGGACCTGATCGAGACGCTGCTGGGCCTGGAAATCGTTGACGAGAGCGACGCCACCATCGACATGCAGGATCTGGCGCGGCGCAAGTGGCGTCGCCGAGCGCGGCAGATGGGCCTGGACATGGAGGAGTCCGCCTGACCGGCGCCGGGTTCACTCACGATTGACCCTTCATCGGGTAAGGTTTTGGGCCAGTCGCCGGTCTCTTGACCGGAACCTGTCGAAACCCGGAGCTTTCATGTTGATTCGCAAGCCCGAAGCCATTCGGCCTTCGGAAATCACCCCCGAATCGGTGTACCTGCGCCGGCGCGAGTGGCTGCGTCGCGCGGGCCTCGCCTCGGCCGGTCTGGCCCTGTCCCCCCTGGCGGTCGCGCAGCGACGCTCTGACCAGGGCCAGACGCCGCTGCTGAAGGACGTGCAGCCCGCCACTCAGCGCCCCGGGCGCGCGCCCAACAGCTGGGAAGACATCACTACCTACAACAATTTTTACGAATTCGGAACGGGCAAATCCGATCCGGCGCGACATTCCGGCGATTTCAGTCCTGCACCATGGAACGTACGCGTGGGCGGAGCGTGCGCGAAACCGGGCGACTATGCGCTCGAAGACCTGGTGTCGCCACACCGGTTGCAGGAGCGCATCTACCGCCTGCGCTGCGTGGAGGCCTGGTCGATGGTGATTCCCTGGGTCGGCATTCCCCTGCGCGAGCTGTTGCTGCGATTCGAACCGGAGTCCTCGGCCAGGTTCGTTCGTTTTCGCACCGTCATGCGCCCCGAAGAGATGCCCGGGCAACGACGTGGCATCCTGGACTGGCCTTACGAGGAAGGCCTGACCGTGGAGGAGGCCATGCACCCGCTGACCCTGATGGCCGTCGGCGTTTATGGCCGGGAGTTGCCCAATCAGAACGGCGCGCCCCTGCGCCTGGTGGTGCCGTGGAAATACGGCTTCAAGAGCATCAAGTCCATCGACACCATCGAGTTCACCCGGCGCCGACCGGCGACCAGCTGGAACCTGTCCGCACCGCGGGAGTACGGGTTCTACGCCAACGTGAACCCGGATGTCGACCACCCGCGCTGGAGCCAGGCGAGTGAGCGCCCGATCGGCGCCGGCCTGTTCGCCGGGCGAATTCCCACGCAACCCTTCAACGGCTACGCCGACGAGGTGGCCGGCCTCTACACCGGCCTGGACCTGCGACGGAATTACTGAACGTGCGACCTGGTAGCCGCGGTTTCTATCGCCTGACCAGGCCCCTGGTCTTTCTGCTGGCGCTGCTGCCCTTCGGGTTCGGCCTGGCCGGCGCCTTCGGCATGGCTGGTGTGGACCTGGGGCCCAACCCGGTGGAAGCCCTGCTGGACCTGGCGGGCACCTGGGCCCTGCGCTTGCTGCTGCTGACCCTGGCCATCACGCCGTTGCGCCGATGGACCGGGTGGACGTGGCTGCTCGCCTACCGGCGGATGCTGGGGCTGTTCGCGTTCTTTTACCTGTCCCTGCATTTCCTGGTGTACGTCGGCCTGGACCGGGCGCTCGACCTGGGCCTGGTCTGGGAGGACGTGGCCGAGCGGCCTTTCGTGACCATCGGCCTGCTGGCCCTGCTGCTGCTGGCGCCGCTGGCAGTGACCTCGACGCGAGGGTGGATGCGGCGCCTGGGTCGGCGCTGGAAGCGCCTGCACCGCCTGGTCTACCCGGCGGCCATCCTTGGCGTGTGGCACACCTACTGGCAGGTCAAGCTCGATACGCTGGAGCCCACGGTGTACGCCGTGATCCTGGCGGTGTTGCTCGGCAGCCGCGTGGTGAACGCCTGGCGCCAACACCGGCGAAAGGTCGCACGGCGTTCGGCCCCCTCCGGAAACGCCGCGCCCGCAGCGCCGCCCGCGGGGCATTGAGTCACGATTTGCTAGACTCGCACCACCCCCCCTCTTCGAAGGTTCCGACCATGATGCCAAAGCGCTATCGATTGCCCCTGGTGCTGTTGACGCTGGGCCTCGTCCCGCCAGTGTCCGGGGCCGTGGATCTCCAATACGAACAAATCTCCGATCAGGGCGGCGTGGTGGATATCCGCCACGCCGGTGACGGTAGCGGGCGACTGTTCCTGGTCGAGCAACCCGGCCGGGTCAGGGTGCTGGTCGATGGCGCGGAGGCCGATCTGCCGTTTCTGGACATCACCGCACGCGTGCGCAGCGGCGGTGAGCGCGGTCTGCTGAGCCTGGCGTTCGCACCGGACTATGCCGAGTCCGGGCTGTTCTACACGTGGTACACCAATCGCGACAGCGACACCGTACTGTCCCGGTTCAGCGTCTCGGACGACCCCGACCGCGCGGACCCGGACAGCGAGCAGATCCTGCTCACCGTGCCGCAACCGCAAACCAACCACAACGGAGGCCAGTTGCAGTTCGGTCCCGACGGTTACCTCTACCTGGGTATCGGTGACGGCGGTGGCGCCGGGGATCCATTGGACCAGGGCCAGGACCCGGGTACGCTGCTGGGCAGCCTGATTCGTATCGACGTTGACCCGGCGCATGGCGGTTATGCCATCCCCGAGGGCAACCCCCTGGTCGGCCAGTCCGGTCGTGACGAGACCTGGGCCTGGGGACTGCGCAACCCCTGGCGCATCGCTTTCGACACCCTCACCGGGGACCTGTACATCGCGGACGTGGGGCAGGGCAGCTTCGAGGAAATCAACGTCCAGGGCGCGCTCGACGGTGGTGGCCAGAATTACGGGTGGAATCGCATGGAAGGAAGCAACTGCTACCAGGACGATTGTGATCCCACGGGGCTGGTGCTTCCGGTCGGTGGCTATAGCCACGCGCATGGCTGCTCGGTGACCGGCGGTGTGGTGTACCGCGGCCAGGCCTACCCGGACCTGCACGGCACCTACCTGTTCGGCGACTACTGCTCGGGGCGCGTCTGGGGCCTCAGTCGGTCAGGGCAGGGCTGGAACCAGGCGATTCTCGATGACTCGGGGTTCAGCATCCTGACCTGGGGCACCGGCGAGGACGGCAGCGTGTACCTGTCGGCCAGTGGCGTCGGGGTGTTCCGTGTCAGTGACGGGACGCAGACCGAGGAGCCTCCCTTTACCATCAATCCGGGCCTCAACGACGCCTGGTACTTTGCGTCCACCGACGGCCAGGGCTTTTTCATCAACGTGTTCCCGAACCGGCAGGAATTGTTCCTGGCCTGGTTTACCTTCGACACGGAACGGCCCGACGAGGACGTTTCGGCGGTCCTGGGAGAACCGGGCCATCGCTGGCTCACAGCGATCGGAAACTACCGCGGTGGTCGGGCCGACCTCGAGGTCAGCCTGACCCGGGGCGGCGTGTTCGACCAGGCCGTACCGCAACCCGAAACGACGCCGGCGGGAACCATCAGCCTGGCCTTCAGTGGCTGCAACAGCGCCATGGTGACGTACGTATTGCCCTCCCTGGGGCTTTCGGGGCAGGTCCCCATCCGGCGGGTGACGGAGGACAACGTGGCGCTGTGCGAGGCGCTGTCCCTGCCCTGAGGCGTCGCCTTCGCGGCGTCAGTCGCCCGTGGACACCCCCAGTTCCAGCGGTACGGCGCCGTCTGCGGCGGTCTCCACCGATTCCGGGTCAACTTCGCGAACGTTGAGTTCCGCCTCCGGCTGACTCTCGTGCAGGCGCGCGATGACCGCCGCGGCCCGTGACCGTGCCAGGGCGTCGAGTTCCGCTTCGCCAACATCCGCCAGGGACACCAGGCGTTCGCGAAGCGCGGCAATGTAGGCGGCTTCGTCCAGCACCGGCGCTGCTTCCGGATCCTCGGCCGGCGCTGCGCTGTACTGTGCCTGCAGGGCGTCCAGCGGTTCACCGGGCGCCGCGGCGGCGTGCAGGGCTTCCAGCGCCCGCCGGTCCCGGTCGGTGGAGAGCTCGTCGCCGTCGCCGGGGTTGGCGTCCAGCCACGTCTCCAGGTCGGCGGCCACGTGGGCTTCCTGAAGGGCGCGCCGGTCCGGTCCCGGCGCCCAGCTGCCACCGACTTCCACCACCAGTTCCGGGCGCTTCAGCATGGCCTCGCCCAGTTTGGCCAGTTTTTCTTCGTCGGGGGGCGACACGTCGGCGCGTCCGGGCTGGAAGGCCATGGTGCCGAAGTCCTCGGAGTCCATGCCCACCAGGTTGCCCAGCAGCCGGAAAGGCGCCGTGACGATCTTGGTGATCAGGTTGCCGATGGCCTTCCAGATGACTCCGCCGATGCGGAACTCCGGGTTGTCCAGGTCGCCTTCGACGGGTACGTCGATGTCGATGACGCCCTCCGAATCCTTGAGCAGGGCCACGGCGAGACCCAGTGGCAGGCTGCCCGCGTCCGGGTGATCGACTTTCTCACCCAGCTCCATTTCGCGGATCACGATGTTGTTTTCGCCCTGCAGCTGGCGTTGGTCGAGCACGTACCCCAGGTCCATGTCCATGCGGCCCTGCTCGATGGCGTAGCCGGCGAACTGGATGGTGTAGGGCGACAGGCGCGAGATCTCCAGGTTGCGGAAGGTCATCGTGATGTCGGTCTGCTGCGTGGGGTCCCAGGCGTCGAGTGCGCCGTCGATGCGCGCCAGGCCGTACTCGTTGACCTGGCCTTCGAGCTTAACCGACGCCGGTTCGCTGCTGGTCGTGGACAGGGTGGACACGTCACCGGCCAGTTCGCGAATTTCGGTTCGGAAAGGCAGGGGCAGCGAGAAATCGGAAAAGTCCAGGCTGGCGCCGTCCAGTCGTATACCCCCGACACTGATGGCGGGCAGAGGCGGTGCTTCATCCGCTTCGCCTGCCGTCGACGCCACCAGCAGGTCGCCGACGTTGGTGCTGAGGTCCTCGGCAATGTGGAAACGCCCGAACAGGCCCTGGAACTCGAGCACGGACGTATTGACCCGCTGTGCGGCCCAGTCCAGTTCGAAGCGGTCCAGTTGCAGCCGGTCCCAGGCGGCCAGGCGCTCGTCGCGTACGCCGTCGTGCAGTTCGAAACCGGTGATGGCCATCTCGCCGGCCAGGGACAACAGCTGATCCGGGTCGTGGGCCAGGGTTCCGGCCAGGTCCAGCGCACCGCCGGCCAGGGTGACCCGGGCAATGGGGTTCAGGTAAGGCTGGACGAGGGGCAGCGCGACCGCTTCCAGGGTCAGTCTCCCTCGCGTCGAGAGTCCGGGAAACAGGGTCAGGTCGCCCTCGTAGGCGACGTGTCCGCCCGAGTCGAGCAGGGTGGACAGCGTGGCGGGCATGACGGTGCCATCGGCCAGGTCCAGCCCGGCCAGGCTTGCGGTCAATTCGCGCAGTCCCAGCGCCAGGTCGGGCTCTGACGTCTCATCGACCAGGTCGGCCCTGCCGTTGGCCAGGTCCAGCCGATCGACCCGCAACTGCCAGGGGGACGTATCCACCGTTGGCGGCGCTTCGTTCGTGGACCCGGACGGGGGCGCCAGGTCGAGCAGGCTGAGGCTGCCGTCCTCCCTGAGGGCCGCGCGTACGGACAGGCCGTCCAGGGACACCATTGCCAGCGAGGCCGTACGCTCGAGCAGGTCCAGCGCCCCTCCGTTCGCGCGCAGGTGCGCCAGGCGAACCACGGGGTCGCCGCCCTCGTCCAGGGTCAGGCTCGCGCCGTCGACTTCTGTCAGCAAATTCGACACCTGCAGAGAGAGACCCGCCTCGACCAGGTTCACCGCGTAGTCGAATCGAACGTCCACCCGTTCGAACAGTGGGTCGAACGGCAGGTAGTAGTCCAGGAACCGGCGCACGTTGGGCAGGTCGGCGCCGATCAGCTCCAGCTGGCCGTGGGAGCGGAAAGGAATCAGCTGCAGGTCTCCACGCCACTCGATACGGTCGGCGTCATTGAGGTTCAGTACCACTGCCTGGCTGCCGGCATGATCCGGCAAGGTGCGCACGTCCTCCACGTCGATGCGAATCGGGCCGAACACGGCCTGGTAGTCACCTGTCGGCCGATCGATGATGCCCAGCCGGGCATCGAGGATTTCCAGTTTCTGGATGATGGCCCTGGGTGGGGCGTCTTCCTCCTCCTCTTCCGGCAATTCCTGGTCGCCGGCCAGGTCGGTGAGCAGGCGGATGAAGCGCGTGTCGGATCCTTCGAAACGTTCCTCGTGGGCATGCAGGCCGGCCAGGTGGATGAGCCGGAACGTCCAGGCCCAGCGAAACAGGGAGCTGGTCTGCAGGTTGACGAACAGGCGGTCGAATTCCAGCAGGGTTTCTCCATCCCCGTCGGCCAGAGCGAAGCCGGTCATTTCCAGGGTCAGTGCGTAGGGGTTGGTGCGGACCTGCGTGATGGACAACCCGCGTCCCGTGTCGGCCATGGCGCGGGTCAGGGTGTGTTGCACCGCCCAGGGCGCCAGGAAGAACCCGGCCAGGGTGTAGAGCAGCAGGGCGACCAGCAACCAGAAGCGCTTGAACCGCCAGTGCATCCAGGGACGCAGCCAGCCGGGGATGCCTCCGGCCTGATTATCTTCGCGGTTTTCCGACACCGTTCCCCCCGGCACGATTGAGCGACGACTTCAGTATAGGCAAGGCGATGTGAAGGCGACAGGCGTGTTTCAGGGCAGGCGCGCTTCCAGTCGCGGATACCAGGCCGCCTGGGCCAGCCCGCGCAGGCCCATGAACACCAGCACGGCGCCCCACAGGCCGGCCAGGCCCCACTGGGAGGTCATCGGGCCCAGCAGCGCCAGGTAGCCGGCGAAAGCGACCGCCATGGTGACGAACATGGCGCGCGCCGCGGTGGCGCCGATGAACACGCCGTCAAAGTGATAGCACCACACGGAAACCACGGGCAGCGCCACCACCAGTGGCATGACCCCGGCAACGGACGCCCGCACCGCGGAAATATCGGTCAGCATCGCGGTCACGGCATCCCCGGCGAACCAGAACACCGCGCTGTAGAGCACGCTGGCCAGTACGGCCCAGGCGCCGGAGACCATGACCCAGCGGCGAAACACCGCACGGTTTCCGTGGCCCCAGGCGGCGCCGGCCTGCGCTTCAGCCGCATGGGCGAAGCCGTCCAGCCCCAGCGCGATCAGCATCAGGTACTGGTTGACCACGTGACTGGCCGCCATGGCCGTTTCACCCAGGCCGGCCGCCTCGCGCATGATCAGGGTCAGGGCGACCATCAGCAGGATTGTGCGTAGGAAGATGTAGCCGTTGATGACGAGGAGCGGACGAAAGGTCGCCAACGCCCAGGTGGCGCGTTCGCGCACGGCGCGCCAGGCGCCTTCGAGTCCTGCCAGGCGGCCCATCATCCACAGGCCCAGCGCCGCGGAAAGCCACTGCGCCAGAACGGTGCCCAGCGCCACGCCGGGCACGCCCAGGTCCAGGCCCACGACGAACCACAGGTTCAGCGCCGCGTTGGACAGGTTGAGCACCAGTTGCAGCGCCAGTACGGCGGTGGTCCGGCCAAGGCCGAACAGCACACCGGAGACCACGAACATCAGCAGTGTGGCCGGGGCGGCCCAGATACGGATGTCGAAATAACCTTCAGTGAGCTCGGCCACGTCCCCTGGCGGCGCCAGTGCCGCCAGCGACGCGTGCCAGAGCAACGCCTGAACCGCCCACATCATGACGCCGAGCGCCACGGCCAGCGCGCAGGAGCGGACGACGACGCGCGCCAGCTCTGCCGTTTCGTTTCGACCCGAAGCCTGCGCCACCAGACCGGTGGTGCCCATGCGCAGAAAGCCGAAGGCCCAGAACAGGAAATTGAAGATGACGCTGCCCAGGCCCACGGCCGCCAGGTGGACAGCCCCCGGCAGGTGTCCCACCGCCCAGGTGTCGACCAGGCCGACCAGCGGGGCGGACGAATTGGCCAGGATGGCCGGAAAGGATATGGCCAGCACTTTCCGGTGCACCGCCCAGGGTGTGTTCGGAAGCCGTTCCCGGCGCGTGGTGGCCACGGATCAGTGGCCCGTGACCGCCGCCGCGCTGCGCACCTGGCGCTGCCCGCGCAGCGTGATGAAAAAGATGCTGCCCAGTACGAGCAACCCGCCCGCCAGCAAGCGCGGCCCGGGCCGGTCACCCCAGACCAGGACGCCGAAACCGGCGGCCATCGGGGTCATCAGCAGCATGTACGGCATGAGCTGCGGCAGCGGATGACGCTGCACCAGGACGAAAAACAGCCCGTGGCCGAGCAGCGAGGCGACGAGCACGGTATAGGCCAGCGCTGCCCAGTGCACGGGCTGCGCCGCCTGCACGGTGGCCCACTGGCCCTGTTCGAACACGGCGCTGGCCAGTACCAGCACGGGCAGCGAGAACACGGCTGACCAGCACTGGAAGCTCATGGGGCTGATGCCGTGCAGGCCTCGCATGAGCACCGATGCCAGCGCCTGGAAAAATGCCGACAGCAGGATGATGCCCAGCGCATCCAGCTGCTGCAGCACCAGCGGGTCAAAACTGATCACCAGCACCCCGGCGAAAGCGGTCGCCGTGGCCGCCAGGGTACGCCAGCCCGCGCGCTCGCCGAGGAACAGCATCGACAGCACCACGGCGATGGGGATGTACATGATTTGCAGTACCGCGATGGAGGTCACATCCGTGGACAGGCCCAGGGCCCAGAACATCAGGGTGAAGTGCAACCCGCCCATGCACAGCGCCACCGAGGCAAGTCTCAGCCATTGGCCGGGAGGCGGCCGGCGCAGGAAGGGCAGGGTCAGCAACAGGACGCCGGCAAATCGCAGGGACATGAACAGCATGGGAGGAAAGCCCTCCATGCCCTGGGCGCCGGCGGTGAAGTTGAATCCCCAGGCCGCGCAAACCAGCAGGATGAGTGCAAGGTCCCGGGTGGGCATGGCGCCGGTCTCAGCCGGTATTCTGGATGGCCAGGGCGATACCGTTCACCGTGGACTTGAGTGCGAACAGCAGGTCATCGTCTTCGCGGCCACTTTCGCGCCAACGGCGCAGCAGGTCGATCTGCATCAGGTGCATGGGGTCGGCGTAGGGATTGCGCAGGCGGATGTTGCGTTGCAAGGTGCGGTGGTCGTCGAGCAGTTCCGTCTCGCCTTTCAATGCGAGGATATGGCGCCGGGCCAGCGCGAACTCGGCCTCGATGGCGCCAAACACGGGCGCAGCGTCGTCGCCGGCCAGTTCCGCGTAGCGACGACCGATTTCCAGGGTGGACTTGCCCAGCACCATTTCCACGTCGTTGATCATGCCGCGGAAGAAGCTCCAGTCGTCGAGCATGTCACGCAGGGCTTCGATGCCGTGGGTGGCCACTGCCTGGTCCAGCGCCGTGCCCACGCCGTACACACCGGGAAAGCCGACGCGCACCTGCGCCCAGGAAAACACCCAGGGAATGGCGCGCAGGTTTTCGATGCCCATCCCGCTGCGCCGCGAGGCGGGACGCGAGCCGATGTTCAAGCGCTCGATCACGTCGATGGGCGTCGCAGAACGGAAGTAGCGAATGAATGCCGGGTCGCCGTACACCATGTCGCGGAAGGTACTGCGCGCGGTCGCGGCCATTTCGGACATCAGCGCGTGCATGTCGTCGCTGGCGCGCTGTCCGGTGTCGGCCAGGTGATGGCGAATCACCGCGCCGGTCATCAGTTCCAGGTTGCGCAGGGCGATCGGCCGGATGCCGTACTTCTGGTTGATCACCTCACCCTGTTCCGTGACCCGCAGGGTGCCTTCGATACTGCCTTCGGGCGCGCCCTCGATGCCATTTACCAGGTTGCCACCTCCGCGACTGACCGTGCCGCCGCGTCCATGGAAAAAGTGCACGGTCACACCGTGGCGGCGACCAATTTCGATCAGCTGGCGCTGGGCCTCGTACAGGCCCCAGCGGGCGGCCACGATGCCGCTGTCCTTGCTGCTGTCGGAGTAGCCGACCATGATGACCTGGCGGTTGCCACGTCGCGCCAGGTGCTGGCGGTAGACATCCAGCGACAACAGCTGGTCCAGGATCTCCGGCCCCGCGTCCAGGTCGTCGACGGTTTCCAGCAGGGGCGCCACGTCCAGCGGCACGCCGTCGCCGTCCACCAAACCCCCGAATCGCGCCAGGGCCATGGCCGTGAGCACATCGTCCGCACCCTGGGTCATCGAGATGATGAACAGGCCGGTGGCTTCTTCGCCAAAGCGTTCGCGAGCCTCGCGAATGGCATCGAACACCCGCAGGGTGCTGCGCGTTTCGTCCGCCAGTTCACCGTCCGGCACCGTGGCGTCGTCGCTGAGCACGCCCGCCAGGCGTTCGCTTCGTGTCGTCACGGAGCGCTCCGTCCACTGGTCATCGCCAAGCAGCTCGGCCAGCACGTTGCGGTGCAACAGGGCGTCCTGGCGCGTATCCAGGGTGGCCAGGTGGAAGCCGAAGGCCTCGATTTTTCGCAGCAGGCGACGTACGCCGAACAGCCCGGCGTGCTCGCCCTTGCCGTCGGCCAGGCTGCGTGCGACGAGCGCGATGTCGTCCTTGAATTCGTTGGGGCCTTCGTAGGCCGGCTGGCGTTCCGCGGCCGTGTTCGCCAGTTTCTGGGCGACGAAAGTCAGGAAACAGCGATAGGGCATTTCCCGGTGCCGTTCGGGAATACGGGCGTCCACGTCAGGCATGGCGGCCCGACAGGCCTCCAGTCGCGGCGCCAGTTCCGGGTCAAAGCGCGCCATGCCCGTGCTCTGGCTGAGGTAGCGCGCGTGCCGTCGAACCTCGGGCAGGTAGCAGCGGATGATCGCCTCGCGCTGCGTGGCCAGAGACTCGAGCAGCGTCTCGCCATTGACGTTGGGGTTGCCGTCCATGTCACCACCCACCCATGAGCCGAACCGCAGCAGGTCCCGCGTGTCGGCAGTGACCACGCCGGGGCCGTAGGCCTGGTCCAGGGCGGCCTGCAGCGATTCGTGAAACGGCGGAACGATGCGGTACAGGATGTCCGTCAGGTAGAACAGCACATTGTCCAGTTCGTCCGACACCCGAGGTTTCACACCGGGTACCGCGCTGGTCTGCCATGCGCTGTCGATGGCGTCGCGGATGCGGTCCAGGGCCTGCCGGTCTTCCTGCGGCGTCAGGTCCCCGGTCACGCGCTCCGCGAGGCGGTGAATGATCGAGTATTCCTTCTCCAGGAAACTGCGTCGCGTGGCTTCCGTGGGGTGGGCGGTGAATACCGGCCGGATTCTCAGGTCTTCGAGCACGGCGCTGATCTGGTCTGCGTCCACGCCCTGCCGGGCCAGGGCGGTCAGGACGTGTTCCAGGCTGCCGACCTGGGCCGCGGCCTCGTCTTTCTGGTATTCACGCCGACGGCGGATGCGGTGGGTCTTCTCGGCCAGGTTGGCCAGTCGAAGATAGGTGGAAAACGACTTTACGATGCGCCGAACCGACTCCATGTCGAGACCGGCCAGTTCCGTCTCCAGGGCGGCCAGGCCGGCATCATCGGATTCACGCCAGGCGATGGCGGCGGTGCGGATCGCTTCCACGCGCTCGAGCAGTTCCGGCCCGTGCTGTTCCACCAGGGCCTGTCCCAGCAGGTTGCCCATCAGGCTCACATCGGCGCGCAGGGGCAGGTCTTTCTCGGGAAACTCGATCTGGCGGATTTCACTCATGGGTTTGGGGTCGGGTCCGGGGGATGGGGGAAGGGTCGATGTTTTCCGATTCGGCGGCGGCATGCAAGTGGCCGTCCGGAATCCGCTCCTGCGCAGTCAGTCGAAGTAAATCGTGTCGCCCTGCATCAGGCGCAGCCCGTCCGCCAGGTCGAGCCGATTGTGACTGATGATGCCTTGCAGGTCCCTGGTGTAGTCCGCGCCGCGTTCCGAGTAGGCCAGCAGGGTGGCGGCCAGCGCATGGCCGTCGAGGACCACCCGTCCGGATCGGCCGTCGCGTTGCGTCGCGCGCTGGTGACGGAACGCTTCATAACTGCGGTGGGTATTGAGGTTCCACAGATAAGCGCGAACCGAGTCGATGGGGTAGGGGAAGGCCTTGATCCCGTAGTCCCCCTTGCCGGCACGTTGTTGTTTCGGTTTCACCGCGTCCTTGCCCCAGTCCCACTGGCCGAACAGGGCGTTGGCCTCGTGGGCGAACCGGGAGGTGGCATAGCCGCTTTCGTAGGCGGCCTGGCCCAGGGCCAGCGACGGCGGCACCTCGTCGACCCGGCGCATCAGTTCTTCCAGTGCCGCGTCATCCAGAGTGCCGCCCTCGTCCAGCACACGGTACTTGACCGCCAGCTGCTGCGCCCGTTCGTGCTCGGCAGGCTGCAAGGGATCACGGTTGCGTCGCCGGGACCGGTAGGCTTCCAGTTCAGCCCGTTCGGCCAGTACCGCCGCGTTCTCCAACAGGATTGCCGGCAGCATGGCGCGGTAGAACAGGCTTTTCTTCAGCTGTACCGACTTGTCTTCGGCCCAGCCGTCAGGAATCGAGACGATGATCAGCGGCGGCACGGCCTCGGTGTCGCCGGCGGCGACCTGGTCCGCCGTGAAGCCAACCGCTTCGTACAGCCACACCAGGAATTCGGCAGTGGTGCCGACATAGACGTCGAAGTCGTCGCGCTCGACGTGATGGGGCCTGGGTTCCGGGGCGGTGCTGAAGTCCAGCGTCTCGCGGAGGGCTTCGACCTCGCTGAGCGGCTTTCCTGCGCCGGCGTGCTCGTCGGTGGTCGCTTTCGGCGGTTCCGCCGTGTGTCGCTGGTGAATCTGTTCCACATGCCGTACCGATTCCTCGGGTGAGCGATCCGCGACCGTATCCCTGTCCACCCAGCCGAGGGCCAGGCCGCCGAGCACCAGGGCGCCGCCGACCACGAACAGCAGTCGGCGGGTGTCGGGTCGGTCCGAGGTCGAAAACAGCGCCATGGCGATCAACGAATGGTTCTGGGCAGTGTGCCTGGTGTCGCATTCTAGGGCATGACCGGACCGTTACACCAACGCGCGCGCCGTGGACTCGACACGTCCGAGCCAGCCGCCGCCAAACAGGTTGAGGTGGTTCAACAGGTGATACAGCTGGTACAGCCCAACACGTTCCTCTGCGCCGGGCGGCAGGGGCCAGGCGCGCTCGTAGGCCCGAAACACCTCCGGGTCGAAGCCGCCGAACAGGCGCATCATCGCCAGGTCGGTTTCCCGGTCGCCGAACCAGGGGGCCGGGTCGAAGATGATCGGCGTGCCGCCGGGGCGGTAGCCGTGGTTGCCGCCCCACAGGTCGCCATGCAGCAGCGAAGGCGGTGGCGCATGGGACAGTCGATGTTCACAAGCGCGCCGCAGCCGGTCTGCGAGCGGTGACAGGGTCGCACCGAATCCGTTGACCGCGGCCAGGTCCAGTTGCGGCAACAGGCGACGCCGCCACCAGAAGTCGGTCCAGTCGTCCAATGCCGGATTGAACTGCCGGGTGCGGCCAAGGAAATTGTCTTCGCACCAACCGTGGGATGCCGCGGAGTGGCGGTGCAGACAGGCCAGGCCCGCACCCAGCGCGGCTGCATCGCCGGCGCCGCGCAGGGACTCGTGGGGCAGGGCGAGCCATGCGTGCGAATGATCGGCGTCCGCGACCACGGCCTGCGGTACGGCCAGGCACCCGGTTTTCGCCAGGGCCTGCAGGCCGCGCAGTTCGGTCTGAAACAGGGGCAGGGCGCCGGCGCGGTCGATCTTGATGAACCAGTCCCGGTCGTCGTAGCGCAGTTTCATCGCGCGGTGACTGTCACCGCCGGTCATGCATTGGGCGGATTCCATCCGTGCATCGACGCCCAGCGCCTTCCGCAGCGAGGCAGCCACGGCGATGACCAGGCGCTGCTCCATCGATGGTGTCGGCTCAGTTGCTGGCCGGTTTGCCATCACGCGCCGGCAGGTTGATTCCGGGGCGCTGCTCCACCGGCAACGACACCGGGCCCAAACGTTCGCGCTGATCCAGCGCATAGTCCGTGTATTCGCCGTTGGCGTCGACGTAGTGCAGAAATACCTGCACCCACACCCCCGTTTCCAGCGGTTCGCGCCAATGCGGCACTTCCGCGCCGCGGTAGGCCAGCAGGTCGCCAGGGGACAGGTCGATGGCAATGTCCCGCCCACCCGAAGCCACCCAGATCGGCCATTGGGACCCCGCCTTCCATTGGCCCACCGGCAGGGTCACGCTGATTTCGCAGGACGGCCGGTCGAGGTGACGCGGCAGGATGGACTCCGGCGTGTAACAGCGCAGATAGGAGTAGCAGGGCAGCAACTCCATGCCCAGGCGACGTTGCAGTGGCTGGTGCACCATGATCAGCAGGGCCTCGCTCATGGCGTCGCAGTAGCGGCCCCAGGCGCGGGTCTTGTCATCCCACAACATGTAGCCATCGTGCGCCCGGTTGAGCATGGTGGCCTCGAAGGCCAGGTTCAGGGCATGGGGGGGCACCAGGTGTTTCAGGACGCTGTACTTTTGCGCGGCAAATTGTTGTGCGATATCGGACATTGAGGCTCGCTGGCTGCTGGATTTCGCAGCATTGCTCGCGCTGAACCGGGTTGGTGGCGGCGCGTTAGAATAGGCGCGAATTTTAGCAGACACCGGTTCCGACATGAGCCTGGAAGCCCTGGAACAAGCCGCACAAAGCGGGCAGCCCGATGCGCAATTGCAGTTGGGCATTGCCTGCATGACGGGGCAGGGCGGCGTCGAACCGGATCCGGAGCAGGGGCGGGCCTGGCTGGACCGCGCCGCGCAATCCGGCCATCCGGCGGCGGCCCGTTTCCTCGGGCTGATTTTTTTGCGCGGCATGGACGTGGTGCCGGACATGGATCGCGCCGTGGAACTGCTGCAGCGCGCGACGGACCATGGAGATGCCGAAGCCGGCTGGTGGCTGGGCAGCTACTTGGGCGGCTCGCGTGATGAACGCCAGGACGTCCAGCGCGCGCGACGCACGCTGGAAGCCGCGGCGCGCGGCGGCCAGCCACGGGCGATGACCCACCTGGCCTGGTGGCTCGATGGCCAGTCCGGCGAAGCGCCCGCTCCGATGCAGTCGGGCCACCTGCTGCTGCGCGCGGCGAAATCAGGCGACCCCGGGGCGTTGCTGGGCCTGGCCGAGTGGTACGAGCACGGTCATTGGCTGCCCCGGGACCTGGCGCGTGCCCGGGCCCTGGCGGACCAGGCCGCCGCGGCGGGCTGGGAGGTTGCAGGAGAGTACGCTTCCGACCTGTGCGTGGCGCCTGCGGCCGGCAACGCCCTGCCGCGGGCGGACACATTTTCTGATCGCTTCGCGAATCCCCTGCCCGTGCCGACGCTCGAAGTGGCCTCGTGGGCGCCGCGTGTCATCACCCTGCGCCGGCTGTTGTCGGTTTTCGAATGCGCCGAGGTGGTCAACGCCGCACGCGAACACCTGATGCCCTCGTTTATCGTCGACCAGGATGGCAGCCTGGGCACCAATGATATCCGGACCAGTCACGAGGTGCGCCTGCGTCCCGGCCTGCGTAACCTGGTGATTGACGGGGTGGAGCGGCGCATGGCGGACTGGAGCCATTTTCCGCTGACGAACGGTGAACTGCCCCTGGTGTTGCGCTACGAGCACCAGCAGAGCTTCGAGCAGCATTTCGACTATTTCATTCCGGAACGATTCGCCATGGGTGAGGGCCCACTGGAATTCGGTGGCCAGCGCATCGCCACGCAACTGGTGTACCTCAACCAGGGCTTCAGCGGCGGCGAAACCCGCTTCGACAACGCCGGCCTGGTGGTGCGCCCCGAACGGGGGATGTGCATTCTGTTCCACAACGTGGGGCCCGACCACAATGTCGATCCCCTGACACGCCACACAGGCGTTGCCGTCCAGCAAGGGGTGAAGTGGTTGCTGTCACGCTGGATCCGCGAATTGCCTTTCGACCAACCGGCCGGTGACCACCCCAGGGATCGGTACAAAAAGGCCTGAGAATCAGCCGGTTTTGTGCGGACATTCCAATCCGTCTGAATATCCCCTCGCTTTTGCCTGTCTTTTGAGATAATATATGCCCCCATAAGGGTACAATTTCTTCGACGGTCCGCACTTCGGGCCTGCTGAGAAAGGGGAGCCACCTGGAATCGCTTGCGGTTCGCGGGTGGCGGATTTTACGTTTCGACATTCACGCTAGGTCTTAGTCTGCGGCCGGCGTCGGGGGAAACGTTGCATCTCGCCTTCTGGCGGCTCTCGCCGTCGGGAAACTGGATTCCTTGAAGGGTCGCAGGAAACGCGGCCAGGCCACCAACTTTCTGGTGGCGCCGTTGTAATCCATCACAACGGAGACAATGACAGGGAATTGCAATCGCGGAAACGGTCGATTGCAGAGTCTCCTTAGAGAGGGTTCGGGACACCCACAGGACGTGAGTGCAGGAACCACCCGCACGGCAGGGGAATGAAGCCGTGTTGAAAGGAGATCAGCTATGTTGGAAATCATCTTGATTGCATCCGGGGCCTTCCTGGCAGCCATGTTCTGCGTGTGGGTTTACCGGATCGCTAAATCACTGCATGACTCCAAGTTCCGCCAGGTGAAACTGTCTGGCCAGGACAAAGGCATGAACATCGCCCGGGAATCGGGCACCGTCGAACTGAAGCTGACCGGCTCGAAAGTCGGTGTGGCCTCGGGTTCCGGCGGCGCGCGCAAGCCCTGGGGCTGGTGATCACGACCCGAAGAACCTGAACAACTTGGGGGGGTGAGCCGCAGGTTCACCAGGCAAAAACGCCGTGCCTTCCGCGACCGGGTCGCAGAACGCACGGCGTTTTTCGTTGGGGGACCCGGTGCGGTCCCGATCCGGTTTCAGTCCAGCAGCGCTGTCACCCTGGCGGCGCAGATGAAATCGTTCTCCGACAGTCCGTCGATCGCATGGGTGGTAAAGCCGACTTCACAGTAGTTGTATCCGGCCGAGAAATCCGGGTGATGGTTTTCGTTGTTCACCACCCAGGCCATGGCGTTGATGAACGCCATGGTTCGATAAAAACCCTTGAACTCGAAGCGTCGCGAAATCATCTTGCCGTCCTCGCTCAGGCGCCAGCCGGGCAGGTCGGACAGCAGGGAAGCGGCTGTTTCGCGGTCGATCGGGTCCACGCCCCCCTCACAGGGCACGCAGTGTCTTGCGGACAGGTCGCAAACGGTATTCATGCGATCTCCTCGCCGGTCAGGCGATGTTTTTGACGGGATAGGTGGGCTCGAACATGCCCAGACGGCGGGCTTCGGCGACCAGCGGTGACAGGTCGGTCTGCGCCAGTTCGAACAGGGTGTCGAAAGAATCGATGACGTAGTACACCGTCTGGAAGATATCGATCCGGTACGGCGTACGCAAGGCGTTCAGCGCGTCGAAGGGTCGGCGCTCCGGGGTGTCGCTGTGCAGGGCATAGTTCAGTTCGCCGGGCGAGGAGACGATTCCGGCGCCGTAGCTTCGCAGACCCTGCGTGGTATCGATCAGGCCAAACTCTACCGTGAACCAGAACAGGCGGGCCAGCATGGCGTGGTCACGCTTGTCCGCGGCCAGACCGGCCTTGCCGTAGGCCTCGGTGAAGGCGGCGAAACGGTAGTCGGTCAGCAGCGGCGTGTGACCGAAGATCTCGTGAAAAATATCCGGCTCTTCGAGGTAGTCCAGGTCGTCCGCGTCGCGAATGAAGGTGGCGGCAGGAAACTTCCGGTTGGCCAGCAGTTCGAAGAAACGGGTGAAGTCGATCAGCGCAGGTACCGGCGCCACTTGCCAGCCGGTGTGCGCCATCAGGACGTCCGACACGTCACTCAGCTGGGGAATGCGGTCACGCGGAAAGTCCATCAGTGCCAGCGCGTCGATGTACTCCTGGCAAACCTGGCCCTGGAGTCGCGGCAGCTGGCGTTCGATCAGGGTCGCCCAGGTAGCGTTCTCCGCATCCGAGTAATGGATGGCGCCCTGTTCGTCGGGCGTGTGGGAGACGTACTTGGTCGATTTGGCCATGGTTGCTCGCGTTGTTTGATTAGATGAACATTATATCTCATTGATCTCGGTAAATGTTTGCAAACCGTTCTATTTCAACTTATTTTCAGGCATAAATGTTTTGATCTTTCTTTATAAATGAAAAATAAATATTGCCAGGAGTGATCATGGATGCCATGGACCTGAAAATTCTCGATGCCCTGCAGAAAGACGGCCGCCTCTCCAGCCAGGCGCTTGCCGAGAAGGTAGGCCTGTCCACCTCGCCGTGCTGGCGGCGGGTTCGACGACTGCAGGAAACGGGCGTGATACGCGCCACCGTTGCCCTGGTGGATGCCGGTGCCGTGGGGCTGCAGGTGACCGCCATCGCCATGGTGACGCTGGAGGACCATCACCCGGATTCAGTCAGCGAATTCACCCGCGTGGTCGACGAGCGGCCGGAAATCCTGGAGTGTCACGCGACCAGCGGCCAGCACGACTACACCCTGAAAGTGGTCTGTGAAAGCATCATCGCCTATGAGCAGCTGTTGAGTCGCTGGATCATGCCCTGCAAGGCTGTCCACATGGTCAATACCAGTTTCGTGCTGCGCAGCACGAAGCGCAGCACGGCCTTGCCACTGGTGCTTGCCGACCCCGATTGATGAACGCTGTGTGAGCGCAATGGCGGGTCTTTTCATGACGATTCGATGAAATATCAGCCGTTGCCGCGCATGCCCGTTGCGTCCGGGTCCCCAAGCACGTATAAACTCAGTTTTGACAGCGCCCGCGAGGCGCACTGGCACGCCGTGAAACCCACCGAAACACCCCGCAATCCCCGATTTTCCTCAGGTCCCTGCTCCAAGCGCCCCGGCTGGAACGCCGCCGGGCTCGAACTGGACGCGCTGGGTCGGTCGCATCGCAGCGCCCTCGGCAAGGTCATTCTGCGCTCGGCGTGTGAGCGCACCGCGAAGATGCTCGGCCTGCCCGAAGGTTATCGCGTGGGCATTGTGCCCGCCTCGGACACCGGCGCGTTCGAAATGGCCATGTGGAGTTTGCTGGGCGAGCGCCCGGTGGACGTGTTTTACTGGGAGTCGTTCGGCAAGGGCTGGAAGGCGGACATCGAACAACAACTCAAGCTCGATAACGCCCGGTTTTTCGAGGCGCCCTACGGCCAGCTGCCGGATCTCTCTCAGGCTGATCCGGATCACGACATCGTGTTCACCTGGAACGGCACGACCTCCGGCGTACGCGTACCCGACGGCGACTGGATCAGCCCCGATCGGGGCGGCCTCACCCTCTGCGACGCCACTTCGGCGGTGTTCGCCCAGGACCTGCCCTGGGAACGCCTGGACGTGGTGACCTACAGCTGGCAGAAAGTGCTTGGCGGGGAGGCGGCGCATGGCGTACTGATCCTCAGCCCGCGGGCGGTGGCGCGACTCGAGCGTTATTCGCCGCCCTGGCCGATGCCCAAGATCTTTCGCCTGACCAAGAACGGCGCGCTGAACGAAGGCATTTTCAAGGGCGCGACCATCAACACGCCGTCCATGTTGTGCGTGGCGGACTACCATGACGCCCTGGACTGGGTGGAGTCCCTGGGTGGCGTGCCCGCTGCCCGCTCACGCTGTGACGCCAACCTGGCGGTCATCGAGCGGTTCGTTGACGACACGCCGTGGATTGATTTCCTGGCCACAACGCCGGCCATTCGTTCGAATACCAGCGTGTGCCTGTCGGTCGACCTGCCGGCCGAGGGCGTCAAGGCCATGGTCGCCCTGCTGGCGGAAGAGGGCGTGGCGCTGGACATCGGCGCCTACCGCGACGCGCCGCCGGGCCTGCGCATCTGGTGCGGCGCCACGGTGGAGGCTGCGGATCTCGAGGCGCTGATGCCCTGGCTGGGCTGGGCCTACGAGACCATCAAAGAATCCCATTGAGAGACCTTGAGTTCCGACATGTTCAAAGTACGCACCTACAACCAAATTTCCGACAAGGGGCTGGGCCTGTTCGGCGCCGACGCCTATACCGTGGGCGAGGGGCTGGAAGCCCCTGACGCCTTCATGTTGCGCAGCCAGAAGCTGCACGGCGAGCCGCTGCCGGACAGCCTGCTGGCCATCGCCCGCGCAGGCGCCGGGGTCAACAACATTCCCGTGGACGACTGCACCGGCAAGGGCATCGTGGTGTTCAACACGCCCGGCGCCAACGCCAACGCGGTGAAGGAACTGGTCGCAGCGGGCCTGCTGCTCGGTTCGCGCGACATTTACGGCGGCATGGCCTTCGTGCAGAGTCTGACCGGCGTCACGGACGCAGGGGAGATGTCGAAGCTGCTGGAGGCGGAGAAGAAGCGCTTCGCCGGAAGCGAACTGGCCGGCAAGACCCTCGGGGTCGTGGGCCTGGGTGCGATCGGCGCCATGGTGGCCAACATGGCCCTGGAACTGGGCATGAAGGTGGCGGGCTACGATCCGGCGATTTCCGTTGAGGCCGCCTGGCGGCTGTCCAGCCAGGTGCAAAAGGTCGAAAGCCTGCAGGCGCTGCTGGGCCTGTCCGACTACCTGAGCCTGCACATTCCGGCCAACGAGCACACGCGCGGACTGATCGGCAACGACGAATTCGCGGCCATGCGCCCCGGCGCCTGCCTGCTGAACTTCGCGCGCGAGCAGGTCGTTGACCAGGAGGCGCTGGTGGCGGCGCTGGACGCCGGCACGCTGCGTCGCTACATCAGTGATTTTCCGCGCCCGGAGTTGCTCGGCAAGCCCGGCGCCGTGCTCATGCCGCACATCGGCGCCAGCACGGCCGAGGCGGAACAGAACTGCGCCGTCATGGCGGCCACCCAGCTGATCGATTTTTTGCAGAATGGCAACATCGAGAACTCGGTGAACTTCCCGCGGACCCGCATGACACGCAACGGCGGGCACCGAATCACGTTCACCAACCACAACGTGCCCAAAGTGCTGGGCACCGTGCTCTCGGTGCTGGCTGACCGCGACATCAACGTGGTCGACCTGGTCAACAAGAGCCGCGGTGACATCGCCTACAACATCATCGACGTGGAGGATGAGCCCGGCCCCAACGCCCTGGAGGAGATCCGCCAGGCCGAAGGGGTGATTCGCCTGCGCCAGCTCTGAGCCTGTTTGCCGGCCGGGTGCTATGCTGATGAAACACCCGGCCCGGGAGAACCGCCATGAACTGGCTGACCGTCCTCATCGTGCTCGCTTTGCTGGCCACCGCGCTGGCCCTGTTGCTGGGGCTGGTCACCATGCAGAAGGGCGGCAGTTTCGACCGTCGGTACGGCAACAAGCTGATGTGGGCCCGCGTCGGCATGCAGGCCCTGGCCGTGCTCCTGCTGGTGCTGGTCTGGTTCGCGCACCGCTGACGACGCCGGAGCCGCGTGCTATTCTCCGAACCCCGCACGCCCAAGTCCCCACAGGAATCGCCTCATGATCGGTTACGTCACCGTTGGCACCAATGACCTGAAACGCGCCGTGGCTTTTTATGACGCCCTGCTCGCCGAGCTGGGCGCGAAGCGCTTCATGGAGACCGATCAGTTCGTGGCCTGGGCGACCGACCCGGAGAAGGCCGGCTTTTCCGTGACCACGCCCTGGGACGGACAGCCCGCGACCGTGGGCAACGGCTGCATGACGGCGCTGGCGGCCGATTCCTCCGCCACCGTCGATCGCGTGTATGCCCGGGCGCTGGAACTCGGGGCGACCGACGAGGGGCCGGCGGGTCCCCGCGAAGGCGGTTTCTATGCCGGTTATTTCCGTGACCTCGACGGCAACAAGTTGAACGTTTTTCATTTCGCGGGCGAGTGAAACCCGCGTACACCCATGCAGGCGATCAAGACCTGCCACGCAAGAGGAAACCCATGAAACGCATCCTGACAACGGCCCTCGTGGCCACCCTGATGTCCACGGGCGCGCTCGCCCAGGAAGACGGTTCCGAAATCATCCTGCCGCTGGAGGCGCAGACCTGCGATCTGCCGGCCGCGCCCTCGCGCATTCCCGATGACGCCACCTACGACGACCTGGTCGCCGCCAAGGGACGGGTCACGGAGTTCCAGCAAAGCCTGACCAGCTACCGCGAGTGCCTCGATGCCGCCACCGATCCGGAGATGCTGACCGAGGGCAACCAGATCGCCCTGAACCAGGCGCACAACTACTCCGTGGAAATGGAGGAGCGCGTGGCCGAACAGTTCAACGTGGCCGTGCGCGCCTACAAGGCCCGCCAGGAAGAAAGCGGCGACGGCTGAGCTTTTCTCCTCTCCGCCGGACCTCCTTGCGGGGTCCGGCATCGCCTCAGCCGCGGCGCAGGGCGCGCGGCAGCAGCGCCTCCACCCGCTCCATCACGTCCAGCCGGTCCACCATGTCGTGGATGAAGTCCAGCCGTCCGCTGTCCAGCACCAGCACCTCGCCCAGGCGGTAATCCGCGATCCAGCTTTCGTACAGTCCTTCCAGTCGCTTGAGGTAGCTCAGCGGGATGTCCTGCTCCATGGGCCGGCCGCGCAGCCGGATGCGGCGCCGCAGGGTGCGCATGTTGCAGCGCAGATAGATCATCAGGTCCGGCGGCCGTACGGCGCGCAGGATCACCTGGTAGAACGCCTGGTAGGTCTCCCAGTCGCGACGGTTGATCTTGCGCATTCGGTGCAGCGCCGTGGCGAAGATTTCGGCATCTTCGAACAGGGTGCGGTCGAGCACCGAGACGCCGGGCGTGCGGTCCAGTTGCTGGTGGATGCGAAACTTGCTGGCCAGAAAGTAGAGTTGGGAGTGAAAGGCCCAGCGCTGCATGTCCGCGTAGAAATCGTCCAGGTAGGGGTTTTCCTCGTTGGGTTCGTAAAACGGTTCGATGCCGTAGGTGTCGGTCAGGAACTGCACCAGCGAGGACTTGCCGGAACCAATGTTGCCGGCGATGGCGATGGTGCGTCGCCCGGCCCGGCTCAAGACTGGCGCCTGCCGAGCTTCACCAGGGTGTCCACCAGGGCTTCGACGTCTCCGAATCGGGTTCGCCAGTTGGAAAAGGCGGGCCGGAAGATGGTGCGCGCACCCAGCCGGGAGGTGCCGAGCAGAAAACGGCCGTCTTCGATCATTGCCCGGCCCAGCGCCGCGTTGAGGGCATCGAGTCGCTCCTCGGCCAGTCCGCCGGGGTTGTATCGGAAGGCGACGATGTTCAGCGGCACTTCCGCCATGCGCTCGAGTTCCGGGTGCGCGTCCACCAGCCCGGAAAAGTGCTGCGCCACGTCCAGGCAGTGTTCGACCAGGCGGCGGTGGCCGTCGCGGCCATAGGCCTTGAGCGTGGCCCATACCGCGAAACTTCGCCCTCGCCGTGAACTTTCCGGCCCGATGGCGCCGAGGGTGGGGCGCGGGTCATCCTCGGCGGGCAGGTAGTCGGCGGAGTAGCGAAAGGCGCGCGCCATCAGGCCGTGGTCGCGCACGAAGGCGTAGCCGGAGTCGTACGGAACGTTGAGCCACTTGTGTCCGTCGACGGTGATGGAATCGGCGCGTTCCATGCCCGCCACCAGGTGGGCGGTGCGCGGTGAAACCGCCGCGAACAGGCCGAAGGCGCCGTCCACGTGCACCCAGCAGTTGTGGCGCCGGGCAGCGTCCATCATGGCGCCGACCGGGTCGAAATCACCCGCGTTGACCTCTCCCGCATTGATCACCACCAGGGCAGGCGCGCCTTCGAGGGACTCCAGCGCCGCCTCGAACGCGGGCAGGTCCAGTCTCCCGCGGTCGTCCGCACGAAACTCGCGGACGTTGTCGCGCCCGACACCGAGCAGGGACAGCACCTTGAGCGTGGCCGCGTGAACGTAACCCGAGGTCAGCACCGGTATCTGTGGCTGGCCGGCCATGCCCACGGCGGACACGTCGATGCCGTGCTGTTCACCCCACCACTGGCGCGCGCTGGCCAGGCCCACGAAATTGGCCATGGTGGCGCCCGTGACCATGACGCCCTGCATGCCCGACGGTATGCCAAGAAGTGTCTTCAGCCAGGCCAGGGCCTGCAGTTCCATCCGCACCCCCACCGGTGACACCACCCAGGTGTAGGTGATCACGTCGAAGGCCGCCGCCACCAGGTCCGCACCGTGGGCTGCAGGCGTGTTGCCACCGATCACGAAGTGGTAGCAGCGCGGACCGGCAGTGTTCGCCCCGGCGCGTTCCTGCAACTGCAACAACCGCTCCAGGGCAGCCCGCGCGCCGACACCCGTATCCGGCAAGGCTTCGGCCAGGTCGCGCAGCGCCGCATCGGGTTCGTGGGGCAGGGCGGGACGGTCGTCGACCCGGCCCACGGCCTCGTCCAGGGACGCTCGAAGGTCGCCGACCAGTGCCAGCGCTTCGGCGCGTAGCCGGTCGGTAAAGTCCGATTCGGGGTGCGCGCCGGCCGGCGCGATGGGCTCGTCGTTCATGCGCCAAGCTTGCCCAATGGCCCGCGTGATGTCACGCGTTCGCGCCACCGGACAACGTCGGCGATAATGCGGCCCCTTCGACCGTGAGAGCACCGATGAACCGTTCCAGACCGGCGCCCGCCCTGGCCGAGCGCCTGCAGACCCTGAACCACGCCCTGTCGCGGGACCTGGGAGGCGGCCCGCGCCCCTGGAAGCTCGCCTGGATCGTGAATGCGCAAAAGGCCGGCACCTTCCTGTTCCTGGCGTTGCTCATGGTGCTCTATGGCAACACCACGTCCGCGGCGTGGGTCTACCTGGCCCTGCACGGCAGCTACGGACTGGTGTGGATTCTCAAGGACCTGGCATTTCCCGATCCGGCCTGGCAGGTACGGGTCACGCTCGGCGGCGGGTTCGCCGCGTTCGCCCTGGTACTGGGCTGGTACTGGGTGTTTGGCTGGTTGCTGATCGCCTCCGGCGAAGTGCCGGATTATCCCCTGCCGACCTTCGCCTGGTACGCGCTGTGCATCAGCCTGTGCATCGTCGGCTGCGCGATCATGATCGCGGCCGATGCGCAGAAGTTCTTTACCCTGCGCCTGCAGCCCGGCCTGATCACCGACGGCATGTTCCGCTACGTTCGCCACCCCAACTACCTGGGGGAAATGATGATCTACGGCAGCTTCGCGCTGATGGTCTGGCACTGGCTGCCGGTGCTGGTGCTGGCCTGGGTCTGGGGCGGCGTGTTCGCGGTCAACATGGTGATGAAGGAGGCGCGCATGAGCCGCCACCCCGGCTGGGCGGCCTACCGGGCCCGCACCGGCTGGCTTCTGCCGCGCCCGCGCGTCTGACTGCGTGCGGCTTGTGGCGCTTTGCGCGTCCTGCTACAATCCGCCGGCTTCGTGTCGTGGTCCCGGTAGATCGGGCGCCGACGGGAAGAATCCTTGCCTCACACGCCGTCCGCAAGGGATGTCGTGGAGGCTTTGAAGACCCGCGTCGCGGGTTGCCAAATCCGTAAGGAGTCACAATGAGACATTACGAAATTTGCTTCCTGGTCCATCCGGACCAGAGCGAGCAGGTACCCGCCATGCTGGAGCGCTACCAGGGCCTCATCGAGGACAAGGGCGGCAAAATTCACCGCCTGGAAGACTGGGGCCGCCGCCAGCTGGCGTTCTCCATCGCCAAGCTGCACAAGGCGCACTACGTCCTGATGAACGTGGAGTGCGACGCCGAGACCCTGGCCGAACTGGAAGGTGTGTTCCGCTTCAACGACGCGGTGCTGCGCCACCTGACCATTCGTCGCCAGGCGGCCGTGGAAGAGCAGTCGCCGATTCTCAAGGCCAAGGAAGAGAAGGACCGTTCGCAGGGCGACCGCGACGGCGGCCGCAAGTCGGACAAGTCCGAAAAGCCGGAAGCCGCGGAGAAGTCCGAGGCCAAGGCCGACAAGCCTGAAGCCGAGACCAAGGCCGAAGAGGAAACCGCCAGCGAGGAGAGTGCATAATGGCCCGTCATTTCCGCCGCAGAAAGTACTGCCGATTCACCGCCGAAGGCATCGAAGAGATCGACTACAAGGACCTGAACCTGCTCAAGCAGTACGTGGGCGAGTCCGGCAAGGTCGTTCCCAGCCGCATCACCGGCACCAAGGCCCGTTACCAGCGTCAGCTCGCCACCGCGGTGAAGCGCGCCCGGTTCCTGGCCCTGTTGCCGTACACCGACAACCACTGATCCGGAGGCTCCAGACCATGAAACTCATCCTCCTGGAAAAGATCGCCAACCTGGGTGACCTCGGTGAAACGGTCGACGTGAAGGCCGGTTTCGGCCGCAATTTCCTGGTGCCCCAGGGCATGGCCCTGCCGGCCACCAAGGGCAACGTGGCCATGTTCGAAGACCGTCGTGCCGAGCTCGAGGCCGTCGCCAAGGACAAGTTGTCGACCGCCGAGGCGCGTGCCGCCAAGCTGGCCGAGGTGGTCCTGAAAATCGAAGCCAACGCCAGCGATGAAGGCAAGCTGTTCGGATCCATCGGTCCGCGCGAGATCGCCGACGCGGTCACCGACACCGGCATCGAGCTGGAAAAAAGCGAAGTGATCATGGGCGAAGGCCCGATTCGCCTGGTCGGCGCCTACGACATCCTGGTGCAGCTGCACGCCGACGTGACCACTGAAATCAAGGTGGTGGTCAACGAGGACGCCATCATCGCCGAGGCCAAGGCCGACGACGACATCGATGTCGGAGACGTGCTGGACTATGACGAGGACGAAGCCCAGGTCGTGGAACAGGTCATCGAAGACGAGGGCCTGGAATCGGAAACGCCCGCTTCCTGATCCGCCTCTTTCGGTCCCCGGATTTTTGCGCTGCAGATCGTCCGGGGCCCGCCGGGCCGTCTGGCAGGTTTCACCGCTGCCTGGCGCCTGCCCTGTGCTATCCTCAAGTCGTTCCCGGCGCGGCCCGATTCCGCGGGTCGCGCCGCGATTTTCCCCGCTCCTGAGACCACGAAAACCGCAATGCCCGAACCCAGAACGGCGTCCATCGAGCAACTGAAGGTTCCGCCGCATTCCATCGAGGCGGAACAGGCGGTTCTCGGCGGGCTGCTGCTGTCGGAATACGGTTTCGAGGAAGTGGCTGACCGGGTCTCCGAGGACGACTTCTACCGCGAAGATCATCGGCTGGTGTTCCGCGCCATCACCGAGCTGAACGAGGGTGGCAGTCCCTGCGACGCCATCACCGTCACCGAGTGGTTTGAAACCAACGGCCAGATCGAGCGGGTCGACGGTGGCGCCTACGTGGTGCAGCTGACCAACACCACGCCCAGCGCCGCCAACATCAAGGCCTACGCGGATATCGTTCGCGAGAAGAGCATTCTGCGGGCCCTGATCGACGTGGGCACGACCATCACCGGCAACGCCTACGGCTCCGACGGCCGCAACAGCAAGGAGCTGCTGGAAGAGGCCGAGCGCGATATCTTCGCCATTGCCGAACGCGGCCAGCGCAGCGGACAGGGATTCGTCTCGGTCAAGGACACCATTCAGCAGGCCTTCAAACGAATCGAGGAACTGGTCGAGCACAAGGGCGACATTACCGGCATTCCGACCGGTTTCGTCGACCTCGACAAGAAAACCGCCGGCATGCAGGACTCCGACCTGGTCATCGTCGCCGGTCGACCGGCCATGGGCAAAACCACGCTGGCCATGAACATCGCCGAGAACGCCGCCATCAAGAGCCAGGTGCCTGTGGCCGTGTTCAGCATGGAAATGTCCTCCTTGCAGCTGGTTATGCGCCTGTTTTCCTCGCTCGGCCAGATTGAACAGGGCCGCCTGCGCACCGGCACCCTCGACGACCTGGACTGGCCCAAGCTGACCTCGGCGATGAACCTGCTCGGCAAGAGCAAGATCTTCATCGACGAGACCCCGGCGCTGTCGCCGGCCGAGTTGCGCGCCCGCGCGCGCCGCCTGAAGCGCGAGCATGATATCGGCATGGTGGTAATCGACTACCTGCAGTTGATGCAGGTGCCCGGCAACAACGAGAACCGGGCGAACGAGATCGCCGAGATCTCGCGATCGCTGAAGGCCCTGGCGAAGGAACTCAACGTGCCGGTCATCGCACTGTCCCAGCTCAACCGCTCGCTGGAACAGCGCCCCAACAAGCGTCCCGTGATGGCTGACCTGCGCGAGTCGGGTTCCATCGAGCAGGACGCCGACCTGATCCTGTTCATCTATCGCGACGAGGTCTACAACCCCGAGACCCCGGAAAAGAACAAGGCGGAAATCATCGTCGGCAAGCACCGTCATGGATCCACCGGGACGGTGGAATTGCTGTTCCAGGGTCCGTGGCTGCGGTTTGTCAACATGGCGCCAGACTATTTCCACGACGACGGGCTGAGTTAGACCCCGGGTTCACGCCCGGGCGATTCCCCCGGCAGGCTCGCGAACGTGGCTGACCGAAGCTCTGGCGAGGATGCCCGTCCTGACGTCAGTCGTCCCCTTCCGGGGCGTCGGTCAGTTCGTACTTGCGCAGGTAGCCGCGCAACTGGTGATAGGTCATGCCCAGGTGCTCAGCCGTCTTTTTCTGATTGTAGCGGCAGCTTTCGAGCGCCTGTTTGAGCAACTCGATCTCATGGTCCTGGATGTGTGTCTTGAAGTCATAGGGCCCTGACGGCGTGTTGGCGGCCCTGGCCTGCCGGCCTTCGCCCTTTCCAACGGCCGGGCGCCAGGGGGATTCGAAGGGATCGAACACGATTCGGTCCACTTCGTCCTCGGCGTCTTCACGTGTGTAGACGGCCCGCTCCACCACGTTCTTGAGTTCGCGTACGTTGCCGGGCCAGCGATAGCCCTGCAGTGCCCCGCGCGCAGCCTCGGTGAATCCCGGGAACAGTTCGTGCCCCAGTTCGCCGGCCATCTTCACGGCGAAATGCTCGGCCAGGGGCAGGATGTCCTCGGGCCGTTCGCGCAGTGGTGGCAGGGTGATGACGTCGAACGCGAGCCGGTCGAGCAGGTCGGCGCGGAAGCGGCCCGCCTCGGCCAGTGAAGGCAGGTCCTCGTGGGTGGCGCCGATGATGCGCACGTCGGTGCGCACGGTGTCGGTGCCACCGACGCGTTCGAGTTCACCGTATTCGATAACGCGCAGGATCTTTTCCTGCACCCGCGAGGAGGTGTTGGCCAGTTCGTCGAGGAACAGGCTCCCCTTGTCGGCCAGTTCGAAGCGACCCAGGCGCCGCTTGGCGGCCCCGGTGAAGGAACCGGCTTCGTGGCCGAACAGCTCGGTTTCCAGCAGCGACTCGGCCAGCGCGGCGCAGTTCATTTTGATGAAGGGCTTGTCCCAGCGCCCGGACAGGAAGTGGATGCGCGCGGCGATCAGTTCCTTGCCGGTACCGCGCTCGCCAATGACCAGCACGGGGCGGTCCAGCGGCGCCACGCGCGAGACGTGCTCGAGCACTTCGAGAAATCCGGGGGATTCCCCGATCAGCGGTTGTTCCTGTTGGTTGCGCAAGCGCGTCTCACCCTCCCTGAGCCGCGTTTATTGTAGGAAATGCGCGCGCCGCCTGCTTGGGCCGTCGGTCATGCGTGCGTAAGGCGCCTGGGGGGCGCTATGATGCCATTTTTCCCGGCCCCGCTCCGCGCGCAAAACCGTTCAATCCCATGGCGAAAGCGAAAATCTCCTATCGGTGCGAGGCCTGCGGCGCCGGTCTCAGCAAGTGGGCGGGTCAGTGTCCCGAGTGCCAGGCCTGGAACACCGTACGCGAGGCGGTCACCGCGCCCAGGCCCTCGTTGCGTTCCTTCGGCGATACCCGTGGCGGATACGCGGGGCAGGGCGGAGCGGCCGACGTGGTGTCCCTGGCCAGCGTCGAGGACGTCGAACAGTCGCGCCGTTCGACCGGGCTGGCGGAACTCGACCGCGTGCTGGGCGGCGGCCTGGTGGCCGGTTCGGTGGTGCTGCTGGGCGGCGATCCGGGCATCGGTAAATCCACCCTGCTGCTGCAGGCGCTGGCCGCCATCGGTGCTGTCGAAGGGGATGGCGGTTCGCTGTACGTGACGGGCGAAGAGTCACTGCAGCAGATCAGCCTCCGGGCCCGCCGCCTGGGGCTCGACGCCGGTGCGCTGGAGTGCCTGACGGAGACCTGCGTCGAGCACATCCTCGCCGCGGTGGCCCAGCGCAAACCGTCGCTGGTGGTGATCGACTCCATTCAGACCCTGTTTTCCGAACAGGTGCAGTCGGCGCCGGGCTCGGTGTCGCAGGTGCGCGAATCCGCCGCCGCGCTGGTGCGTCACGCCAAGCAGGCACAGTGCACCATGCTGCTGGTCGGACACGTCACCAAGGAAGGCGCCCTGGCCGGGCCACGCGTGCTCGAGCACATGGTCGACGCGGTGCTGTATTTCGAAAGCGACAGCGGCAGTCGCTATCGCATCGTGCGTTCGGTGAAGAATCGCTTCGGCACGGTGAACGAACTGGGCATTTTCGCCATGACGGGGCAGGGCCTGAAACAGGTGAAGAACCCGTCCGCCATCTTTCTTTCCGGGAGCGAGGCGCAACCCGGCAGCGCCGTGACGGTGGTGCGCGAAGGCACCCGTCCGATGTTGCTGGAACTGCAGGCCCTGGTGGACGAGAGCCACCTGTCCAATCCACGGCGCGTGGCCATCGGCCTGGACGGCAATCGCCTGGCCATGCTGCTCGCGGTGCTGCACCGCCATGGCGGCATCAGCCTGTCCGACCAGGACGTATTCATCAACGTGGTCGGCGGCATGCGCCTGGCGGAGACCGGTTGCGACCTGCCGCTGGCGCTGGCGCTGATGTCCAGTTTTCGTGATCGCGCCTTGCCGGAAGGCCAGGTGGTGTTCGGCGAAGTCGGGCTCGGCGGCGAAATCCGGCCGGTCTACAACGGCGAGGAGCGGCTCAGGGAAGCCGCCACGCACGGCTTCAGCCGCGCGGTGGTGCCGGTGGCCAACAGGCCGCGCAAGGCGCTCGATGGTCTGGACGTGGTGCCCGTGAAGACCCTGTCCGAGGCGTTGGAAAGGGCTTTCGATTAGGGCGTGTGGAAACTGATCCGGTGCGTCGCGAAAGTCGGCGACGGGGATCGCCGCGTGGAGTTCAGCCCCAGTGTTCGCCGAGCAGCAGTTCCAGCACCAGTTTGCTGCCGAAGTAGGACAGCACCAGCAGGATGACGCCGGCCACGGTCAGTCGCACCGCGGTGCGGCCGCGCCAGCCGCGAAAGCGGCGGCCCCACAGCAGCAGGCCGAACAGCGCCCAGGCCAGCACCGAGAGCACGGTTTTGTGCGCAAGGTGCTGGGCCAGGAGGTCGTTCACGAACACGAAACCGGTGATCAGCGACAGCGTCAGCACGGCGAAACCCAGCTTGACCAGCGCGAACAGCAGGGCCTCGAGCACGTCCAGGGCCGGCAGGGCGCGCACCAGCCGGTTCAGATGATGACGGCGCAGGAAATGGTCCAGCACGGCCACCATCAATGCATAGACCCCGGCCAGCGCCAGGAAACCAAAGGCCATGATGGAGCTGACCACGTGCACGCCGATGGCCGGGCCCGTGCTGGCCAGCAGATTGCCCGGGGCGTCGAAGGCCCATTCCGTGACGACCATCACCGCGGCCAGCGGCAATGCGACCAGTCCGGCGGCGAACAGGCGTCGCGGCGTCATCGCCGAGATGAGCAACAACACGACCACGACCAGGGCGCACAGTGACATCACGTTGAAAAAGCCCAGCTGAATGGGCCCGGCGGCCAGCCAGAGTTGTGCCTGCGCCGTTCCGTGCAACAGCACGCCGGCTGCCGTCAGGGCGACCGCCAGGCGCTTGTAAACGCCGGCTTCCGCCAACAGGCCCCGGTACAACACCAGGGCGGCCGCCAGGTAGCAACCGGCGGCGCTCAGCAATAAGGCGTCATGCATGGGCGAAGGGGGTCAATGGCCGATGATGGGCCGTTATAATACCTGACCGATTCTCCCCGCTGTGGGAAATGGAGCTGCGAATGTTTTCCAACCTGTCCGACCGCCTGTCCGGCACCCTCACACGCCTGCGCGGCAAGGGCCGCCTGACCGAGGATTCCATCGCCGAGGCCCTGCGCGAGGTGCGCGTGGCGCTGCTCGAGGCCGACGTGGCCCTGCCGGTGGTCAAGGATTTTATTGGCCACGTACGCGAACGCGCGCTGGGCCAGGAAGTGCTCAAATCGCTGACCCCGGGCCAGGCCCTGGTCAAGATCGTCAACGACGAGCTGGTGCGCGTGATGGGCGAGGAAAACCAGTCGCTGGACCTGAACGCGGCGCCGCCCGTGGTGGTCATGCTGGCCGGCCTGCAGGGCTCGGGCAAGACCACCACCACGGCCAAGCTGGCGCGCCTGCTCGGCAAGGAGCAGGGCAAGAAGGTGATGGTGGTCAGCGCCGACGTCTATCGTCCCGCGGCGATCCAGCAGCTGCAGACCCTGGCGGGGCAGGTGGACGCCACCTTCCAGCCCTCGGACGCCGAACAGTCGCCGGTGGACATCGCCACCGAGGCGCTGGCCGAGGCGAAGCGCCAGTTCATGGATGTCCTGCTGGTGGACACTGCCGGCCGATTGGCGATCGACCAGGCCATGATGGACGAGGCGCGCTCGATCGCCGAAGCGGTCTCGCCGAAGGAAATCCTGTTCGTGGTGGACGCCATGACCGGCCAGGACGCGGCCAACACCGCGCGCGCCTTCGACGAGGCCCTGGCGCTGACCGGCGTGGTGCTGACCAAGACCGATGGCGACGCCCGCGGCGGCGCGGCCCTGTCCGTACGGCAGGTCACCGGCAAGCCGATCAAGTTCATCGGCGCCGGCGAGAAGGTCGACGCCCTGCAGCCGTTTCATCCCGACCGCATCGCATCGCGCATTCTCGGCATGGGCGACGTACTCTCGCTGGTCGAGGAGGTGCACCGCAAGGTGGACCAGGACAAGGCGGAAAAACTGGTCCGGAAGATTCGCCGCGGCTCCGGTTTCACCCTCGAGGACTTCAAGTCGCAGATGGAACAGATGGACCAGATGGGTGGCCTGAGTTCGCTGGCCGACAAGTTGCCCGGCATGGGCCAGCTGCCCGACCACGTGAAGAGCCAGGTCAACGACAGGCAGACCCGTCACATGGTGGCGATCATCAACTCCATGACGCCGCAGGAGCGCCAGTTTCCGGATGTGATCAAGGGCTCCCGCAAGCGCCGTATCGCGAATGGTTCCGGCACCAGCATCCAGGAAGTCAACAAGATGCTGAAGCAGTTTGGCCAGATGCAGAAGATGATGAAGAAGTTCGGCAAGGGCGGCATGGCGAAGATGATGAAGCAACTGGGGCGGATGCAGGGCGGCATGGGTGGGCCGCCTGGCGGGTTTCGGCGGTAGTCGGAGGGCGGAAGGCACGCGGTAGGCGGCAGGAGGGAGCTGGGCACCGAGGGCGTTGAGGCTCGCTGGCCAAACCCGCCCTGACGCCAACCGGGTCACCCCTCTCGTCCCCCTAACCCTCCACCCGCTGCATGAACCGCTCCGCCCCCACCGCGTACACCAGCCAGAACTCGCCGTCGTCCTCCACCATGTCGCGGTACTTCATGCCCAGCTTCTGCAGGACGGAAATCGAGGGCAGGTTCTCGCGCATGGCGCGTCCGACGATCTCGGCCAGGCCGAAGTCCTCGAAGCCGGCCTGCAGGCAGGCGCTCGAGGCCTCGGTGGCGTAGCCGCTGGCCCAGAATTTGCGGAACAGGCGGAAGGCCAGGTCCACTTCGCCACTGTCCGGGTCGCGACGCAGGCCGCAAAACCCCATGAATTCGCCGTCGCTGCGCCGGGTCACGGCCCAGCGGCCGAAGCCGTTGCGTGCATAGTCGTCGTAGTGGTGCAGAAAATGGCGGGCGGAGGCCGGGTCGGTGAACGGCGTGTCGCCGGTATAGCGCATGATTTCCGGGTCGGAATTGAGGCGGAACAGGGCCTCCGCGTCGTCTTCACGAAATTCGCGCAGCAGCAGCCTGGGGGTTTCAATGGTGAATCCGCTGGTGTTCAAGAGCCTGTGTCCGGCAGCGCTGGCACGTGGCGCCGTCCGGTCCAGATTAGCCAAGGCCTCGGTGAGCGGCAAGTGCTTGATTCATGGTGCGCTTGGACGCGGCTGCCCGCGTGCGCCGTGATCTGTCGGAAAGGTCAAGTCGTTGTTTTCTTTTGCGCTGTTTCGGGTTAGAATACGCGGTTTCCTGAGTCCGCTTCAGGGCTTGGCTGTGCGCGATTCAAGGTGGGTCCCCGGGGGCCGCCGCGGCGCGTACGACGGAATGGAACGGTGGGCGGAAGCGTTTCCGACCACCCTGGGATACGCCCGCCGCACCGGCTGCGGGCCAATGAAGAGACAGGTTCAACCACCATGGTAAAGATTCGTTTGTCGCGCTCCGGCGCCAAGAAGAAGCCGTTCTACCACATCGTGGTGACGGACAGCCGCAACAAGCGTGACGGTCGCAGGATCGAGCGCATCGGCTTTTTCAACCCCGTTGCCAAGGGCCAGGAAGAGCGCCTGCGTCTCGAACTCGAGCGCGTGGACTACTGGACCGGCGTGGGCGCACAGCTCAGCGAGCGCGTGAAGCACCTGGTCGTCGAAGCCCGCGGAGCGGCTGCTTCCTGACCCGGTAAGACCGGGCGCCGTGAGCGAGAGCGGTCCCAACGTCACGCTGGGATACGTATCCGGCGTCCACGGCCTCAAGGGCTGGGTCAAGGTGCATTCGCACACCGACCCGCGCGAGGCCATCCTGGATTACCAGCCCTGGTTGCTGGGAGAGGATCAACGCGAGGTGCGCATCGCCGGCGGCCAGCCGCACGGCAAGACGCTGATCGCGGCCCTGCCGGGCGTGGACGGGCCGGAACAGGCCCGCGCCCTGGTCGGCCAGGTGATTCGCTTTCCGCGCGGCGCGCTGCCCGAAAGTGGCGAGGGCTCGTGGTACTGGAGCGACCTGGTGGGCCTGGAAGTGATCAACCGTGACGGGATTTCCCTGGGCAGGGTGATCAAAATGATTGAAACCGGCGCCAACGACGTGATGGTGCTGGCGGGCGAGCGGGAACGACTGGTTCCTTTCGTCAACGAACAGGTGGTGCGGTCGGTGGACCTGGACAACGGGACCATCCACGTGGACTGGCACCCCGATGACTGAGGCGCCGGCACGGCCGAAACGCTTCGACGTGGTCACCCTGTTCCCGGACGAACTGCGTGGCCTGGCCACACTGGGCGTGACGGGCAGGGCCTTCGAGTCCGGGCTGGCCCGACTCGAGACCTGGAACCCGCGGGACTATGCCCGCGATCGCCACAACACGGTGGACGACCGGCCTTACGGCGGCGGACCGGGAATGGTGATGGCGGTGGAACCGCTGGGCCGGACCCTCCGCGCGGCGCGGGCGGCCAACCCGAACGCCCGGGTCAGCCTGCTCAGCCCCCAGGGCCGGCCGCTGGACCAGGCCGGGGTGCGCGAACTGGCGGCACGCGACGGGTTGATCCTGGTCTGCGGGCGCTACGAAGGCATCGACGAGCGCCTGGTGGCGCAGGAAGTCGACGAGGAATGGTCCATCGGCGACTACGTGCTCAGTGGCGGCGAACTCGCCGCCGGGGTGTTGATGGACGCGGTGCTGCGGTTGCTGCCCGGCGTGCTGGGTGACGCGCAGTCGGCCGAGCAGGACTCCTTCACGGACGGCCTGCTGGACCACCCGCACTACACACGGCCCGTGGAACACGAGGGCCGGACGGTGCCGCCGGTGCTGCTTTCGGGCGACCACGGCGCCATTCGCCGCTGGCGGCGCAAACAGGCCCTGGGCCGGACTTGGCAGCGGCGGCCCGACCTGCTGGAAGGCAGGACGCTGGATGGCGAGGCCCGGGCTCTGCTCGAGGAATTCATCGGCGAGCTGGACACAGAACACGATTAACCGGGGCCGGCAGGCCCTTCAGGAAAGGACAGAGCAATGAACATCATTGACGAAATCAACCAGGAACAGATGGAAAAAGACCTTCCGAAGTTCGCCCCCGGTGACACCGTGGTGGTCAACGTGAAGGTGAAAGAAGGCAACCGCGAACGCCTGCAGGCTTTCGAGGGCGTGGTCATCGCCATTCGTAACCGCGGCCTCAACTCCGCCTTCACCGTGCGCAAGATGTCTCACGGCACCGGCGTGGAACGCGTGTTCCAGACCTACAGCCCGCTGATCGACTCGGTCGTGGTCAAGCGCAAGGGCGACGTACGCCGCGCCAAGCTGCACTACCTGCGCGGTCGCGAAGGCAAGAGCGCACGGATCAAGGAAAAGCTCAACGCCGGCTAAGCTGGCGTTGCGTCCCGAAACTTGAAACGACGCGGGAGTCACCCAATCTCACCGGACAGTTGAACACATACGGGTGAGACCCAGCATGACCCAGACCGCCGAGAAACACGCCTTCCAGGCCGAGGTTCAGGAAGTCCTGAACCTGATGACGCACTCCCTGTACTCCAACAAGGAGATTTTTCTCAGGGAGTTGATCTCCAACGCTTCCGATGCCTGCGACAAGTTGCGCTTCGAGGCCCTGCAGGACGACGCCCTGCTGGCGGACGATCCGGAACTTCGCATCGAGATCGAGGCGGATCCGGACAAGCGCTTGCTGATCATCCGCGACAACGGCATCGGCATGACCCGGGACGAGGTGGTCGAGAATATCGGCACCATCGCCCGTTCGGGCACGCGCCGCTATCTCGAGCAGCTGAAAGCGAATGGCGGCGAGTCCGCGGACGGCGACTCCGCCGAGCAGTTGATCGGGCAGTTCGGCGTCGGCTTTTACGCTTCGTTCATCGTGGCCGACAACGTGACCCTGCTCACGCGCCATGCCGGCGGCGATGCGGGCGAGGGTGTGCGCTGGGAATCCGCGGGTGACGGCACCTACCAGGTGGATGACATCGAGCTGCCGCGGCGTGGCACCGAAGTGATCCTGCACCTGAAGGAGGGCGAGGACGAATTCCTGCAGGCCTGGACCCTGCGCTCGCTGGTCAACCGGTACTCCGACCACATCGGCTTCCCCATCCGCTTGAAAGAGACCACGCCGTCGGAAGAAGAGGGCGGCGACGACACCGTGGAGTGGAACACGGTCAACCAGGCGTCCGCGCTGTGGACCCTGCCCAAGTCGGACATTGCCGACGAGGACTACACGGGCTTTTATCAGCACCTGACCCACGACAACGACGATCCGCTGGCCTGGGCGCACAACCATGTCGAGGGCGCGCAGAACTACACGTCGTTGCTGTACGTTCCCGGTAAGGCGCCGCTGGACTTCATGATGCAGCGTGACGAGCGCCACGGCCTGAAGCTGTACGTGAAACGCGTGTTCATCATGGACGCGGCGGAGCAGCTGCTGCCGCACTACCTGCGCTTCGTGCGCGGCGTGGTGGATTCGCGCGACCTGCCCCTGAACGTGTCGCGCGAACTGCTGCAGGAGAACGAGCAGGTGCGCAAGATCCGCGCCGCGGTGGTCAAGCGCAGCCTGGACCTGGTGACGCGCCTGGCCAACACCGAGCCGGACAAGTTCGCCACCTTCTGGGACCAGTTCGGTACGGTGCTGAAAGAAGGCATCGTCGAGGACATGGGCAACCAGGAAAAGGTGGCGAAGCTGCTGCGCTTCACCTCAACGAAGGACGTCAGCGCCGGCGACGTGGTGTCCCTGGATGACTACGTCGGGCGCATGAAAGCGGACCAGGACACCATCTGGTACATCACCGCCGACAACCTCAAGGCTGCACAGCACAGCCCGCACCTGGAACTGTTCCGCAAGGAAGGCATCGAGGTGCTGCTGATGCACGAGCGCATCGACGAATGGATGATGGGCTACTTCCCCGAGTTTGACGGCAAACCGCTCAAGTCCGTGGCGAAGGGGGACGTGAACCTGGGCGAGGACAGCGAGACGGAGGAAGAGGACGCGGAAACGCCGGAGGTGCTCAAGCGCATGAAGGACGTGCTCGGCGATGCCGTGGCGGACGTGCGCGCCAGCAAGCGACTCACCGACTCCGCCGCCTGCCTGGTGCTGGGCGAGCACGACATGGCTCTGCACCTCAAGCGCATGCTGGAACAGGCGGGCCAGGAACTGCCGGACAGCAAGCCCACGCTGGAGGTCAACCTGGGGCACCCGCTACTCGAGCGACTGTCCGAGGCGGAGGGCGAATCATTCGAAGACTGGACCCGCATCGTCCACGACCAGGCCGTGCTGGCCGAGGGCGGCCAGCTGGAGGATCCGGCAGCGTTCGTGGCGCGGATCAACACGCTGCTGGTGGGCTGACAGGCCGACGACTACCCGGGCGTTCACCGAGACACCGTGAAGGCCGCGTACCGTCGCGGCCCGCCGGGGCTGTCGGCCAGTCGACTTCGGCAATCCGGTGGGCCCGGTGCTATTCTGGAGAGACACCTTACGCACCGGGGTCAGTCGCCATGATTCGTTTTGTCGCCGCCGTTCTCGTCTCCGTGCTGACCGTAACGTCGGCCAGCGGTCAGGAACAGATTTTCATTCCGCCCTTCGACAGCAACACCTCGGGTGAGATCAAGGGACCGGTCACGCTGGTGGGTCTCGAGGAGTCCATCGAAGTTCTGGCTTTTCAACACGAGGTGTCGCGGGACTTCGGGGACGGTACTGGCCTGCCCCGGGGGGCGGTACAGCACACGCCGGTCATCATCACCAAGGATCTGGACCTGGCCACGCCACTCCTGGCCGACACCCTGGCCCGCAATGGCACCATTCCCGAACTGACCCTGCATTTTTTCCGGACCGACACCAATGGCGCGCGCGCACCGTACCATGTCATCACCCTCAATGACGCGCGGATCGTCTCGGTTCGCCACGCACGCCCCAAGGGTCCCGAGGGAGTGACCCGCGAAGAGGTGGCCTTCATCTACAACCGAATCACCTGGGAAGACGTGCAGTCAGGAAATATGGCATTCGACAACTGGCGCGAAACCCGGCGCGACCAGTAGCTCTCGAGAATGGCCGCGATTGCTGTACGCGCCCTGGTCTTGGATTCTCTGCTCCTGCCTGGATGAGGCGGAGGCGTGCTCCTATGATGGGGCGACCTTGATCCAGGATCGCTTCGACCCATGACCGTGCGTATCGACAAGTGGCTCTGGGCGGCCCGCTTCTTCAAGACCCGCTCCCTGGCGCGCGCCGCCGTGCAGGGCGGCAAGGTGCGCCTGAACGACGCCCGGACCAAGCCGGCAAAAATCCTGGAGGTAGGGGACGAACTGCGCATTCAGCGCGGCGAGGAAACCTGGGTGGTGCAGGTGCGGGACTTGTCGGAGCGTCGGGGGCCGGCCCCGGAGGCGCAGAAACTGTACGAGGAAACCGAAGAGAGCCGCGTTCAGCGCGAGGCCCAGGTCGAGCGCCGCAAGGCCGAACGCGCCGCCATGGGTGACCGGGACCGGCGCCCCGACAAGCGCCAGCGTCGCCAGATCATCCGCTTTCGGCAGGAGCGGGACGGCTAGTCCGCCGCGGGCAGATCCTTGAGGCGGTAGAGCGCGTTCAGCGCTTCTTTGGGCGTGAGCTCGTCCGGGTCGAGTGCATCCAGCGCTTCGCGCAGAACGTCATTGGCCGGGACAGTTTTTTCCGGATCGTCCTTTTCGTCGATCGTCGAAATCTGGCCGAACAGGTTCATCTGCGGCCCCGAGTCCCCCTGCGCCTCCAGTTGCTCCAGGTGCCGCCGCGCGGCCTTCAGCACGGCCGCCGGCACGCCGGCCAGGGCCGCGACCTGCAGGCCGTAGCTCTGGCTGGCCGGGCCTTCCTCCACCGCGTGCAGGAACACGATGCGCTCACCGTGCTCCACGGCGGTGAGGTGCACGTTGAACACGCCCTCGCGTTCGACGGCCAGCTGGGTGATCTCGAAGTAGTGCGTGGCGAACAGGGTGAAGGCGCGCACCCGGGTCGCCAGGTGATCCGCGCAGGCCCAGGCCAGAGCCAGGCCGTCGTAGGTGCTGGTGCCACGGCCGATTTCGTCCATCAGCACCAGCGAGTGTTCGGTGGCGTTGTGCAGGATGTTGGCTGTTTCGGTCATTTCCAGCATGAAGGTCGAGCGCCCGCGCGACAGGTCGTCGCCGGCGCCGATGCGCGTGAAGATGCGGTCCACCTGGCCGATGCGCGCCGCCGTGGCCGGTACCCAGCTGCCGGCGTGGGCCAGCAGCACGATCAGCGCGGTCTGGCGCATGTAGGTGCTCTTGCCGCCCATGTTCGGGCCGGTGACCACCAGCATGCGGCGCTCCGGGTCCAGGCGGATGTCGTTGGGTGTGAAGGGCTCGTCCTGCACCGCTTCGATCACCGGGTGGCGGCCCTGGTGGATATCGAAGCCGGGGTCTTCCACCAGCTCGGGGCGACAGAACTGCAGGGCCAGGGCGCGCTCGGCGAAGGCGCAGAGCACGTCCAGGCGGGCCAGCGCCGCGGCCATGGCCTGCAGGCCGGGCAGGCAGGCCTGCAGCTCGGTGACCAGGCCCTCGTAGCAGTGTAGCTCGCGCGCCAGGGCGCGCTCCCGGGCCGACAGCACCTTGTCCTCGAATTCCTTCAGTTCCTCGGTGATGTAGCGTTCCGCCGCCTTCAGGGTCTGGCGCCGCGTGTAGTGCGTGGGGGCCTTGTCGGCGTTGGCGCGAGAAATCTCGATGTAATAGCCGTGCACCCGGTTGTAACCCACTTTGAGGTTGGCGATTCCGGTGGCGTCCTTCTCCTTCTGCTCGTAGTCGAGCAGGAAGGCGTTGGCGTTGTCCGACAGGCCGCGCAGCTCGTCCAGTTCCGGGTCGTAACCCTCGTCGATCACGCCGCCGTTGCGCGCCAGCACCGGCGGCTCGTCCACCAGGGCCCGCTGCAGCAGTTCGTGCACCGAGGGGAACAGCTGGATGGACTGGCGCAGCGCCTCGAGTTCCTCGTGACCGCCGCCGGCCAGCGCCTCGTGCAGCACCGGCAGGGCGCCCAGCGTGCCGCGCAGGGTGGACAGGTCGCGCGGCCGCGCCGAGCCCAGGCCCACGCGGCTGAGAATGCGTTCCGCGTCGCCGGCGCCGCGCAGGGTTTCGCGCAGTGCCTCCAGTACGCCGGTGTTGGCCAGCGCGTCGATGGCGCGGTGTCTGCGGCCCAGGCGCGCGCGATCGCGAATCGGGTTGACCAGCCAGCGGCGCAGCAGCCGTCCGCCCATGGGCGTGATGGAACTGTCCATCACCCCCACCAGGGTGTGCGCCTCGTTGCCTTCCGGGTGGGTCAGGATTTCCAGGTGGCGGCGCGTGGCCGCGTCCAGGTGCAGCTGCGTGCCGGCCTGCTCCAGGGTCAGGCCCTGCAGGTGGGGCAGGGCGCCGCGCTGGGTTTCCTGGGCGTACTGCAGCAGGGCGCCGGCGGCCGCGATGGCGGCGGGCTTGTCCCCGATGCCGAAGCCGGACAGGTCGCGGGTGCCGAACTGCTCGTTCAGCAGGCCGGCGCAGGCCGGGGTTTCGAAGTGCCAGGGCGCGCGACGGCGCAGGGCGCCGCGGCGGGACAGGCGCTCCCCCAGGGGGCTGTCCTCGGCCACCAGCAATTCCACCGCTTGCAGCCGTTCGAGCTGCGTGTCCAGTTCGTCCGCGGAGGCCAGTTCGCGCACGTGGAACTGGCCCGCGGCCAGGTCCAGCCAGGCCAGGGCCAGTTTCGAGCGGTGCGAGGCCACGGCGGCCAGCAGGTTGTCGCGGCGCTCTTCCAGCAGGGCCTCGTCGGTGACGGTGCCCGGGGTGACGATGCGCACCACCTCGCGTTCCACCGGGCCCTTGCTGGCGGCCGGATCACCCACCTGTTCACAAATGGCCACCGATTCGCCTTTCTTCAGCAGGCGCGCCAGGTAGGCGTCGGCCGCGTGGTGCGGTACGCCGGCCATGGGAATCGGCTGCCCGTTGGACTCGCCGCGGGTGGTCAGGGTGATGTCCAGCAGCCCGGCCGCGCGGCGCGCGTCGTCGTAGAACAGCTCGTAGAAATCCCCCATGCGGAAGAACAACAAGGTATTGGGGAAGTCGGCCTTGATGCGCAGGAACTGCTGCATCAGGGGAGTGTGGCCGCTGAGGGCTTCGCTGGCTGGCGCTGACATCGGCGGAAGTGTAACGTACAGCGCTGACCCGATGAAGCTGGACCCGGGCGAGAACAACAGGAACCGAGAATGACCGATCGGACCGTCGAAGAACTGGACCGGGACATTGCCGACGTGGTGCGGGCGCTGGGCCCGGCGCTGCGCGAGAAACAATGGATGCTGTGCACCGCCGAGTCGTGCACCGGCGGCTGGATGTCCAAGGTGTGCACGGACATCCCGGGCAGTTCCGACTGGTTTTACGGCGGCTTCGTCTGCTACTCCTACCCGGCCAAGGAACACCAGCTGGGCGTAATCCACGACGATCTCGTCCAGCATGGCGCCGTGAGCGAGGAAATCGCCTCGCAGATGGCCCTGGGCGCGCGTCGCGGCAGCGCCGCCGGGATCACCGTGGCCGCCACCGGCATCGCCGGTCCCGACGGCGGCATGCTCAACAAGCCGGTCGGCATGGTGTGTTTCGGCTGGTCGGTGATCGGCGGGCGTATCCAGACCGCCAGCGAAGTGTTTGACGGCGACCGCGACCAGGTGCGTCGCCAGACCGTGCTGTACGCCCTGCAGGGCGTGCTCGACAACCTGGACTCCTGAGCCGCGCGGATCGTGGCGGGCCGTTCCCCACCCGGGTGAGCGGGCCAACCCGTTTTTCACGCGGCTGACCCCGACCCTGTTCACCTCTCCCCGGCCATCCCGGGTGCCGCGCCCGACCCTTTATCGGGATTTGAGAACGGCTTTGCGCACAATGCGTCCCGAGCCCTTCGAATGGGTGTGCAATGGATTCGTTCTGCTGCGCACCGCGCGGGGGAAACACGGCCCGGAACACCGGGTTCAGGAGCGCTGGAAGGCCGACACGCGGGGCGATTGACGCCGATCCGCGTAGGATTCCAACCCCCCGTCGCAACACGTCGGGGACGGCCCGTGGCGCTATGTATAATGGCCCGCAGGCGGTGCCAAAACCGCATTGGATTCAGGAGAGGAACATCGTGGACGAGAATCGCAAACAGGCCCTTTCGGCCGCATTGACCCAGATCGAGCGCCAGTTCGGCAAGGGCGCCATCATGCGCATGGGCGACGGCTCCCAGGCCGCCAGCGTGGACATCATTTCCACCGGCTCGCTGACCCTGGACGTCGCCCTGGGTATCGGCGGTGTGCCGCGTGGGCGCGTCATCGAAATCTATGGCCCGGAGTCTTCCGGCAAGACCACCATGACCCTGCACGTGGTCGCCGAGGCGCAGAAGGCCGGCGGAACGGCCGCCTTCGTCGACGCTGAGCACGCCCTGGACCCGCAATACGCGGAAAAACTCGGCGTGAACGTGGAAGACCTGCTGGTCTCCCAGCCCGACACCGGCGAACAGGCCCTGGAAATCACCGACATGCTGGTGCGCTCCGGCGCCGTGGACATCGTGGTGGTGGACTCGGTGGCGGCACTCACGCCCAAGGCCGAAATCGAGGGCGACATGGGCGATTCGCACGTGGGCCTGCAGGCCCGTCTCATGTCACAGGCGCTGCGCAAGCTCACGGCCAACATCAAGCGCTCCAATTGCACGGTGATTTTCATCAACCAGATCCGCATGAAGATCGGTGTGATGTTCGGCAGCCCGGAAACCACCACCGGCGGCAACGCGCTGAAGTTCTACTCCTCGGTGCGCCTGGACATCCGCCGTATCGGCGCCATCAAGAAGGGCGACGAGGTGATTGGCAACCAGACCCGCGTCAAGGTGGTGAAGAACAAGATGGCGCCCCCGTTCCGCCAGGCGGAATTCGAGATTCTCTATGGCCAGGGCGTGTCCCACGAGGGCGAGATCATCGACCTGGGCGTGGCCAACAACATCGTCGACAAGTCCGGCGCCTGGTACAGCTACAACGGCGACCGCGTGGGGCAGGGCAAGGAGAACGCACGCGAGTTCCTCAAGGACAACCCGGAAATCGCCGCGGAAATCGAGGAACAGATCCGCGACGTGCTGCTGCCCAAGCCGGAGCCGAAGGCGCCGGCTGCCGAAGAAGTACCGGCCGAGTAAACCGCGCCGGGCGCGGCTGATCACCAGGAAAACCGGGGCCATGGCCTGATGGCGGGTGACGCGACACCGCCCACCGCTGCGGATGCCCAGGCCATGGCCCTGCGTTACCTGGGCCGGCGCGAGTACGCCGTCGAGGAGCTGCGCCGCAAGCTCGTTCAGCGCGGCGTGGCGCCCGAAACCGCGGACGCGGTGCTTTCCGATCTTTCCGAACAGAACCTGGTCAGCGACGAGCGTTACGCCGAGGCCTGGGCCCGCCAGCGGGTCATGAAGGGCTACGGCCCGGCGCGCATTCGCGCCGAGTTGCGCCACAAGGGGGTGGCCAATGCCCTGGCCGAGGCGACGCTCGAGGCCGCCTGCGACGACTGGCACGCCCTGGCCCGTGAGTGGGCCGTGGGTCGTCATCGCGGTGAACTGGACGAGAAAGCCCGGGCACGCTTGTATCGGGCCGGCATGAACCGGGGTTTTTCCCATGACCAGGTCATGCGGGCCATCGACCACCTGCGCAGCCTGCAGATGGATTGAGCACCCCGGATCGGTCCGCGTCAGGCTCAATCCTTCCCCTGATTTTTCACTCACCGCTGGATTTGTCCGCCGTGCGCCTATACCTTCCATGCCATGGAAGCTTTTGGTCGTTGAACCCGTGAAAACCACCAACGAAATTCGCCAGCAGTTCCTGGATTACTTTGCCGAGAACGGTCACACCGTGGTGTCGTCCAGTTCACTCGTGCCGGCCGAGGACCCGACCCTGCTGTTCACCAACGCGGGCATGAATCAGTTCAAGGACGTGTTCCTGGGCGCGGAGAAGCGCGCCTACAACCGGGCCACCACCTCCCAGAAGTGCGTGCGCGCCGGCGGCAAGCACAATGACCTGGACCAGGTGGGGTACACGGCGCGCCATCACACGTTTTTCGAGATGCTGGGCAACTTCAGCTTTGGGGACTACTTCAAACGCGAAGCCGTCCTTTTCGCCTGGGAATTGCTGACCCGGGTGTATGGCCTGCCGGCGGACCGCTTGTGGGTGACCGTCTACCACACCGATGACGAGGCTTTCGAACTGTGGCGGGACGGGGTGGGCGTGGACGCCGGGCGCATCCTGCGCATCGGCGACAAGCCGGGTGGCAAGCCTTACGACAGCGACAACTTCTGGGCCATGGGCGATACCGGCCCCTGTGGGCCCTGCAGCGAGATTTTCTACGACCACGGCGATCACATCGAGGGTGGCCTGCCGGGCACCGAGAACGAGGACGGTGATCGTTACGTGGAGATCTGGAACCTGGTCTTCATGCAGTTCGACCGTGCCGCAGACGGCACCCTGGAGCCCCTGCCGGCCCCCTGCGTGGACACCGGCATGGGCCTGGAACGCATCGCCGCCGTGTTGCAGGGCACGCACGACAACTACCTGACCGACCAGTTCCGGGCCCTGGTCAATGCCGCGGCCGAACTCACCGGGGCCGAGGACCGGGACAGCAAGTCCCTGCGCGTGATCGCCGACCATGTACGCGCCTGCGCGTTCCTGGTCGCCGACGGCGTACTGCCGTCCAACGAGGGTCGCGGATACGTGCTGCGTCGCATCATTCGCCGCGCCGTTCGTCACGGCTTCATGCTGGGTCAGCGTGATGCGTTCTTTCATCGCATGGTCGAAGCCCTGGCTGCCGTCATGGGCGAGGCCTGGCCGGTGCTGATCGAGCAGGGGGAACGCATCGCCGAGGTGCTCGAGGAAGAAGAACAGCGCTTCGCACGCACCCTGGAGACCGGCATGGGCATCCTGGACAAGGTTATGGCCGATGTCCCGGAGGGTGCGCCCATCGGCGGGGAAACGGCGTTTTTGCTTTATGACACCTACGGCTTCCCGCTCGACCTGACCGAGGACATCGCGCGCGAACACGGCCTGGTCGTGGACCGCGAGGGTTTCGACCACGCCATGGCCGAACAACGCGAGCGGGCCCGCGCGGCCGGGCAGTTCAAGGGTCACGGCCAGATCAGCGCAGAGGCGGTGCAGGCTCTGCCGGCCACCGGGTTTCTCGGTTACGACTGTGGCCAGGCCGACGGCCAGGTCGTGGGAATCCTGGTGGATGGCCGTCGCGTGGACCACCTGGAGACAGGCCAGGAAGCCGTGGTGGTGCTCGACCAGACGCCGTTCTATGCCGAGTCTGGCGGCCAGGTCGGTGATACGGGTGAATTGGCGGGCGAGGGCCTTCGTTTCGAGGTCCAGGACACACAGAAGCTGGCGGGCAAATTTCACGGCCATGTCGGACGCCTGGAATCAGGCCGGCTGGCGGTGGGTGACACGGTGACCGCCGCCATCGACACCGCGCGGCGCCAGGCCACCGTCCTGCACCATTCCGCCACGCACCTGCTGCATCGCGCATTGAAGGATCTGCTGGGTGAACACGTGGCGCAACGGGGTTCGCTGGTGGCGCCGGATCACCTGCGCTTCGATTTCTCGCACCCGAAGCAGGTAACGCCCGGAGAATTGCAGGCGCTGGAGCGGCGGGTCAATGCGGACATTCGCAAAAACCCGGATGCACGGGCCGAGGTCATGCCGTTCGATCAGGCGCTGGAAACCGGCGCCGAGGCGTTGTTCGGCGAAAAGTACGGTGACGAGGTCCGGGTACTGACCTTCGGTGACCTGTCCACCGAACTGTGCGGCGGAACCCACGTGGACCGTGTGGGTGACATCGGCCAGTTCAAGATCGTTTCCGAGACCGCCGTGGGCGCTGGAATTCGCCGCATCATCGCGGTGGCCGGCGAGGTAGCCGTGACGGCGGTCCAGCAGACCGAACACCGGCTGCAACAGGTGGCCGGGGCGCTCAAGGTAGGCTTCGAAGACGTGGAAGGGCGCCTGCAGCAAATCCTGGAGCGCAACCGCGCGCTGGAGAAGGAACTCGAGGCCCTCAAGGCGTCCATGGCGGCCAGTGGCAGCGACCAGTTGCTGGACCAGGTGGTTGAAATCGAAGGGATCAGGGTGCTGGCGTCGCGCCTGGAAGGGACCGATTCCAGGAACCTGCGCGAGGCGGTCGATCACCTCAAGGACAAGCTGAAAACCGGTGTCGTGGTGCTTGGCGCCGAGGATGAAGGCAAGGTGCGATTGGCCGCCGGTGTGACGCAAGACCTTGTTACTCGGATTAAAGCGGGCGATCTGGTAAACTTCGTGGCGCAGCAAGTCGGCGGCAGGGGCGGTGGACGTCCCGATTTCGCACAAGCCGGTGGCAGCGACCCACAAGCGCTCGGTGAAGCGCTGGCCTCCGTGGAGGCCTGGGTGAAAAAAGAAGTAACCGGTATGCCATAAAAAGGTATGCTGGTATTCACGTGTCGCAAAGGTTGAGCGGGCCCTTTGGTTGACGCAAAGGACAATAAGTCGAAAAGACTTTGCTTAGGGACTGAATGGCCTGAGGCCAAAGGAAGGTACTCATGCTCATACTCACAAGGCGAGTAGGGGAAAAGCTCGTAATAGGGGAAAACGTCACGGTCACCGTACTGGGCGTCAAGGGAAACCAGATCAGGATCGGTATCGATGCACCGCCGGAAGTGCAGGTGCACCGCGAGGAAATCTTCAAACGCATCCTCGCCGAGCGCGATGAGCCGGAAACCTCTTCCGGCAGCTACTGAAACCCTTCTCCGGCTTTACGCCGAACCCCATCGACGGTAGACTTGCGCCTCCCTGAAATCAGGGGCGCAACGTTGTCGTGCGCGCGTTTCAGGAGATTGCTTTCGGAGAGGTGGCCGAGTAACACGCTCCGCTGGAGCGCCGTCATCAAGCGCCAGTGACGTCCCCAACGGGTAGAAAATTTGGTTTTTTGGAGAGGTGGCCGAGTGGCTGAAGGCGCTCCCCTGCTAAGGGAGTATACGGCTTAATACCGTATCGAGGGTTCGAATCCCTCCCTCTCCGCCAGATACAAAAAACCCCGCCGATGGCGGGGTTTTTTGTATCTGTTGGACTCGGTCGGTGTGCGAACCCTCGCGCAGCCCAAAGGGCTGCTGGGTTCGAAAAAATTGCAGGAGCAATTTTTCATGACGAGCGCAGCGAGGAACCCGTAGGGCAGCGCCCAGGGATGGGCGCTGTAATCCCTCCCTCTCCGCCAGCACATGAGGAAACCCCGCCAACGGCGGGGTTTTTTATGTGTCGGTGGTGAGCGGGGGCAGGATGCAGAACCCTCGCGGGGCCCCACCACTCGCTCTAATCCCAATTCCTCGAACCGCCATCATCTTCAACACCGCCCCACAACCCACCTATACTCAGTCTTTCATCCAGCCAGCCCAAGGTCCCGTCGTGCCTCACCCCCCCAGGGCGAAGCCCCGCCCCAGCCTCGTCGCGGCCATCGTCCTGGCGTTCGCTCTCCTCGCCGGTTGTGGTCTCCGCGATATGCGCCGGGAATCGGCAACCGTGGACAGCCTGGCGCGTATCAGCGGGCAGGTGGAGAGCGCCGTCGACGGCTCGGTACACGTGCTGCTGACCCGCGCCGATTCCGACGGCGACACCCTGGTCAACGTGGCGGAACTGGGACGCGACGGCAGCTTCGTGTTCGATACCCTTCCCGGCGATTATCTCGTGAGCGCCTTCGTGGACCTCGATGGCGACGGCGCCTACCAGGCGTCGGAGCCGGCGGGTGTCAATGGCGACGCATCCGGAATGCCGCAGATCGTTCAACTGTCCCCCGGTGAGCGCGTCCGTTTGCCGGTGCTCCGCGTGCTGGGACACGAACCGGGCGCGGGGGGCTTTTTCACGAAAAGCGAGGTTCCCCTGACCACAACCAACATCGGGCGGGTGGTGGATCTCGACGAAGCCATCTTCAGCCGTGACAGCGCCAGCCTGGGCATGTGGCACCCGGTGGAATACGTTCAGCGTTTCGGCGGCGGGCTGTTCTTTCTGCAGTCCTATGACCCGGAACGCACGCCGGTGGTCTTCGTGCACGGCATCAACGGCACCGCGACCGATTTTCAGCCGGCTCTGGATCGCCTGGACCGGGACCGGTTTCAGCCCTGGGTACTGCAATACCCCAGCGGCGTGGACCTGGACACCATCAGCAATTATTTCGTTCGCGCCCTCGACACGCTGCAGGAACGCCACGACTATGGTCGCGTCATCGTAGTGGCCCACAGCATGGGTGGCGTGATGTCCCGCGCGTTCGTCCTCAAGGCGACCGCGGAGCCCAGGCCCTGGCGGCTGGCTCTGGTGGTGACCGCGGCCAGTCCCTTGCTGGGTATGCCGAGCGCAGCATCGGGCGTGAAACATTCGCCCATCGTGGTGCCCAGTTGGCGGGATATTTCCCCGAACAGCGTTTTTCTCGATGACATCCTCGAACAGGACTGGCCCGTCGAGGTGCCGTATCACCTGGTGTTCACCTTCCAGCCGGGCCAGGATGACGACGGAGTGGTGTCGCTGGATCGCCAGATCAACGCTCGCTTACAGGACGAGGCGAACAGCGTCTACGGCGTGAACGCGACGCACGTGGGTGTCCTGGGTGACGCGAACTTTCTCGGCCGGCTGGACGGCTGGTTGGCGGACGCGGACATCACGGACTGACCCGGTTCCGGGATTCACACAATTTCACAACGACAGGGGACATAGGCATGAACCCAGCAATCATTGGCGTGCGAGGCGCTGCATCACTGGCCGCCGCGGTGGTCCTGTTCAGTATCGGGGCCGTCGCCCAGGCGGCCGGCGAGCTGTCGGAAGCCGTCGAGCGGATGCTGGACCAGGAGGGCGAGGGCCGCGGTGAAATCACCTGCGAGGCGCTGGGTTCCGGCGCGCTGCAGGATGTCTTCGGCGATGGCGCCGGGGCCGCCGAGCTGCGACCCGGTTCGAAATACGTTCCGCACGGGTTGTGCACCGCCACCTGGGACAAGCCAGACGCCGAGGCCCTGCAGGCCGCCAGTACGCAGTACGAGATGAACAGGATGATGGCCAAAGCCACCGGCAAGCCGTTCGAGGAGCCCGAGCCGCCGTCGTCCCGGTTCACGGTCAGCCTGACCCTGATCAACCAGGCCTTCGACTCGTCCGAGGCGGCGATCGCCAGCCTGGAAGACGCGGTGCAGCGACTAACCGAAGGCGTGACCGTCGAAGTGCGTGGCAAGGAACACACCACGCAGGTCGACTTTGACGACTGGATCGACGGCCTGGGCGACCGGGCGATCTGGGCCCCCAAGGCTTCCGAACTGTCGGTGGCGGATTCGGGGTATCGCTACGCGATCAGCGTCACCGGCTACGCCGAAGGTGACGATAACCGCGAAAGGGCGGAGCAGCTGGCCCGCAGACTGATCGAAGATCGCTGAACCTCACGTGAACCTGACCTACGGCGCGTGCGTGCCGTAGGCCGGCACGTCATCGGCCTTCCGCGGCCCCGGGGGGGGCCATTCTTCCCTGTCGTCATCGCGGTTAGACCACCCGGGATCAGCTGCAGGTGTAACAGTTGTCCTCCTGTCCCGGTATTCCCCCCAGACAAGCCAGCCACCCCGTGCCGCAGTGGGGAATAAACTGGCCGAACCGCCCAGCCCGAGGGAGACATGGCGAGCGACGAAGAATTGATGGAACGCGTCAGCGCCGGCGAACTGCGCCTGCTTGGCGAATTGTTCGAACGCCACCACCGGGGGGTGTTCAAGTACTGCCTGGCCATCGGCGGCAACGCGGGAATCGCCGAGGACTGCGTGCAGGAAGCATTTCGCCGTGCGCTGCAGTACCGGCACAGCTACCGCGGCGGGCTGTTTCGCGGCTGGCTGTTCCGGATCGCGCGCAACGCCGCCATGGACCTGCTGCCCGACCAGCCGCTGGAGCCGCCGGACGAAGAGGCGGACCCGGCGCCCGGCCCCGAGCACCTGCTCGCCGCCGGCCAGGACCGGCAGCGTTTGCGGCGCGCCCTGGGGCGCATCGCGCCGTCATACCGCGAGGTCATCGTGCTGGCGCGGTACCAGGAGATGAGCTCGAAGGAGATTGCCCGCGTGGTGGGCGCCGCCGACGGCGCCGTGCGGGTCCGCATGCACCGCGCGATGAAAGCCCTGGCCCGGGCCTATGCCGAAGGGGATGAATCAATGGAGACCGGCCATGAACGAAAAACTGCCTGACGCATTCCGTGAAGGCCTGGGCGATGCCGAGGCCAGGGCCTACGACACCCTGTGGGACGCCCTGGACGAAGCCCTGCCGGAGCCGCCCACCGCACGAATGCGTCGCCGCCTGCGGCGTACCCTTCGCGCCGAACGGCTGCGCGAATGGACCTCCGGCCTGTCACTGGCCGGCATGGCCACCGCGCTGGTCGTTGGGCTGGTGCTGGGCCGCGTGCTGCTGGCGCCGAATGCACCGGCGCAGGCGCCCTCCGTCGCGGCGGACCTGCGGCTGGAAACCCAGTTGCTCAGCGGCGCGACCACGGCGGCGCGACTCAATGCCATCGTCAATCTGCGCGAGGCGGAGGCCCTGCCGTCGCCGGCGGCCGCGGCACTGGCCGGCCTGGTGACGTCGCGCGACAGCAGCGCCGGGATCCAGATCGCCGCGCTGGAGGCCCTGCTGGCCCACGCCCGCCAGTCCGAGGTGCAGGCGCTGATTGTCGAACTGGTCGAGCGGCCGACGACCAACCCCATGGTGGAGGCCATGTTGCGGGATGTCGCCGGGCGCGATGAAGAACCGAACCGGGGGACCACGCAAGGAACCACCACGTGAATCAAGGAGTCACCACCATGCACACCAAGACACTGACAGTCGGCCTGGCCGTTTCCCTGGCCACCGCGCTGGCCATCCCGGCAGGGGCCCAGGCGCAGAGCGAGGAATTCTTTTTCGACCTGGCCGGCTACAGCGACCGCGCCTTGCGCGTCAGCCTGATGAGCGGCCGGGTCGAGGTCGAGGGCTACGACGGCGACGAGGTCCTGATCTCGGTCAGCGAAGGCCCGGCACAGGACGGAGCGCCCGACGTGGACGACGACGGCATGCGCATCCTGCCCAACGGAGGACAGAACCTGGTGGTTCGCCAGGACGGCGGGCAGATCATCGTGCGTGCCGGCAGCATGGACGAGGCCGCGCTGGTCAGCGTTCGCGCACCGCGTGACGTGCGCCTGTCGCTGCACTCGGCGATGGACAGTTCCATCAGCGTGGTCGACATGAGCGGCGAGATGGAAATCCAGAACTCCAACGGTCCGGTGGAGGTGCGCGGCCTGCGCAGCGCCGCGGTGATCCATGCCCACACGGATGACCTGACCGTCAGCGTCGACGCCAGCGAACTGCCCGGGCCGCTGGTGCTCAATTCCTGGGCCGGGGACGTGGAGCTGACCGTACCCGCCACGCTGCAGGCCAACCTGCGCTGGCGTACCAACATGGGCGACGTGCGGACCAACCTGGACGTGACGGACATCGAGACCGTGACCGAACGCGAGGAGACCGAGGACGGGGTGCGCCTGGAGGGCTACACCACCGCGCGCCTCAATGGGGGTGGCGCGGAGGTCAGCGTTACCGCCTATACCGGCGACATCACCCTGCGCCGCGCCGACTGAGTTTGCCGGTCAACGGGCGCCGGCGGGTCCATCGCCGGCGCCCATCACCCGCGCCAACGCCTGGCGGGCGATCTCGACCTCCTCGCGCGTGGCCACGACCATGACCGCCACCCGGGAATCCTTTGCCTGGATACCTGCCGGGTGCGTCTCGGGTCGTTGATTGAGCGCCAGGTCGATCCGAACGCCCAGTCCGCCCAGGTGCTCGCAGATCTCCGCCCGGACCTCGGCCTGGTTCTCGCCGATCCCGGCGGTGAACACCAGGGCGTCCAGCCGCCCGAGGACCGCGCAATAGGCGCCGACCTGCTTGGCGGCGCGATAGCAGAACAGCCGCACGGCCAGGTCAGCCGCAGGGTCGCCAGCGGCGCGAAGGCGCAACACTTCGCGCATGTCGCTGGCGCCGCACAGACCTTTCAGGCCGCTCTCGTGGTTCAGAATCCGTTCCAGTTCCTTCACGCCGAGCCCCGCCGTGGTGGCCAGGTGCAGCAGGACGCCGGGGTCGATGTCCCCGGGGCGCGTTCCCATCACCAGGCCCGCCAGGGGGGTGAGCCCCATTGAGGTATCCACGCTGCGACCGCCTCGTACGGCGCAGGCGCTGGCGCCATTTCCCAGGTGCAGGCTGACCAGGTTGACGTCTGCTTCCGCACGGCCCAGGCGACGTGCCGTCTCGCGCGCCACGTACTGGTGCGACGTGCCGTGAAATCCATAGCGGCGCACGGCGTGTTCCGCGTAGAAGCGCTCCGGGACGGCGTAGCGAAAGGCCTGCGGGGGCAGGGTGGCGTGAAAGGCGGTGTCGAACACGGCCACGTGTGGAACGCCGGGAAAGCACCGCCTTGCCACCTCGATGCCGTCGGCATTGGCTGGATTGTGCAGTGGCGCCAGGGCGCCCAGTTCACGAATGGTACGAAGCACTCCGTCATCGATCAGCGTCGGTGCGCTGAACGCCTCTCCACCATGCACCACGCGGTGGCCCACGGCGGCCAGGCTGTCGGCCCTCACGCCGTCCGTTTGCAGGGCAGCGACGATCAATGCCAGTGCGTCGTGATGATTGGCGGCCGCCACCGGGTGCGCGTCATCCGGGTCGTCGCCGACGCGGTGCCGGTGTCGGGGCGCGGATTCCCCGATGCGTTCGACCACGCCCCTGGCGCGCACCGCGAAGTCCTTTCGCCGAAACAGCACGTACTTGATCGAGGAACTGCCGGAATTCAGGACCAGGACGTCAGTGCCCGGCTCAGACATTGTCGCCTTCGGTGGAGGTGCCGGTGTGGGTGACAGGCGCCGCCTGCCCCCAGCGCCAGCCACGAATCTCCGGCATGTCATCACCGTGCTCGCTGATGTACTGCTTGTGTTCGCGCAGGCGGTGGTGCAGGCGTTGTTTCAGGTAGGCGGCGCGTGGGCCGATCTGTGGCAGGCGGTCGATCACGTCTTCCGCCAGGTGAAATCGATCCAGTTCGTTGAGCACCACCATGTCGAAGGGCGTGGTGGTGGTGCCTTCCTCCTTGTACCCGCGCACGTGCAGATTCGCGTGATTGGTGCGGCGGTAGGTCAGGCGGTGGATCAGCCAGGGATACCCGTGAAAGGCAAAAATGATCGGTCTGTCGACGGTGAACAGCGCATCGAAATCACGGTCCGGCAGGCCCTGCGGATGTTCACTCGGTGGCTGCAGTTTCATCAGGTTCAGGACGTTCACGACCCGAATTTTCAACTCGGGCAGGTGCTCCCGCAGCAGTTCCACCGCAGCCAGGGTTTCCAGCGTCGGCGAGTCGCCACAACAGGCCATGACCACGTCGGGCGCATCGTCCTGGTCGTTGCTGGCCCACTCCCAGATGCCGATGCCTGCATCGAAGTGCTGTTCGGCTTCCTTCATGGTCAGCCACTGGGGTGACGGCTGCTTGCCGGCCACGACCACGTTGACCTGGTTGCGGCTGCGCAGGCAGTAATCGGTGACGCACAGCAGGGAGTTGGCGTCGGCGGGAAGAAAGACCCGCACGACCTCGGCCTTCTTGTTGACCACGTGGTCGATGAATCCCGGGTCCTGGTGGCTGAAGCCGTTGTGGTCCTGGCGCCACACGTGCGAACTGAGCAGGTAGTTCAGGGAGGCGATGGGCCTTCGCCAGGGAATCTCGTTGCAGACCTTGAGCCACTTGGCATGCTGGTTGAACATCGAGTCGATGATGTGAATGAAGGCCTCGTAACAGGAAAAAAAGCCGTGGCGGCCGGTCAGCAGGTAGCCCTCCAGCCAGCCCTGACACTGGTGCTCACTGAGCACTTCCAGGACGCGTCCGTCCGCGCCGAGATTGGCATCCTCAGGCAGGATTTCGGCCACGTAGCAGCGGTCGGTTACCTCCAGCACGTCCTGCCAGCGGTTCGAATTGTTCTCGTCCGGACTGAACAGGCGAAAGTTGCCGCGCGCCAGGTTCTCCTTCATCACGTCACGCAAGAACGTACCCATGACCCGCGTGGCTTCGGCTATGGTCGCGCCCGGCACGGGAACGTCCACGGCGTGATCCCGAAAATCCGGCAGTTTCAGGTTGCGCAGCAGCAGGCCGCCGTTGGCGTGGGGATTGTCGGACATGCGCCGGGCGCCCTGCGGCGCCAGTGACTCCAACTCGGGTCGCAGTCTGCCTTCGTCGGTGAACAGCTCGTCCGGCCGATAGCTCTTCATCCAGTCTTCGAGAATGCGAATATGCTCTTCGTTGTCCATGTCGCCCATGGGAACCTGGTGGCTGCGCCAGTAGTCCTCGCACTTTTTGCCGTCGATGGACTCCGGGCAGGTCCATCCCTTGGGCGTGCGCAGAACGATCATCGGCCAACACGGCCGGGACAGGTCACCGTCCTGGCGCGCAGCACGCCAGATATCACGAATTTTCCGGGTAACCGTGTCCAGCGTGGCGGCCAGGGACTGGTGGACTTTCTCCGGCTCGTGACCCTCGACGAAGTGCGGCTCGTAGCCCAGGCCTTCGAACAGCTTTTGCAGTTCCTCGTGGGGAATGCGCGCCAGAAAACAGGGGTTGGCGATCTTGTAGCCGTTGAGGTGCAGGATAGGCAACACGGCGCCGTCACGCGCAGGGTTCAGAAACTTGTTGCCGTGCCATCCGGTGGCCAGCGGTCCGGTTTCCGCCTCACCGTCACCCACCACGCAGGCCACGATCAGGTCGGGATTGTCGAATGCCGCACCGAAGGCGTGACTCAGTGAATAGCCCAATTCACCACCTTCGTGAATGCTGCCGGGCGTCTCCGGCGCGACGTGGCTGGGGATGCCGCCGGGGAAGCTGAACTGTTTGAACAGCCGGCGCATGCCGCTGGCGTCCTGCGAAATGTCCGGGTACACCTCGCTGTAGGTGCCTTCCAGGTAGGCGTGGGCCACCAGGGATGGGCCGCCGTGACCCGGGCCAATCACGTAGATCACGTCCAGGTCATCGCGCTTGATGACCCGGTTGAGGTGCACGCACAACAGGTTCAGACCCGGAGAGGTGCCCCAATGGCCCAGCAGGCGAGGTTTGATGTGCCGGCGCTCCAGCGGCTCGCGAAGCAGTGGGTTGTCCAGCAGGTAGATCTGGCCTACCGACAGGTAGTTGAGCGCTCGCCAGTAGGCATCGAGCTTTGCCAGTTCGTCGTGGGCCAGGGGTGCGGCGGCACCCTCGGCAATCGCAGGTTCGGTCATGTCGCCCCCCAAGGCAGTCAGGAAAACATCCTAGCATCCTCCCCGTCCGTGAAGTCCGTATGACAGGCCTGGCGGCAATGGGCGCCAGGCGGCGGTTGCATCCGCTGGTCGGCGCGGTACATTGTCGCTATCCGCCCCGTGGGGCATGCCAGGCTGAATCATGTCCGAGGACAACCCACCCGTTCCCGAGCGCCTGCAGGCCCTGCGCCGGCGCCTGGACGAGATCGATACCGACATTGTGGACGCGATCGCTGAACGCCAGGCGGTGGTCGCTGCCATCGGTGAGCTCAAACAGGACACCGGCTCGCCCTTGCGCCACTACGCGCGCGAGCGCGAAGTCATCGAGCGGGGCATGGCGAGGGCCAGGGCGCAGGGCGTGTCGGAGCGCGTGGCCAGGGAGATTCTCGAAACCCTGATTCATCACTCGCTGGGCAAGCAGGAGCATGACAAGTGGGTGCAGTCCGGTCACGGCCAGGGACGCAACGCGCTGGTCATCGGCGGCGCCGGGCGCATGGGCGACTGGATGGCGCGCTACCTGGACACGGTGGGGTACCAGGTAGCGGTCTGTGATCCTTCCGAACGGTCGTCACCCTTTGACCGACTGCAGGACTGGCGGCAGAACCTGGAGGCATTCGACGTGGTGGTAGTGGCCGTGCCCTTGCGCCCCAGCAACGACATCCTGCTGGAGCTGGCCGAGCGTCGTCCGACGGGGCTGGTGTTCGATATCGGCTCGTTGAAGAGCCCCATGCGTGAAGGCCTGGCCGCGGTGCAGGCCGCCGGCTGCCGGGTCTGCTCGGTGCACCCCATGTTCGGTCCGAACGAAGTCGGGCTGTCCGGTCGTCATATCCTGTTCGTGGACGTGGGTCACGCCGGCGCGGTCGACGATGCGCGGGCGCTGTTCGCCCACACCGCGGCCGATTGCGTGGACCTCAGCCTGGAGGAACACGACGAGGTCATGGCCTGGGTGCTGGGCCTGTCACACCTGGTCAACATCGCTTTCGCGTCGGCCCTGGCCGACAGCGGCGAAGAAGTTCCCTTGCTCGAACGGATTTCCAGCAGCACCTTCAACGCCCAGCTCAAAGTCGCGGCGCAGGTGGTATCGGAGAACCCGCACCTGTACTACGAGATCCAGCAGGGAAATGACCGCACGCCCGGTGTGGTGGATCGATTCCGCATGGCGCTGGACCGCCTGGCGTCTGCCGTGTCCACCGGGAACGAGGAGGATTTCACCGCGGCCATGGACCGGGCCAACCAGCGATTGTCGCAAGCCCGCGCACCGGACGCGATCGGGTGAACCCCGGGGCGTCGTGTCGCCTTGATTGGGGGCAGGGCATAGGGGACAATGCCTTCCCCGCGGACGGGCCCAACGTTCGCGACCAGTCCATGGTGGCCCCTGTCGGTCACCCCGCAGCGGCACGTTGTGAACCCCGTCAGGCCCGGAAGGGAGCAGCGGCAGCAATGACGCCGGGTGCCGGGGAACGGCGGGCGGGGGCTGCCTCCACCTTCTGCTATAGTGAAGGCCTTTCGCGTCAACCCCGTTCCGGTGTCTGAAACTGCATGAGCTACCAGGTCCTTGCCCGCAAGTGGCGGCCCAAAACCTTTGCGCAACTCGTGGGACAGGAGGCCGTGGTGCAGGCGCTGGTCAACGGCCTGGACAACGACCGCGTCCACCACGCTTTCCTCTTCACCGGCACGCGGGGCGTGGGAAAAACCACCATTGCGCGCATCCTGGCCAAGTGCCTGAACTGCGAAACCGGGGTCACGTCCACCCCCTGTGGCGAATGTTCCGCCTGCGTGGACATCGACGAGGGTCGTTTCCAGGACATGCTGGAAATCGACGCCGCCTCGCGGACCGGTGTGGATGACACCCGCGAATTGCTGGAAAGCGTGCAATTCGCCCCCGCCCGCGGACGGTACAAGGTGTACATCATCGATGAAGTGCACATGCTCTCCACGGCCAGCTTCAACGCGCTGCTCAAGACCCTGGAAGAACCACCAGACCACGTGAAGTTCGTGCTGGCCACCACCGATCCGCAGAAGATTCCCGTCACTATCCTGTCGCGTTGCCTGCGCTTCAACCTGCGCCGGCTGCTGCCTGGCCAGATCGGTGACTACCTGGACCAGCTGCTGGGCGAGGAGTCCATCGAAGCCGAGTCCGAGGCCGTGGCGCGCATCGCGCGCGCCGCCGATGGCAGCATGCGCGACGCACTCAGCCTGCTCGACCAGGCCATTGCCTTCGGCGGCGGACGCCTGGAAGATGAGGACGTGGCCCGCATGATGGGCAGCGTCGACCACGAACACATCGCCCGCCTGCTGCAGGCACTGGCCGACACCGACGCGACGACGCTGCTGGAAATCGTGCGCGAACTCGCAGCGCAGTCACGCAATCTCGAAAGCGTGCTGGCGGAACTGGCCGAAGTGCTGCATCGCGTCGGGCTGGTGCAGCTGGCGCCCGACTACAGCGACCCCGAGCGCAGCGACTGGGATTCCATACGCCGTCTCGCGGAACAGCTGGCGCCTGAAGACGTCCATCTGTATTACCAGATCGCGATCCAGGGACGACGCGACCTGGGCCTGGCGCCCGATCCGCGGACCGGGCTGGAAATGGCCCTGTTGCGCATGCTGGCGTTTCGGCCGGCCGAGGACGACGCGGACCCGGCGGCGGCGCCCGGCAGCGCCTCGGGGCAGCCGGCAGCGTCGGAGGCGGCGGCCGGTGACGCCAGGGCGCAGGCCCGCGCCGCCGCGGAACAGGTCTCCGCCCGCAGGCGCGCGGATGCCGCGCCGACGGCCAAGGCGATCGAGGCACCCGCATCGCCGACCGCGACCAGCGCCCCGCCGTCCCTGGACGAGAACGAACCTCCTGACTGGAGCGCCCTGCTGGCGCGCCTGGACCTGAGCGGCGCGGTGCGCGAACTGGCGCGCAACCTGCAGCTCGATTCCCGCCAGGGAGACGACTGGCGTTTCCTCATCGCCGAAGAACAGCAGTACCTGGGTAGCGACCGGCTGGTGCGCCAGCTCCAGTCGGAACTTTCCAGCCAACTGGGTCAGCCGGTTAACCTGGCGCTGAATCCCGTGAAGTCGGCGGTGTCCACCCCCGCCGTGGACAGCGAACAGGCGCAGATGCGCCAGGTCAGCGACGCCGAACGGGCCATCGAGGACGATCCCACGGTCCGTTCCTTGAAGGAACGCCTTGGCGCCCGCATTCTCGAAGACTCCATACAACCCTTGCAGTAGCCCCCATGGGCACAGGACGAGTACCGTGAAAGGCAACATCGCCGGCCTGATGCAACAGGCCCAGAAAATGCAGGAACAGATGCAGAAAGCCCAGGAAGCGCTGGCTCAGCTGGAAGTCACTGGCCAGGCCGGTGGCGGCATGGTCGAGGTCCGCATGAACGGCAAGCACGCCGTACTGGGCGTGAAAATCGACCCCGCCGTGGCCGATGACGTGGAAATGCTCGAAGACCTGGTCACCGCGGCCGCCAATGATGCGGTCAACCGGGTGCAGGCCGCGTCCGAAGAGCACATGGGCGGATTGACCAAGGGTCTGAACCTGCCTCCCGGCTTCAAAATGCCGTTCTGACATCGCGCCCGTGGGTGACACCGATACGCTGCTGGGGCGCCTGATCGAGGCCTTGCGCTGCCTGCCCGGCGTAGGGCCGAAATCCGCACAACGCATGGCGCTGCACCTGCTCGAGCGTGATCGCGAGGGCGGGCTGGAATTGTCGGCGGTTCTGTCCGACGCCATGGAGCGCATTGGCCGCTGCGTCGAATGCCGCGACCTGACCGAGCATGAGCGCTGCGCCATCTGCGCCAATCCCCGCCGTGACCGAAGCCTCCTGTGCGTGGTGGAATCGCCCGTGGACGTGCTGGCCATCGAGCAGGCAACGGCCTATGGCGGGACCTATTTCGTGTTGCTGGGCCGCCTGTCGCCACTCGACGGCATCGGTCCTGCCGAGCTGGGCCTGGACGAACTCGAGAAGCGCCTGGATGAACAGGCCCCGCGCGAAATGATCATCGCCACCAACCCCACCGTGGAAGGCGAGGCCACCGCGTTTTACCTGAATCGGTTGGCCGAATCGCGCGGCATCACCGTTTCGCGAATTGCCCACGGCGTTCCGCTGGGCGGCGAACTGGAATACATCGACCAGAGCACCCTGGCCCACGCTTTCGGATCGCGCCAGGCCTTCAGCTCGGGCTGAAGGCCTGGCGATTTGCGCGGATCTACTTGCGCTTGGCCACCTGCTTGTCGCCGTCCAGGCGAATGTTGTCGCGATTCTTGTCCACCGTGCTCAGGCCGATGCCCTTGACGTCGACCAGCTGGTCGGCATGCTGGAAGGGTCCATGGGCGTCGCGGTAGGCAACGATGGCCCGTGCCTTGCTCAGGCCCACGCCGTCGAGCGCGTCGGCGATGGTTTCCGCGCTGGCGGCGTTGATGTTGACGGGCTGTCCGGCCAGCGCTGCGCCGGCCAGCAGTAGCCCGGACAGCAGGGTGGTGAGGGTACCAGGAGTGCGTGTCATGTTTTTCCCCTTGTCGGTTGAGTGTGCCGGGCCGAATTCGGTCCCGGTGAAACCAGCCTAGGGAGCGTCGTACGGCGAAGACAGGGTCGTTTTCCTCCGCCTCCTGTCGGAAATCTGCCCGTCGGTGAAACACTCTCAGGTTTTGAGAAATGCCCGGTGTTCAATAGGCTCCAGCAAACCGAGGAGCCCGACATGAAAAGCCATGAAGACCTGATCGGCAAGACCATTTCCGGCATCGTGGCCGTGCCCGTCGACGCGGACGGTCCGGTGAAAATCTGGATGCTTCAGTTCACTGACGGCACCCACGTGGAATTCGTTTCGCCGGGCGCCCGACGCACCCTGGATCGCCTGGCGGGGAAGGCGCGTCGGAGACGCCGTGACACGCTGCCGGCGCACCCTCAACTTGCGCTTAACGTGGCATGAATCAAAACTGTAACGTTATCCACACAAACTGTGGATAACGTTGTGGGCAAGGGCGGCAGTCGCTATGGCGTGTGTGGCGAACTCTGGATTGTTCAAAAAATGACCAGTCTGTAATTGGTCGTAGAAATCAGTAACTTATCCGCGGCCTGGCGGGCTGTTCCCGGGCCTGGGAATGTCATTTCACTGTCATATGCACAATCAGAGACTTGTGTATAGGCAGCTTGAAGTCAACGCAGGAAAGTCGGGTAAGTGCTTGAAGTAAATTTTTTAACCGCTTCGGTTCGTCTCGACCTTCAGCGCATTTTCAACAGTTCCACGGCCCAGGCTTCGACCTCGTCGAGCAGGGCCTGTGATCGCGGCTCGTCAGCGCGTTCGCGCCGTGCCATGGCCAGTTCCTCGTGGAACCCGTCGACGCCCAGCATACCGTCCTCGGTGGGCGCCTGGAGACGTTCGAGGCGTTCGCGTTCCCATCGGGCCGCCTCGTCAGCGCTGAGGGTCTCTGGAAAGTTTCGCGCCCGGTAGCGAAACACCATCTCCGCGCCCCGGCGATCCCGAAACGCGTTTTCGAATTCAGCCAGTTTTCCTGCCGGGGCGCTGCGCAGCCGGTTCATGGTCGCCCGGTCGGCATCCGGAAAGAACCCGCCGCGGTACAGCAGGGCGTCCGGGTCACCGGTCGGTTCCGGAGGTGGTCGCAGAAACACCTCCATCAGTTTGGGTCGCAGGCTGTCGAGCCGGGACTGAAGGCGCCGGGCATGCGCCTGGCAGCGTGCCGGGTCCAGCCCGATGCGGTCGGTATCCACGCCCTTCAGTGTGCCCGCGGGCGCCAGCATGGGTACGCGATTGCTGGCCAGGGTCTTCAGCGGGATGCGTTCGATGCCTTCCGGCAGGTCGGTGGTGGCCGTGAACACGCGGTCACGAATATCGTCGGCATCGAGCACCAGCAGCGGCTCCGGATCGGCCATCAGGTCGACAGCCACCACTTCCTTCGGCCGGTCCGGTACCGCGCACAGGGGAAGTACCAGGGTGGTGCAGCCACGCGCCGCCGGAATGCGTGAAGAGGTGTGCAGCAATGGGCGTGGGTTCACGGTGTCCAGCAGGCCGGCCACCTGGTCGCGTTCCCGCATACGCAGGGCCCAGTCATACAACTTCGGCTGCGCCGTGCGCACCCGCCGGGCCAGCTCGATGGTGGCATGAACGTCCGCCAGCGCGTCGTGCGCCCCGCTGTGCTCGATGTCATTGGCGGCGGTCAGGTCCTCCAGGCGAAAGCTCGGCACCCCGGGTTCGCGTTCCGGCCAGGCCAGTCCTTCGGGCCGCAAGGCATAGCACATGCGCACCAGGTCGATCAGGTCCCAGCGGCTGTTGCCATTGCGGTACTCACGCTCGTAAGGATCAAAAAAGTTTCGATAAAACAGGTGGCGGCTGACCTGGTCATCGAACCGCAGGCTGTTGTAGCCCACGCTACAGGTCCCCGGGGTCATCATCGCGTCGTGGATTTCGGCGGCGAAGCGGGCTTCCGTGAGGCCTTCCCGCAGGGCGCGCTGGGGCGTTATTCCGGTCACCAGGCAGGCCATGGGATGGGGCAGGGTATCGTCAGCGGGTTTCGCGAACCAGGTTATCGGCTCACCGGACACCGCCAATGCTTCGTCGGTACGGATGGCTGCGAACTGTACCGGACGGTCGAAGGCCGGGTTGGTGCCGAAGGTCTCGTAGTCGTGCCACAGAAAGCTCACCGGTGTGCCTCCCTTTGCGGGTGGTGATGGGTGTCCAGGCGGATTCGTTCGTCGGCCCAGGCGGCGTCGTGGGTCAACTGGTGGCGGCACAGGCGCTCGAAGGGCGCCAGGAAGTCCATCACCGCCGCCCGGTCATGCAGCATGCGCTGGCCGACCGGCCGCTCCTGTTCCTGGATCCAGCGCCAGCGCACGACGTGATCCCAGTCTGGTGCGGCCAGGTGCCAGCCGGCGGACAGGCGTAGTTGGAGCTGGCCATGAAACACCGCCAGTTGTCGGTTGAACCAGCGGCGCCAGCGACCATCGGGGTCGCGCCGGGCCTCCAGCGCGTTGATCGGCTCGATCAACTCGGATTCCGCCTGCGGTGGCGTGCCGACGAACCAGCCTTCCAGCAGCACGCAATGCGCCTGGCCCCGCAGGTCCAGGCGGCGAAAGAGCGCGTCGCGATCGTCGCGTCCCTTGTCGAAGCGTGGCACGACAATCTCGCCGGGCCGTCCCTCGCGAAGCGCGTCGATGTGGCGCCACAGCAGTGCGTCGTCGTGGCTGCCGGGCGGACCGCGGCGCGCCATCAGTGGGTGGCGCGTCTGGCCCCTTGCGTGCCGTTCGGCGGCGGGGAGGTAGTAGTCGTCCAGGGACAACAGGGTGACCGGCCATGCCAGGTCGTGGCCATGGTTCAGCAGGTGGCACAGCAATCGCCCCAGGGTGGATTTCCCGGTACCGGGTGGGCCACCCAGTCCCACCAGCCAGGGTCCCCGGGCAGGCAGGCGCAGCAACAGCTCCTGGGCCAGTTCGGCCAGGGGTGCGCGGCTGTCGGGGGCCAGCCGCGTGTGACGCGCCAGCCAGTCCCCAGCGGGTGCGTTACACTGCGGCTGCATGGCGCCATGCTACCGCATGCCGTCGCTCGGTTTGCCACCGAGTGAGCGGCGCCCGCCACCACCCGAGGAGTGAAATCGCATGACGAACCGCGTCACCGAATCCGGGGACGACCCGGTGCGGGAACTGCTGGACCTGATGACGCTGGAACCGCTGGAAGTCAACCTGTTTCGGGGCGAAAGCCGGGACATCGGCACCCCGCGGGTGTTCGGCGGCCAGGTATTGGCGCAGGCGCTGCTGGCGGCCAGTCACACGGTGACCACGGAGCGCAGGGTTCACTCCCTGCATGCCTATTTTTTGCGCGCCGGTGATCCCGAGGCGCCGATCGTCTACAACGTCGATCACAGCCGGGACGGGCGGAGTTTCACTGCGCGCCGCGTGGTCGCCATCCAGCACGGTCGCCAGATTTTTACCCTGGCGGCTTCGTTCCAATTGCCGCAACCGGGCGTTGAACACCAGTTCGAAATGCCGGACGTGCCCGACCCGGACACGCTGGCCAACGAACGTGACCTCAGCCAGGAATACCTGCAGGACGCGCCGCCGAAACTGCGTCGCTGGTTCAACCGATACGGGCCGTTCGAGTTTCGCCCGGTGCAGCTGCGCGATCCGGCCAACCCGCAGCCCATGGCGCCGCGCCAGGAGGTCTGGTTTCGTCTCTGTGGCGGAATCGGCGACGACCAGCGGATGCACCGGACCCTGCTGGCCTACGTATCCGATTTCCACCTGATCGGTACCGCGACCTATCCGCACGCGATTTCCTACCTGAAAGGCAACCTGGTCATGGCCAGCCTGGACCATGCCATGTGGTTTCACCGCGACGTGCGCGTGGACGACTGGCTGCTGTACGCCTGTGACAGCCCCAACTCAGGTGGCAGCCGCGGACTGGCGCGGGGTTTGATTTACGACCGCCAGGGCCGCCTGGTGGCCAGTACCGCGCAGGAAGGGATGATTCGCGTGGTCGAGTCCGGGGAAGGGCCTGCAGTGGGGGACTGAACTCCAGGCCCGGCGCCGGGCCGGCGACGCGTTCATTTGCCGCGTATCAGTCCGACCAGGAACAGCAGGATGACGGCGCCGACGAAGCCGACCACGATACTGCCCGCCCAGCCGCCGCCGGTGGACACGCCGAGCAGGCTGAACAGCCAGCCACCGATCACGCCGCCGATCAGGCCGATGATGATGTTAAGCACAATGCCCTGGCTGGCGCCTTTCATGACCAGGCCGGCGAGCCAGCCGGCGATGCCCCCCACGATGAGGGCGACGAGTAGTCCTTCCATCGGGTTCTCCTTTCTCTCGTTGTTCGCCCGGGAATCGTCCCGGGCGCCTTCCGAGTTTACAATAGCGGTGCGGTCAACCCGCGCAACACACGGCGACGAATGGCATCGATGCGACGGACAACGCGTGTTCTGCTCATGGCAATGGGCGTCCTGGCCCTGGCTTGGGCCGGTGCCGCCGTGGCGCAGATCTACAAGTGGACCGATGCCGAGGGCATCGTGCATTACTCCAGCGAAAAGCCGCCGGGGGAGCAGCGGTTCCGGGCTTTCCGATTTCCCTGTTACGCCTCAGATCCCACCTGCAGCGCCCGCGTTGACTGGGAAAACGTGCCGCTGAACACCGGCGCCTTTCCCGACATCATTCGCGAGGTGGCGCTGGTGCACCAGGTGGACGAAAGCCTGATTCGCGCCATCATTCATGCCGAGTCCGCCTATCAGCCGGACGCGAAGTCACCCAAGGGCGCGCAGGGGCTGATGCAGCTGATGCCCACGACCCAGGCCGAACTCGGGGTGGGCGATCCTTATGACCCGGTGGCCAACATCGAGGGCGGCACCCGTTACCTGGCCGGGCTGCTCGGCCGATTCGACGGCAACGTGGAACTGGCTTCGGCCGCCTACAACGCAGGCGCCGGCGCCGTGGAGCGCCATGGCGGGATTCCGCCCTACGCCGAAACCCGCGAATACGTCCGGCGTGTGAAGATCCTGCATCGGCGATACCGGCAGAACTGAGCCTTCAGTACACCAATCGCGCTTCCGTCACCCCGGGCAGGTCTCCCAGGGCGGCGACCAGTTCCTCGCAGGGATTCACGGTCCATTCTTCGCTCAGCTGCAGGCGGACTCTGGCGCGCGGGTTGCGATAGGCCACGTAGACCTGGCCCACGCCGTTGCGATAAGGCGCGAAGGCGGCGCAGAGTTCTTCGGCGAGTTCGGGGCAGGGACCCTGCACGGCGATCCGTACGCCGCGCGCGAAACGGGACTTCGCATCACCCAGAGACAGCACCTTGCTGGCGGTCATGCGAAAGCCGCCGTTGAAATCGTCCACCGAGACCTTGCCTTCCACGACCACCATCTCGTCCTTGCCCAGCAGGTCGGCGTAAAGACTGAAAGCCTCGTCGAACAGGGCTACGTCCATGCGCCCGGTGTGGTCCTCGATGGTCACGAAGGCGCGGCGGTTCGCGCGACGCACGTTGCAGACCAGGCCGCAGAGCGTCATGTCCACTCCGCGGCCGCGACGCTGACCGTCCCCGGCGGGCACCAGCTTGCCCAGGCGACCCAGCGGCGCCGTCGTGAAGCGCTTTGTGTCCGGTCGGTGCACCAGCGCCGGGTGGCCGGTCAGGAACAGGCCCAGCGCCTCCTTTTCCGCCTGCAGGCGCGGCAACTCCGGCCAGGGGGGCAGGTCGGGAATCTCCACTTCGATGTGGGCGGCCTGGCCGTCGCCGCTGCCGAACATGTCGTTCTGGCCGGACTCGCGGTTGCGCTGGGCCTGCTCGGCGGCGCGCAGCACCTGGTCCAGGGCGCCGAACAGCCGCGCACGATTGCCGTCGGCATCCAGCGGGTCCATGGCGCCCGATCGAACCAGGGTTTCCAGCGCCCGGCGGTTGACCTTCTGCAGGTCCACGCGCACGCAGAAATCGGCCAGGTCGGTGAAATCGCCGCCGGATTCACGCTCGGCCACGATGGACTCGATGGCGCCTTTGCCCAGACCCTTCAGCGCGCCCAGGCCGTAGCGGATGCAGGCCTCGCCCACGGCGGCGAAGTGGTGCACCGACTGGTTCACGTCAGGCGTCAGCACCTCCAGTTTCATGGCGCGACACTCCTCGATCATGTCCGACACCTTGTCGGTGTTGTCCATGTCCGCCGACAGCACGGCGGCCATGAAGGGCGCGGGGTAATGCGCTTTCAGGTAGGCCGTGTGGTAGGAAATCAGCGCGTAGGCGGCCGAGTGCGACTTGTTGAAGCCGTAGCCGGCGAAGGTCTCCATCTGGTCGAAGATGAAATTGGCCTTGTCGGCGGGGATGTCCCGGGCCACCGAACCGTCGACGAAGATTTTGCGCTGCTTGGCCATCTCCTCGGGCTTTTTCTTGCCCATGGCGCGGCGCAGGATGTCGGCGTCACCCAGTGAGTAGCCGGCCAGTTCCTGGGCGATCTGCATGACCTGCTCCTGGTACAGGATCACGCCGTTGGTGGGCTCGAGGATGTGCTCCACCTTGGGGTGCGGAAAGGTCACCGGCTTGCGCCCGTGCTTGCAGTCGATGTAGGTGTCGACCATGCCCGACTCCAGCGGGCCCGGGCGGAACAACGCCACCAGGGCGATGATCTCGTCGAAGTGGTCCGGCTGCAGCTTGCGGATCAGGTCTTTCATGCCGCGCGATTCGAGCTGGAACACGGCGGAGGTCTGGCAGGACTGCAGCAGCGAGAAACTGCGCGCGTCGTCCATGGGCAGTTCTTCCAGCACCAGGGGTTCCTGCCCGGCCTCGGCGCGCCAGCGATCGATGGTCTGGAGCGCCCAGTCGATGATGGTCAGGGTGCGCAGACCCAGGAAGTCGAACTTGACCAGCCCCACCGACTCCACGTCGTCCTTGTCGAACTGGGTGACGATGCTGCCGCTTTTCGCTTCGGCGAACAGCGGCGTGAAATCGGTCAGCGCCGAGGGTGCGATGACCACGCCGCCGGCGTGCTTGCCCGCGTTGCGGGTCAGGCCTTCGAGGGATTTTGCCAGGTCCAGTACCGCCTGGGTGTCCTCTTCGTCCTGGTAGCGGCGGGCCAGCTCGGGCTCCTGTTCCAGCGCCTTGTCCAGCGTCATGCCCAACTCCAGGGGCACCAGTTTGGCGATGGAGTCCACGAAGCCGTAGCCGTGGCCGAGCACGCGCCCGGCGTCGCGCACCACGGCCTTGGCCGCCATGGTGCCGTAGGTGATGATCTGGCTGACCTGGTCGCGACCATAGCGTTGGGCCACGTAGTCGATCACCCGGTCGCGCTGGTCCATGCAGAAGTCGACGTCGAAGTCGGGCATGGAGATGCGCTCGGGGTTCAGAAAGCGCTCGAACAGCAGGTCGTATTGCAGTGGGTCAAGGCCGGTGATACCCAGCGCCCAGGCCACCAGCGAGCCGGCGCCGGAGCCGCGACCCGGTCCGACCGGAATGCCGTTTTCCTTGGCCCAGCGAATGAAATCGGCCACGATCAGGAAGTAGCCCGGGAAACCCATCGAGTTGATCACGTCCAGCTCGATGGCCAGCCGTTTTCGGTAATCGTCCTCGGTGAACTCGTCCGCGGCGCCGTGCACCCTCAGCAGTTCTTCCAGCCCCTCGGCCGAAACGCGCGCGAGGAAGTCTTCCACGCTTTCGCCCGCGGGCGTGGGGAAATCTGGCAGAAAATACTCGCCGAAGGTCAGTTCCAGGTTGCACCGCCGCGCCAGTTCCACGGCGTTTTCCAGCGCCTCGGGCAGGTCCGTGAAGGCGGCCCGCATTTCTTCCGGGCTCTTCAGGTACTGCTGGTCGGAGTAGCGCTGCTCGCGGCGCCGGTCGGAAAGCAGGCGCCCGTCGTGGATGCACACCCGCGCGTCGTGCGATTTGAAGTCGTCCTGCGCCAGGAAGCGCACGTCGTTGCTGGCCACCACGGGGCAGTCCAGTTCCCCGGCCAGCTGCAGGGCCAGCTGTTCGTGCAGCGCTTCACCCTCGCGGCCGGTGCGTTGCAGTTCCAGGTAAAAGCGCTCCGGAAAATCGCGCATCCAGCCCTGCAGCAGGCTGCGGGCGCGGTTCGGGTGGTTGTTGACCAGCGCCTGGCCGATGTCGCCTTCGCGGGCGCCCGACAGGGCGATCAGGCCGGCGGCGCAGGGCGCGATCCACTCACGCTGCAGGTAAGGCACCCCCAGGTGCTGGCCCTCCAGGTAACCCCGGCTGAGCAGGCGGCACAGGTTCAGGTAGCCTTCGCGGTCCTGGCACAGCAGCACCAGGCGCGAGGGGTGCGCGGGGTCTTCCGGGTTGTGCACCAGCACGTCGGCGCCGACGATGGGCTTGATGCCCGCCGCCACCGCGGCGCGATAAAACTTCACCAGGGCGAACAGGTTGAACTGGTCGGTGACCGCAATGGCCGGCATGCCTAGTTCCTTTGCCCGCGCGATCATGGGTTTCAGGCGCAGGGTGCTGTCCACCAGGGAAAATTCCGTGTGGAGGTGCAGGTGGACGAAGGTGTCGGGCATGGAGCGGGTCGGGTGCCGGGGTTGTCGTTATCGGTCCATCATAAACCGGCGCGCCGTCGAGGCAAGTGGCGCGTGCGGGTGAAGCGGCGAAGCGTTTGGTGCGTGCCGGGAACATGCATGGATCGCGGCGGCGAGTGTTGAGCCGGCGGGTCCCCCGTGGTACATTGCGCGCCCTTCGTGGGCGCGTAGCTCAGCGGTAGAGCACTACCTTGACATGGTAGGGGTCACTGGTTCGATCCCAGTCGTGCCCACCACTCAACATCAGTAACTTACGAATTTAAAAGTGTTATATAGGTCTTTTATAGTGCTTGTACCCGCATTTGTACCCGCAAATAACTTTGCCGCACGCCCTTTGCATAGCGCTTGTGATCGTGATCCGGGAAGCTGGTCTCCGCAATCAACGGCTACGTGCCCACAATCAAGCAGATAAAATCGGATGGTCGCCAGCGAATTCAAGCTGTGTTGTCATCGCTGTTTGACACGCTGGACTGCATCTGGTCGACAAAGCGGTTCTCATGAATTGATAATGGTTGGAAATAAGATCGATTCTTGGGGGAAGCATGGCGGAATTTCCGATCTTGCCAATCAGGTATGACGGGCTTGACGCAGAACGTCATGAGCTTGAGCTTGATGCTCTTTCTCAATCACTTCATGGTCTGAGTCGAATTATATCGATGTGGGCCAATTTTGCCGCCACGGGGAAGGTGGTTAAGCGCGCTGACGCGATGGCAATTCGGGTTTACGCCAAAGAGCCGCGACCTAACTGTTACACAATCAGTGTTGTCGCTGACTTTATTCAAGAAAACCAGATTCTTTCAGGAACTGGCTTGGCGCTCCTTGGTGGGCTCGGCTGGTTGATTCGGATCGGGTTTGCGCGAGCATCGAAGGATAAAGCTGAAATGGAAGCGATCAAGGAATTGTTTCTCCAGCACATTAAGTCGAGTGGAGAGACGAATCAGGCCTACATTCGAGAGTTATCACACTCCATTGATCGGCTTGCCGAGTTGGCTGTGAAACCTTCACGGGAAGCCGTCGCACCTGTTGGTGTTTCATGCGAACAATTGACTATCGGAACTTCTTCAGAGGAGCGCACGGTGATTGATCGGGCCATGAAGCATGCGATTATGCTTGAAGACCCAGTGGAGATTACCGAGCCGCAGGAGTTTCGCATACTGATCAACGAGCTCGACCTCGTCACGCATAGGTGTCATTTTTGGATCGAAGGTGACGAAGACAAGCGGTACGTCGGAGAGATTAGCGACCCTGCGATTGCCACACCTGAGAATATCTATAAGCAGTCCCTGGGCCAGCCTGTGGCGCTTATTGTGACAGCAAAAGCTACCCTTAAAGACGGTGAAATCGATCGGCTTTACATAAGTGATGCGCGCGAACCGTAGTATTCACTAAGTAGAAATCTGTGGCGGGCAGGTCAGTTGATTTCAATTTCCCTTTTAACGCGAATGCGGGCTTTGTCGTGATCCTGGCATTTCGCTGCCTCGACGAGTAACTCGCGCGCTACGTCGTTACCCCGAATTCTTATGAGCTTGGAAATCAGAGCCCCGTTACCTTCGCCCATGGCCTGCTCGCCAATATCGAATAGCCCAACAATTTCATCGTTGTTGCCATACCTATTCGGTGCGGCTGATTCTGAAACTGCTTCAGTGGAATCGGAATGTTGATTATCTCTACCTGTTAAATACCCTGTTGGGGTCGCACCATGCGACTGTGGTCCCGGCACTGGGCGACCTTGGTTCTGACAAATGCGACCATGGTCGTTGTTATAAGTGGTTGCACCATGCGACTGTGGTGCCTTGTCGAAATTGATACTGTATTCGGTTGCGAATTGACCACCAGTGCCCCTTCGACGTTGCTTGGGTTGGTTTTTTGTAATTAAACCGTCTTCGGCGAGTTTGGCTACGCTTCGTATCACTGTAGAACGGTGAAATCCGGTGTCCTGCGCGATTCTGTCCAGCGAGGGGAACGCGATTTTCCGTTTATAATTCCATCGGTGTGCAAGGTATACGAGAACGGCCCTTTCGGCGGAACTCAATTCCAGTTCACAGCCCCAAAGAATTGCCCATTCTTGTCTCTCACCTGGGCGCTTCGGGTTCATCTGAATGCCGTTGTCTACGCGTACTCGTTCGCCCAGTAAAGCGCGAGCTCTAGGTCAGCCGCCACCGTGAAAGGGTTTGTTGGCACTCTCGTGCCGTTCGACTTCCTTAGCCCTTATGCGCCATTCACGGCCAACTCGAAATGCGGGAAGATTACCGCCAGAAATCAGTCGTCTGATTGTTATCGGATGGCAACCCCAGCGTTGGCTGAGTTCATTGACGGTTAAAGCTTGTCTCCACTGGTCTGTATCGACGTTGTGCATCACTTACCTCATTGCAGCTTTAAACTGCCCAAGCAGTCGTTAAGCACACAATGCTGCAAACTGTGGTCTGGTTGAGGGCAGATTAGAGTCGTGATACAGCCGGAATCTGCCCATTAGTGGTAGTGGAACGGATCATTAACCCAGGCATTGATACTATGGGCATTCGAAAACTGAACCGTTTGCCAGCCGTGCTCACCACTCTTCCTAGGCATTCCATAGTTTTTCGACGATCGGGCAGTCCGGTACATCCTTGCCTGAACACTGGCTGGCCATATCCAATAGCGATCGTTCCATCTTCCGCAGATCGCGAATCTTCGATCGTATATCGGCAATATGGTCCCTTGTCTGGTCCAGGACCTCGCTGCAGGTATAGGCTCCGCCATCTACCAGTTCCAGCAGGCCGCGAATTTCATCCAGGTTGAAGCCCAGTTCACGGCATCTGCGGATAAATGAAAGACGCTTTACATGCGACTGGCCATAGAGTCTGTGGCCGCCACCTGACCGGGGTGGAGCGGGCATCAGTCCCTGGGTTTCGTAGTAGCGGATTGTCTCGGGATTGACTCCGGTCATGCTTGCCAATTTTCCGCGCGTTATTGTTTCAATGATCATGGTGGAAATGGTGTCTTGAACCTGTAGTTGCTACAGGTATTAAACTTATCGACCTGTGACGGGTTTGGCAACAAATCAGTTAGTCATCCAGCCGCTGAAACTGGAGAGCGCATTGATGGATAGATCGAAACAATCCAGGCAGGCCACGGCGTTTGCAAGTGTGGCGGGAGCACTGCTTGCTTCGAGCTGTTGCGTTTTGCCTCTGGTGCTCGTTTCGCTCGGAATTTCAGGCGCGTGGATCGGAAGCCTCAAGGTGCTTGAGCCCTACAAGTACCTTATTGCCTTGTTGACCGGTGGTTTCCTGGTCACAGGATTCTGGTTGGTCTACGGGAAGGCGACTGATGAATGTGAGGAAGAATGCCGCACGCCGGTACGGGATCGACTGGTGAAGATTACACTTTGGGCTGCAGCCTGCCTGGTAATCATTTCACTGACGGTCAATATTTGGGCGCCGTATTTTTACTAGGAGAAGTCATGAACATTTTTCGCAGATATTCTTTATTCACCGGGATAGCAATGGCCCTGTTGGCTGCCAGCATGTTGCTTTTCAGCACCGTTAACGCAGGGCAGGACAATAAGGTGCCAGACGCTGCGACAACCACCCAGGCGTTCGCGGTCGAAAATATGACGTGCGCGACGTGTCCCATTACCGTCAAAGAGGCAATGAACAAGCTGGATGGTGTGATTTCCGTCAAGGTGGACCTTGAATCAGAATCCGCCAATGTGGAGTACAACCCTGCCATTGTCAGCGCTGATGAAATCAGTGCCGCATCGACGAATGTCGGCTTTCCAACTTCCTTGCTAGATTGAATGACCGTAATGACGCCAGATCTTACCGTCTCATTCCTCTATTTCGATGGCTGCCCTTTGGCGCCAAAAGCCCGGGACAACGTACTCGCCGCCATTGAACGAATCGAACCGGGTATCCAGGCGCACTTCGAGGAAGTGAACCTGATGGCCCCCGATACGCCGGATGACATCAAGCGCTGGGGTTCACCGACGATTCTCATCAACGGTGAGGACATCATTGGTGCGGAGCGTGGCTGCGCGTGTAGTTGCCGGCTATATGCCAGCGATGGCGGAGTGCCGACAACGCGGGAGATTGTGGAGGCCATCGACCGAACCCGATCCGGTTGACCCGGTCGCCGCAAGAAATGCCCGCACTTCGAAATTGCGGAACTCACCTGACCCTGGATTGTCCATGGGTTTCACATCTGCTGTCTGGATCAGGCATACTTTGCCCGCCATGAAATTATTCGTCTGCCAAATCCTCGTGCTCTCCATGCTCGTCCTGGGCTTCGAGAGTTCGGCTGATATGGCGAATGATGGGCATCCCATCGACCCGGACGGCAGCCATCACAGTGAAGTGATGCACGACTCACCGGCTGATCCCGATGGCGATCCAGAGCCGGATAGCGAGAACTGTGAGCACTGCTGTCACGGGCATACTGCCGGTATCAGTACCCGGGCGGCGGCGAGCAGCATCGCGTTCGCTGCCAGCGGCCATGCGCCGGGTCGCGCGCAGCACTACCAGAATTTCGCGCAAGCACCACCAACACCACCCCCGAACGCTTAATCATTTTCCAAATTAGGACCGCGCACGCCGGCGCTTAGCTGGCGCGCGCGCCGATCGACTGTATCCGGAAGATGATTTATGCATATATGCCAACGTGGGCGCGCCCTGGTACTGGGTGCCCTGTTAATTGTTCCGTGGACGGCCAGCGCGGCTGAAACCACCACACTCAACGCTGTGAGCGCAGATCCGGCGCTCATTCACTTTGTCCAGTCCGTGGTCGATGCCAACCCACGGGTACAGGCCGCCCGGTCCGCGCTCGAAGCGAGCGGGGCATACCGGGATGCGGCCTCGCGTCCGCTGTACAACCCCGAGCTGAGTTTCGAGGCCGAGAATGCCGCCGACAGGACACGGGCGCTCGGCATTAGCCAGACGTTCGACTGGGGCGGCAAGCGGGAAGCCCGCACCGACGTGGCCGAATCCGATCGCCTGGTCGTCGAGGCGGAATACCTCGGAGTGCGGTGGGCGGTCACCGTTGAGTTGCTGGACGGGCTCGCACAGCACCAGACCGGCCAGGAGCGTACTGAACTGGCACGGTCGCGCGAGGCGCTGATGGACCGCTTCGTCAACCTGGCTCAACGCCGGTACGACGCGGGCGATCTTGCCCAGGTGGAGTTTGACCTGGCTCGCCTGACGGCAACGGATGCGCGTATTCAAAGCGCCACTGCAGCTGCAGAGCTTGCCGAGGCGCGACAGGCGGTTCGCAATCTGACGCCCCGGTCATCTGCCAGCGACCAGTGGCCAACGCTACCCGGCGCATTGCCGTCGTTGCCTGAAAGCGCCGCCAACCCGGAAACCCTTGTGCTTGAGTTGCCGGAGGTGCAAACGGCGCAGCGGAGGGTCGATTCTGCCGCTGCGCTGGCCGAACTGCGACGCCGTGAACAACGGCCGGACCCAACCCTGAGTGTTGCCGGCGGCGACGAAGATGGCGAGACCCTGATTGGCCTCAACCTGAGCATCCCCCTGTACATCCGTAACAACTTCAGCAACGAGGTGAGCGCCGCCCTGTCGCAGCGCAACCAGGCCGAACAAATGGCCGATGACGTCATGCGACGCGCCTATGCCCGGCTAACCAGCGCCGCCGAGCGCTATGAGCTCTCGCAGGGCGCCTGGGAAGCCTGGCAGGAGACCGGCAAGGCCAGCCTGGCGCGACAGACTGAGCAGCTGCAGCGGTTGTGGGAAGCTGGCGAGTTGAGCACCACGGACTACCTGGTTCAACTGACCGCCACACTCAATGTCCAGGAACATGCGCTCGATCTGCGTGAAACGCTGTGGCGCGCCTGGTTCGAATGGCTGCGGGCCTCGGGGCAGGTTGACACCTGGCTGGGCAGAGGCTTCGAACAATGAACACCCCCCGACTGATGATGGAGAGCAATCCGATGAATACTCTGAAACTTTGGGCGGTGTGCTTGTACTTAGCGCTGCCTGTCAACGTGTACGCGCAGGAAACTGACCACGACGAACATGACGAGGAGGGTGGTGGTGCCGTTGAACTCAGCGCCGAAGAGCAGCGCGGCGCCGGCATCGTGCCGGCCAGGGTGGGCCGCCGCTCATTGAGCGAAACCATTCGCGTACCCGGCGAGGTCGTTATCAATGCCTACCGTTCCTCACGCGTCACACCGCGCATCACGGCGCAGGTGGTCGCGAGACACGTCACGCTTGGCGAACGGGTCGAGGAAGGCCAGGTGTTGGTGACGCTCTCAAGCGTTGAGATGGCCGAAGCGCAGGGCATGCTGGTTGTAGCAGATTACGAATGGCAGCGAGTAAAAAGCCTGGGGCGCCAAACAGTCTCTGAACGCCGCTATACCGAAGCCCAGGTTGCACAACAGCAGGCCCTTGCGAAGGTCATCGCCTACGGCATGACTGAATCACAGGCGGCGGCACTGGCCCAATCCGGTGATCCCGGCAAAGCCACCGGGGCGTTCGATATGTTGGCGCCGCAGGCAGGTACCGTGTTGCAGGACGACTTCATCGTCGGCGAGTTGATAGAACCCGGCCGGGTGCTGGTCGACATCACGGATGAGTCGGTGATGTGGGTGGAAGCGCAAACGACACCCGGCGGAGTGTCCGATATTGATGACGGCGCAACTGCACGGGTGAGCCTTGACGGCACCAACTGGCTTGAGGGAACCGTCGTACAGCGCCATCACAGCCTGGACGAGACAACGCGTACACAAGGATTGCGCGTCGAGGTCGAAAACATCGGTGATCAACTTCACCCTGGTCAGTTCGTGCAAGTCGAAATTGTGACCGCTACACGCGCGCCAGTGCTCGCCGTACCCAGTGCCGCGATAACGATGATTGAAGGGTCTCCTGCAGTTTTCAGGCTGGAGAACGGCCACGAGTTTCATGCGGGAAAAATCGAAACCGGCCCGACCGTGGGCGACTGGACCGTGGTCCTGGCGGGACTGGGTGAAGGCGATGAGATCGCGGTCGATGGCGTATTTCATCTCAAATCACTGTTACTGAAGTCTTCGCTCGGCGAAGGCCACGCACACTAGGGGATTCCGATGCTTGAGAAACTCGTTGAAGCCTCGCTTCGCTACAAATTCCTGGTGCTGATTGTCTTCGGCGTCGTGGCCTTTTTGGGTTGGCGCGCCGTCGTGACGGTGCCGATCGACGCCTTCCCGGACGTGACCCCGACCCAGGTGAACATCTACACCGAATCGCCCGGTCTGGCCGCCGAGGATGTCGAGCAGTTACTGACTTTCCCGATCGAGTCCGGCCTGGCGGGCCTGCCCGGAGTGCAGCAGATAAGGTCCGTCAGTCTTTTCGGCCTGTCATACGTTGCCGTTTACTTCGAAGACGACATGGACATCTACTTTGCCCGTCGCCTGGTCATGGAGCGCCTGCAGGAAGTCGGTGATCGTATCCCGGAAGGTTACGGGACACCGGAGATGGGGCCGAATACTTCGGGTCTTGGACAGGTGTTCTGGTACACCCTGGAGCGGGCCGATGAAAAGCTGAACAGTGATATCACCGACATGGACTTGCGCACCCTGCAGGACTGGAGTGTGCGCCTGATTCTGCGCACTGCGCCCGGTGTGGATGACGTCATGTCCTGGGGCGGGCAGGAGCGCCAGTACCAGGTCGTAATGGACCCGTTAAGCCTGGTCAAATATGACCTGACCTTTACCGAAGTCATGGAGGTGATTGCCGCCAACAATCGCCAGGTGGGTGGGCAATACGTGAACCTCGGCGCCGAACAGTACCTGGTGCGTGGCCTCGGACTGGTCGCCAGTGAACAGGACATTGGCGACATGGTCATCAAGGTTGAAGACGGCACGCCGGTCTACCTGCGCGATATTGCCCAGATCAGGCAGGATGGCGCATTGCGTTTCGGGGCAGTCACGCGTGACGGCAAGGAGGTCGTGCTCGGCATGGCGCTTTCCCGCATCGGGGAAAATGCAGCGAACGTGGTCGACGCGGTGAAGGACAAGGTCGATATCGTCAACGAGTCGTTGCCCGACGGCGTTACCTTGCGGCCGGTTTATGAGCGCACCGACCTGGTTGACGAAGCCGTCGGTACGGCGGTCAGGGCCCTTATAGAAGGGTCGATCCTGGTCGCCATCGTGCTGTTCCTTTTCCTGGGCGAATTCCGTTCGGCGGTGGTGGTTATTACGGCCTTGCCGCTGGCGATGTTGATCGCGTTCATCTTCATGGCCCAGGCGGGATTGTCAGCGAACCTGATGTCGCTTGCGGGGCTGGCTGTCGGCATCGGCATGATGGTCGATGGCGCCGTGGTGATGGTGGAGAACGCCTTTCGTATCATGGCTGAGCGCAAGGCGTCGGGTGAGCCTGTCAACCGCAGCGCCGCCGTACTTGCGGCCGCGCAGGAAGTGGCCAGCCCGATTGCATTCGCCATCATGATCATCATCGTCGTGTTCCTGCCGCTGTTCGCACTGGAAGGCCTCGAAGGCAAGCTGTTCAAGCCGATGGCGTTCAATATCAGTTACGCGATGGCGGGTTCCCTGGTATTGACGCTGACGCTGATTCCGGTGCTGGCCGCGCTAATCCTCAAACCCAAGGAGGAGCGCGACACCTGGCTGGTTCGCGTGATCAAGAAGCGTTACCTGCCGCTGTTGGCCTGGTCGCTGAACCACAAGAAGGCTGTCGTCGGCAGCGCCGTAGGCCTGTTGGTCTTCAGCCTGGCGTTGTTTCCTTTCCTCGGCAAGGAGTTCATGCCGCAACTGCAGGAAGGCTCAATCATGTGGCGCGTGACCTCGATTCCTTCGGCCTCTCTCGACCAGTCGATCAAGATTTCCAAGGACATTGAAAACGCGCTGTCCGGGTTCCAGGAAGTGGAAACGACGGTTGCCATGATCGGTCGCGCCGAGAAGGGCGAGACCGCCGACGTCAACTACATGGAGATTTACACCGAGCTCAAGCCACAGGACGAATGGACTGGCGGTCGTGACATTGGCGAATTGGCCGATGCCATGCAGGAAGAGCTTGAGGTGGTGGTTCCGACCGCCGTCGTGGCATTCACCCAGCCGATCCAGATGCGTGTCGAGGAGCTGATTTCCGGCGTACGCGCCACGCTTGCGGCCAAGATCTACGGTGAGGACCTGGCGGAACTGGATCGCTTGAGTGCGCAGGTCAAGGACGTCATCGCCGGCGTTGGCGGTGTCGCCGACCTCTCGCTGGAGGCGAATGTCGGCAAGCCGCAAATCCGCATCCAGGTCAGGCGTGACCAACTGGCTCGCTACGGCCTGAATGCGGATGATGTGCTGTCCGTGGTGCGTACCGGAATCGGTAACGAGCCGGTGTCGACCCTGATCGATGGCGTGCGGCGTTTTGATATCACGGCGCGCCTGGACGACGAATCCAAGGCATCGGTGCAGTCGATTCAGCGTATTCCGCTCAAAACCAGCGGTGGTGCCATCGTGCCGCTGTCCGCCGTGGCGGATGTGACGGTGGCGGAAGGTTACTCTTTCGTACGCCGTGAGCAGCTGCAGCGCTATGCCGTCATCCAGATGGATGTGCGCGGCAGGGATGTCGACGGGTTCGTACAGGACGCCAACGCCGCGATCGAGTCACGGCTTGATTTGCCGCCGGGGTACTGGATCGAGTGGGGTGGCGCGTTTGAGAACCAGCA
>JAUIJU010000130.1 GCA_030431095.1 Gammaproteobacteria bacterium | reverse complement strand
GTCCGTTTCGTGCCAGCCGATGCGCACCTCGCCATCGCGGGGTGTGTAGTGGATGGCGTTGCTGATCAGGTTGCGAAAGGCGCTTTCCAGGTCCTTCTCGTTGCCCTTCATGGCCAGGCCGGTCTCGCAATGCACCTCGATCTGGTGGTTGCCCTGGCTGATCTCCTCGGCCTGTTCCCGAAGTTGCATGATGATCGCGCAGACATTGACTTCTGATTCGGATTCACGGCGTGATTCGCCGGATTGCAGCCGCGAGAGTTCCAGCAGGTCGTTGAGCAGGGCCTGCATCTGCCAGGCCTGTTCCTGCATGCGCGTGATGGCGGGTTCGAGTTCCTCGTCTGCCTGGTCACGCAGCGACTCCAGGTAGCCGAACAGCACAGTGAGCGGCGTGCGCAGTTCGTGCGACACGTTGGCCACGAAGTCGCGTCGCACCTGCTCCAGGTTGTGGATGTCGGTGATGTCGCGCAGGATCAGCAGTCGCTGGTCTTCGCGGTGTCGCACGGCGCTCACGCTCAGGCGGGTGTTCGTATCCAGTGGGCTGCTCATTTCGAACGCGCTCTCGACCTGTTCCTGCACCGAGATCCAGTCGGCGAAGTCGGGATCGCGCAGCAGGTTGGTCACCGGCTGGCCGATGTCCTCCGGGCTGCGCAGGCCCAGCAGGTGGCGCGCCGCTTCGTTGAACCAGGTGATGCAATCGTGCTCGTCGAGCACCAGGGTGGAATCCGGAAACGCGTCCGTCATGCTGCGAAACTCCCTGATAACTTCTTCGTTCTGTTCATGCTGTTCACGGTTGCGCTTCTGGAGCCTGTGGATGCGCTCGAAAATCTCGGACCAGACGCCGTAGCTTTCCGGCGGTTCCGGGTTGCCATCGTCCAGCCAGCGATACAGGCGCAACATGTTGCCCAGCAACCAGGCCGCGTAGCCGGCGAGTCCCAGCGCCAGCACGGGCAGAAAATGGCCGCTGATCCCTCCCAGCGCCAGCACCACGGCGGCGAAAGCCGCCATGCGCAGCAGGTGTCGCTTCCAGGATCTGCCAATCACGGGGCGCTTCAGTCCCCGGTCAGGAAGCGATACCCGTGTCCCCTGACCGTCTGTACGTATTCGTCGAGACCGGCGGGGTGCAGGGCTTTGCGCAGGCGCCGGATGTGTACGTCCACGGTGCGCTCTTCGAGATAGGCGTTGGTGCCCCACACGTGGTCGAGCAACTGGGAGCGGCTGTAGGCCCGGCCCTGGTTGCTCATGAAAAACTCCAGCAGGCGGTACTCCGTCGGGCCCAGGTGAATCTCCTGACCGTCGGCGATGACGCGGCGCGACACCGTGTCCAGCACCAGCTTGCCGGCGGTGATGCGGCCCTCGTCGTCGGCGGGGCTGGTGCGGCGCAACACCGCGTTGATGCGCGCGATCAGTTCCCGCGGGGAAAAAGGCTTGATGATGTAGTCGTCGGTGCCGGCTTCGAGCCCGGCCACCTTGTCGTCCTCAGTGACCTTGGCGGTCAGCATGATGATCGGGATGTCCGAGGTAACCGGTTCGCGACGCAAACGACGGGTCAGCTCGATGCCGCTCACGCCGGGCATCATCCAGTCCATCAGGATGATGTCGGGCTTGCGATCGCTGATGCGCGACAGCGCTTCCTTGGCGTCCGCGGCGCCTTCGACGTCCATGCCCGCCCGGCGCAGGGCGAACTGGATCATGTCCCGAATGGCCGATTCGTCGTCAACCACCAGAACCTGAGCCTGGTTTGCGTTCATGGCCATCCCAGAAACATGAGTGATATCCGTCATTATAGGGCTCGCCATGACAGTTTGATGACACTGGCGAGGCAGGTACGTGACGGTTGTCGAAGCGCGACGCGGAACAGGCTCAGCCGGGATCTTCGGCGTCGAAATCGGCCATGATGACGCGCATTTCCTCCAGGCGGGCGGTGACCCGGGCGCGCTGGTAGTAGTCCAGGTCGTCGCGTTTTTGCAACAGCTCGAGTTGCTCCATCGCTTCCTTGACGCTGCCGGACAGGAAGTAGGACTCGGCCAGGGCCTCGGCGGCCTCGACCTCGCGGCCCGCGATGCTGGAGGCGCGGGCGGCGAGTTCATGCAGGCGTGGGTTGTCGCCTCGTTTGCGCAGCTGCTGGCGCAGGACCTCCGACGCGGTGCGCGCCTGGTCCGGCTCCCGGCTCTGCAGCAGGCCCTCGGCGTACTGCACCGCGATGGCGTGGTTGCCCGGAAAACCATGGTTCAGGTCGGCCAACTGTTCCAGGGCGCGATCTTCCCGGCCCGTTTCGAGGTCCAGGGCAGCGCGCTGCAGCTGGTAGGGCAGCCGGTAGGGGTCCTCGGCCAGCAGCTGGTCGAGCAGCCGGCCGGCCTCGTCGAACTGCCGCTTGCCCTGCAGGGCCACGGCCAGCCCGTAGCGGTTGGCACGTGACTGCGCCAGGGAAGCGCCTTCCTCCAGGGCGTCACGGAACCAGGCGATGGTCCGTTCCGGTTGCTCGGTGGCCAGGGCGCGCAGCCGCGCCTGCGCCAGGTAGAAATCCAGGCCGTCACCGGCTTCCGGTACAGGAAGCCCGGCCGCGCGTGCTTTCGCTTCGGCGATGCGGTTGGTGGTCACCGGGTGAGTGCGCAGGAACTCTGGTGGCGCCTCGCCGGCGGGTCGGTTGATGCGGTTGATGCGCTCGAAAAAGTCGGCCATGCCTTCCGGGTCGAAGCCCGAGCGGGACAGGGTCACGATACCCAGGCGGTCCGCCTCGGCTTCGTTGGCCCGTGTGTAGTTGATGTACATCTGCTGTTGCATGGCGGTGCCGCTCATCAAGGCGCCGGTGATGGCTTCGCCGCTGCCGCCTCCGGCCAGCACGAGGGCCAGCATGCCCAGGGCGATGGGGATGGTCATGGACTGGGTGCTTTCCAGGGCGCGGTACAGGTGCAACTGGGTAATGTGCGCAATTTCGTGGGCCAGTACGCCGGCGACT
>JAUIJU010000129.1 GCA_030431095.1 Gammaproteobacteria bacterium | reverse complement strand
GCACCAGCTCCGAACACGCGCCCTGGACCGTGGTGCGCAGCAACGACAAGAAGCGCGGCCGGCTCGAGGCCATGCGCCACGTGCTCGGGCGACTGCCCTACCCGGACAAGGACGAATCGGTGGTGGTTCCGCCCGACCCGCTGATCGTGGGCTCACCGGGCGAGATCGATACCGAGGTCGGAGAGAAACTGAAGAAATCACTGATCCGGGACCGCTGAACCTCCGTTCCTTGGTGCGCCATTCGGTAAACGTTTACACTCCCTCGAGGCGCCGCGTGTAACTTTTCCAGGGCCGCTGCGTCGAACAGTAAAGGGAGGGACCAACGCACCATGACCGCGCTCGTCGCGCAGGGCCTGCGCAAATCGTTCGGCGCCGTGACCGCACTGGACGGCCTCGACGTCGAGGTCGAACAGGGGGCTTTTTTCGGCCTGCTGGGCCCCAACGGGGCCGGCAAGTCGACCTTCATGAGCCTGGTGACGGGCTACCAGCAGGCCGACCAGGGTCAGCTGGTTCTGTTCGGCAAGCCGGTCGACCCGGCGAACGCCGATCAGAAACGGGCCATCGGCTTCGCCCCGCAACACATCGCGCTGTACAAGGACCTGTCCGCGGCCGCCAACCTGTCGCTGTTCGGGCGCCTGTACGGACTGGCCGGCAGGGAACTCGACCGGCAGGTGGACGCCGCGCTGGAACTGGCACGCCTGGAAGACCGCCGCGACGACCCGGTCAAGACCTTCTCCGGCGGCATGATGCGACGCCTGAACATTGCCGCGGCACTGATCCACTCGCCCCGCCTGTTGCTCTGCGACGAACCCACGGTGGGCGTCGATCCACAGTCACGCAACGCCATTTTCGAAACCCTGACCACCCTCAAGGACCAGGGCATGACCGTGGTCTACTCCACCCACTACATGGAAGAAGCCGAACGGTTGTGCGACCGCATCGCGATCATCGACCAGGGTCGAATCCTGCGCCAGGACGACCTCGACGGCCTGCTCAGCGACCTGCCGCCGGTCAGCGCGGTGCGCGTTCGCCATGACGCGCTCGACGAGGCCCAGGCCGGCGCGCTTTCACGATTCGGCGCCGTGGCGCACGGCCCGCGGGCGCTGGTGGTCACGCCACAGGATACGTTTCGCCTGTCACATTTCTATGCCTGGGCCGAGGGTGAAGGCCTGGACGCACGCGACGTGCAGGTCGACCGGCCCACGCTGGAAAACCTGTTCCTGCAGCTGACCGGCCGGGAGCTTCGCGAATGAGCCGCGTCTTCGCCCTGCTGGGAAAGGAGTATCGCCTGTTCCTGGGGGACAAGGCCGCCATCCTGCTCACGTTCCTGGTGCCCTTCGTGCTGATCTACATCTTCGGCAACATCTTTGGCGGTAGCGGAGACAGCGACGACGGCATCGGCGCGAAAATCACCGTGGCGGGGCTGAACGCCTCGGGACACGACGCCGGCGACACGCTGCTGGACGCGCTGGCCGCCGAGAACAGCCTGAAACTGATCCGGGGCCTGGAGAATGAGGACGGCAGCCTGGCGCCCTTTACGCCGGAGTCGATCCGCCAGGGCATCGTCGACCGGCGCTACAACTTCGCCGTGGTGGTGCCGCCGGACTACCTGAAGGAAGAGGGCGTGGGGGTGCGCATCGAGTTCATCACCAATCCGCGCAACCAGATCGAATCACAGGTGGTCAACGGCCTGGTGCAGAAGGTCGTGTTCACCCGGTTGCCGATGCTGCTGGCGCCACGGGCCGACCAGTGGCAGCAGGAGCAGATGGGCGACCCGCAGACCCGTGCCTTTCGCGAGGGGCTGGCGGAACTTCTGAACCGCACCATCGATGCGCCTGAGTTTCACGTCGACCCGGACGAGATGACTTTTTCCGCCTTGCTCGACGCCTTCGAAGAAGAGACGGAAGCCGGCGACGACGCGGCCGGGGAGGATGCCCAGGACGTCGGTGGCGGCCTGGACGACGTGTTCGGCGAACTGCTGACCGTGCGCGAGGACCAGGTCTACGGCAAGGAGGTCAGCAATCCGCAGCTGACCCGCATGATCGGCGGCTACGCGCTGATGTTTCTGCTGTTCGCCACCACCGCTTCGGCGGCCTCGCTGTTCGAGGAACGCCGCGAAGGCATGTTCCTGCGCCTGCTGTCGATGCCGGTGCGCCGCACCCACATCCTGTGGTCCAAGTACCTGTTCAACCTGTCGCTCGGGGTGATCCAGGCGCTGACCCTGTTCATTGCCTCGTCCTTCCTGTTCGACATCGATATCTGGAGCCACTTTCCGACCCTGCTGGTGGTCTGCGTGCTCAGCGCCTCGGCCTGCACCGCGTTCGGCATGGTGCTGGCGGCCCTGTGCAGCACGCCGCAGCAGGCGCAGGGCGTGGGCACCCTGCTGATCCTGGGCATGACCGCCATGAGCGGCGCCTGGGTGCCGCTGCAGTGGATGCCCTCCCTGATGCAGGCCATCGGCAAATTCAGCCTGGTCTACTGGGGCATCGAGGCGTTCCGCGGCGCCTTGTGGGAGGGCCTGAACGCGGTCCAGCTGGCCTGGCCCTGGCTCGGCGTGCTGGCCGCGTACTCCGTCGTGTTGCTGGCGATCGCGGCCTGGCGCTTCCGCGTCGGGCGCATGTTCCGGTAGGTCGGCACCGCCCCGTACCATGACACCCGCCCGCTGACCGGAGACCCCATGCGCAGCCTGTCGTTGTTTTGCTTCACGTTGTCGGTTCTGGCGCCGACCCTGGGCCTGGCGCAACCGTCCGGCGGCCCCTACGGGCCAATCGAGCAGTTTTACGAAGTGCCCGAGGCCGGCACCGTGTACTACGTGGCGCCGGACGGGGCCGAGGATGCGGCCGGCGATTCTCCGGACACACCGACCCGCCTCGAACTCGCCATCAGCAAGGTGGTGACCGGCGATGCCATCGTGCTGCGCGGCGGCGTGTACCGCACCGGCGGCCTGTTGCTCAACCAGGGCGTGACCCTGCAACC
>JAUIJU010000128.1 GCA_030431095.1 Gammaproteobacteria bacterium | reverse complement strand
CGCGCCACTGCTTGCCGCCGCCCAGGATGCGGCCGGTGGACCCACCACCCGCGAGGTGGTCGAGAGCCGGCTGATCGACCTGAAGGATCGCCTGAACCTCGACGACTACCAGTGGAACCAGGTGGAGATGATCCTCAAGAGCAGCATTCGCGAACGCGTGGCCATTGCCCGTCGCTACGGGCTGGACGGCGATCCGGCGGCTTTCGAGGCGCTGGAAGGCAAACAGAAACGGGCCATGAAGCGGGCATTGAAAGACAGCCGCAAGAACACGGCCAGGCGCATGAAACGTTACCTCGACAAGGACCAGTACAAGGAGTTCAAGCGCGTGCAGGAAGAGATCCACGACAACTTCCTGGCGCAGGTCGACGCGGACTGACGACCCGCCACGGGGGCCACCCGCCAGGGCGTCAGTCGTCCTGCTCCTTGAGCTTGCGCGTCAGCGTATTGCGTCCTACCCCCAGCAGTTTGGCGGCCTCGATGCGTTTGCCGCCGGTGTGATCCAGCGCCACTTCGAACAGCACCTGCTCCAGGTCGGAGCGCGCCAGCGGCATCAGCTCGGGTGTGCCGGCCTGCAGGGACTGGCGGGCCCAGCTGCGCAGCTGTTCACGCCAGTCGTCCTGTGTCGCCGGGCCGGGTCCCGCCTCGCCCAGGTCCTGCGGCAGGTCCTCGGGAAACACCTGTTCGCCGGGCGCCATCACGCACAGCTGGCGGCAAACGTTCTGTAGCTGCCGCACGTTGCCCGGCCAGGGACGCGACTGCAGCGCCGCCATGGTGTCGGGGCGCAGGTGCTTGACCTCCAGCCCCATGTCCTGGGCCGCCTGCTTCAGGAAGTAGCTCGCCAGCGCCGGGATGTCCTCGATGCGCTGGCGCAACGGTGGCAGATCGATGTTGATCACGTTCAGGCGGTGGAACAGGTCTTCGCGGAAGCGCCCCTCGGTGATGTGCTTGTCCAGGTCCTGGTGGGTGGCGGCGATCACCCGCACGTCGGCCTTGAGCAGATCGCGGCCACCGACCCGGTAGTAATCACCCTCGGCCAGCACCCGCAGCAGGCGGGTTTGCAGTGGCAATGGCATGTCCCCGATCTCGTCCAGGAACAGGGTGCCCCCGGAGGCTTCCTCGAACCGGCCGGCACGCGATGAGTGGGCGCCGGTGAACGAACCCCGTTCGTGGCCGAACAGTTCCGATTCCAGCAGTTCGCTGGGAATCGCGGCGGTATTGATGGCCACGAAAGGACCCTTGGCGCGAGGACTGTGGTCGTGCAGCGCACGGGCGACCACCTCCTTGCCGGAGCCGGTTTCGCCGGTAATCAGCACGCTGATGTCGGACCGCGACAGGCGCCCGATCGTGCGGTAAATCTCCTGCATGGCCGGCGAGTCGCCGATGACCTGGTGCTTGTCCGGCACGCGCTCCGCCGGCGCCGGCGCAGGGCGGTCAGCGACCGCGCTGGCCACCACGGTGAGCACCTGGTCGAGGTCGAAGGGCTTGGGCAGGTAATCGAACACGCCCTGCTGGAAGGCGTTGACCGCGGCATCCAGGTCGGAGAATCCGGTCATCGCGATCACCGGGATGTCGCGCTGCTCTTCACGCAGGGAATCAAGCACCGTGAGGCCGTCGGCGTCCGGCAGGCGAATGTCGGTCAGGATCACGTCCGGCGAGTCCTTCGCCAGGGCCGCCTTGAGTTCACCTACCGTGGCATAGGTCTGCACTTCGTAACCGGCGCGCGACAGGGCGCGCTCGAGCACGAAGCGAATGGAATCGTCGTCGTCCGTTACCCAGGCGCGGGCGTGCTGCGTCATGCCGGGTTACCTCCGGGATCGGTGTCGCCGTTTTCACTGCAGGGAAAAGGCAGGTGTACGCTGAACCGGCTGCCCTCGGGCAACGGCTCGTAAGTGACCAGCCCACCGTGATCGGCTGCGATCTGTTGCACCAGCGCCAGGCCCAGCCCGGTACCCGAGCGCTTGCTCGTGACCATGGGCAGGAACAGCAGCGGGCGCAGTTTTTCAGGGACGCCGTCGCCGTCGTCGTCCACGTCGATGCGCGTGACGGTGCCGCGGCCTTCCTGCAGCAGGGCGGAGCCATGTTCGACCCGGGTACGGACCAGGACATGCGCCGCGCCGGACTGGCCGGCGTTCTTCAGCAGGTTGATGAACAACTGGCGGATGGCGGCCTCGTCGCCCTTCAGGCGCGGCAGGCTGGGATCGTAGTCCCGCGTGAACTCCAGCCTGCCGGATTCGGAATCGACCAGTTCCAGGGCTTCCTGCAGGCACTGGTGGATGTCGAACACGTCGCTTTGCGCAGCCGGTTGCCAGAACCGCTTGATCAGCTCATCGATGCGGTCGACTTCGCGCATGATCATCTTCGCCAGCGTGCTCAGCTCGCCTTCGCCCAGTTCGTCGGCCATCATTTGCGCCGCGCCCCGAATTCCGCCCAGCGGATTGCGGATTTCGTGTCCCAGGTTGCGCCGCAGCAGGTTCATCAGGCCCGTCTGGACCTCGAACTGCTGCAACTGGAGGTGCTGCTGGTTCCAGTCCAGGCTGTGACACTCGAGCAGCAGACGGTTCTCGTCGAGCTGCTGCACGGTGCAGTTGTAGTGTCCGCCGGGCATATCGCAGTCGTGCAGGCGGCGGGGTCGCTGGTCCGACAGCGTGTCGGTGACTGCGTGGCACAGCGCCTCGGGGATGTCGCAGAGGTCAGACAGTTCGCGCCCCAACAGGCGATCGCGGCTGGCCGACAGGCATTCCTCGGCCGCACCGTTGACCCACACCAGGTGGCGGCCGGCATCCAGCTCCACGACGGCGGTATCGAGTTCCTCGACGACCGTCATGACGGGTCGCCCCGGGAGGGCCAGGTCGCCGGCCGCGAGGCCGGCGCCGTGCCTAGTTCTGGAACTGGCGGGAATTCTGCATGATGAAAAACGTCACCGGCCCCGCGGACGCCACCACGCGGTTGTTCGGGTCGACCAGGTCCACGCGGGCCT
>JAUIJU010000127.1 GCA_030431095.1 Gammaproteobacteria bacterium | reverse complement strand
GCTCCAGCACGTGCTCGTAGCAGCGCACGCGGGTGAAGTGGTCGATGTCGCCCGGCTTGGTCATGCCCACCACCGGGTGGATCAGCAGGTTGGCCTCGGCTTCGCGGGCGGCGCGGAAGGTCAGTTCCTGGTGCGCGCGGTGCAGCGGGTTGCGGGTCTGGAAGGCCACGACCTTGCGCCAGCCGGCCTTTTCGAAACGCTCGCGCAGCTGCGCCGGGGTGTCGCGCAGCAGCTTGAAGTCGTAGTAGGTGGGTGCTTCGACGCCGCGCAGGGTGCCGCCGACGTAGTGGCTGCCTGCGGTGTTGTAGAGGTAGTTCACCGCCGGGTGGGTGTCGTCGGTGGTGCCGAACACGCGCTCGGCCTCCGATTCCTTGTCCACTTTCCACACGTCACCGACCTGCAGGGTGGCGATCAGCACGCCCTCGGGGTCGCGCAGCGCGATGGCCTGGCCGGCCTGCAGGCTGTCGGCGAAGGCCTCGTTCACGTCCAGCGTGACCGGGATGGTCCACAGGGTGCCGTCGGCCAGGCGCATGTCGTTGCAGACGCCCTCGTAGTCGGCCTGGCCCAGGAAGCCTTCCAGCGGTGAGAACGCGCCGTTCAGCAGCAGGTCCAGGTCGCACAGCTGACGGGGGGTCAGGTCCCAGGAGGCGTAGTCCTTGGCCAGGACCTTTTCCTGTTCGGCCTCGGCAGCAGGCAGGTAGAGGTTCTTGAGTTCGCCGCCGTGCGGCTCTTTGAATGCACCCATGGTGGTGGAGTCCTTCTTTGCTTGATTGAGTTGAGAATCGGGTAAACGGAATAGGGGAGACGGAAGACCGGAGTCAGGCCGTTGCCTTGGGAGGAACGAAACCGTTCAGTAGGAGGTCGTTGACCTTCTGGATGACTTCGAACACGTCGAGTTCGTTGTCGCGCACGATCAGCTCGCCCCAGGCGTTGCAGATGCCGATCACGGACTGGGCGGCGAAGTGGCAGTCCAGCCCCTCGCGCAGGGCGCCGTCGCGAACGCCGTCTTCGAAAATCCCTTCGAGCAGTTCACGGTAGTGGCTGCCCAGCTGCTTGAGCTTGATGCGCTTGATTTCCGGCAGGTACAGCCGCTCGTCATTGTGCACCTTCAGCGCTTCATTTTTTTCGCGGTAGCTGGACAGGTGCGAGGTCACCGTGGCCAGCAGGCGCGCCTCGAAGGGCTGTTCACTGGTGGCGATCTCTTCCATGCGCTGCACGTACTCGCGGATGCCGTACAGGCAGACCTCGGCCAGCGCCTCTTCCTTCGACTTGAAGTAGTAGTAGAGGCTGCCCTGCTTGATGCCCATTTCCGAGGCGATGTCCGTGGTGCTGGCGCCGTGAAAACCCTTGCGCGCAAACACGGCCGCCGCCGCACGGATGGCGGCCAGCTTCTGTTGCTGGTACTTGGGCGACTCGGGGTTCTGCATGACACGGCGAAAACGTAACCAGCCCGCTATTCTATAGATTCATAGAATCATTACAACCAAAACATGTAATATTCTATAAAACAACATGTTAAAAGCAATTAATCTATAGAATTGCTGCGGCTAATACCGCCATTCGCCGAATTCCATCTCCACCCAGACGCCGAAGCCCAGCGACAGTTCACGCTTGTCCTCGCGTTCGAAGCGCGGCCACGTGGCGCTGGGGCCAAAGGACAGCCACAGGTAGTCGCGGGTGAACGGACGCCGCCAGATGAAATTAAAGCCGATGTCCCGCACGCCCACCGGGCCGTCGGTCTCACCGTACGCGAAAGCGAGCAGTGAAAAAGCGTGCTGGTCACGCATCAGGTGGTACCAGGTCTGGCCGACGTACCAGTCGGTGCCGCGCGTCTCCTCGTTCTTGGTGATCACGGTTTCCCAGCGCAGGACGTCCTCGGGATTGAAGGCATGGGCCACGTCGGCGCGCGCCGTGGCGCCGAAACCGTCGTCGCTGCGCCAGAAAAACGTCTGCCGGAACCGCAGGTCGGTCTTGGGGCTGTAGGCCTTGTAGTAGTACCACTGGGCGCGCACGTAGGGCACCGGCGGCGTACGCAGGCGCACGCCGCCGCCCAGGTCCCAGCCCTTGCGGCCGTCACGGCGGCGGTGGCCCAGGCCGAGCAGCAGCGAGTCTTCCTCGTTGCGGTTCACGAGACCGGGGTTGTAGAAGGTTTCATTCTGCGTTTCGGTGTCGGAAATATAGGCGTCCTCGTCGCCGCGCCCGAAAAACACGTCCCAACGCCGGTCGAGGTTGGGCAGCGGGGCGCGGACGCGAAAGCGGGCCTTGCCGTCGAACCCTTCGTACTGGTTCCAGTCGCCGCCCAGGGTGACCAGCCCACTGACCGACTCTTCCGGGTAGTCGACGGAGTCGCCGAACAGGCCGTCGAACCAGCGGAAGGTGTGGCAACTGGCGCCGCGAAAGAATTCCTGGGTGTCTTCCTGCCAGTCGTTGTCCGACAGGTCCCAGTCACAGGGGTCTTCCTGCGCTTCGGAGCGCGCGCCGCGATTGGGGTTGAAGGGCCGGCGCACCCGGCGCAGCGCCTCCGTGTCGGGGTCGCGGGGTTCGGCTTCGGGTCGGGAATCGTCACGCACGGCATCGGCAGGCGGATCGTCCCTTCCGCCTGGCGCCGCATCCTGCGCGCCTGCCGGGATGATTGCCGCCAGCAACAGCGTGGCCAGCAACAACCGCGACAGGCTTGATTTGACCGGAGTTGCCACCATTCCAGCCCCCCAGAAGCCGTTCCGGTCACTCTACGGCATGCCAGGGTTGGGGTCATCTCGAAAATTCAGGAAAACCGGATGTAACTTTTCACGGCCAAAGGGCGTCAAAGGGTCAGGAAGCGGGTAAACGGGCCATTCACGGGCGCACCGGAGGCACAAGTCTCGGTTTATCGCACCCGGCGGGCCACCTGACTTCCGGCCCATGTTTCGAGGGCGCGCGTGTGGTCTGATGAGCGTGCCCAGTGCCGGCCCGCAAACCAGATGCGGGCCAAACCACACATCGAAT
>JAUIJU010000126.1 GCA_030431095.1 Gammaproteobacteria bacterium | reverse complement strand
CGGCACGTTCGCCGAGCGTACGCTGAAGGTGGCCATTGCCGTGGTGGCAGGATTTACGGCATGGGACTTCTGGCGGGCCGTTAGGACGCTGCGCGGCTGAGCGCCCCGGCCACCGTCAACGCGGTCGTTCGCCGTGGCCGGGTCGTGCCTGTCAGACGGCAACTGACCGCCGGGCGAAATACCGCCGCGCGGGGTCACGCAGGAACAGGAAATAGACGTACGCGGCGATCCACAGCAGGCTCGGCAACATCCAGCCGGGTGAATTCAGCCAGGTCCCCTGGTAGACCACGTTGGCCAGGGTGAACACGAGCAACAGCCAGCGGGACCAGTTGGCGCCACGCAGCAGGAAAATTCCGCACACGATGAAGACGGCGAAACCGACCACGGACAGGGCTTTCTGCAATTCCGCCGGAATGCCCCAGGCCGCTTCCACGGCCGCGAAGCCCTGGTCCAGGGTGGTCACGCCGGAAATGAGAAGCGACAGCACGCCCATCCCGGCGGAGACCAGCAGGATCACGGCGATGACCGTGACCGAGACCGGGCGGCTGCCGTCGGGAACCGCCTCGGACGGTCTGGCCAGGCGATGCCGGTGGTGCCAGGCCAGCATGGCGCCGCCGCAGACCAGCAACAGGGCCGCCAGCAGCAGGGGTCGGCCCAGGGAAATGGCCATTTCCGGCATTTCCAGGTTCCGCTGCTGCGCGGTAGCCTGCATCAGCTGGTCCCAGTCGGGCGAGTTCATCATCGGTACGACCATCATCAGCGTTGCCGCGCCGTAGGCAGCGCCGGCCACCAGGGTCCAGCCGGTGGCGTGCCAGCGGTGCGGCGCACCCACGACCAGGGCGCCGGTCAGGATCAGCAATAGGGCCGGAACGGCAAAGATGGCCACGGCGAACAGGGAGGCCTCCGCAGGCGACCCGACGACGGAAAACCCCGGCATCATCACCATGGGCCCCAGGCAGAGGACGGCGAGCACCAGGAAGATGATGCCGATGACGTGACGGGCTCTCATGGGGTGACGCTCTCCCGGTGGCGCTGGCGCAGCCGAAGTGAAGCGAAGACCATCATAGCAACGGCCACCAGGCAGTACACGCCGAAGCCCGACATCTGCACCGGCAGGTCCAGGCCGTGGTCGATCAGCGTGCCGGTCAGTCCCGGTCCCGCGGCGGTGGCGATCACCACGGCGGAAACGATGACCGAGCGGATCGCCCCCAGGTTGGCGGCACCATAGATCTCCGGCCACAGGGCGCCGAACAGCGTGGTGGAAAAACCGTAGCTCACGCCCAGCAGCACCATGGCCGCGAACAGCACCTGGGGCGGCCCGCCGGCGCCGAACACGAAGCAGGCAGCGCCCAGGGGCAACAGAAAGTATGGCACCACGTTGCTCGCGCGAAACCGGTCGATGAGGGCGCCGCACAACAGGGCGCAGCTGACCGTGGTCGCCGCCATCAGGGTCAGTGACAGGGCGAACCAGTGCGCGGGCCAGCCGTTCAGCTCGGTCAGGTAGTCCTGGTGGTAGAACACCGTGGTGCCGATGAACGGCGGCGCCAGCACCCCGGTGAGCAACACCCAGAACAGCGGATCACCCATGACCTCGGCACGGGACCACTGCCGCGCGGCGGGCAGGCGCGCCGCCGCGTCGGATTCCTCCTGTTGCGGTACCCGCGGCAGGCGGTAGGCCCACCACGTCAATGGTAATCCCAGGCACAACAAGGCCACGGACCCGGCCACCCAGCCGGCCTGGTAGCCCAGCGCCAGCGAAATGGTGGCAAACAGCAGCGGCAGCGTGGCCTCGCCCCCCTGGTGGCCCAGCACCACCAGCGATACGGCGCGGCCGCGCTGCAGCGCGAACCAGCGACCCGTGGCGGTCAGCGCGATGTGCGTCATCATGCCCTGGCCGAACAGGCGCAGCAGGAAGATCGCCAACACCAGCACGGCCACCGAGGGGGCGAAGGCCGCCAGCAACGTCGCCCCCGCCAGCACCGGGATCACGAGCACCAGCGTGCGACGCTCGGGCACCACGTCGACGATGCGCCCCAGGAATGGCAGGCACATGGCGCTGGCCAGGGTGGCCAGCATGTACAGCCGACCGAACTCCCCGTGGCTGAGCCCGAAGGTGTCGCGCCACTCTCCAATCGAGGCCGAGATGAAGAAGGTCTGCCCGAAGCTGGAAAAATAGGTCAGCGCGAAGCCGCCGGCGATCCAGCGAAAATTGTTCTTCAGAAAATCGATCATGGGGACATCCCGGAACCTCGAAGCCTGATCCGAAGAATCACATCATTGGGGACCAGGGGATCGGAAGCAACGGCTCGTCCCACATTTGGGCCCATCGCTTGAAGACGCACTTTCGGAATGTGATGACACCGGTTACCATACGCCATCTTTTCAGGAAAACAGCTCATGAATATCGCGCTCATCATCGAAAACAGCCAGGCCGCCAAGAACGAAATCATCAAGGACGCATTGACCACCGTGGTGGAGCCGCTCGGTCACACCGTGCACCACTACGGCATGTACACCCCGGAGGACGAGGCGCACCTGACCTACCCGATGATCGGCATCCTGGCCGGCATCCTGATCAACTCGAAAGCCGCCGATTTCATCGTCACGGGCTGCGGCACGGGCATGGGCTCGGGCCTCGCCTGCAACGCGATGCCCGGCGTGTTCTGCGGACTGGTGATCGACCCGACCGACGCCTTCCTGTTCGGCCAGATCAATGACGGCAATGCCATCTCGATGCCGTACGCGAAAGGCTTCGGCTGGGCCGCCGAGCTCAACCTCCAGGACTGCTACCGCAAGCTGTTCGAGGTCGAACGCGGCGTCGGCTACCCGAAGGAGCGCGCCGCCGTCATGGCCCAGAACCGCGGGATTTTGAGCGAACTCAAGGCCGCTTCCTGCCACGACATGCTGACCGTCCTGAAGTCCATCGACCAGGACCTGCTCAAAACCGCCATCTCGGGTGAGCGTTTCGGGGAATACTTCTTCGCCAACAGCCAGG
>JAUIJU010000125.1 GCA_030431095.1 Gammaproteobacteria bacterium | reverse complement strand
AGGGCCAGGGCTGTTAGACCATGCCCAACTTCAAAGGCCGGATATACGTACGCAGTCTCACCTGCTCTGCTCTGAACAAATCGCTAAAACCGGGTTGCAGGCGCAGAGGTGTCCATATATGTATTCATGGCGTGCCCAAACAAAGCGGGGGGCCTGACCGGCCCCCTCCCCCAAACGTCCCGAGGGAAATTACCGAAGCTCATTCAAAAGGTACGTGTAAATCAGCGCCTGGACTTTCGCGGACTGGCGGTTGTTGGCGGCGCCGCCATGGCCGCCTTCGATGTTTTCGTAGTAAAACACCTCGTGCCCCATGTCCCGCATTTTCGCCACCATCTTGCGCGCATGCCCCGGGTGGACGCGGTCGTCACGGGTGGAGGTGGTGAAGAACACGCGCGCGTAGTCCGCGTCGGCCTTGACCTGGTGGTAGGGCGAGTAGTTCTGCAGCCACGCCCAGTCTTCCGGGTTGTCGGGGTCGCCGTATTCTTCCACCCAGCTGGCGCCGGCCAGCAGCTTGTCGAAGCGGTACATGTCCAGCAGCGGCACCTGGCAGACCACCGCGTTGAACAGCTCGGGGCGTTGCGTGAACAGCATGCCCACCAGCAGGCCGCCACCGCTGCCGCCGCGAATGCCCAGGTGTTCAGGGGAGGTGACCTTGCGGGCGATCACGTCCTCGGCCACGGCGTAGAAGTCGTCGTAGGAGCGCTGACGGTTTTCACGCTGCGCCTGGCGGTGCCAGTTGGGGCCGTATTCGCCGCCGCCGCGGATGTTGGCCAGCACGTACACGCCGCCCGCTTCCAGCCAGTCCATGCCGATGGTGGCCGAGTAGCCGGGTCGCTGGGATACCTCGAAGCCGCCATAGGCGTAGATCAGGGTCGGGTTCTTGCCGTTCAGCTCCAGGTCTTTCGGGGCCACCACGAAATAGGGCACGCGGGTGCCGTCCTTCGACTCGGTGAAATGCTGTTGCACTTCGAAGGGCGTGCCGTCGAAGAAGGCGGGCAGTGACTTGGTGTCATCGGGCTGTGCCACGCCCTCGGCCTCGAACAGCGTGGTGGGCGTCAGGAAATCGGTGTAGGTGAAGTAGAAGAAGTTGCTGTCTTCCGAGGTGCTGGTCACGTCGATGCGGCCCATTTCGGGCGCGTCGATGGGCCTGTGGTTCCACTCACCGTCCACCAGCGAGTACGCATTGAGGTGATTGCGCACGTCTTCCATGCGGTTGACCAGCACCAGGTCGCGGGTGCGCGACACGCTGGAGATGGCCGACCGCGTGTCGGGGGTGACCACCTCCTGCACCTTGCCCTCGCCGGCCAGCAACTGGTCCAGGTCGACGCTGACCAGGGCGCCCTGTGGCCAGGTCTTGCCGTCGTGGGTCCAGTCGGACTTCAGGCCGATCAGCAGCTGGTTCCTGAAGATCGCCTCCAGGTCCGCGTCATCCGGCATCGGCACCTGCTTCATGGTGTCGCCGTCGCGCAGGTAGTAGTGGGTGGTGAAAAAGGTCGGCGCCTTGATCACCATCGGGTAGTCGCGCTCGGGCGTGCGGATCACGGTGGCGAACACGCCGATGTCCTCGGGCTTGCCCTCGAACACGGTCTCGGCTTCGCTCAGCGGCTGGCCGCGTTTCCAGATCTTGGCGATGCGCGGGTAGCCGGACTCGGTCATGCTGCCTTCACCGAAATCGGTATTCACGAACACGGTGTCGCGGTCGATGAAAGTGGCGCCGCCCTTGGCCTCGGGCAGCTTGAAGCCGTCTTCCACGAAGGATTTCGAGGGAATGTCGAACTCCCGGGTGACCGCCGCGTCGGCGCCGCCGCGCGACAGGGAAATCAGGCAGCGTTCGTACGCCGGTGGCAGGCAGGAGCTGCCGGACCAGACCCAGTTCTCGTCCTCTTCGGCGGCGAGGGTGTCGAGGTCGAGCAGGACCTCCCACTGCGGGTCGTCCTCGCGGTAATTCTCGATGGTGGTGCGTCGCCACAGACCGCGTTCGTTGTCGGCGTCGCGCCAGAAGTTGTACACGTGGGGGCCGCGGATCGCCGGGTAGGCGATGCGTTCCTGCGAGTCGTAGACCTCGAGGTTCTTCTCGAAAAAGGCCTCGTACTCGGGCAGCGCCTGCAGCACGGCGAGGGATTCCTCGTTGCGCTCACGGGCCCAGTCGAGGGCTTTCTCGCCTTCCACCTCTTCCAGCCAGAGATAGGGGTCGTCGGTGTCTACGGCAGCTTGGGTCATGGTGCTCATCGTCAGGGTGGCCAGCAGGGCGAGGGGTCGTTGCATGGAGGCGTTCCGCGTTCGAAGTCGGCCAACGGTAGTGAATCACCGTGATCGATTCAAGCGCCGGGAGTCACGGTGAATGCTTGCGTTATGATGCGCCTTTCCAATGCACGCGATGGAGGCCGTCATGGCCGGAAGCAAGAAATCAGCCGCCGAGGGCCGGGCCCTGGGCGTGGGCGGCGTGTTTTTCCGCTCGCCGGACCCGGCGCGCCTGGGCGCCTGGTACCAGCAGGTGCTGGGGCTGGGCATCGAGTCCTGGGGCGACACCCGTGGCACCAGTTTCGCCCCGGCCGACATGCCGGAGAACGCCTTCACGGTGTGGAGCGCGTTCGCGAAGGACACCGAGTACTTCGGCCCGTCCGGCCAGGGTTTCATGATCAACCTGGTGGTCGACGACCTGGACGTGGCGCTGGAAAACGTGCGCAAGGGCGGCGGCACCGTATTGCCCGAACGCGAAGAAGCCGATTTCGGCCGCTTCGGCTGGTTCGAGGACCCGGACGGCAATCGTGTCGAGCTGTGGGAGCCCCCGGAAACCATCCCCGACGACCTCGGCGAGGACGACGGGGGATGAGCGGCCAGGACCTGGCGGCCCTGCTGGCCCGGGTGGATGAACTGGAAACGCAGGCCGCCTTCCAGGAGGAGCTGCACCGGCGCCTGGACGACACCGTGGCGCAACAGGACCGCGAGCTGCTCGAACTCAAGCGCCAGCTCCGCGCGCTGGCCGAACGACTCGCCGAGCTGCGCGAGTCG
>JAUIJU010000124.1 GCA_030431095.1 Gammaproteobacteria bacterium | reverse complement strand
GCCCTCGACGACCTGACCCTGCTGTACAAGGGGCTGCGACTGGAGAACGAAGACTTCTGGGAGCGCTACCCCGACATGGAGTCGTGGAGCGAGAACGGCGCCACCTATTACCGCATCGCCCGCATCGACGGCGATGACTGGTTTCCCAACCAGTGCGTGGCCATCGGCGACGGTGAAAACGTGGAAGGCATCGTGCAGGAGGTCACTGACGACAGCGTGGTGCTGCGGCTGATCAACGACTACCAGGGCGGCAGCCGCAACGTGTGGGGCATCCAGGCGCGCAACCCGGAGCAGAACTTCGCGCTGAACCTGCTGATGGACCCGCAGATCGACTTCGTCACACTGATGGGTACGGCGGGCACCGGCAAAACCCTGCTGACCCTGGCCGCCGGCCTGGCGCAGACCCTGGACGAGAAGCGCTACTCGGAGATTATCGTGACCCGCGCCACCGTCTCCATCGGCGAGGACATCGGCTTTCTGCCGGGCACGGAAGAGGAGAAGATGACACCCTGGATGGGCGCCCTGACCGACAACCTCGAGGTGCTTACCGAGCCCCAGGAAGGGGGCGAATGGGGTCGCGCGGCCACCAACGACCTGCTGGCCAGCCGCGTCAAGGTACGGTCCCTGAATTTCATGCGCGGGCGCACCTTCATCAACCGTTACGTCATCATCGACGAAGCGCAAAACATCACGCCGAAACAGATGAAGGCCCTGCTGACCCGCGCCGGGCCGGGGACGAAGATGATCTGCCTGGGGAACGTGGGCCAGATCGACACGCCGTACCTGACCGAAACCACCTCCGGGCTGACCTTCGCCGTGGACCGCTTCAAGAGCTGGAACCACGGCGCGCACATCACCCTGCGGCGCGGCGAACGTTCACGGCTGGCGGATTACGCTTCCGACGTGCTTTGAGGTTCATCGCCGGGGATGGTCCCGGCATTGTCGACGCCATCCTGGTGTCGCGGCCACGCAGCCAGCACCGCCTGCACCACCGTGGCCAGTGGAATGGCGAAAAACACGCCCCAGAAGCCCCACAGGCCGCCGAAGATCAGGATCGCCACGATGATGGCGATGGGGTGCAGGTTCACCGCCTCGGAAAAGATCAGCGGCACCAGTACGTTGCCGTCGAGCACCTGGATCACGGTGTAGGCGATGACCACGCTGCCGAACTCCCAGCCCCAGCCAAACTGGAAAAACGCCACGAGCGCCACCGGAACAGTGGCCGCGAAGGCGCCCACGTAGGGAATCAGGACGGAAAAGCCCACCACCACCGCCAGCAGCGCCGCGTATTGCAGGTCGAGGACAATGAAAGTCAGGTAACTGATGCCTCCGACGATCAGGATTTCCAGCACCTTGCCTCGCACATAGTTGGCGATCTGGCGCTCGACGTCGGCCCAGATGGCGCTGACCAGGTGACGCTCGCGGGGCAGGTATCCCTTGAACCACTCGATCAGTTTGTCCTTGTCCATGAGGAAGAAGTACACCAGCACCGGGATCAGTACGAGCAGAATGACCAGCCCGGCAAAGTTCACCACCGAGGCCAGCGACCAGCCCAGCAACTGCTGCCCCCAACGCGCCAGTTCCGCGCTGAGGTTGTCGGTGACGACGCCCACCTGGTCCTCGGAAATCAGCTGAGGGTACTTGCGCGGCAATTCCGCGAGCAATTCCTGCCCGTGGGAGACGTACTCCGGGAGACTGGCGACCAGTTGGGTCAACTGGCGGGAAATGATCGGGGCCACGCCGAACAATACGAACGCGAGGGCCGCCAGGAACAGCAGGAACACGATGAGCACGGACAGGGTCCGTCCGAGGCCCAGGCGCTGCAGCAGGGCCACGGCCGCCTCGAGCAGGTAGGCCACGACGATGCTGGCGAGTACCGGCCACAACATGCGACCGAACCCCAGGAAGAACAGCACCACGGCCAGCAGCAACAGGCCGAGAATGACCACCTGGGGATCGGAAAAGGTACGACGGAACCAGGCCTTCAGGAAATCCACAACGGGGAACCTCGTGTTATGGCGAAGGCGTCATGCGGAAACGATAGGGGGTCCCGGAGCCCGGGAACGCGCGCGACGCTCAGAAGTCCAGGGTCCAGACTGCTTCGAGTTCGAAGTCCTGCCCGAGATCTTCGCTGGCCACACCGAGTACGTTGCCACCGAACACGGCGTCGGAAGAGGCGTATGCCGCATTGAGATTGAAGCGGCTGAACTCGCCCGTGCGGCGGCTGAAGCCCACCAGCATGGCGTGATCCGCCACTTCGTCGGCCAGCGCCTGTTGCAGGCTGCGTGAAGTGGGCGCTGGGGTGGCGCGGGAGCTGACCTCGGCGCGCCACTGGGTATCCTTGTTGTTACTCCAGGTGTAGCCAAGCTTGTAGACCGTCAGGTCGTCCCAGGTAAATTCCGGGCTGGTCGAATCACCCAGCCGGGACAGGAAACGGTCGGGCAGCATGCGGCTCTGGAACGCGCTGACCTCGCTGTACATGACGCGCTCCACCGACAGGTTCACGCTCGAATGCTCGTTGGCCTGAAAGGCCACACCGAGGCTGGCGCGGGCCGGAATGTCAAAGTCCGCCGGATTGGCGTAAACGCCACGGTAGTGAGCGAACTCTTCCATGTCGATACGGGACTGGAAGCCGGCGCCGACGGTCACGCGACTGGCCAGGGCGCTGCTCACATTCAGCCGCACGCCGGTGCCATAGGACGACTCCTGATAGGGGTGATAACCACCGACCCGTGTTTGACCCGACAACGTCGTGTCCACCGAGTGAAGACCCAGTTGGGAGGTGCCATAGCTCTGGTGCGCCATGATGGCTTCCACGCCAAAAATGCTGCCATCGCCGAGTTCGTGGAAAACGCCCGGGGCCAGCAGCTGTCGTTCGAAGCCGACGCCGGGCGCATTCAGGCTGGCGCCACCGGCCGGTGCGTGGAAAGCGTCCAGGTAATGAAGTTCGAGTTCGTAACGGGTCCAGGTGCGCGGCTTGTCCACCAGGCCGGCGGCGAACGCCGGCAGGAT
>JAUIJU010000123.1 GCA_030431095.1 Gammaproteobacteria bacterium | reverse complement strand
CTGTCGAGCATGCGCTGGATGCCCGCGGTTCGCACCGTGCCACCTTTCTACGACGACCCGGCCTACATCGAGGCACTGGCCCGTTCCCTGCAACGGAGCCTCGCGGCCCTGGACTTCGAGCCGGAAAGGATCCTGGCGAGTTTTCACGGAATTCCCGCGGAAAGCGTGGACAAGGGCGACCCTTACCTGTCCCATTGCCTGGAAACTTCCCGGTGCATCAACGAGCGCATGGGCTGGCCGGAAGGCCGCCTGGTGACCACTTTCCAGTCCCGCTTCGGCCCCAAGGAATGGTTGCAACCGTACACTGACGTCACGGTGCGGAAACTGGCTGAAGCGGGAATTCGCGATATCGCCGTGTTCAACCCGGGATTCGTTTCCGACTGCCTGGAAACCCTGGAAGAAATCGCATGCGAGGTGGCTGAGGAGTTTCAGCAGGCCGGTGGCGGTCGCTTCGCCCACTTGCCCTGCCTCAACGACTCCACCGAGTGTATCGACATGCTCGAGACCCTGGTGCGACGAGAGCTGGGCGGGTGGGCCTGATCGGAAGGCGCAACAAAAAAACCGGACGGCGCTGACCGGCGGCTATCGCAAAACGCCCGTCCTGCAGATCGGCGCGGACATCTTCTGCGACATGCTGCTGATCGCCCGTGAGCTGGAACGTCGCTTTCCCGAACCGGCCTGCTTCCCGGTGTGGATGGCGCTCTTCAATATTCCCCGCCAGGCCGGCTGAGCGAATCGGCACCGGGGGGTACACTAGGGCCTGTCGCAATGATCCGAACGCATGGCACCCACGGCCAGAGATGCGCCAACAGGAGACCTTCCATGAACCGACGTTTGTTCCCCCTCGCCGGACTGGCCATCGCCCTGGCGGTTCCGACCACCCAGGCCCAGGAGACGGAAGTGAGTTTTCGTTCCACCGAGCTGTCTCCCGGGATCCACATGGTGGAGGCCGTCGGCGGATTTGGCGGCGGTAACATGGCGGTGCTGGTGGGCGACACGCACGTGGCCATGATCGACGACAGCATGACGCCCCTGGCGCCTACCCTGCTGACGCACGTGAACCAACGGGTCGGGCGACCGGTCGATTTCCTGATCAACACCCACGTGCACGGTGACCACGTGGGTGGGAACGCGGCATTTGCCGGAACCGGCACAGTGGTATTCGCCCACGACAACATCCGCAAGCGCCTGCTCAGTGACGCCGGACCCGCCGGCGGGCCCGGCGGCCTTCCGGTGGTCACCTTTGCCGATAGCGTGACGTTTCACCTCGACGGCATCGAAGCACGTGTCATCCACGCACCCAGCGCCCACACCGACGGCGACGCCTTCGTGTACTTTCCCGCCGATAACATCATCCACACCGGCGACGTGGCCTTCCACAACCTGTTCCCTTACATCGACCTTGAGAACGGCGGTAGTGTCGCAGGCTATATCGCCGGGCAGGAGGCGATTCTCGCCCTGGCCGACGAGGCCACGAAGATCATCCCCGGACACGGCGAGTTGACCGACCGCGCCGGCCTGCAGGAAGACCTCGACGTGCTCAAGGCGGCGCGTGACAAGGTCCAGGCTCTGCTGGACGAGGGTAAGACCGAGGCACAGGTGCTGCAGGAAAACCCGCTGGCCGAGTTCGACGGCCGCAGCTGGAATTTCATCACGACCGAACGCATGACCCGAACCCTCTACGCCGACCTGTCCCGACGCTGAGCAGGACCAGTTCGTGGGCCACCCGTTCTGGGAACACAAAACCCTGGCCGAGATGAACACCGCGGAGTGGGAGTCCCTGTGCGACGGCTGTGCCCTGTGCTGCCTGCAGAAACTCGAGGACGAGGATACCGGCGAAGTGTTCTACACCGACCTGGCCTGCGCGTTGCTGGACACCGATCGCTGTCGTTGCAGCGACTATGCGGCCCGCGCCAAGCGCGTTCGTGACTGCCTGGTGCTGAGCCTGGAGCAGCCCGAGGCGTTCGCCTGGCTGCCGACCACCTGCGCTTATCGCTGCCTGTTCGAGGGCCGTGAACTGCCGGCCTGGCATCCCTTGCGCACGGGAGACCCGCAGTCGGTCCACGCGGCCGGCGTCTCGGCGCGCAGCTTCGCACGCCATGCCCCGGAGGACGCCGAACCCGGATTGATGCTGAAGCTGGGCTAGCACATTCGCTAGAATGTTCCCTCCAGCAGCAGACCCCGTTCGGACGCCATGACCCTGCACGTTTTCGCCCGACCCGCATCTCGGCAACGCACCACGCACCGCGCCGTGCTGTGGGCGGTACTGACCGCTACCGCGCTGTGCGCAGGGCCGGTACTGGGCGCCAGTGCGGTCGTATCAGGCAAGTTCATGGGCGACGAGGCGACCGCAGCGCCGGTCAACCAGCCCGACTGCGCGGCGGCGGGCGACCTTGCCTACCAGTTGATCGGACCCCTGGTCGTGGACGTGGCGGGCGAATACCAGGTTCGCGACGCCGGCCGCACCACGTTCAGCCAGGACTCGGTACTGAACTGGTACGCAGGCATGCCGAACCCCGGCAGTCCGCAAGCCGGCCTGGTCGCGACCGTGGACGACGTGGGCGCAGTGGCGCTGGAAGCGGGCACGGACTACTACCTGCTGGTGCAACCCTGGTGCGCGCTCGACGCAGACCTGAACGGTGTCTGGGGACAGCATGTCAGCGGCCCCGGCCTGATGACCGGCGCCCAGACGGTCGCCACGCCCGCGTGGTGGTCCGGCGCCTGGAGCGGCAATGAACCACTGGCTGCCGCGCATCCGGATCCGGCATGCCCGGCGACCTACGCTGACGTGTCCGGCCCACAGCAGTTCGACGAAACCGGCATCTATTTCCTCTCGGCCACGAGTGGCTATGACGACCAGTTCCTTTGGGTGTCGGTCTACGAGGGTGGCTTCAACCCCAACAACCCGTCGGCCAACCAGGTGGCATCCGTGAACGGAGGGGGCGTGTTCCTGGAGCAGGGCACGACCTATCGCTTCGTGGTGCAGCCCGATTGCGGCGTGTACACCGGGCCCTGGTACTTCGTGCTGTGGCCGCC
>JAUIJU010000122.1 GCA_030431095.1 Gammaproteobacteria bacterium | reverse complement strand
GATTTCCAGGGCTTCCATCTCGGCCGCCTCCCCGTCGTTCTCATGGTCGTAGCCGAGCAGGTGCAGTGTGCCGTGCACGGCCATGTGGGCCCAGTGGGCGTCCAGGGTCTTCGCCTGTTGCGCGGCCTCTTCACGCACCACCGGCGCGCAGATGACGATGTCGCCGAGAAAAGGCAGGTCGAGGTCCGCCGGGAGGTCGGCCGGGAAAGACAGCACGTTGGTCGGTCCCGCCTTGCCGCGATAGGTCTGGTTGAGCGTGGTCATCTCGTCGGCGTCGACCAGGCGCAGGCTGATTTCCGTATCGCCGCGGTCGGGTTGCGCGGCCAGGGCGGCGGCGATCCAGCCCCGCAAATCGTCGTCGTCGGGAACTGTTTCGGTGCTGGCACGCTGGATGTCCACGTGCACGCTCACCGCTGGCTCTTGTCCAGCGGGGTCGCCTTGTCCTCGGCGGCGTCGTAGGCCTCGACGATGCGTTGCACCAGCGGGTGGCGCACCACGTCCTTGTTGCCGAACCAGGTAAAACCGATGCCCTGCACGTCTTCCAGGATATTGCTGACATGGGTCAGGCCGGACTGGGCGCCGCGGGGCAGGTCGATCTGGGTCGCATCCCCGGTGATCACGGCGGTGGAGCCGAAGCCGATGCGCGTGAGGAACATTTTCATCTGTTCGCGCGTGGTGTTCTGCGCCTCGTCCAGGATGATGAAGGCGTTGTTCAGCGTGCGCCCGCGCATGAAGGCCAGCGGCGCCACCTCGATGATGTTGCGCTCGATGTACTTGTTCACCGTCTCGAAGCCCAGCATTTCGTACAGGGCGTCGTACAGCGGCCGGAGGTAGGGATCGATTTTCTGCGTCAGGTCGCCGGGCAGGAAGCCGAGTTTCTCACCCGCTTCCACCGCGGGCCTGACCAGCAGGATGCGGCGCACGCGATCTTCCAGCAGCGCTTCCACGGCGCAGGCGACGGCCAGGTAGGTCTTGCCGGTGCCGGCGGGGCCGATGCCGAAATTGATGTCGTTTTCCTTGATCTCACGCACATAGCCCTGCTGGTTCTTGCCGCGCGGTTTTATCGAGCCGCGCTTGGTGCGTATCACCTGCAGCGGCTGCACGTCGGCGTCGCCGCTGTTCTGGGCGAGGTGTTCCAGGCCCGCTTCCTGCAGTTGCAGGTGCAGCGACTCGGGCGACAGGCTGACGCCCTGGCAGACTTCCGCGTACAGGTGGATCAGCAGCCGCTCGGTGGTGGCCACGTTGACCGCCGGGCCGCTGACCAGGAACTGGTTGCCGCGGGCGGCGATGGACACACCAAGGCGTTCCTCGATCTGGCGCAGGTGACTGTCCAGATGGCCGCAGAGCATGGCCAGGTGACGCGCGTCATTGGGTTCGAGAGTCAGGGTTTGCTGGGTTGTCGTTTGCGCCGGATGGCTGGTGCCAGCCGACGGTCCCGGGGGAGGTTCGCTGTTCAAGGTGTCCTGTCGCCCATGGGGGCCGTGGTCATGTTGATAAGGATATACCGCATATTTGACGCGTCAACTCTCTGCACGTCAACTGCTCGCCGCCGCGTCACCGGCGCCGGCGAGTACGCCGCGCAGGGAGTTGGGCAGCGCTTCACGGATTTCCACGTCGGCGAAATCGCCGATGAGAGCGTGGTCGGTGCAGGGGAAATTGACGGCGCGGTTGTTTTCCGTACGTCCCTGCAACTGTCCGGGGTCTTTCTTCGACACGCCGGTCACGAGAATGCGCTGGGTGGTGCCCACCATGCGGCGGCTGATCTGGCCGGCCTGCTGCGCGATGCGGCTTTGCAGGGCCGCCAGGCGCTGCTTCTTCGTGTCCTCGTCGGTGTCGTCGGGCAGTTCCGCCGCGGGCGTGCCGGGGCGGGCGCTGTAGACGAAGCTGAAGGAGGTGTCGAAGCCGATATCGTCGATGAGTTTCATGGTGGCGGCAAAATCCGTCTCGGTCTCGCCCGGGAAGCCGACGATAAAGTCCGATGAGATGCTGATGTCCGGGCGGATCCTGCGCAGGCGGCGAATCTTCGACTTGTACTCCAGCGCCGTGTGGCCGCGCTTCATGGCGGCCAGGATGCGGTCGGAACCGCTCTGTACCGGCAGGTGCAGGTGATCCACCAGCTGTGGGATGTCGGCGTAGGCGTCGATCAGCGCGTCGGAAAACTCCACCGGGTGCGAGGTGGTGTAGCGGATGCGCTCGATGCCCGGAATTTTCGCCACGTAGTGCAGTAACTCGGCGAAGTCGACGATCTCTCCCTCGTGGCTTTCGCCGCGGTAGGCGTTGACGTTCTGGCCCAGCAGGTTGACCTCGCGCACGCCGCCCCGGGCGAGGTGGGCGATCTCGGCAATGACGTCGTCGACCGGGCGGGAAACCTCCTCGCCGCGGGTGTAGGGCACCACGCAGAAGGTGCAGTACTTGCTGCAGCCCTCCATGATGGAGACGAAGGCCGTGGGGCCCTCGGCCTCGGGTTCGGGCAGACGGTCGAATTTCTCGATTTCCGGGAAGCTGACGTCCACCACGATGGTGCCGCCGGGGCCGGCCTGCCCGGCGCGCTTTGCCATCATTTCCGGCAGGCGGTGCAGGGTCTGGGGGCCGAACACGAGGTCCACGTAGGGCGCGCGCCGGCCGATCTCCTCGCCTTCCTGGCTGGCCACGCAGCCGCCCACGCCGATGATCAGGTCCGGGTTCTTCTGCTTCAATTGCTTCCAGCGGCCGAGTTGGTGGAACACTTTTTCCTGCGCTTTTTCCCTTATGGAACAGGTATTTAGCAGAAGTACGTCGGCCTCTTCCGGATTTTCCGTCGGGACCAGGTCGTGACTTTCGGCCAGCAGGTCGCGCATGCGCGAGGAATCGTACTCGTTCATTTGGCAGCCGTGGGTCTTGATGTAGAGTTTCTTGCTCACCGGACGTTGTGTGTTACTGTGACGAAAAGGGCGGGAAGTATACCTATTTCGCCCTCCCAAACCCAGTGGACTGCTGGATATTTGACCACGGGGTGAGTAATATTGCCGCCCCCTGAACTGGCCCAGACAGGCCCATTACCAGGCCCTGAAAACAGGCCCCGAGAGCAAGATGTCCAACGAACCCGTGTACAAGGTGA